>NZ_BAABBY010000008.1:0-305735 GCF_039538295.1 Pedobacter jeongneungensis | reverse complement strand
AAGCAGTACGCATGTGGTTCTTAGGCTTGCTCCGGTCCCGCAGGATTCTAACCATATAAGGAATGTAAGACTTAAGTTTATATGTTCTTATATCACTTATATGGTAAAATATCATTAGAAAAATACCTTCAATATGTAGCTGGGTTGGCTATAAAAAGGTGTTTTTTTTGAAGCAGCAAGCATGTGGTTCTTAGGCTTGCTCCGGTCCCGCAGGTTTCTAACCATATAAGGAATGTAAGACTTAAGTTTATATGTTCTTATATCACTTATATGGTAAAATATCATTAGAAAAATACCTTTATCATGTAGCTGGGTTGGCTTTAAAAAGGTGTTTTTTGAAGCAGTACGCATGTAGTTCTTAGCATTGTTCCAGTCCCGCAGGTTTCTAACCATATAAGGAATGTAAGACTTAAGTTTATATGTTCTTATATCACTTATATGGTAAAATATCATTAGAAAAATACCTTCAATATGTAGCTGGGTTGGCTAGAAAAAAGGTGTTTTTTTTGGAAGCAGTAAGCATGTGGTTCTTAGCGTTGCTCCGGTCCCGCTTTTCCTTCAAGTCCTCACCCGATGAAAAATCGGGTTCCGGGCTTTCCGTTCAATCGGGGCTAAATAACAATAGACCGTGCAATAACAAATAAATATTAACGGCAGATAAGCTCATGTGTTCTTACCTGTCGTATGCTGTTAAACATGCCTATTTTATTAAATGTGGTTCAACCGCTTTTCGCCAGATGGCATACCCCGTAGCATTCATATGCAGCATATCTTCCACAAACAATTCTGGCCTGAGTTTACCCTCTTTGGTGAGCATTAAGGGATAAACATTAACAAAAGTGGTATTGGCCTCTCCGGCTAGGAACTTTTTAATGAGCGCGTTAGAAGCCACTGCTTTCTCCTTAAACTTATCCCGGCTCGGACTTGGTTTAATCGAAATGTAAACAATTGGTACCGTTGGCAGTTTTGCCCTGATGGCCCGGTATAACTGAATGGTACGGTTTAAAACGGTATCGGGTGTAACTGCATCGTTTGGCAGGTCGTTTTCACCTACATAAATCACCAGCTGTTTTGGCTGATACGGAAAAACTACATCGTTTAAATAATACGTAATATCATTAATTACCGCGCCACCAATACCACGGTTTAAGGCATTGTATTTTGCAAAAATCTGCGTGCAATCGTCCCACTTCCGGATAGATGAACTGCCTACAAACAACACCGGATGAACAGGCGGCTTATACATCTGATCATATTTTTTAATCGTTTGCACATCATCCCAGAAATTGGGTTTCTTTTGTGCAAAAACGGCAACGGTAAAACAAGAGAGCAGGAAAAGACTTAAGAATAATTTTTTCATGTACATAATGGTATTAAACCGCACAATATACCAATATCTATAGTTTCACAGCTTAATCAATCAAATTTATTACGGGTGTTGTGAGTTGCCAACTTTAAAGACGGGCTGGCAACCATAAAGCATTCCCCTGTTCAATCACAAATAAATTACATCAAAAACTATTTTAACTAAGCCATTAGTTTCTATATTTAATCAACCAGATATTTAAGTTAACATCCCATGCAAAATTACCGTCCATTCCTGATCAGAAAAAGCAGTTTAATGCTTTTAGTTATTGCCAGTATTATAATTTCATGCAAACAAAAGGCACATCAGATTAATGATCAGCCCAAAAAGAGTGCAATGGTGGCCAACGATAGTGCGCTCAAAATCTTTTTGAATGTGATGGATCTAAAATATCCTAAAGATTCGTTAGAAAGTGCCGTAAAGTTATATAAAAAAGCACTTGCCGAAGATGGAGGATACAAGATCGCATTTTACAACCTGTTAAGTTGTTATCAGTACATGAAAAAATTTGATGAATCGGTTGCACTGTGTACAGAGTGGCTAAAGAAAAACCCCAACGATTTAGACATCCAATATAAAAGGGCGCTGATTTATGATGCACAGGGTAAAAATGAATTGGCCAGGGCAGGTTATAAGGCAGTTGCTGATGAGGTAAACAAAAAGCAGCTACCTAAAATAGATAGTACACTAACGCCAATACAGATAGATGAAATCATAAATACTGCTGGTGTAATCTATATCGCAGAAAATGATAAGGTTAAAGCTTTAGCCTTATTGAGCGATTTAAAAGCAACCTTTCCTGATAATAGTACTGTTGAAAGTGTGTATCGTACAACTTTAAACAGCAACAGGCTCGATCGGGTTAAGGATTTGCTGGGTTATACGAAATAAATGAGATAAGTACCTCCGGCATTGATCGCCTTAAATCTGCGGGAGCATTTCACTAATGGGTCAATCCCTGAAAGCAGCATTAAACCTGCTAAACGCTACAGACAAAACCGCAATATGCGCCAGCTTCTGCCTGGTAGAATGATCACTCTCCTGTTCCGTTTCATCCGGCTTTAAAGTGCTGTCTGGTAAGATAGCCATTTCACTAAGGTGATTTACAATCTGGCTCACCACAGCAGGATCAGCCTGTTCGGGTTTATGGTTAAGCGAAAGGTAAATGGAAGTAATAATGGCATTGATCTGGTAAATGGTCGATTGTACACCATAAAGCGCATTAAAATCGAGGTGTTTACGCACAGGCTCCTGACTGGCCGATTCAATCGCTTCGCTCAGGGCCGATAAACTCAGGTTGGCATTTTTTCTCGCCATCCGCGAAATGTTTTCGCCCAGGTTTTCCTTCCGCTCAATGGCTACCTTTAAGTATTGTAAACAATCTTTTGTGGCTTTATTAATTTTCTCTTTCAGCTGGCGGCTATCCCATATTGGGAAAAGATAAGTAGCAAAAATAGCGATCACACAACCCAGCAGGGTAAACAGAATCCGATCGTGCACCAGGTGGTCGAAATGGCCCTGGTAACTGCCCAGCGTTAAAATCACCGCGGGGGTAATAAAGAGCACACTAACGGTATAGTTTAACCGGTTGAAGGCATAAAAACCCAGCAGGAAAATCACCGAAAAGGAAAGTAACACCGCGGGATTCTTCACAAAATAAATGATCACCAGCCCCACAACAACGCCACCGAGGCTTCCTTTCAGGCGTTGCAGGTTCCGTTTCCAGGTAATCGAGAATTTCGGCCTTGCTACAATCACCAGCGTTAAGAACAGCCAGTAGCTGTATTTGCTGGGCTCCAACTGCCAGATTAATAAAAAACCGAAAAGGAAACAGATGGCCAGCCGCAGCGAAAACCTGAATATCGGCGATTTTAAACTCAGGTGTTCTTTAATCGAAAAGCGGTCGCCGGTAATAAACAAGGGATAGGAAATCGGGCCGCTCAGTTCCTGCAGGTGTTTTTCGGGCGTATGCTCATTCCCCCTGATCATTTCGATAATGCGCACAATATCGTTCATGTTCGAAACCACTTTCAACACAATTTTACGCTGGCTTTCGTTCAGGCGTTCCATCTCCTGCAGCAGCATTAAGCGTTTCTGGTAATATTCGATATTGGTGGCTACCTCGCCTTTATAAGCCTTTGCCGAACGCACGTGCCTGCCGAGTTCTTCGAGTTCTTTTGCCAGCAGTTCGATCAGGCTGGCAATCAGTTTTAAACTCGATCCGGTAGCCAGGGTATTCCGCACCAGGGCGTAATCGTAATGTACGGCATTCAGCTGTTCGTATAAATCAATCAGTAACCTCGCCCGCTCCAGCAACAACCGGCCTTTGGGGTTATCGGGATTCATGGCGTACTTATCGGTAAGCAACAGGTTGCGGATCAGTTCGTGTTTCTGGTTAACCTTGATGTGCAGTTTAATAGCCTCTTTCTGTTGCAGATCGAGCGGAACATCCACATCGTAATTCTTCGCTTTCGCATTTAAAAATACGGCACTGCTCATTAAACACTCAAAAATGGCATGGTGCAGGGAACGGTAAGGCCGGATCAGAATCTGGATCAGGCTGATTACATAATACCAAACACCACCCACCAAAATATAACTGCTAAAATACAGCGGCCTGGCCGGGTGAAGCCCCATTACAAAGGTGCATACAATGAGCGCCATGGTACCAATTAACGACAGTTTCTGTCCGTACACCGCAAACATAGAGCAACCGAAGGCAGCAACAACCACAACCACTGCAGTAAGGTATTGATTATACAAAACAGAAGATACCACCAGTGTAGCGCAGAAAAATACTATGATACTGGATAAGGCTGTTTTGAGTTTGTTCAGGCGGTTATCGGGCAGATCGGTTAAACTGATCAGCAAAGCCCCCACACCTATTCCTTTTGCCGCTTCGGGATTGCCCAGGTAAAAGAATAAAATGATGGGCAATACCACGGTAATGGTGGTGCGCAGGGCATCAGAAAAGTACTCGCCTAAAAAGAAATATGTAATGGCAGAGCCGATGCTGTTTTTGCCCATGAATAAACTAATAGTTAGAAAGCCGCAAAGGTAATAAATATAATGCATGCATATTAAATGGTTGCAAAATACAAGATACCGATTCGTTCTTTGGACTTTTACAAAACAATTGAACCATAGCTAACCCAGCTAAAAATAAGTATTTATGGTTTTCCGTAATGTATAGAATAAATAACTATCTACATTAGTCTAGATTTAACCTTTCACAATGCTAAAAACTACATCAGAACTAAGAACTATACTTATTATAGTTACGCTATTAATGTTTACATCTTGTAATGATAAAAAGAACAGAATATATATAATTACAACAAGCGTTACAGGAACCGATCAAAATCAGATAAGAAAAGATACTACTAGCACTGTAGAATCAGAATATTTTGAAGTCAAGCTTTCATCAGTTAATAATGGAGAGCTTTATATTGCAGGAAAACAACTGCTGAAACCTCAGATTGGAATCACATATAAATCGGAGTTCTTTAAATTAGTCGATGATAAGGGTAATGAACTTCAATTTAAAACTCCCACTGATTTTCTGAACTTTATGTATGCAGCAGGGTATGAAATGAAAGATCAGGATAACCAAAAATACGGGATCGATTATACATTTAAAAAAATAATCTAAATACTCATGAATAAATTTAGACTCTTTATTATACTCGCTATTCTTAGCGGTTGTCAGCTTAATTCATCTAAAACAAATGGATCATCCGATACTAGTCTACCCGATAGCAATAGTCTGAATATCGATTCCGCTGGCAATCCTATTCATCTTATAACGACGCAAGATTCAGCGAAGATTAAATTGCTTCTTAAAAGCTTTAAAATTACAAAAGATGAGTTCGATGTTGATGATAAACAGTGGGTAAGACCTATTGATGAGCCACATTATGTAAATAGAAATGGTATTTATAGTTACTTTCAGAGCAATGAAGGAGTAGCCAGCAATCTTAGATTCGTAATTCAATATTATAATGATGACTGGCTTTTTATTCAAAAGTATCAGTTTTCAATTGATGGAAAGGCTTACGAATATATTCCAAATAAGGTTGAAACCGATAGCGGGGATGGTGGAATGATTTGGGAATGGTTCGATGATCAGGCGGACGAAAATTTAAAAAAAATAATGGAAGCAATTGTCAAGAGTAAAACTACTAAAATCAAAATGATTGGCAACCAATACTTCGATATAAAAACTGTCACATCAAAACAGAAAGAAAGTATCAGAAAAACACTGGAACTTTACAAATTACAGGGAGGAAATTAATCTATTCCACCGAAAGCCTAAATGCCAATTTCTACGCTGATCATCTTAAATCTGCGGGCAAAAAACAATAAAGGGTTCCCGCTGATCTCACAGATTTACGCAGAAAACAGGATGAATCGCAGTAAAAGATCCATCGACTATGCTCAGGATGACAATCGCGAGGGAAAGGTTTGGTAAGATAGATTTCTCCGCTTCGTTGCACTCCGGTCGAAAGGACGAGACGAGGGGCGATTCGCTATAATACCCCAAACCCCGGACCCCGGTCTTGCCGACTTCGGACTACCAAGCGGGGGTTAAGTTTCGTAAAATAGATTTCTCCACTTCGTTGCACTCCGGTCGAAATGACGCGATGAGGGGCGATTCGCTATAATAACCCAAACCCCGGTCTTTCCGACTTCGGACTACCCAGCGGGGGTAAGGTTTCCTAAGATAGATTTCTCCGC
Source organism: Pedobacter jeongneungensis (assembly GCF_039538295.1). NCBI lineage: Bacteria > Pseudomonadati > Bacteroidota > Sphingobacteriia > Sphingobacteriales > Sphingobacteriaceae > Pedobacter > Pedobacter jeongneungensis. The sequence continues at coordinate 299,632 of NZ_BAABBY010000008.1, read as the reverse complement.
TTCGTTGCACTCCGGTCGAAAGGACGAGACGAGTGGATAAAAGCTACGCATGCATGGAAAATACAGATGGGGCTACTAAATTAAAAAGATTGCTTCACTCCACCTCACCAGCCCTACCCTTCAGTTCGAAATGACGAGACGGGGAGCGATTCGCTATAATACCCCAAACCCCGGACCCCGGTCTTGCCGACTTCGGACTACCCAGCGGGGGGAAAGTTTCTCAAAATAGATTTCTCCGCTTCGTTGCACTCCGGTCGAAATGACGAGACGAGTGGATAAAAGCTACGCAAGCATGGAAAACACAGATGGGGCTACTAAATTTAAAAGATTGCTTCACTCCACCTCACCAGCCCTGCCCTTCGGTTCGCAATGACGAGACGAGTAGATAAAAGCCACGCAAGCATGGAAAACACAGATGGGGCTACTAAATTAATAAGATCGCTTCACTCCACCTCACCAGCCCTGCCCTTCGGTTCGCAATGACGAGACGAGGGGATAAAAGCTACACATGCATGGAAACCACAGATGGGGCTACTAAATTAATAAGATCGCTTCACTCCACCTCACCAGCCCTGCCCTTCGGTTCGCAATGACGCGATGAGGGGCGATTCACTATAGTACGCCAAACCCCGGACCCCGGTCTTGCCGACTTCGGACTACCCAGCGGGGGGAAAGTTTCTTAAAATAGATTTCTCCGCTTCGTTGCACTCCGGTCGAAATGACGAGACGAGGGGATAAAAGCTACGAACGCATGGAAAATACAGATGGGGTTACTAAATTTAAAAGATTGCTTCACTCCACCTCACCAGCCCTGCCCTTCGGTTCGCAATGACGAGACGGGGAGCGATTCGCTATAATACCCCAAACCCCGGTCTCCGGTCTTTCCGACTTCGGACTACCCAGCCGAATCCCAATCATCAAATCTCAGTTATAAGACAAACTCAACTCCAAACTAAAAACTCCCAACTCCAAACTAAATTTGACGGTAACTACCCATTTCGTTATCTTAGTGCTATCCCTTTTTAACGGTGCATCAATTATTTCCCATCCGCACGGTTAATCAAATTATCCCACATTTTATTAACGGGTTTTATTACCCCTAAAATTTAAAGGTTATGGCAATAACAGGCATGATTAGGGAACCTCCGCGTTCGGCAAAAACAGTACTAAAACAATCAAGTAAGCAACTTTTTTGGTTAAAAGGGACAAATTACTTTGAAACCTCACCACCATAAGTGGCATCAAATCAAAGTTTGTTTGAAACCTCGCTACCATAGTTGGCACTAAAACAAAGTTACTTTGAAACCTTGCCACCATGGGTAGCGCCAAAGCAAAGTTACTTTGAAACCTCCCCACCATAGGTGGCACCAAAGCAAAGTAAAAAACGCAAAAACAAAATTAACCACTAAATTCAAGATCCTATGATTAACTCAATCGTATTACAAACGCTCCGCAACGGAGAGTATATCCAGTTTATAACCGATGCCTTAAACGTTGTATCGAAAAATAATCCAAAAAAACTTAATGTTAGTACACAGTACGATGCGCTGCTTGCAGCAAAAGATGATATTGAAAAGCTATTCAAAATTAGCCAGGGAAGTTTGATAACCGAAGAAATTGAAAATCTCGATAAGCGCAGGGACGATGCCATCAACGGTATTAATTTACATGTACAAAGTTTAACCTATAGTCCAGATCCGGCAATAAACAAATATGCAAAAACCCTATCAGCCCATTTAGCCTTATTTGGTCCACGCATAGCTATCGAAAATTACCAGACCGAAAGTACTATCCTCCGCAATGTTGTTAACGATTGGAAAAACAAATCCGACCTACAGGCGGCCGTAACGGCCTTAAATTTGGGCAATTGGTTAACCGAGCTAGAAACAGCCAATAACGATTTTAATGCGGCTTATGCCAAACGTAACGAAGAACTGGCCACCGCCCCAACAGAAAAACTCAGAGAACTGCGCAACAAGGCAAACGAGCTGTATTACAAATTGCGTACGCGGATAAACTCTAACTTCGATATTAATGATGGTGCAGAACCCTGGGCATCTACCGTTAATTTGCTGAACCAGAACATCAGCACTTATACACTGTTGCAAAGCCGCCGCACAACTGGCAAGGGCGAAGAACCCACAGAGAGTTGATTCTTTTAAACACCGGTGCACACAGATAAATACTGATCTTTATATTGGTACATCATATCTGTGTGTATCCTTGTTACCTGTAGCTAATTATTTATTTAATACCAACACTTTGCTTTAAACTTTTAAATCTGCGGTTAGCTTGCCTGATCAGCTGCATTTAACAAAATCATAATCAACTAAATTTGTAGCTGTTCAGCATATCCTTTATATTGTCCATTAGCAATATTGCACAACAGTAAAAAAATTTAACCATCATGAAATTTATATTAACACTGCTATTTCTATCCACCCTCTCTTTAGCTGGTTTTTCACAAGAAACAAAAAAGACCGGTACAGGAACCCTCACGCAGGATAAAAAATATTCGTACGCTTACATTTTGATTCAGGGGAAATTCTTATCCAGAAGATTAAAGGTAGATGTAGATTTCGGAGATACGCCAGAGCAGTTAAAAGACGGCAGACAGTATTCTGAAACACTTACCAACAAGAAATCGTATGCTGCAATACTGAACTATATGGTAGAAAGCCAGTACGAACTTGTACAGACACTCGATTATACCGATACCTATTCGGGCTCAGGCGGCACCTCCGGTATTGTTTTCATTATGAGGAAAAATAAGGAGTAGTAACCAACTAAACAGATTGCTTCATACCACCGCTGATCTCCTCCCTTCCGTTTGCAACGACGAAACAGGGTTAATAACCAAATCACAGTTTTCAAATGACCAACCCCTCAACTCCAAACTAATTTAACCATTCTCAAAACAATTGCCGGCTAAAAAGAATTGTATTGATACACCAATAACATCAAATATGAAAACGAAAATGATAATCTTAGTTACTGCCCTGGGTTTAGCCCTATCGGCATGTACAGGTAAAAAAGCCGGCGAAGAAAATGCCGATACGATGCACAAATATACTGATACGAGTAAAAGGATCGATACCCATACTGATTCTACAGCAGATTCTACTACAAATGCACCAGCTGATGTTAAGCATTAAAGCCGGATAACAGGATTATATCACCATTTAATCCTTTCAGGTTCTGTCGTGTTGAGCCTGTCGAAACACATCAAAGTTTATTTTGAAAAGATCTTTCGACAGGCTACCCTTTAACAGACTTCAATAGTAGTCGTCATTCCCACGCAGGAATCTTAATGTACGTGGATTACGATTAACATAAGTTTTCTTTTATTCATCAAAACTCTGCGCTAATCATCTTAAATCTGCGGGAGAAAAACAAAATGCGGAAAAGTCCGAAAGTCAGCAGACCGGAGTCCGAAGATAATGTTGCGAAGAACAGCTGCCCAACGCTGCGTTCTTTGTGGTTAAACCGCGATTACTCCGATAACTTCTGCTTAATCCCTTCCGCCAGTTTTTTCACTTTCATGTAGCCTGCCAGCGAACTGTTCCTTTTATCAAAACCGATCTCCAGCCAACCTTTTTTAGCCTTGAGGTTAAATTTATCGCTGCCATTTAAATTTACGAACAAATCGATATTCTGATCCAATGGAAGTTCATTGTTTAGTGCACTATCGAGGTATTTCTCCAGTTTGGCAGTTTTACCTTCAGCATACTTGGCCTCGAAGCTAAATGAGTTGTTCGTATCCTGAGTACTGATGGATAAATAACCTCCGCCACCATGGCAGCCGCAGCTTAAAGCGGTAAATAAAATTGCGATACTATAAAATATATTTTTCATATCAATTGGTTATCTGGTTTAAAGGTGGTTAAATGGTTAATTGTTTAAATCGGTTAATCGAAAAGCGAGCCCGGCTTCATCCCTTGGCGCCCAACCCTCGGACCTCTGACTTTCCGACTCCGGACTAAGGACTCCAAACTAATGACTAATGACTAATGACGAATGACGAATGACTATCCCCCCGCTCTGTTTTTAATATCATCAGCAGCTGTTTTCCGGTTTTGGTTTGATTTTAAATTCTGGTTACCAAAGCTATAACTGATGTTGAACGAAGCCCTTCTGCTAATGTAATTGTTCTGAACCCTTAAATTCACATTCTGATAATCGAGCGTGCCTTTCCAGTAATTGGTTTGGAAAATATCGTCTACATTTAACCTGAATTTTAGAGCCTTATTTAAGAAACTTTTTTGCACGCCCATATTTAGAGCATATTGGTAAATAGTAGTTCGCTCTAAACCACGCACACGGGGAGAATTTAACCAAAAGTTGGTTTCTAATGTCCAGTTATCTGGTAAAGTAACGGAACTGGTGATGTTAAAGTTGTACGATACCTTGCTGAGCATAAAAGGTGCACCTTCTAAGTTATCATCATTAAATTTATTATAAAACAGGCTAAAATTTTGCTGCAAATTCCACCATTTGGCAATGGCAAGCGGGAAATATAAGCCTGCAGTATAATATTGCCCACTGCCTATATTGCCTTGCCCAACCGTAACAATCCGGGTGCTGTCGTTTTGTGCCGTTTTACTATCCAGAATGAGGTCTTTAGTTTTAGAATAACTCAGCGAGAAAGACAGACCGCTTTTATAGCTATAACTCACCTCGAAATTATTGGTAAACTGTGGTTTTAAATATGGATTACCTTGTTGTATGGTGTAAGGGTCCATGTAAAAATTAAAAGGGTTTAACTGCTGGTAATTCGGCCGGTCTATGCGCCTGCCGTACGAATAACGTAAATTACTGCTCTCCGAAATCTTCTGACTCACAAAAACAGTAGGGAATAACGATAAATAATGCTGCTTTGCTTCAGTGTTATTGGTCACCGATGTTCCGGTAGATTGTGTGTACTCTGCCCGCAAACCTGCCTGAACCTGCCATTTGCCCAACTCTTTAGATAAATTTGCATAAGCTGCATTTACGTTCTCCTTATAAATAAAGTTATTGCTTTGCCCGGCAATATTCTGCCACCCGTTATTGATTAATGCAGATGAAAGAAAATCGTTATTGGTTTTTACATAGGTACTTTTCAGGCCCGTTTCAAGCTTTGTCGTTTTAGATATTGGCCAGGTGAAATCTGTTTTTGCGGCATAAATATCAATGGCTGTTTTACTATTGTTCCTGATGTTGGTGTTGTTGTAAACAAGGCCCTTTTCATCATAAAAATTAGTGTTAAAATTTTCCACTCCCGAATAATCAAAACCTGAGTAATCGGCATCAAAATTTAAACTGGCACCTTCCTTTTTAAAATCGTGTTTGATGTTAAAGTTTGCGCTGTAATTTTTGTTTGGCGTATTGGCATCACCCATCAGGATTAACGAATTATTGCTTACCACACCGGCTTGGGTTTCATTAATGAACGTTTGAGAGAAATTATCCAGTTTACGGGTGCTGGTGCTGCCATCCAGCATAATACCTATTGTAGTTTTTTCACCCGCATAGTAATCAGCACCCACCTTTGCAGCCAGCCGCGATCCGTTGTATATTTTTTGAAAGTTTTGATTAAATGCACTCTGTAAACCATTGGCATTGGTGCTTCGTTCTAAAAATAAGTTGGAGAAATTATTGTTTTTGGAGGCATTTGCATTGGTGTAAAAATTCCACTTTTCTACGCGGTGGTTTAAATTAAAGTTAACCTCCGATCCGTAAACATTGACAGGCAGGTTAGCCCTTATGGCATTGCGGTAGGTTGATGAAACGCTGCCATTGGTACCAAAGGCCTTATTCTTTTTTAATTTGATGTTGATAATCCCCGAATTACCCGCTGCATCATATTTGGCAGACGGGTTGGTAATAATTTCTATCGTAGCAATCTGGCTGCTGCTTAAGCTGTTTAAATAGATGGTTAAATCTGATGCCGATAAAAAGTTATTTTTTCCATCAATCATCACCATTACACCCGACTTGTTGTTTAATAAAATCTGTTCATTCTGCCTGTCTAACTGTACTCCTGGTGCTTTCTCTAAAATTTCGAGTGCGGTACTCCCCGCCGAAACGATGCTGTTCTCTACATTCAGTACCGTTTTATCAATCTGGTGTTCAACAAAAGGTTTTTTGCCCTGCACACTCACCTCTTTCAGCTGTTTAGTTAAACCCTCGATGCTGATGGCAGGCAGGATTAAATCTCCGCTAACCGAAAAACGATCGGTCTTTTTGCTTTTAAAACCAACTATCGAAACCGATAACTGATATTCACCACTTTTTAACTGGTCGATGGTAAACTCGCCGTCTATATTGGTCGATACACTTTTAATCGCGGTGGTATCGGGATAATTCAACACCCTAACAATGGCAAACGACACCGGAACGGTCTTATCATCAATGATTTTACCGCTGAGTTTATTTAATTTTTGGGCAAAAGATGTCCCACACACCATAAGGCATGCAATTAGCGTAAATAATGTTTTCATGGTTTCTTTTTCTTAGGTGTGCTTTTTATGCCGGTTGCCCTTATCCTCATTCCTCAATGACGACCTGCTTAGGTTTTGTACTGATTAGAACAATTACTGGAGCTTAATCCCCAGCTCTTCCTTAACTTCCCTCATCCGGTTTGAAACAGAATCCTGGTAAATCACATCATCTGTTTTATTCTTTTGCAACAGTTCCAACTCAGACAGTTCTTTTCGAAGTTCTTCCTTTTTAATCGCTTCTTCTTTTAATTGCGCAACACATTTCAAGCCGTCTTCTGTCATAATCCAAACTGTATAATCATTGTGGTCGTTTTCGCTGTTTTTACAATCCCAGGTCCAGTAATTATTAATGTAACGGTAAGTATCTTCCTTTAAAATCAATTTCGTACCCACCGGAACTTCAAGGGTTAACCTTACTTCCTGGTTACGCCAGATGGTTCCTTTTCTCAGTTGAAAACGTGGACTAAAAATCAACTCCGAATCTTTCACCACATAACTGTAGCTGATGTTCTGCGCATTCTGCAACGCACTTTGAAAGGTTTTACCCTGCGATTCATACTTCTGTGTTAAACGCGTAACACCGGTTTCGCTTTTGTCAATATCAATGCGGATATGGTTTAGCGAAACAAATGGTCCGTCTTCAAAATCATCAACCACAATCTGGTGGCGGTTATTTGCATCGATGTGGTAAGCCACGCTATCCTCTTTACTGAAATACTTACTCTTATCGATATTAATGGTATAGGCAGGTAAAGATTTTAAATCGACAGTTTGCGTTAACTCTGCATGCTGTTTAAATTCTGATGAAATCTTCGCCGCCTGATAACCCGTTACCGCTACACCAGCCAGCCAGATAATTAACAGCGCAAAAGAGAGGGTTTTATTAATGGCCTGTTTATTAAAAGCTACCCTGATGGAGAATAATACCAAAGCCAGAATAGGCACAAAACATACAATAAATGCACCCAATACAATGATTCCCCTGTTGCTTTCATTAACAATAGAGAGGGGGAAATATTCGTAAATGCTGGCATCCCAAAATCCCTGGAAAGCGGCCACGCCAATAATCAGCGTCAGTAGAAATAATACTCCAAACACCACGATAAAGCCGGCTATCACTTTAAAAATTACTTTCCCTGTGCCCGAAATAAAACGGCCCAGCCATTCGAAAAACTCACCGATAAAAATGCCTATCCGTCCGAATATAGGTTGTGCATGTTTATTTACTTCACTCAGGCGTTCCTTAACCGCCTGTAATTCTTCGTCGAGGTTCTTCTGAAAACCCTGAAGGTTTGCAGGCTCGCCTTTCATTTCCATTTTCTCTATCCGCGATTTCGCTTTCGGCATGATAATCCAAAGGAGCACATATACCAATACGCCAAAGCCACCAACAAAGCTAATCAGCAATGTAGCCAGCCTGATCCATTTTGGATCTGCATTTACGTAATGCGCAATACCTGCACAAACGCCTGCTACCACGCGGTCGTCCATATCGCGGTACAGTTTTTTCTCCGTGTACTGGTACTGATAAGTAGTATTGATTACAGGTTCTTCTTCACCTTCTTCGGTGGTATCAAAATCCTGTACCCTACCCATCTGCGCTATAACCGAGTTTACATTGGCCGAATCTACAACCTGCTTTTTTTGCTCTTCCAGTTGCTCAGTTAATAATTCTGCAATCCGGTTTTCAATATCCGTTACAATTTCAAGGTCATCTGCATGGTTGGCAAAATATTGCTTTACTTCGTTAAGGTAGGCCTTTAAGAGTTCGTAGGCACTTTCTTCAATATGAATAATCGTGTTCCCTATATTGATGATGATGGTCTTTTCCATTTCCTTTTTTACTAATTATGAATTGGCTCCTTTTTGTGAAATACCTACAGCATAAGCCAGCTCCTGCCAGGTTTGATCTAATTGTGATAAAATGCCCCGACCATCTTCGGTTAAGGTGTAATATTTACGCGGTGGGCCTGAGGTAGATTCTACCCAGTTGTAGCTTAACAAACCGTTGTTTTTAAGCCTGGTTAATAATGGATATAATGTACCCTCAACCACCAACAGCTTTGCCGACCTTAATTCAGCAATAATATCCGAAGCATAAATTTCGCCCCGTGAGATGATTGATAAAACACAATATTCCAGAATTCCCTTCCGCATTTGCGTTTGCGTATTTTCTGCTATCATATAACAAAGATATGTGTTTTATATACTACCATGCAATACATAGTACTAAAATAAATCAAAGTAATTTCACAACAAACTGATTACCAGTTAAATAATTTAAAATAAAATTTTACTGTCTGGAAGAAATTTAGTAAAAAATAGAAATTTATAATCCTTTTTGGAAAAGCAAGGACCTGTAATCCTTTGGTTCCGGCAGTCCTGCTATTGCCCATAGCCCCGGTTAAAAAGGTCTTAAATACAATATTTTTTCCCGAAACCGGGGGCTATCTGGCGCTATCAGGTTTAGATTACAATGGCAGTTGGCCCCTCGCTAAACTTACGGAATTGGCTTACACCTGTTCCCTTTCTAAACTTCGTAAGTTAGCCAACTACACACACAGGGTGATCGCGCTGTATTGAATATCAAACAGGCTAATCATCCTTTTTAAATTGACTACAGTATTTTACAACCGTATAACTATCAATTAATTAATAAAAAATATAAGTTATTAACAATTTAACATTTTTCTGGATTTTTGGCTTGGGATTTGCCTTAAGAAAATCGACCCCAATTAAAACATTTTGATATGCTTATTAAATTAGATACATCGGTTTTCAGACTTTCGAGGCACAAAGCAGAAACCGTAAAAAAAGTTGCAGCACCACTTACAAGAGATCAATGGATCAATGCTGACAGAATTGTAATGGCAGCCATGTTTATTGCTACTATTGCTGGTGCCATCTTATTTTAATTTCCGATGATTGCTCAAAAATCCTCAGAAATTAACTCCTTATTAATCATCACTGCAGCCATGGTTCCGGCGGCTGTAATAATAGATAACGACCTGAACAAGGTTGCACAATCTCCTGCGGCATAAACGCCTTTGGCAGTGGTTTGCTGCTGCTCATTTACTTTTATCGTTTTCAGCTCTGTTAATTCAAACTCCAGTTGTTCGTTAAAATTTACGTGCTGTTCTATTTCAGGTTTAACATAAATTGCCTTAAAAGCTATTTTTTCTCCGTTTTTAAAAACAACGTCTTCCAGGTGGCCGTTCTGATGTTCGAGTTCAAAAATTTCCTCTTCTAAAACAGTAATCGATTTAGCTTTTAGTTTTTCAGCCTGTTCGGCAGTTAATTGTGATTTTCCATTGGTTAAAATGGTTAAATCTTTATTCCATAAGTGTAGAGTTTTTGCCATATCGAAGGCATGTTCGCCGTTCATTAATAAAGCTATTTTTTCATTTTTTACTTCGTAGCCATGGCAATAAGGACAATGTATTGCAGAAATGGCCCAACATGCTGCCAAACCTTTAATATCCGGAAGGGTATCTTTTAAACCAGTGACTAATAATATTTTGCGCGAAGTAAAATATTGTCCATCCTCCACACCTACAAGAAAGCCATCTTCTAGTTGTTTTGCCGAATTGGCTTTGGCGCTTATAAATTTAACTGTTGGATATTTTAATACTTCAGCCTTTGCAGCTACCGAAATTTCAGCTGGCCGGTCGCCATCGTGTGTTAAAAAATTATGCGAATGAGGGGTTTGCCTGTTACAGGGTTTGCCAGCATCAATTACCAAAACATTCCGGGTAGAGCGGCCCAAAGTTAACGCGGCAGATAAACCAGCGTAGCTACCTCCAATTATAATTACATCAAAATCCATATCCTTATCTTTTGCTACAAAGATCTGAATTCAAATTTCAAATGCAACATTGATGCATTAATTAAATGTCATTTTATTTTTTATAGATGACTGCCCTGATAAAGCTTCCATAATACGACTGCAGTTTAAAGATCTGATAACCTGCATTCAAAAAGTAAGAATTCATATCAATAAGCCGGGTTGCCTCTACAATTCCGAGTAATTTAAAAAAGCTATACATCGATTTGAGCAACAGCCATTTCCACCAGCTCCCGTTTGTTTGATTAAGCGAAAAATCGACTAAAAACCACAGTCCGTCTTTTTTTAAACACGCATTTAACTGGTTGAATACTTTTGCGGCACGTTGCTCAGCGAAATTATCAAAAAGAAAAGGCGTTAAAATCACATCAAATACAATATCCGTTTCGAAACTCTCAATGCCAAGATTCACAAATTCGACCTGGTTATTTTTACAGTTCCGTTTTTGAGAAAGTGCAATCATTTTAGCTGATATTTCTACATACACAATCTTTAAACCACCGGAATATATTTTGGCAATTTCTTCCAATATCCAGCCTGTTCCACCGCCTACAATTAAAACCGAACTATTTTTTGGAATATATTTAAGCTGACTGACCTGTGCATTAACCTGCGATTTAAAAAACACCAATCGGCTTAAGGTATCGTAATGATTGGCTATTTTATCGTAGTTGTTGTTCATCGTATCAGGTATTGAGAATCAAGCATTGAGTATAAAGTATCAAGATAGACTTCTCAAGTGTAATATACGCTTTGGGCTTTACTCTTTGGTCTTTCAGCTTAATGTACAAACTGCATTCCTATTATGCCACATATTGCCTTAAATAGAATTAAACCATCAATTACCATCAGGTAATAAAGGATATTTTTTCTTCTGTGCATGGAATAGGCTACGTAAATGGTTAAAATAAAAGGTAAAACATTGAATAAAACCTGTGGGAGACCGAAACCTTTGTAGCTGGCAAATATGCCTAAAGAAATTAGACCGATAATTAACAGCGGGATTAAAATATTAAAAATGGTTCTCCGTAAACCGTAACGTACTACAAAAGTCCGAAGGTGTTTATTGGCATCTGTTGGGTAATCTTTAATATCGAAAATGATTGCATTTACGGTGCAGAACATCCAGTTTTTAATAAACAACCAGGTCCATAGAACTGAATCGTGATACCCCACCCCTGTTTCGATTTTAAGCATAATCAGCGGCAGTACATTGGCACAACAGGCCCAAACAAAACCGATTACGAAAGCTTTTAACCAACCGGTATTGCGGAGATTAAATTGAAGAAAAGATTTGGGCAATAAACCGTAATACAAACCTCCTGCAACGATAATAATTACAATGGCAACCCAGTAACTGAGCGGAAGTGCCAGAATATGCTGAAAGTTTTGGTACAGCAGATTAACAGCCAGCAGCATGCAACTGATAAAAAGCACCGCCTGACTCCGGTTAATAAAAGTTTTATGTTTAAAATACCATTGATTACGGGGATTGGTAGTTGATGGTGCAGTAGAAACTTTGTTGTAGGCGTAAGTATAATAAATGGTCGGTGCCAGAAATAACAGCAGGTAATAATTTAAGGAATTAAAAGGCAGTCTTAATTGAAAAGTGGCTTCTAAGGTAAGGGCGACTGCCAAAATCCCTACAAAGTAGTTTCCAAAGAAAATAAACCTGATTACTTTACTGAGCATTACCGCTGTTTTTCAGCAGGCAATTTCGGATATATAATTGAATAAGGTAAATAATTATACAGATTAAAATAATAGCAAAGCAGTACACATCACCCTGCTTTGCCATTATAATTTATCAAAGGCTAAGGAAGCGTGGTTAAATTAACCGTTGGTGCGGTACCGGTAGCTGTTCTGGTAAACGATTGGTTTGCGGTAACATAGTTGGCAAAAAACCCACCATTCTGCAGGTAAAATTTACCACCCGAAACGCCACCGGCAAAATCCATTCTTTGCTGGTTACCTCCTGTGGCATCTACCGTAAAATTGGCCGTAGTAATTTCGGTCCAGGTACCAGCCGCATTGCGTACCCACTGGTTATTGTATTCGGCCTTTCTGCCCAGGTAACCATTTTTATCATTAAAGTTTTCAAGGAAAGAATACAATCCTGTTAAATAACTATTGGTATTCGGTTTTTTCCATGAAGCCATAAACGTCCAGGTTCCTGATTCTGGTGCATAAAACCACGATGAGTAAACGGTATTGCCTGCTCCATCGGGCTTGCCTTGTGTTAAAAACTTATAGGTATTTCCGGCAACCCAATTGTATATGAGGTATGATTGTCCGCCTTCACCTTCGCCTGTAAAATTAGTGGCAACAACATTGGTTCCCTTTCTCGTCCAGGTTGTGGTTCCACCTGTTGGGTTCCATACAGAGAAGAGTATCCTGCGCTCTGTAGCCGAATTCACCTGTATCCCAAAATAGCCTCCATCAAAACCATTGGCCATGTAATAACTCCCGATCTTATCTTCACCTGTTGGTACTTTAACTTCATTATAAAACCATTCTGTATTGGCAGGAGCAGCGAATCCTAAATGAACCGATGGCCCTCTCCTCGACCAGTAATAATTGGCAGGATCGTTGGCATAATACACATTTGATGCTACTGCAGGCCCGCTGATTACAAGATCGGAAACATCAGCAAAGTAAGACCCGGTTTTACTTACGCCCTGGAATTGAACGGTTACGTAACCAGGGGTACCGATGTTTACCGTGCCGACCGTATAAGTGGTGTTGGCTGTACCGGTTGCTGTTACATTAAATGGCGTACCGTTTATGGTAATTTTTAAAACACTTGTGCCACTTGGCACCGATGCTTTTACCGCCACGGTTAGTGATCCTGTATTTCCGATTCTGAAATAAGAACTGAAAATACTGTTCGCATTGGTCCAGTTTGCCAGCTTTGTAGAAGTTACCGTTTCTGCCCCGCCCGGCGCTAAGGTGGTTACAAAAGCATTTCCGCCCATTGAAACGGTTAACGATGTACCGCCAAGCGACTGGACATTTGCAAGCGCCAGTTTTTTATTCTGATCTGAAGATGCACCATCTGCATCCGTCAGGCTTTCTTGTTTTTTACAGGAACAGGTAAATAATACGAAACCCAGTATAGCCAGGCCCGAAATTGATTTAATAGACTTTTTCATTGATTTGGTATGGGATTTATGGTTAGTAATGATGTGTTAAACAGAGACTTACAACAGGAACTTGTTTTCTCTAATTTAATACTACAATGAAGCATTTCTACCATATTCCCGGATAAAAAACCACGCAAACGTTTGTTTTAAAACAACTTAGGATTTAAATAATTTTGCTAAACAATCCTGATACATCAGTATTAATACTACAAATTAATTGTAATTTGAATAAAATTATTTTTGGGGCAAAATAGTTTGATTTAGCCTTGCCGATTCATTTAAAAAAAACAGGAGATTAGATTTTGTTTAGGGCAACAATCAATCGTTTGTGTGAAGAAAAACGCCATTAATCAAAATGATTTTACGCTATCCTGAAACTAAAAGAAAAACAAATATAAATTGTTACTAAATTTATAATTCAACTAAAAAACGATCGATATGGAAGATTCCAAAAACTCAACTTCAGCTGATAATACCACACCAATGGTGACGGGAATAGGTGGTATTTTCTTTTTTTCAGATAATCCGAAGGAAACAAAAGACTGGTATGCCAAAAATTTAGGCGTTGAAATCAATGCCTGGGGTTCAGTAAGTTTTGATTCCAGGAATATCAACAATCCAGATGAAGTTGAATCACTTCAATGGAGCCCTTTCAAAAAAGGAGATGAATATTTTTCTCCGTCAAAAAAGGAGTTTATGATCAATTACCGCGTTCAAAATCTTGAAGCACTATTGGAAAAACTCAAAGAAAATGGCGTAACCATACTCGATGAAATTGCCACTTATGATTTTGGAAAATTTATCCATATCATGGATGCGGAAGGGAATAAAATTGAATTATGGGAGCCTAAATAATTGTTTATAGTTTTGTGTTATTCTGGAAAGGATTGAAGGGTCTTTAAAACTTGACACATTAATAATATCTATTAGAGATGGTGTTTCATAGGTTGGGGATTCTTCACTGCGTTCAGAATGACAGCACAAAAAAAAACCTCTCAGCAATCTGAAAGGCTTTTAATGGTGGGAAATGATCCCGATCTCAATCGGGACGACCACCTCGGTGTAAAGGAACTATTATAAACCAGTTGAGCTTATTAATTTTTCTATCATAATCCTGCTTTTCCAGTTTTTGATCTGCCTTTCCCTGAGTATTGCATCCCTTTTAGTTTCAAAAACCTGAAACCAAAAGATGCACCAATCACCTGTGTGCCCGGTAAAACCTGCATGGTTTGTATTGTGCTTTTTTAAGCGTTCTGTTAAGTTAATAGTGGATCCGATATAATACCGATCGCGGATTTTGGAATATAGTATATAGGTATAAAACATCTTAACAATTATTTAATTATTTAGGATGTTTATTTTTTAAAGCCTAATAAGGATAGATTTCTATATGAACTAAAAAAAAGGTCTTCAATATAATTGAAGACCTTTTAATGGTGGGAAATGAGGGGTTCGAACCCCCGACCCCCTCGGTGTAAACGAGGTGCTCTGAACCAGCTGAGCTAATTTCCCTGTTGGTAATATTTAAAAATTATCCCGGCTTTCTCGATCCGACCCTCCCGACTGTAATGTCGGGATGCTCTGAAACAGCTGAGCTAATTTCCCTTATGTATGTTAAGTTTGATAAAAAAGCCTCTCAATAAATTGAAAGGCTTTTAATGGTGGGAAATGAGGGGTTCGAACCCCCGACCCCCTCGGTGTAAACGAGGTGCTCTGAACCAGCTGAGCTAATTTCCCTGTTGGTAATATTTAAAATTATCTCGGCTTTCTCGATCCGACCCTCCCGACTGTAACGTCGGGATGCTCTGAACCAGCTGAGCTAATTTCCCTTTTATATTTTGTCAAACTTAATGTCCCATCCTCCGTTTGGGAATGCAAATATAGCGCTATAAAACTGTTCTGCAAATCTTTTTTTCTTTTTTTTCAACTTAACAAAGTTTCGAGGATTTTATGCGATTGCACCACCCCAAAAGAGGCTGTATGTAAGGTATAGAAAACCAATATCTTATCTAATAAAAAGCGCCGCTGGGTATTACTTAACTTTATTCCAGAAATTTTTTCGAGTGGAGAATTAAATAAAGAAATGAAGCTGATTGCATCATCCAATTGAAGGTAATTGGAGTGGATTGGCAACCTGGACGTAAATTCCCCTTCCTGCAGATCGAAATAAATCTGGTCGTTCCTTCTTTTTCCATTAGGCGAAAACCCTAAAAACCGCGTAAGCTTTAATAAAAAGGACAAATGAAAATTAGGATTAATCTCCTCTACTTCATCAAACCAGGCTATCGAATTAAAAATATAATCGAACAAACTCTCATCAGCCGATTGCTGCCGGATACTTTTATACAACACCTCATTTAGGAAAATAACGATACTGGTTTTAACCATATCGTAAGGAATACTTTTAAAAACAGGTGTTTGGCGCACTTCCGAGATCCGCTGAATATTGGTATTTGCTTTATGGTAAACCACCATATCCAAAAGATGAAGTGATTGCAACATGTTCATTTTAATCTTGGCCTTTGGTTTTTTAACCCCATTAATAAGGTAAGATTGCATCCCGAATTTATCGGTAAGTACCTGAACCACCACACTGCTTTCGCTGTAATTGGTGGTCTTCAATACAATGCCCCTGACTTTGTGTAACATGCTGTTAAAACATTTTTTTCAAAAGTATGTTATTTGTGCAAATTTAATTGCGCAAAAAGTAATCGTGTTTTACAAATAAGATTAGTTTTGCCATTATTATTAAACTAAGCTGCACATGTGGGTTAAGCTATCGAGATTTATTCTTCAGAACCGTATCGCAATCATCGTATTTTTCGTTTTAGGAACCGTTTTTATGGCTTATCAGGCCAAAAATGTAAAACTTTCTTATACAGGGAGTAAAATCCTGCCCGTTACTGATAGCGCATTTGTAAAATATAACGCTTTTAAAAAGACTTTTGGTGAGGATGGAAGTGTGATGGTGGTAGGCATACAGTCGCCCGATGTCTTTAAAAAAGAAGTGTATAACCACTGGGTTCAGCTTTCTAATGAAATCCAGAAATTGAAAGGCATTAAACAGGTCTTATCCTCAGGGCGGATTTTTCAGCTCGAAAAAGACACTGTTAACCAAAAATTTGTGTTAAAACCATTACCGGGTGGCCTGGTTAAAACTGATGCCGAAATGGATTCTGTTAAAAATACCATTTACAGTAATCCTTTCTTCGAAGGACTGGTGTACAACCGGCAGAATGCAACTTTAATGGCCATTACTTTCGATACCAAAATCTTAAATACGGCCGAACGCAATCCTATTTTAAAAGAAATTGAAGCTAAGGCAAAGGCTTTTCAGGCGGCTACCAAAATTCAGGTACACATCTCGGGTTTACCATATATCCGCACCGCAGTTAGTAAACTGGTGAGTAACGAATTTGTATTGTTCCTGGGCTTATCAATCCTGGTTTCAGCATTAATCTTATTGATTTTCTTTAAAAAATTCTATGCCGTATTCTTCCCTATTTTAGTGGTAATAATGGGCGTAATCTGGAGCATCGGAACGCTTGTTTTATTCGGCTTCGAGTTGACTATTTTAACGGGGCTGATTCCACCTCTGATTGTAATTATCGGCATCCCGAACAGTATTTTATTGCTGAACAAATACCAGAATGAGCTTCGCAAACATGGCGACAAGCAAAAAGCACTAAGCGTTACGATAGAAAGAATTGCCATTACCACGCTGATTGCGAATATTACGGCAGCCATTGGTTTTGGGGTGCTTTATTTTACCGGAAGTGAGTTATTGATGCAATTCGGTAGCGTAGCCTCTATAAACGTGATGGTTACGTGGTTAATGTGTTTATGTTTAATCCCGATTATTTTCAGTTACCTGCCGGCACCAAAACTTAAACCGCAAACCCATATTGACGAAGGTTTTCTGCATAAATTATTGGTTAAAACCGATACCCTCGTTCAGCAGAAAAGCGGTTTGATTTACATCGGAACGATTATCATTTCGATTATTGCTTTTATTGGCGTAATGAAAATCAACGTTAACGGATACGTGGTTGATGATTTACCGAAAAACTCTGAAATTTTAACGGATTTAAAATTCTTTGAGAAAAATTTTGAAGGTATTTTACCGCTTGAGGTAAGTGTAGATACCAAGAAAAAGAATGGCGTTTTCAATTTAACCAATCTGAAAAGAATGGAAAAACTGGAGAAAATGATTTCTGCCTATCCGGAATTTTCGCGCTCCATTTCGGTAAATATGGGTTTAAAATACGCTACTCAGGCATTTTACAATAACGATTCTACATTTTTTCGCCTGCCCGATAACTTAGAGAAGAACTTTATCCTGGCCTACATTGCCAATGGTGGTAAAGGAAATGCAAGTTTGTTAACCAACTTTATCAGCAAAGGAAATCAAAGTACGAGGATCAGTTTTCAAATGGCTGATGTGGGTTCGAAACGCCTGGATGCAATTATGGCCGAACTAAAACCGAGGATCGACAGCATTTTGCCTCCATCAAAATTTGATGTAGAACTTACCGGATCGAGCATCATCTTTTCGAAAGGAACAGATTATATGTTAAGGCATTTAGTGGAGAGTATTGCGCTTGCCATTGTGTTAATATCGCTTTTAAGGCTGGCACAATTTAAAAGTTTGGGCATTATGTTTATTTCATTATTACCAAACATTGTCCCTTTAATTATTACCGCCGGTATTATGGGTTATTTCGGAATTTCCCTAAAACCTTCTACCATTTTAATTTTCACCATTGCCTTTGGTCTGGCATCAGACCAAACAATTTATTTTCTTACACGCTACCAGCAGGAACTAAACCTGACGAATTTTAGTGTACCCAAAGTAATTACAGATACGATTACCGAAACCGGTGTAAGTATGACGCACATTGCCTTAATCTTATTCTTTGGCTTCGGGATTTTTACGGCCTCTACCTTCGGTGGAACGGTAGTATTAGGATTACTTTTATCGATAACTTTATTGGTGGCCTTAATCTTTAACCTAACTTTATTGCCTGCACTGGTATTGTGGTTAGATAAAAAGAAAGTGAGAAAAGTGGTTTCTGATGAAGAATCGGCGAAAAACGCAGGTGAGTTTGACCATTAATTGTTTAAGGATTTTAACCCTTTAAGATAGCTTTGGGTTTAAACCCAAGGCTATGTATAGAATTGTATTTAATTTTTTCACCAGCCCAGGTAACCTAAACCTGATGGCAGCGACAACCCCGAAGCATGAGGGCTAAAGCGAACAGCAGGACGAACATTAAAATGAAATACCGGCCTTGCTTTACAAAAACCTTTTTAAAACCACATAAGACATAGGCTCAAAAAAAACTGGTCATTTAAGAATATTACTCAGTTGCCGGCTTTTCCTCTTCTTCATCTACCGGAACTTCGACCGTTGGATCGGTAATGATTTCGGCATTGCCATCGCTATCTTTTTTGGCAAATAAAATCGGGTATAACAGCCATAGCGCACCAATAATAATGAGCACACCTGCCAGCATTTGTAAATAGATGCCTGATTTGATTCCGTTAGCATCTAAAATTTTATAGGCAATAAAAGAAAGTACACCAGCAATGAGTACAAAAACGGCTTTCTGCAATTTTAACAGCTTGATCATAGGGTCTTTCTTTTTAGTGTAATAATATGGATTAAAACAAAGATGAGCCCAATTAGTTCGAGCAAGCCGCAGAAATAAAATGCATAAAGCACAAAATCGCGGTTTGATGGATTGATAACCGCTACAACAGGCAATGCAATTACAGCTACAATCATCAGTGTAAGCCCGATATTAAATAATTTCACGTTAAAAGTATTTACATCAAAACTACCAAAATTCAGTCAATTCTGTTAACTTTGCAACCTTAATTTTTTGAGGTACCTGATTGATGTATAGCGAATTTAAACAACTGGAACTTGCCAAAATAGGGCAGGAAATACTGGATTTTTGGAAAAAGGAAAATATCTTTGAGAAAAGTATTTCATCCCGTCCTAAATCTAATCCGTTTACTTTTTACGAAGGACCACCGTCTGCCAATGGCATGCCGGGCATCCACCACGTAATGGCGCGTGCAATTAAGGATATTTTTTGCCGCTATAAAACTTTAAAAGGCTACCAGGTTAAGCGTAAAGGTGGCTGGGATACGCATGGTCTTCCGATCGAACTTGCTGTTGAGAAAAAACTGGGTATTACCAAAGAAGATATCGGTAAAAAAATCAGCGTTGATGAATATAACGAAGCTTGCCGTACCGAGGTAATGCGTTATACGGACGTTTGGAACGACCTGACCGAAAAAATGGGTTATTGGGTTGATCTTGAAAATCCGTACATCACCTACGAAAACGAATACATCGAAACCCTTTGGTGGATCTTAAAACAACTTTACGATAAAGGATTTTTATATAAAGGCTATACTGTACAACCTTACTCGCCTGCTGCAGGTACGGGCTTAAGCTCACACGAGTTAAACCAGCCGGGAACTTATAAGGATGTAAGCGACACCACAATTGTGGCACAGTTTAAAACCATCGAATCGACTTTACCTGAAGCTTTAAAAGGCTTTGGTGAAGTTCATTTTTTAGCCTGGACAACTACCCCATGGACCTTACCTAGTAATACAGCTTTAACCGTAGGGCCAAAGATCGATTACGTATTGGTTAAAACTTTTAATCAATATACTTTTGAGCCAATCCAGGTGGTTTTGGCGAAAGCTTTGGTAGGCAAACAATTTGCCGGAAAATACTTCTTAGCTGAGGGAGAAGAAGCTTTTACCAATTACAAAGCGGAAGATAAAAAAATCCCTTATGCTGTTTTGGCAAAATTTGTCGGAGCAGATTTAGTGGGTATAAAATACGAGCAGTTATTGCCATATGTATTGCCATATCAAAACCCGGAAAATGCTTTTAGGGTAATTTCGGGAGATTTTGTAACTACCGAAGATGGTACCGGTATTGTACACACCGCCCCAACTTTTGGTGCAGATGATGCGCGTGTAGCTAAACTGGCTACACCAGAAATACCACCAATGCTGGTATTGGATGATAAAGGAAATGCCGTTCCGTTGGTAGACCTGCAAGGAAAATTTATTGCGGCTTTGGGCGGAAATTACGGTGGCAAATACGTTAAAAACGAATATTACAAAGATGGCGAAGCGCCGGAGAAATCTGTCGACGTAGAAATTGCCATCCAGTTAAAAGAAGAAAACAAAGCCTTCAAGGTAGAGAAATACGTCCACACCTATCCACACTGCTGGAGAACCGACAAACCGGTTTTATATTATCCGCTGGATAGCTGGTTTATCAAAACCACTGCCGTTAAGGATAAAATGGTGGAATTGAACAAAGGCATCAACTGGAAACCAGAATCGACCGGGACAGGCCGTTTTGGTAACTGGCTGGAAAACCTTGTAGACTGGAATTTATCACGCTCACGCTATTGGGGTACACCATTACCAATCTGGCGTACTGCCGATGGTTTGGAAGAAAAATGCATCGGTTCTATCGCTGAACTGAATGCAGAAATTGCAAAATCAATCGAAGCGGGTTTTATGCCTGCCGGTTTCGAACTGAAAGACATGCACCGCCCTTATGTTGATGATGTAATTTTAACTTCATCAAAAGGTGAAAAAATGACCCGCGAAACCGACCTTATCGATGTTTGGTTTGATAGCGGCGCCATGCCTTATGCACAGTGGCATTTCCCTTTCGAAAACAAAGAGGAATTTGAAAATGCATACGCTGCCGATTTTATCGCAGAAGGTGTAGATCAGACCCGTGGATGGTTCTTTACCCTGCACGCCATTGCGGTAATGCTTAGCGAGGCCAGCGATGAAATTAAAGCGGTAAATGCAAAAGTGGGCAACCCTGGCGTAGCGTTTAAAAACGTTGTTTCGAACGGATTAGTACTGGATAAAAACGGCAACAAAATGTCTAAACGTTTAGGCAATGCGGTCGATCCTTTCAGCACCATCGAAACTTACAGTGCCGATGCTACCCGTTGGTACATGATCAGCAATGCTTCGCCATGGGATAACCTTAAATTTAGTCTGGAAGGTTTGGATGAAGTGCGCCGTAAATTCTTCGGAACACTGTACAATACCTACGCTTTCTTTGCTTTATATGCCAATATCGATAAATTCGAAATCGACAAAAATAACCTGAGCAAGGTAGAAGACAGAACAGAATTAGACCGCTGGATCTTATCTTTACTGCAAAACCTGATCAGCGAAGTGGACGAAAGTTACAATACTTACGAGCCAACCAAGGCAACCCGTGCCATCCAGACTTTTGTTGATGAGCATTTAAGCAACTGGTACATCAGGTTAAGCCGCCGCCGTTTCTGGAAAGGCGAAATGACTGATGATAAACGAGCAGCTTACGAAACATTATTTACCTGTTTGGAAACACTGGCGCAGCTGATGAGTCCTGTGGCACCTTTCTTTGCCGATTGGTTGTACCGCAATTTAACCGTTACCGATGCTTACGCCGAAGAATCAGTCCACTTAACCTTATGGAAAGAAGCTGATCAAAGTTTAATCGACAATGCATTGAACGAAAGAATGCTTTATGCCCAGGATATTTCATCGATGGTTTTATCACTGCGTAAAAAATCGGGCATCAATGTACGTCAGCCGCTTGAAAAAATCTTAATCCCATCTTTAAATGGCGATTTTGAACAAAAAATCTCAAAAGTGGCCGATTATATCCTTTCTGAAACCAATGTGAAACATATCGAGTTCATTACCGATACCCATGGCATCGTAAAGAAAAAGCTGAAACCGAACTTTAAATCGTTGGGTAAAAAAGTAGGTAAAGATATGAGCACGGTGAAAGAAGCTTTAGAAAACATGACGCAGGACGATATCCAGCGACTTGAAGTTGATGGTTACATCAATGTTTTTGGCAGCGATAATTTCCAGCATGCTATTGATTTAAATGATGATGTAGAGGTTTTTGCTGAAGATATTCCGGGATGGCAGGTAACTAACCTGGGTAGCCTAACTGTTGCTTTGGATGTAACCATTACCGAAGAGCTGAAACAGGAAGGTATCTCACGCGAACTGGTTAACCGCATCCAGAATTTAAGGAAAGAGTTAAACTTTGAGGTGACCGATAGGATTAAAGTTTCGTTACAAAATGATAACCTGGTAGCCAATGCAGTTGCCAAAAACAAGGGTTACATTTGCGCGGAAATATTAGCTGACGAATTAGAATTAACAGATACTGTAACTAATGCAAACAAAATCACCATTGATGATGTTGAGTTAAGCATTTCAGTAACTAAAATATAAATCCATATATTAGAAAACTAAATTAAAAACATGGAAAACAGTAATAAAACACGCTACTCAGACAGTGAACTTCAGGAATTTAAAGAATTAATTCAAGATAAATTACGCATGGCGAAAGAGGAACTTAACTCTTTAACCACTTCTTTGAGTAACCCAAATGCAAACGGAACTGAAGATACTTCTGGTGCTTACAAAACATTAGAAGACGGTTCTGCAACGATGGAGAAAGAACAGATCAATCAATTGGCTGCCCGTCAGAAAAAATTTATTGATAACCTGGAAAACGCATTGGTGCGTATCGAAAACAAAACTTATGGTATTTGCCGCGAAACCGGTAAGTTAATCCAGAAAGAACGTTTACGCGCAGTACCGCATGCAACCTTAAGCATGGAAGCTAAATTAAAGCAGAGTTAATGAAAGGCTATACAAAACCTTTAATTGTAATCTTTTTAGTTTTACTGGCCGATCAGCTGGTTAAAACATGGGTTAAAACGCACATGTACCTTGGTCAGGAGTTCCACATTATTGGTAAGTGGTTTATCATCCATTTTACCGAAAATAATGGTATGGCTTTCGGTATGGAGTTTGGTGGCGAGTTTGGCAAATTAGCCTTATCGCTTTTCCGCATTGCAGCAGTTGCAGGGATTGGTTATGGTTTACATTATTTAATTAAGCATAAATACCATCGTGGATTGATCCTTAATGTTGCTCTGATCTTTTCAGGTGCATTAGGTAATATCATCGATTCTGTATTTTACGGAAAAATTTATGGCTACGAAAGCTGGTTCCACGGCCGCGTGGTAGATATGTTCTACTTCCCGATTGCCGAAGGCCACTTCCCTTCCTGGTTACCCATATGGGGAGGTGAAGAATTTGTTTTCTTCAGGCCGGTTTTTAACCTTGCAGACGCAGCCATTTCTGTAGGGGTGATACTGATCCTTATTTTCCAAAAAAACTACTTTAAAGAAGATGTTAAGGACGAAGTAAGCATCAATAGCGAAATTGTGGAAGATTAAGCGAGCAATTCGTCATGCTCTCCCGAACCTTCGGGATCAGCATTTAATTAGTAAGACCTTGAGATAATTCAAGATGATACATGAAAACATTGCCCATTTCTTAACGGAGATGGGCTTTTTTTGTTAAATCGTCATTGCGAGGCGGAATGACGAAGCAATCTTACTAAGCATACCATTAACGACAGTTATAACATTGCTTCGTGCCTCACAATACCGATACTATTTGTTAATGTTTTGGAAAGCAGGTACAGCAGCAAATATTTAAGTCTCTTCCCGCTATCCTTTCTGCCAATGCAGCCTGTGCTTTGTTTTAGGTTCTTGATAAAAACGAAGGCAGAATTAGAACGCATTGGCATTTATCCTATCGGGTTTAGTAACTTTGGATGCTGCAAGGAATAAAAAAATCAAAGTGTCTACTCCTCTTCCTGAATTTATTTCAGGATCTTTCACGCTAAGTGTAAAAGCAAAATAATGATCAATTTCCTCGACATATCATACCTCCAATCAGGAAACGAAAAGCAGGCAAAAGCTTATCAGGTTTTAACCGATCACCAAATTTTAGAAAAACTTGTTGCATATAAGCCCATTTTAGTCGGCACTATACCAATTAATATCGACATCGAAAACAGTGATCTGGATATTATCTGCGAAATATCTGATAAAGATGAATTTATTGCCCGGTTAATTGCTGTTTTTGGCTCCGAAAAAGATTTCTCGGTTATGGAAAGTCCAAAATTTGAAGCCATTAAAGCAAATTTTATCATTGATGGGTTTGAGATAGAAATATTTGGACAAAACGTACCTGCCACGCAGCAAAACGCTTATCGCCATATGCTAATCGAATATAAATTACTCCTGGAAAAAGGAGAAGAATTTAGACAGGAAATTATCTCTTTAAAAAAGCAGGGCTACAAAACCGAACCGGCATTTGCAAAATTACTCGGGATCGATGGAAATGCTTATGAGGAGTTATTGAAGTTAGCATCCTACTAATGTACTCTTCAAACGGGTCGTCATCTCGACCGGAGCAACGCGGAGTGGAGAGATCTTTGGGCCATGTTAAAAGATCTCTCCACTGCGGTCGAGATGACGATTTATCTTAACCTGTTACCCAACTCCTTTGTTTTTTCTAAAACTGATCATTCAGGAAGACAACCATCAACACAGTTTTCCAATTTTTTAAAATATATTTGGAATACAAAACCAAATATCATGAAATTACATTATTTCCTTTTAATGCTCATCACATTGAGCACCTCAGCATTTGCACAAAAAAGTCTTTTTAACGGCAAAAATCTTAATGGATGGCACGCAGATGTACCTGCCATGGATAAAAAGTCGGATACCATTAATCCGTTTATCGTACGCAACGGATTACTCGTAAGTTTAGGCACACCAGGCGGACATCTAATAACCGATAAAATTTATAAAAATTACCAGTTAACCGTTCAATATCGTTTTGCAGGCAAACCAGGTAACTGTGGAGTATTGGTGCATGCATCAACACCAAGAGCACTGTATGGCATGTTCCCAAAATCGCTGGAAGTGCAGATGCAGCATAAAGATGCCGGCGATTTCTGGTGTATTGAAGAAGACATTTCGGTGCCCGATATGGTTACCAGACGCGGACCAAAGGAAAACTGGGGTGTAAATGGTGATAAACTCCGCCGGATTAAAAACTTAACCGATGATAGCGAAAAACCACTTGGCGAATGGAACACCATGATCATACAATGTTTAAATAACGAAGTTAAAGTTTGGGTAAATGGTACATTGGTAAACTATGGTACAAACTGTACCGCAAGCAGCGGCCAGATTGCACTACAAGCAGAAGGTAGTGAAGTAGAATTTAAACAACTGGATTTAAAGCAGATTAAAGAATTGTCTAAATAAGCTTATTTTTAGTGATTAGTATCTTCCAATCGTCATTTCGAGCGGACCCGATAGCTATCGGGTGCAACGCAGTTGAGAAATCTGTCAGAAGATAGATCTCTCCGCTCCACTACGTTTCGGTCGAGATGACGACCATCTTTATGAAGTAGCTCAAAATTCAATCCTTAAACAATAAACAAATCAAATAACCTACAAAATAGGCCAGTAAATCATAATAGCTAAAGGAAGTTCCTAAAACAATACTCATTAACTTATTATGCTCCAGGCCCAGCCAGGTAACGTAATTTACTTTTTGCAAAAACTCAATGATGAAAGAAAAAATCAGGACGCCTAAGGCCAACCACCTGTTATTAGTTTTCAGAAAAATCCTAAAAAAAGCGTAAATCAAAACAACCACCAATACGTCACCGCCAAAAGGGCGTATAATTGCATCATCAAGGTATTTACCAATTAGAATTTCCACGATGAAAATTAAAAGGAAAATAAGGCTAAACTTTAAGCTAAAAGTTAATT
Organism: Pedobacter jeongneungensis; assembly: GCF_039538295.1. Lineage (NCBI taxonomy): Bacteria > Pseudomonadati > Bacteroidota > Sphingobacteriia > Sphingobacteriales > Sphingobacteriaceae > Pedobacter > Pedobacter jeongneungensis. The sequence continues at coordinate 273,438 of NZ_BAABBY010000008.1, read as the reverse complement.
TCATTTTTTGGAGCAAAAAAAAAGAGAAGTCAAGTTTTAAAAAACCTGACTTCTCTCTAAACATATAAAGTCTCCTTTAGGGGATTTAGAGGTTAAACGCCTAAAAGCAATCTGGCCGGATCTTCTAATAATTGTTTTACACGAACCAGGAAACCAACCGACTCACGTCCGTCGATAATTCTGTGATCGTATGATAAAGCAACATACATCATCGGACGGATTACCACCTCACCTTTTTCAGCAACCGGACGCTCAACAATGTTGTGCATCCCTAAAATAGCCGATTGTGGTGCATTAATAATCGGAGTCGACATCATCGAACCAAACACACCGCCGTTAGTGATCGTGAATGTTCCACCAGTCATTTCTTCGATGGTTAGTTTGCTGTCACGTGCTTTTAAAGCCAGTTCTAATACCGATTTTTCGATTTGTGCCAAAGTCATGCTTTCTGCATTACGGATTACCGGAACTACTAAACCTTTTGGAGCAGAAACTGCGATAGAAATATCAGCGAAATCGTTGTACACCAATTCTTCGCCTTCAATACGGCCGTTAACCGCAGGGAAATCTTTTAAAGCTTCAGTAACTGCTTTAGTGAAAAAGCTCATAAAACCTAAACCAACACCAAATTTTTCTTTAAACTGATCTTTATATTTTCCGCGTAAATCCATAATTGGCTTCATGTTAACTTCGTTAAAAGTAGTTAACATGGCGGTTTCATTTTTAACAGCAACCAAACGTTTTGCAACCGTTCTGCGCAGTGGAGACATTTTCTCGCGTCGTTCTCCACGGCTACCTGCAGGAGCAGCAGTTGCGACTGGTGCACTCGCTTTTGGTGCTTCTGGTTTTTTACCGGCTTCAGCTTTCACAGCATCATCCTTAGTAATACGGCCATCAACACCCGTACCTTTTACTGCACCAGCATCAATTCCTTTTTCTGCAAGAATTTTACCAGCAGCAGGAGATGGAGTACCTGTAGCGTAAGAATCTCTAGAAGCAGCTGAATCCTGAGCCTTAGGCGCCTCTGCAACAGCAGCCGGAGCTTGTGCATCAGCCTTAGGACTTTCGCCTTCAGCCTTCGGAGCAGCAGCTGCACCACCGTCTTCAATTTTACAAACTACTGCACCAATGGCTAACGTATCGCCTTCGGCTGCTATGGTTTTTAAAGTTCCAGCTTGTTCTGCAGTTAATTCGAATGTAGCTTTATCCGATTCTAATTCGGCAATTACTTCATCCATTTCAACAACATCGCCATCGTTTTTTATCCAGCGTGATAAAACAACTTCGGTTATCGACTCACCAACAGGTGGAACTTTTATCTCTAAACTCATTTTTGTAATGTTATGTTTTTATCGTTAAAGGTTGAAATGTTGTAAAGTTAGCATGTTTCAGGTACTTAACCTTAAACCTCATACCTTACGCCTTAAACCTAATTTTTATTGTTAAATGTTGTAAAGTTGGAATCTTACGGATACTTAACCCTAAACCTCAAACCTTACGCCTCAAACCTCACTAATCAATCTGAACTAATTTTTTTGTTGCTTTTTTAGCGATATCTTTCACATCCTCAGTTACCGAAACCTCTAAAGCTTTTGCTAAAATATAAGCCTGTTGGTTAGCATGTTGTTTTGCAAAACCGGTTGCTGTACTGCTGCTCTCTCTTCTCGAAATTACATCAATACCTTTTAATGCGGTTTTGTATAACCTGCGGAACAAATATGGCCAGGCGCCCATGTTCTCTGGCTCTTCCTGTACCCAGAAAATTTCTTTCGCATTTTTATATTTTTTCTGGATCGCTTCCATCTGATCAACCGGCGTTGGATACAACTGCTCTACACGAACCAAAGCCACGTGTTTGATTTTATCGGCTTGCTGTTTCTCCAGCAACTCATAGTAAATTTTACCGCTACAGAAAACGATACGGGTAACGTCTGCAACTTTAGCATTTACATCATCAATTACCTCTTTAAAGCCACCCTCTGTAAATTCTTCTAATTTAGAAACACAGGCCGGGTGACGCAATAAGCTTTTAGGCGTAAATACCACCAATGGTTTACGGAAATCGCGTTTAAACTGACGGCGTAAAACGTGGAAGAAGTTTGCCGGAGTAGTACAGTTGGTTACCTGCATGTTATAATCGGCACAAAGCTCCATAAAACGCTCAATACGTGCTGATGAGTGCTCTGGTCCCTGACCTTCATAACCGTGAGGCAATAACATTACCAAACCGTTTTCGCGTTGCCATTTCGTCTCAGCACTTGCAATATACTGATCTACAACGATTTGCGCCCCGTTAAAGAAATCACCAAATTGTGCTTCCCAAATAGTTAAAGCATTAGGATTGGCCATGGCATAACCATATTCGAAGCCTAAAACACCATACTCAGATAAGTGTGAATTGTAAATATCAAATGGTGCCTGCTGATCAGAAATATTTGCCAATGGCACATATTCTTCCTCACTGTCTTCAAGCGTTAAAACGGCATGACGGTGAGAAAAAGTACCACGCTCTACATCCTGACCGCTTAAACGAACACGTTTACCTTCTGATAACAAAGTACCATAAGCCAGCTGCTCGCCCATTGCCCAATCGAAAACATTGGTTTCGTTAACCATTTTGCTACGCTCAACAAATAGTTTTTCGATTTTTTTGAAGAACTTTTTATTGGTTGGCAAAGCAGTAATGCGTTTACCAATTTCTAATAAAGTAGATTTTTTAACTGCAGTAACCGGAGAAGATTCAAAATCTTTCGGTGTCGCCATACGTAAATCTGCCCATGCACCACCAAATTTAACTTCAGCATTACCGGCAACAAATTCTTTGGCTTCGTTTAAGCGTTCCTGCAAAATACCGCGGAAATCTTTTTCCATTTCTTTTGCCAATCCCGCCTCTAACTTACCTTCTTTAGTTAACTGCTCAATATAGATTTCCCTTGGATTAGGGTGTTTCTCAATAGTTTTGTACAATAAAGGCTGGGTGAATTTAGGCTCATCAGACTCATTGTGACCGAAACGACGGTAGCAAAGAATATCAATGAATACGTCGTTTTTATATTTCTGACGGTATTCCATTGCCAGGTTGATCGCATAAACCAAAGCCTCAGGATCATCACCATTAACGTGGAAAACCGGAGATAAGGTCACTTTTGCAATATCAGTACAATAGGTACTGGTACGTGCATCTTTATAGTTAGTGGTAAAACCGATCTGGTTATTGATCACCAGGTGAATGGTTCCACCGGTTTTATAACCTTCAAGACCTGCCATCTGAATCACTTCGTAAACAATACCCTGACCAGCAACTGAAGCATCACCGTGAATCAAAATTGGCGCTAAACGACTGTTATCGCCACCATATTTGAAATCGATTTTAGAACGGCTCATGCCTTCTACCACACCATCAACTGTTTCTAAGTGAGATGGGTTAGGACATAAACTTAAGTGAACACTTTTACCTGCATTCGTCGTTACATCAGTTGAGTAACCTAAGTGATATTTTACATCACCGCCAAATGGGGTATCCGGATTATAACTTTTGCCTTCAAATTCCGCAAAAATATCTTTATAGGTTTTTTGCATGATATTGGCCAGCACGTTTAAACGCCCGCGGTGAGCCATACCGATTACAAATTCTTCAATTCCCAATTCGGCACCTTTTTCAATAACCGAATCCAATGCAGGGATTAAAGCCTCAGCACCTTCTAAAGAGAAACGCTTCTGACCTAAGAATTTTGTCCCAAGAAAATTTTCGAAACTTACTGCTTCGTTTAATTTCCGGAGAATGCGTTTTTTCTCTTCAATAGAGAAATTAGGGGTATTACGTGCACTTTCCATTTTTTGCTGAATCCAGTTCAACACTTCTGGTGTACGTAAAAATTTATATTCTGCACCGATGGAGTGTGCGTATGTTTGTTTTAAAAAGGCTACAATATCTTTCAATTTTGCTGCACCGATACCAATCTCCACACCAGAGTTGAAAACCGTTTCCAGGTCGGCATCAGATAATCCAAAATTGGCAAGATCTAACGTTGGCAAATGTTTACGTCTTTCGCGTACCGGATTGGTATGTGTAAACAGGTGACCGCGGCTGCGATAGCCATCAATCAGGTTTAAAACATTAACCTCTTTTAAAAATTGTTCAGGAGTTTCTGCGGTTACCGCCGGCGCTTCCGATCCTCTTCCAAAATCGAAACCTTCGAAAAATTTCTGCCAACCAAACTCAACCGACTCAGGATCTTGTTGATACGACTGATATAAAGACTCTATATATTCGGCGTTTGCGCCATTAAGATAAGATAATTTATCCATTATTAACTATTTACTATAAGCACTACAAAATTAGAATTTTACCTTATATAAACGGCAAAAATCTCGATTAAAATACGATTTATTGAATGAGGGAATGATCTAATGATTGAATGATAAAAATACGACCTGTAATAATCGAAAACTCTGCAAATTCAATCCTTCAAAATTCAGTCATTCAATCATTGAATAATCATTCATTCAGTCATTACAACTATGATGCCCAAGTTAAAGCATAGTTGCCTTTTGGGTCGAGATTTTTGATGTTTTTATCTAAATCGAATACACTTTTTGATTTCTGATCGTTCCCTACGCCGGCCACATTGGCCCAATTGCCCCAGTTACTAGCCGGGTTATAATCGATCAGTTTTTCTTCAAAATAAGCTGCACCAAAAATCCAGCTCACCTCAAGGTTATTGATCAGGTATAAAGCAGCCGTTTGTCTGGCAATATTCGAGATAAAACCGGTTTGATTTAACTCCGTCATTACCGCATCTACTACCGCAAATCCGGTCTGTGCATTTTTCCATTTATTGAAGTTGTCCTGCTCATTTGCAATATCAACCAAACCCTGACTTCCAAATCCATCGGGACTGAAAAAGGTGTTGCCGTATTTTTTGAACATGAAACGGAAATAATCCCTCCAAAGCAGTCCCAACAAAATATGATTGAATATGGCTTTGGTATTGGGTACACCTTCCATTTTTTTAATTTCCCAATATACTTTTCGGGGCGATAAACTTCCCATGGCCAGCCAGGCAGAAAGTTTCGAAGCAAGAATTAAATTCTTGGTCGTTGCTGCTTGTTGCATGGCTACAATTACCTTCTGCAAATGTGCCAAACCTTCGGCTTCGCCACCCGCAAATTCGAAATCAGCACGCTGATCTTTCTGTTGAGGTAAAAGATTAAGATCTTCTAATGAGGATAATGTTCCCCAATCAATTACTTCGGCCACGTTAATCCGGTCTGGTGCTGCAAAACAGGGCTTAATGATCGAATCGCGTTCAATTTTCTTTTTAAACTGGTTAAAAGCGTCGGGAATATCTTTGATCGGGAAAGGTAAATCTTCTTTATTATATAAGGTATGACCGATAAAATGTTTGAGATTGACACGCAGTTTCCAAAGTGCATTTTCGACCAGGGTAGAAACATGGGTTTCTTCGCGGGCCACTTCGCGGTGATGGTACACTTCGGTAATTTCGTATTCCTGCACCAATTGTGGAATAATATCTTCGGGACTACCTTCGGCGATCAGCAGGTTGCCGCCAATCTGTTTTAAAGCACTGCGTAAACCTAAAACACTTTCTAAAATAAACTGCGCTCTGATATTGCCTGTTTTTAGCGTACCGTATTTTGTTTCCCCAAAAGAACGGGGATCGAGAATGTAAACAGGCAAAATTGAATCAGATTTAGCAATTGCCTCGACCAGCATTTCGTTATCATGCAAGCGAAGATCATTTCTAAACCAGACTAAAATTTTTTTGGACATCTTTTATCGAAAAGGGTGTAAGAACGCTTTACAAATTTATCTTATTTTTCTTCTCCATCAAACCCCTGAATAATTCTTTACAAATAGGTAACAAAAGCATTAGAACCAGATTAATACATTTTAAAGTTATGCCGACAAACCCTTTTGTATCTTTAGTGTTTTAAAAATATGGCAAAGAAGATTCTGATTACCGGAGCTACCGGACTGGTGGGTACTGAGCTAAAAAAGCATTTATTAAGTAAGGGTTACGCGGTGAATACCCTTTCCCGAAAGAAAAATGAAGATCCGAATAGTTTCGTTTGGGATGTTTACAAAGGAACAATTGATGATAATTGCCTGAATGGTGTTGATGCCGTTATCCATCTGGCGGGCGAGCCTGTAGCAGATAAAAAGTGGACGGATGAACGCAAAAAACAGATTATTGACAGTCGTGTAAAATCTACAGAACTGCTTTTTAAAACGATCAGATCAAGGCCAGATCATCAGATTAAATCTTTTGTTTCTTCTTCTGCAGTTGGTTTTTATGGCGATTGCGGTGATGAAATTTTAACAGAAGAAAGCGCCAACGGTTATGGTTTTTTAGCCGAATGCTGTAAACTTTGGGAAGATGCAGTAGATCAGGGTAAAAAACTGAGCCTGAGGATTGTAAAACTCCGTACCGGGATTGTTTTCAGCACCAAAGGCGGAGCATTGCCGCAATTGGCTCAGCCAGTAAAATTATTTGCTGGTGCACCATTGGGTACAGGCAAACAATGGACGCCCTGGATACACATTAATGATATGGTTGAAATGTATATTGAAGCCATAGAAAACCTTAAAATGGAGGACAGTTATAATGCCTGCGCGCCTTTTCCAGTCACCAACAGCGCCTTAACTAAAGCCATTGCGAAACAGTTGCACCGCCCGGTCTGGCCAGTTAAAGTCCCTAAAAAAGCTTTGGAATTATTACTGGGAGAACGTGTAGAAGCCGTTTTAATGAGCAATAATACCTCGGCACAAAAAATTTTGGACGCGGGATTTAAATTTAAATTCACACATTTGGAGGATGCTTTGGAAGACCTGTATAAATAGGTTATTGTTTAAACTGGTTGGTTAATCGGTTAAATGTTTAAACCGGTTAATTGACGCAAAACGCCTAACTCCAAACGCTTAAAGTCATCTATATTTTATTAACAACCTACTATTACTCATGAATTCTGTATCCGTCTTTTGGTTCCGTCGCGATTTACGTTTAGAAGATAATGCGGCTTTATACCACGCTTTAAAAAGTGAATATCCGGTTTTGCCGCTTTTTATTTTTGATAAAAATATACTGGATAAACTCCTAAAAGACGATGCCCGCGTAACTTTTATTTACCAAACCATTGAGGGTTTAAAAAAAAAACTTCAACAGCGGGGATCAGATTTACTGGTAAAATATGGAACGCCCGAAAAAATATGGCCGGAAATTTTAAAAGAGTATGAGGTTAAGGAAGTTTACACCAATCATGATTATGAGCCTTACGCACGCGAACGCGATGATAACATGGCCGAATTTTTAACCAGTGAAAAAATCGTATTTAAAACATACAAGGACCAGGTTATTTTTGAAAAAAACGAAATTTTAAAAGCAGATAAAACGCCCTACACTGTTTTTACTCCTTTTTACAAGCAGTGGCATGCCAAATTGAACGATTTTTATGTAAAGGCTTATCCTACCAAGAAATACCTTAAAAATTTATTACAAACCAAACATCTGCCTCTGCCAACTTTAAAAGATATGGGTTTTGAGGAAAGTAAACTGGATTTTCCGAAAATCAGCTATAAAGACAAACTTGATGACTATGCCAAAGAACGGGATTTCCCCGCATTGGATGGTACCACGCATATTGGCCTGCATTTACGTTTTGGCACTTTAAGCATTAGAAAAGCAGTGCGCGATGCAATTGAGGCAAAATCGAATGTCTGGCTTTCTGAACTGGCCTGGCGGGAGTTTTATATGATGATCCTTTGGCATTTCTCCTACTCAGCTTTCGATTCTTTTAAAAAACAATATGATAAAATAAAATGGCGTAATAACGAGGATGAATTTAAGGCCTGGTGCGAGGGCAAAACCGGTTACCCTATTGTAGACGCCGGAATGCGACAGCTTAACCAAACTGGCTGGATGCATAACCGCGTACGCATGGTTGTGGGCAGTTTTTTAACCAAACATTTACTGATTGACTGGCGCTGGGGAGAAACCTACTTTGCTGAAAAGTTATTAGATTATGAAATGGCCAGTAATGTTGGCGGCTGGCAATGGGCAGCAGGATCAGGCAATGACGCTGCACCATACTTTAGGGTATTTAATCCCGAATTACAGACCAAAAGATTCGACCCGAACTTTGAGTACATTAAAAAGTGGGTGCCAGAATTTGGAACAAAAAAATATGCCCAACCAATAGTTGAGCATACTTTTGCAAGAGAAAGGGTGTTAAAAGTTTTTAAAGAGGCGTTATCTAATTCGTAACACTTACAATTTCTATATCGAAATCTAATGGCGTTCCATTAGCTAAATCAGAAGGAATAACTAAACGGAGTTTCCCTCCGGCAGTTACTTTTCCTGGTAAAATTAGTTGCCAACCTTTATATAAATTGGTTAAAACTTCAGTTATTTGATCAGAAGATTGTGGTATCACCGTCCCATCTAAATATCTTACTGTATAATTTGCAACGATTGTAGAATTCAAATTAATCGCGTCCGTCCCAGTTCCGGGTGTGCTAATGCTATAACGGGCTCTTGAAGGATCTTTAATCAGCGTTAAGTTATTATTCGCAATAAATTTATTAATTTCCAACTCGTCAATTTCATGTCTCTTCGATTCGTTATACATCACTAAATCAACAATAATATTTTCGTTTGAGCCAATGTTCAAAGCAGCCAATCCATTTTTACCAAAAGCTAAATGCGATGGCATAATTAACGTAGCTTTACCACCTCGGTTCAACTTTGTTAGTACTTCTCTTACTGGAGCAAAAATATAATTTACAGTAGTGCTGTTAATCGCGAATTGATCTGTATATCCTAAATATGTACCTAGAATCATTAAATCAGGTATCTGCTTTAATACTTGTCCTGATAAAGTTTTGAATGTATAAGTATAATAAATAGAGTCTTGATTTGTAACTGCACTGCCAGTTCCTTGCGTTGTAATTTTATAATAATACTCTTTTCCTGTATCTTTAGTAAAGGTAAGATTATTCTGCTTCAAATATGATTGAATCGCTGCATCATCTACGCTTTCTATCGTCTCATAGTCCTTTTTGCACGAGCTGAAAACTACAGTAGCCAGTAAAAGTGTAAATAGGCCAAGTTTGGTAAATTTGTTCATTTATTATTGTACGTCTGTAAGTGTTATAGTAAAATCGAGTATCGAATTAGCAGGTACCAGAGATGATGGCGACTGTGTTCCGTAGGCGAAATAAGATGGGATAATTAACCTGATCTTTCCTCCTTTTTGTATTTTTTGAATCCCAAACTGCCATCCTAAAATAACATTTCCAAGTTTAAAAGAGGTTGGGGTTCCTTTGGTGCTATCGAAAATAGTACCGTTTAACAATCTGCCTTCATAATCTGCAGTGATCACCGTAGAGGTTAGATAACTTACGTTTCCTGATCCGGGCGCTATAATCTGATAAAAAATACCACTGGCATCTTTTGTTGCAGGGATATTATTAGTCTTTACAAAAGCACTTATTGCAGCGGTATCAGCTTTGAACTGAGGAGTAGGGTCGTAAGAATCATCAATAGATACATCCTTCTTACAAGCTGCAAAGCATCCTGCAAGGCATATCAATAAAATAACATGTTTGAACTTAACCATCATCCGCAAAAATAAGCTTTTAATACGGATGCTACAATTTTTAACCTATTTTAACAATTTTTAAAGCGTTTAGGGGTAAAAGCAAAAAGACCAAAGAACATTATTGAAAATTGGAATACAGATTTCAGCTTTGGTCTTTCTCTTTTAAGTCTTTACTCCTATTGTGCATTAGACAGCTGAATATTAAAATCCAATACAGAATTACCTGGAATCGGTCCAACAGCACTACTGCCATAACCCAAGCCTGGTGGAACGATCAACCTGATTTCGCCACCTTTTTGAATTTTAGGAATACCAATTCTCCAGCCCTGGATTAATTCGGCCAGGTTGAATGTTTGCTCTTTACCCCCGCCATTATCGAAAACATCACCGTTTAACAAACGACCTTCGTATTTGATGGTGATTTTCGTGTTAGCCGGATAGGTAAAAGAACCTGTACCAGGTTTAATGATCTGATAGTATAACCCAGATGCATCTCTAACCGCATTGATATTGTTCTTTTGGATAAAATCGGTAATCTGTTTTTCGGGATCTTCGTCTTTTTTACAGGATGAAACCGCAACTACACATAAAAGAAGTACCGTAAGAAATCTAAATTTAATCATGGTACGAAAATAAGGTTTTAATGTTATAAAGCTAATGGGTTATGATTTTTCAGCTTCTGTCATGCTGAGACACGACGCATCTCTTTCATCGGCTGCAGATGCTTCGTGCCTCAGCATGACATCCAACAAAAAAGGGTCTAAGAATTGGTGATATACCCAATTCTTAAACCCTTCGCCTTTCAGCCTTCTACTTTAAAAAATATATTTATTCGCTTCAATCAATTGTTGCGCAACCCTTTGGCGTGCCTCTTTAACATTAAATGGCTCTACTTTTGTAAAACGGCGTAAACCTACCAACATCATGCGTTGTTCGTCGCCTTCTGCAAATGCCCAAAGTGCTTCTTTACCTGCTTTTGCAATACCATCTACCGCTTCTACCAAATAGATTCGCAATAAATCCAACTGACCAGCAGATGCTTCTTCGCCGCGGGTATTTACCAGTTTTTCTGTTCTTAATAAAGCAGATTCGAGTACATAAACATAACCTGCCATATCAGCAATATTCATTAAGATTTCCTGCTCTTTACTCAGGGTCATCATTAACTTTTGAACCGCAGCACCAGCTACCATTAAAGTTGCTTTTTTCAAATTAGAGAGTACTTTTTTCTCTGCCGCAAACAACGTAGTATCTTCTTCACCGAAATCAGGAATACTCATTAATTCAGCAGCAACCGCTGTGGCTGGCGTCATTAAATCCAGTTCTCCTTTCATGGCACGTTTCAACATCATATCAACAGTTAATAAACGGTTGATTTCGTTAGTACCTTCAAAAATCCGGTTGATACGGGCATCGCGGTAAGCTCTGTCCATTGGCGCATCGGCAGAGAAACCCATACCGCCATAAATCTGAACGCCTTCATCTACCGTATAATCCAACGCTTCCGAGCCCCAAACTTTTAAGATGGCGCACTCTACTGCAAATTGCTCAACTGATTTTAGCCTGGCTTTACCAGATTCCATTCCACCTGCTACCAGTTGGTCGTAAGTATCATCAATATTCTGTCCGGCACGGTAATTCGCAGCATCTACTGCATAAAGTTTAGAGGCAATTTCTGCAATTTTAAAACGAATGGCCCCGTATTTCGAAATAGGACGCCCAAACTGGATCCGCTCATTAGAATAATTGATCGCTGTATTTAAAGTTGCTTTTGAAGCACCGATCGCAGCAGCTGATAATTTAATACGGCCGATATTTAAAATGTTTACCGCGATTTTAAAACCGTTTTCGCGTTCGCTCAGCATATTTTCAACCGGTACAGGACAATCGTTAAAGAAAACCTGACGGGTTGAAGAACCTTTAATACCCATTTTATGTTCTTCCGGGTTCATGGTTATGCCACCAAATTCCTTTTCAACAATAAATGCAGTTAAGTTTTTATCATCATCGATTTTAGCAAATACGATAAATACATCTGCGAAACCACCATTGGTGATCCACATTTTCTGCCCGTTTATGATGTAATGTTTACCATCTTCACTAAGCTTAGCTTTTGTTTTACCTGAATTTGCATCCGATCCGGAGTTTGGCTCAGTTAAACAATAGGCCGCTTTCCACTCGCCTGAACCCAGTTTTGGGATATATTTTGCTTTCTGTTCTTCGTTACCATAATACAGAATCGGTAAGGTACCAATACCGGTATGTGCAGAAAGTGCCACGGCGAAAGAGTGTCCGGCGCCAACCACATCGGCCACCAACATGGATGTATTGAAGTTTTTACCAAAACCACCGTACTCTTCAGGAACCGATACACCCAGAATACCCAGTTCGCCTGCCTTTGTTAAAAGTGTTGGCATTAACTCAGGATCTTCCTGTTTATCAATTTTATCTAAATTGGGATAAACTTCAGAGGCCAGGAAATCGCGACAAGTTTGTGCGATCATCTGCTGCTCTTCATCAAATTCCTCAGGGATAAATACTTCCTGATAAGTGGTATCTTTAATTAAGAATTCTCCACCTTTAATTGTCTTTTTTTCAGTTGTTTCCATTGTTTTAGTATCTAGTAGCAAGTATCAAGATTTGAGTATCAAGACATCAGTAGTAAGTATCAAGATTTGAGTATCAAGATATCAGTAACAAGTATCAAGACAAAGTTTATATCAAAAAACTTCTATTATTTAATCCAATCTTGATACTTAATACTCACATCTTGACTCCTAATACCCCCCTCAAATTAATCTTTTTTCCAGGGCATAAATCATTTTCTGAACTTCAGTAGTCTTTTCAATCAGAGCAAGGGTAAGCGGATCTTCTAACAACCCTAATCTATTTGAAATAATTACCTGAGTTTCCAATTCAAAAGCAGATCCCTGGCTTATGGTTAAAAAATATTTAAATTGAGCTCTAGTTCCTCTTCCGGCCCCTTCCGCAATGTTGGAGGATATTGAAACAGAGCATCTTTTCATTTGAGAAATCAAACCGTATCTCTCATCAACAGGCAAAAATGAACTAGCTTTATAAACATCAACAGCTAATTCAATTGATTTTTGCCAAACTTTTAACTCTTTAAAATTGTGCATATATATTAGTATTAGTGACTGAGTAATATGTCGGGATGATTTATAAACCGGTTATTCACCTGCTATTAAATCTTGATACTACATACTCATATCTCGATACTAATTAAAGCAACTCAAAAATTCCTGCGGCGCCCTGTCCTGTTCCTACGCACATGGTTACCATTCCGTATTTTTTATTTTGTCTTTTTAATTCGTTCATAATCTGCACGGTTAATTTTGCGCCGGTACATCCGAGTGGGTGGCCTAATGCTATTGCACCGCCATTAACGTTAATCACATCAGGATTTAAATCCAACGTTCTGATTACCGCCAAAGATTGAGAGGCAAAGGCTTCGTTTAGTTCGATTAAATCGATGTCTTCTTTTTTCAAACCGGCTTGTTTCAATGCTTTCGGAATTGCCTCAATTGGTCCGATTCCCATGATGCGTGGCGGAACACCAGCAATGCCATAACTTACTAATCTTGCTATTGGTTCGGCATTTAGCTCTTTCATTTTCTTTTCAGAAACCACTAAAACAAACGCTGCACCATCGGATGTTTGCGAAGAGTTACCGGCAGTTACACTTCCCACAGCATCAAATACAGGTTTCAGTTTCGCCAGTTTATCTAAAGTTGTATCTGCACGCGGGCCTTCATCGGTATCAACCACATACGAACGGGTTTTCTTTTTCAAATTGGCATCCAGGTAATTTTCGTTTACCGTAATGGGCAAAATACCATCTTTTAAATGACCGTTTTTAATGGCGTGAATGGCTTTTTCGTGAGATTTTAATGAAAAGGCATCCTGGTCTTCTCGGCTTACGTTATATTCTTTGGCAACAGCCTCAGCAGTTAAACCCATACCCCAATACCAATCGGGATTGTTTTTTGCAACCTCTGCATTTGGCACCAGTTTCCAGCCACCAAAAGGCATTCCGCTCATTACCTCTACCCCGCCGGCGATGATACAATCGGCCATGCCAGCCTTAATTTTAGCAACTGCCGTAGCAATGGTATCTAAACCTGAGGCGCAGTAACGGTTTACAGTAACCCCGGGAACTTTATCGGTATCCAGGCCCATCAGCGAAATCATACGGCCAATATTTAAGCCCTGTTCTGCCTCCGGGGTAGCGTTACCTACAATTACATCGTCAATCTGTTCGTTATCTAAATTCGGAACCGACGCCACTAAAGCCCTGATTACCTCTGCGGCCAAATCATCAGCCCTTGTAAAACGGAATACGCCACGTGGTGCTTTACCCACTGCTGTACGATATCCGGCTATAATATATGCTTCCATTTTTTAAGATTTGAGATCCGAGATTTGAGATTTGAGACCTGCTCAAATTCAAACTCAAACCGATTATTGTTTTTTTAGATATGAGACGCTAGATGTAAGACCGATTACTTTCTCCAATCTAATGTCTCACATCTCCACTCTCAACTTAATTCCTCAACGGCTTCCCCTTGGTAATAATACTCTGGATCCGCTCTAAACTCTTCCGTTCGCCTGCAAGTGATAAAAATGCTTCTCTTTCCAGGTCCAGTAAATATTGCTCGGTTACTTCTGTTGGAGCAGATAAATCGCCACCACACATTACATAACCTAATTTTTCGGAGATTTTTTTATCGTGTTCAGAAATGAAATGCCCTGCATACATGCTATTTGCACCTGCATAAACAATTCCTAAACCTTGTTTACCCAACACTTTAATATCGTTCCGTTGAACGGGTTTGGTATATCCCGCATCGGCCAGTTCTATCGCTTTTGCTTTTGCATCGGCGAGTAAGCGGTTGCGGTTCATCGAGATCGAGAATTTATCTTTTTGCAGATAGCCCAATTCATAAGCTTCGTAACCCGAAGTAGAAACTTTGGCCATTCCGATCGTCAAGAAACGGTCTTTCAGGGCATTTTGCACAATCTGATCATCTTTATATTCATCAGAGGCACGCAAAGCGAATTCTTTTGTTCCGCCGCCACCAGGGATCACCCCCACACCAAACTCTACCAAACCCATATAAGTTTCGGCAGAAAGCTGCACGTGATCGGCATGTAAACTAAACTCGCAGCCTCCACCCAAAGTTAAATTATGAGGGGCCACCACAACCGGAATAGAAGAATAACGGATGCGCATCGAAGTGTTCTGGAACATACGGATCGCCATATTTAATTCGTCCCACTCCTGCTCTACTGCCATCATAAAAATCATCCCCACATTTGCACCAGCCGAGAAATTAGCGCCATCATTACCTATCACCAAACCGCGGTAATCTTTTTCGGCCATATCAATGGCTTTGTTGATTCCTGAGATTACATCACCGCCAATGGTATTCATTTTGGTGTGGAATTCTACATTCAGAATGCCGTCGCCTAAATCAATAATCGAAACACCGGAGTTTTTCCAAACTGTTTTATTTTCGCGAAGGTTATCTAAAATGATAAATTCATCTGTACCCGGTAAAGCTTTATAAGTTTTAGAAGGAATATCATAGTATTTTTTAACGCCGTTTGCTACTTTATAGAACGAAGTATTTCCTGCATCAAGCATTTCGTGCACCCAGGCCGCAGCTTTATTGCCATATTGTTCCATCCCTTCAATGGCTTCCTTCACGCCAACGGCATCCCAAAGTTCAAACGGACCTAATTCCCAACCGAAACCGGCACGCATGGCATCATCTATACGGTATAATTCATCAGAGATTTCCGGTATGCGATCGGATACATATTCGAACAGTCCAAAAGAAGAGTGGCGGAACAGTTCGCCTGCTTTGTCTTTTCCTTTGGCAAAAATCTTCATGCGCTCGCGAAGATTTTCTACCGGCTTGGTCATTTCTAAAGTAGCCGATTTTACTTTTTGCTGAGGTTTATACTCTAACGTTTTTAAATCCAAAGCCAGGATTTCAGTTTTACCTTCAGCAGTTTTTGTCTTTTTATAGAAACCCTGTTTGGTTTTATCGCCAAGCCATTTGTTCTCTTCCATTTTTTGAACGTATGCCGGAAGTTTAAACAACTCGTGAGCTTTATCATCGGGGCAGTTATCATAAAGACCTTTTGCCACTTTGATCATGGTATCTAAACCAACCACATCCGAAGTACGGAAAGTAGCCGATTTTGGTCTGCCCAAAGCTGGTCCGGTAAATTTATCAACCTCTTCTACGGTCAGGTCCAGTTTCTCCACTAAATGCAAAAGCGCCATAATGGAATAAACCCCTACACGGTTAGCGATAAAGGCCGGAGTATCTTTACATAAAACAGTTGTTTTACCTAAAAACTTATCGCCATAATGCATCAGGAAATCAACAATTTCAGGTTCTGTATGCGGCGTTGGAATAATTTCCAATAATTTTAAATAACGTGGCGGATTAAAAAAGTGTGTTCCACAGAAATGTGCTTTAAAATCGTCGCTCCTGCCTTCGGCCATTAAATGGATTGGAATACCAGAAGTATTGGAAGTAATCAGTGTGCCAGGTTTACGGAACTGTTCTACCTGTTCGAAAACTTTTTTCTTGATATCAAGATTTTCGACTACCACTTCAATTACCCAATCGTAACCGGCAATTTTCGACATATCATCGTCGAAATTCCCTGTTTTGATTTTATTTAATACTTTTTTGGTATAAACCGGCGACGGATTTGTTTTCACAGCAGTTTGCAAAGCTGTATTTACAATCCGATTTTTTACAGTTGGGTTATCCAGTGCTAATCCTTTTGCCTGCTCTTCCGGCAACAGTTCTTTCGGGGCAATATCCAACAGCAAAACCTCTATACCAATATTGGCGAAGTGGCATGCAATACGCGAACCCATAATTCCTGAACCTAGAACAGAAACTTTATTAATGCTTCGTTTCATTGTTATCTATTTGCTTTTCAGTAGTCTGACAGTACCTGTTGAGTAGCGTTCTACTCAACAGGTTTCATTATTATTTTTATCAATCAACAGTATATGCTACTGTAATATCATTTAGTTTTATCAACAATGTGATGAATGTTTCCTTCTCCTTTTTGGTAAAGTGCTCATCGAGGTATTCATTAAATTTTCGAACAACACCCTTAGCCAATTGTTTTTTCTCCTTACCAAAATCAGTGAGAAAAACCTTTACCGAACGCTTATCGCCTGCAGAAGTTTCGCGGTAAATCAGATTGGCTTCTTCCATATTGTTTAACATACGCGAAAGACTGGTAGCCTTAACGCCCAGCAATGCAGCTAAATTCGAAACCGCAGTTCCATCGGCATCATCTATATTAATAAGCATGTAGCCAATGGCCTGGGTAATTCCAAAACCGGAAGCCATCTGGTTATACTTGTTGAACATATTTTGCCAGGCAAACTTAATATGGTAATCTATGGTTTGTTGTTGTTTCATTTCTGCTAATTTATTATGCTTGCATAACAAAGCTAATGAATGTATTTTGTTAATGCAATAGAAAAATTCAAAATAATTGTCAAAATTTTCTTATTATAATTGTACACAAAATGAAAACACACAATATGTTAAAAGCTAAAGGAATCCTCCTGTTTAGCCTGTTTATTGCATGGGCTACAATCTGCAAGAGTCAGGTATCTTATTTTGGGGCGGCTCTTCTGAACAGTCAAAAGTTAGAAGTTTTAAAAAAAACGACCACATTATTCACTTTTCAATATGCTGATTATGCTGAGCTGGAAAAATTTAACCAGGCGATTAAAAAAACGTGGACGATTACCCCATATAAAATAATTAAGCCTGAAGAACTTGTAAAATATGATACACTTTCAAATTATTCATTCTTCTATTTTGATGCTTTTACTGAAAAACCGGATACCACAACCGAAGTTAATGTGGTTTATGCACTTAAATTAGTAACACCATCTAAAAAACCTAAGGTAAAGGAAGAAAGTGTATTGGCAACGGTTAACCTTTTTACTGATGCGAACACCAACCTGTTTGTTGAAATGCTGGATCAACAAATTGGATCAAAAAAGAATAAAAAATCTACTCTTTTATCTCTTCTGTACAACAAATCCAGCTTTCTGAACTGGTCGCCGGGGTTACTAAGCGGCTACTTAAAACAGATCAATGATGGCTTGCTTACCAGCCAAAACTGCGGTATAGATTATCAGTTTTACAATAGAATCCGCCTGCCCGAACTTGCTAAAGAAACACTATATGTACCAGAATATATTAAGGAAGTGTTTTCATCGCGACTGGCACTTTTGCCTAAATCGGGTGTAGTTTTAGAGCCTTATAATTATAAACTCAAATTTGTATCGTACCAGGCGCTTGACAGTTTGATATTGAATAAGGACACAAATATTAAATATGTGGTTTATACGCAGCGCTCGGATGATAAAATCATCAGTGTTTATGACAGCAAAGATGATAAAATTATTTACCAGCGTTTTTATCCGCAATCGCCAAATTTTGAGATGAATGATTTAAGCGAGATTAAAAAAGTAATTGTAGGGCTTAGGTAAGAATGTGCGTGAGCATCAAATAAAAAAAGTCGTCATTGCGAGGAGGAACGACGAAGCAATCTTAATGCGTACGAGGTAGCGATCGTTATAAGATTGCTTCGTCGGCTGAAAAAGCCTTCTCGCAATGACGACTCTTCACAGATAGCCCCATTAAACCAAAAAGTCCCGGTTTTCACCGGGACTTTTTTTATGTTGTGTTAAAAACAGACTAGTAAAGTGTAAACTCTACACGACGGTTTTGTTGACGACCAGCTGCTGTTTTATTGGTAGCAATTGGCTGACCCATTCCGTAACCTGTAGCTTCGATACGAGATGCATTAGCACCTTGAGAAACTAAATAAGCTTTAACAGATTCTGCTCTTTCTTTTGATAAACGTAAGTTTAATTCTTTTGAACCAGTGTTATCAGTGTGACCAGCTAATTTCAAGCTAAAGTTTTTCTGCACTAACAATGCTGCAACTCTGTTTAATGAAGCAAAAGATTTAGAACGGATAGTTGCTTTACCTAAATCGAATTCTAAGTTTTTAATCGCTTCGTTAACTACCTTACGGTCTTCTTCAGTTACGATTACTTTTTCTACAACTTTTTCAGGAGTTTTTAATGGACATCCAGAACCGTCAACAACTGTACCTGAAGGTGTATCAGGACATTTATCCAATTTATCTGCAACACCATCACCATCTGTATCTTTTAAGATGTCGTTTAATTCTGCACGTAATTTTGCGTTATCAGCTTTTTGCGCATTTAAATCAGATTTTAAACCTTCTGCAGTTTGTTTTGCTTTTAATGCTTCATCATAAGTTAAAGCAACCGGATTGTGGAAAGCCAATTGTTTTCCGTTCCCTAAAGCAAACTCTAAACCAGCGTAAGCATAGTTATATTTGTCGTTTCCGCCTCTGTAATAACCGTCAAGGTTATCGCCATCAAGGAATGTGATTGTCCAGCCTAAGTCGAAATTAACCGCATCAGAGATTTTAAATTTAGCACCTAAACCTACAGGGATAATTAATTCGTTGATGTTTTTATCACCTGCATATAAAGATGTACCAGCTGCTGTAGTAATAGTAGGTTTATAACCTGCAATACCGGCACCGGCTGAAGCATATAGCTGTAAAGTGTTCTCTTTTTTAAACATATCGATGTTGAACATGTTCACTACAGCGTTTAAACTTCCAGAGTACGATAACTGAGTATCAAAAGCCCTTACCGGAGAATTATTTACCACACCGCTTTCGTAGGCTTCCGTATTATCGCCTTTTAATTTACCACGAACTCCGTCTAAACGTAACGAGAAATAAGGTGTAAATTGTTTTTTGATGTAAAGGCCATAACCTAAACTCGATTTGTTGTTGCTAAAATCGTTTTTACCACCCAATGGAGAAAGGGGAGTTAAAACACCTGCATTAACTCCAATCGACCACGTTTTGAACGATGTTGATGAAGTTGCCGGACTTTCCTGAGCTGAAGCAACTGACCCGATTAATAAACCAGCGAGTGCTACTGGTAGGGTTTTGAATAATTGTAATTTCATAATTTTCTGTATAACGTTGAATAAGCGTCGTACAACCTTTACAATAGCCATACCAAAATTACAAGCTGATTAAAATAATTATCAACTTGTTAACACTCATGGCTAATACTTTTAATATGGCGAGCATTGAATCTATCCGTTTTGATGATTCTTCAAGGTGTTTTTAAGATCATAAATGTACAAAAAAGCCATTTTCAAGTAATAATTACCAGTTATTCTTAAACATGCTGCTTAATTAATAATCTATGTCATTTTTTTTAGAGACATGTTATCAAAATTTGCACCAATTAAATTTCTTACCACAAAGTCTGATTATACCTACACATAAAAACTCATGAGTGCTATAACATCTGATTTATGACTTAATTATACGTTCGCTACCTCACCCAAAGAATTTATCAGACCGGTTAAAGTGAAGATGGAAAAATTGAAGCGATTACCAGCCGACAGCCTTATCATCACCGCGTGGATCAGCGCCGCCCTGATAGTTGCCCCATTTGGTTTTTAAGATGGCATCAACCCTGCCTATTGGCCCCCGTGGAACTATTTTATAACCTTTTGCTTTTAATTTTTCTGTCGACAGGCTGTCGATTGCATCTTTTTCTACATATACTTCATCGGGTAGCCATTGATGGTGGAATTTCTTTGCCGCTACAGCCTCTTGCATAGACATGTCGAAATCGATTACATTTATAATGGTTTGGAATACAGAAGTAATAATAGTTGATCCACCTGGTGTTCCCACCACCATAAATAATTTCCCATCTTTCTCTACAATACTGGGCGTCATAGAGCTTAACATCCTTTTATTTGGGGCAATGGCATTGGCTTCGCCACCCACTAAACCGTACATATTCGGAGCACCGGGTTTAACCGAAAAATCGTCCATTTCGTTGTTTAACAGAAAGCCTGCGCCTTTTACAGTCACCAGGGATCCATAAGACCCGTTTAAGGTTGTGGTAATCGAAACCGCATTTCCATCACGGTCTACAATAGAAAAATGTGTGGTTTCTTCGTGTTCTGTACCTTTTACCTCTCCAGCCATTACTTCACTGCTTGGAGTGGCCGCAGCCCAGTTAAAGTTTGCCATACGGTTTTTGTTGTAATCGGCATTCAAAAGCTGTTGTTGTGGCACGGCATAAAAATCGGGATCACCCAAATGTGTTGCCCGGTCGGCATATACCCTTCTTTCGGCTTCTACAATTACCTGTACTGTAGAATCTGCATTATGACCCCACTTTTTTAGGGGAAATTTTTCTACACTTTGCAACAGTTGCACCAGGGCAATACCACCGCTTGATGTTGGCGGCATGGTAATAATTTTATAACCCCTGTAGTTACCTGTAATGGGTTTGCGCCAGGCTGAATGATAATTTTTTAAATCTTCCTTTGTGATTAATCCTTTACCGCGCTGCATTTCGGCAACAACCGAATCAGCCACCGCACCTTCGTAAAAACCGGCCCTGCCTTTCTCCTGAACGAGTTTTAAAGTATTGGCCAGTTCTTTTTGCACGAGCACATCATTTTCCTGCCAGGTACTTTCAAGGTTTACAAAGGCTGTTCCACCAGGATTGAAATCCATAAATTTCCGGTGTAAACTGTTCAACTCTCCTGCCTGGCGTTTGGTAATTTTGAAACCATGTTGTGCCAGGTCTATTGCCGGTTGCAATACCTGCGCCCAGGAAAGTTTTCCATATTTTTTATGCGCTTCTACCATACCATCAACCGATCCGGGAACTCCGGCGGCTAAATGGCCGTAAAGGCTTTTATCTACAATCGGGTTGCCGGCGGCATCGAGGTACATATCCCTGCTGGCAGATGCGGCAGCTTTTTCGCGAAAATCCAGCGCATTAATTTCGCCGTTTGCACCACGGTAAACCATAAAACCACCGCCACCAATATTCCCGGCATTGGGATAAACCACGGCGAGGGCAAATTGTACCGCAACAGCTGCATCAATGGCATTGCCGCCCTTTTTTAAAATATCTATCCCAACCTGCGATGCTTCGGGATGGGCAGAAACCACCATCCCGTTTTTATATTCACCACTATTATTTTTACCCAGCTGTCCGGTTACACAACCAGCCAATAATACCAGCAGGATTATGGAAGCGAATGAATTTTTAAATTTAATGAGGGGCTTTATAGTTTTCTGCATCCTTGTATATTTTTTCGATCACCTCATTGTTTTTCTCGGTAATCACTTTTCTTTTTAAGCTTAATTTTGGGGTAAGTTCGCCTCCATCTATGCTCCATTCTTTTGGCAAAAGCGCAAATCTTTTTACCTGTTCCCACTTACCGAAACCCACATTTGCAGCTTCGATAACCTCATTATATTTGGCAAGCACCTGTTCGTTTTTAATAATCTCTTCGTTGGTGGTAAAAGCAATTCCTTTTCTACCTGCCCAGGTTTTTAAGGTTTCGAAATTTGGGACGATTAATGCTGATGGGAATTTTCTGTTTTCGCCCAATACCATAATCTGTTCGATAAAGATCGATTCTTTATATTTATTCTCCAGCATCTGTGGTGCCACGTATTTACCACCTGCTGTTTTAAACATTTCTTTTTTACGGTCGGTAATTTTTAAGAAACGGCCATCAACCAGTTCACCGATATCTCCGGTGTGGAACCAGCCATCTTTACCAACCGCTTCGTCAGTTAAATCAGGTCGGTTGTAATAACCTTTCATTACCTGGTGACCTCGGGTTAACACTTCGCCATCTTCTGCAATTTTAACTTCTACTCCTTTTATTACTTCACCAACAGTTCCGAACATCGTTCCTCCGAAATGGTTAACGGTAATTACCGGTGAAGTTTCGGTTAAGCCATATCCTTCGAAAACAGGCATTCCCGCTGCCCAGAAAATCCTGGCCAGGCGTGGATTTAGTGCTGCTCCACCTGAAACAATCACTACAATTTCTCCTCCAAGTGCTTCCTGCCATTTTTTAAAAACGAGTTTACGGGCAATGCCGAGTTTAAAGTTGTACCATCCTCCGGCATTAACGGTATATTTTTCTGCCAGTGCTACAGACCAGAAGAAAATGCCTTTTTTAATCCCTGTTAGTGCTTTCCCTTTCTCCATAATCTTATCGTACACTTTTTCGAGTAAACGCGGAACGGTAGAAAATGCATTAGGTTTTACATGCTGAATATCGGCCACAATGGTATCCATACTTTCGGCATAGTAAATAGCGGTATAGTTAAACAGGTATAAATAAATGATCATCCGCTCAAAAATGTGTGAAAGCGGCAAAAAGCTAAGTCCTTTTTTAACCCCCTCTGGCATTACTACCGCTGAATTTACAAAGTTTGCCACCAGATTATTATGGGTGAGCATCACCCCTTTTGGCGTACCTGTAGTACCGGAAGTGTAAATTAAAGTTAAAATATCTTCTGGAGCAACTTTAGCACGGTATTCATCCAGATTGATATCGGTACTGGCTTTGCCCAATTCGATTAATGTGTTCCAGTTATCGGCTTCAGGAATTTCATTAAAGCTGTAAATCTTAATATCAGGTTTTATGGCATCAGCACAGGGCTTTATCTTTTTATACAGTTCTTCGTCGGCTACGAAAATGATCGAAATTTCGGCATCTTTTAAAATAAATTCGATATCGTGTTCGGCAAGTGTGGGGTATAAGGGAATCTGATAGGCGCCGATCTGGTTGGCTGCAAAATCTGCAATATTCCATTCGGGCCTGTTGTGCGACATTACCGCTACCCTGCCCCCTTTGGCAATGCCTTGTTTAATCAATCCACGGCTAAGGTGATCTACTGCATCACAAAAATCAGCTGTACTATAATTTATCCATTTTCCATTAACTTTTCCGCTGATGAACTCTTGCTTTGGATTTTCGAGGCTGTATTTCAAAAGATCAAAAACCCGTTTAATTTCTGCCGCCATATGAATTGTATAATATTTGGTTAAGTTAAAAATTCAATCTTAAAGATTGATGTCTATGTGTGTTTTTAATAAAAATAATACCTCGCAATTAAGAAACCGCTGTACTTATGCCTGTCAAAAAATATTTAAATAAACTTAGCAATTAGAAAATTACTATGCAAGCATTGTTTTTTATCCTTTCAGATTTTGACCCAAAAAACATAATCGGCATCAAAGTTGTTAGGCAGGTATTATTTTACAAAAACATTTAAATTATGAAAAAGTTATTTACAATTTTAGGTTGCATTGCATTATTTGCCTTTAGTACAACAAACGTTAAAGCTCAAAATTATAAAACCGGACTAGGTTTAGGTATTGATTTTGGAGATGGTGCTACGTTGGTTGGTCCTTCAATCAGACACCACTTCAGCTCAAAAGCAGCTATTCAGGGCGATGTTTTATTTGGTGGAAATTCTACTGTAATCCAGGCTTTTCTTCAATACAATTCTTCAATCCCCGGAGCAAAAGGATTAGATTGGTATTTAGGTGGTGGTCCATCAGTTCAATTGTATGATGGTGGCTCTAGCTTCTACTTAGTGCCAATGGTGGGTTTGGATTATAAATTCTCAGGTGCGCCTTTGGCATTGGCTTTAGACTGGAGACCAAGATTATACATCGGCAGTAACGACAGCGATTTTAACGCCGGAAGATTTGGTTTAGGCTTTAGATATACTTTCTAGGCAAAGCGCATGGCGCTGAGCGCAAAGCGAACATAAAAAATCCCGTAAGAAATTTATCTTGCGGGATTTTGTTTATGTAGACAGTCTAAATTATGTTATAATATTTAAATTACTGGTAACACAAGGTGATGCGTGATCTAAAGCTCATTGCTACTTTTTTATTGTTACATTCTGCTGGTTCCCAATCGGCGCAGGTTTTTAATAATTTAATCATGTTACGATCCAGCTGTGTATAATCTTTAGGTAGTTTCTGGTAAATGCCAATGCCTTTTACATGACCTGAAGCATCAATCACAAAAGTTGGAAAAATAGTTGATTGCAATAATTCGTTATCAACTCCTTTCAACGGCACACTTCCAATAAATTTATAAAATTTAGCAATTCCCCCAGGATATTCTGGCATCTTATCAACTTCTGTATAAACAAATAGCCTCAATTCCTTGTCATAATAGCCTTTACAAGGGGTTTGCTGTGCAAAACACTGCTTACCCTTTAAAAAGAACAAGCTTAAAAGGCATAAAATGAACACAGGATATTTTATCATGGTTTGATATTAACATAACAAATATCAAAAAAAAGATCCCGTTGTGCTAACGGGATCTTTTTTATTTTGCTTGTATTTAAACCTTACTTTCCGGTCCATTTAGCGAGTACTGCTTTTTGTGCAGGAGTTGCATTTTCGTTAACGGTTGCTTTTAAGCGCACATTCGGGTTTTCTTTTAAGGTTAAAGAGATTTCTTTTTCAAGTCCATCGCGTTTAACTTTTACTTTCAAAACATCACCGATATTCTTTTTGGCTACCAAAGGGATAACATCTAAAGAAATCATCGGGCTTTTTAACCTTACGGTTGATAATGCATCGCTTAATGAGGTATCATCTAAACTGAGTACCACATCATTTACGTTTAACCCGCTAACCCAGGCTGCAGAATTTCTTGTGGTAGAAGAAATCACCAAACCATCATTGGTTAACTGTCCGGAAGCTCCGGTAACCGGTTTGCCTGGCGTAGCATTTTCTGTTGATACATCTACACCGGCATAAGCAAAGTATTTTACATACTCTACATCATCTACCCCATTAACATATTTTGCCCAGAAACTGGTAAAACTGATGCCCGATATTTTTTCTACCATAGCTTTAAACTCCGCATCGGTATAACCACGTTTTAAGGTTTTGCACTGTAAGTACATGGCTTTCATTACATCATCCAAACTTTTGGTGCCTTTTGTGGCGTTGATGATTTCTAAATCCATCAAAATACCAATTACTTCTCCTTTATTATAATAAGAGATGGAATTGTTTTTTGAATTTTCATTCGGACGGTAACCGATAATCCATGCATCGTAACTTGATGAAGCTGCCGATTGATATTTGGCTCCGGGCGTATTTAAAACGGTACCTACACCGCTGGCAAGATCTTTCAAAAACTCATTTATATCGGTAAAACCAGCCCTATGGATGTATTTATTCTCGTAGTATGAAGTGAATCCTTCTGCTACCCAAAGGTTGGTGGTATAATTTTCGTTGTCGTAATCAAACGGACCTAAAGCCACAGGGCGTAAACGTTTAACATTCCACAGGTGGTGATATTCATGTGCCACCAGGCTCAAAAATCCTTTATAACCTTCTGCAGTATTGTATGCATTTCTGGTTGCGCCCAAAGTGGTAGAGTTTAAATGCTCCAAACCGCCGCCACCTCTTAAAAAGTTGTGTACAATAAAAACATAGTGTTTATTTGGATTTTCGCCATAAACCTCAGTCTCCTTTTCTACAATTTTGGCCATATCTACCTTAAGTTTCTCCTTATCGTAGTTACCACCACCATACATGGCTACTTCGTGGCGAACGCCTGCTGCGGTAAATTCGAAAACATCCTGGTTTCCTACTTCGATAGGGCTATCGTAAAGAATGTCAAAATCGGTAGCTTTATAGGTAAACTGTTCGCCGGCAACAGGAGTTAAACCGGTTGAAACTTTGCTCCAGGTATTAAAAGGAATAATTTTTACCGTACTTGGCGATTTAATCATGCCATCAGGATGCATAAAAATCCCTGTTGGAGATAAAAATGCATGCGATTCGTCAATAAACGGCGTACGCACTGAAATTTCGAAAGCATAAACACGGTAATTGATCTGGATATTGGCTGCCTTTGCAGAGAAAATCCTCCAGGTGTTTTTTCTAACCTTTTCTACTTTCACGGTTTTACCACCGGCAGTAGCTTTAAATTCTTCTACGCTTTTTTCAAATTCACGTACCAGATAAGAACCTGGCGTCCATACCGGCATTTTTACATCTACATAATCTTTTGCCAAGCCAGAAATATTCATCTGCACTTCAGCATAGTGTGCCTGCGGTTCTTTAAAAGAAACCTCAAAGCCTATTTTTACCTGCGCCTTCGCTGCCATAATACACGTTAGTAGTAAAACTAAACTTAAAATTGATTTTTTATTAAACATATTGAGGGTGTTTTGCCACAAATTTATATTTATTGGTGATGTTTTGGAACAAAATAGCTAAATGTGGTGTAAAATAGTTGTTTCCCCCAGATTGGTTGATGGTTAATGGTTGATGGTTTTTTAGTCAATCTCAACCTAGAAATCAATTGACTTTCTCATCTCTAACTTAGTTAAGGGGATTTAAAGACTAATTAGATTGTATTCTCAGGTTGATTAACTCCAAACTGAAAACTGCCAACTCCGAACTCAAAGCTGTAACATCCTTAATACAACAAATTTAGGACTAAACTATTTGAATATTTTTACGCTCTAATTCTGGAACATTAATCTTATTTTAATATCCGGAATACGCACGACACAAATATAAACATGAAGAAAAGGTATATTATCTATGCTGTTTTAGCCATAGGCCTGGCTTATTTAGTCTATTACAGAATTAACGCTAACAAGAAACTCGAAGGAAAAGGCGGGGCATCTGCTGCAGGGGCAGGAAAAGGGAAATCAGGTGGTAAAGATGGTAAATCGGCGCCACTGGTGGTTGATGGAATTGTAGTAAAAACAACTTCATTTGATAACGATCTTGAAGTTACTGGCGCTATTGATGCCAACGAATCAGTGGTGCTTAAAAGTGAAGTATCGGGATTGGTAACCGGCATCTTTTTTCAGGAAGGCACAACGGTATCGAAAGGAAGCGTTTTAGTAAAAGTAAACGATAGGGATATACAGGCACAGTTGCAGGATGCATTAACCAAACAAAAACTTTCCGGCACCAACGAAAACCGGGCAAAACAGCTTTTGGCCAAAGGCGCCATCAGTCAGGAAGAATACGATACTTCTTTAGCCGATTTAAAATCATTGCAGGCACAGGCACAATTAATCAGGGCACAGCTTGCCAAAACCACTATCCGCGCTCCTTTTACAGGTCGTGTAGGTTTACGCAGCATTTCTGCGGGTACTTATTTAACCCCGGCAACAGTAATTGCCAATCTGGTAAGCACCAATCCGGTTAAGGTTACTTTTTCCGTTCCTGAGAAATATGCAGGGCAGATAAAAATTAATTCCGAAATTACCTTCACTACCGATGGTTCTTCAAAAGAAAATAAAGGAAAAGTTTATGCCATAGAGCCGGGAATTAACGCTACTACGCGTACATTACAGATCAGGGCTTTAGCCCCAAATGCTGATAACGCATTGTTACCAGGATCTTTCGCCAAAATTAAACTGGCTTTGAATACGCTTCAGAATGCGATTCTGATTCCTAATGAAGCAGTAGTGCCGGTTTTAAAAGGCAAAATTGTGTATATCCAGAAAAATGGCAAAGCGCAGGAGGTAAAGGTTGAAGCCGGCACCCGTACCGACGAAAACATTGTGATTACTTCCGGATTAAAAGTTGGCGATACGGTTTTAACCACCGGATCGATGGCTTTAAAGAAAGATGCTCCTGTAAAAGTTCATTTGGTTAAAGAATAATTATGAGTATCTCCACCACGAGTATAAAAAGGCCTGTTCTGGCCATTGTGATGAACTTACTGATTGTCCTTTTCGGGATAATCGGCTATACCTTTTTGGGTGTAAGAGAATATCCGTCAATTGATCCTACGGTAGTTTCGGTGAGAACATCTTATCCGGGTGCAAATTCGGATATCATTGAATCGCAGATTACCGAACCTTTGGAAAAATCGATCAATGCCATTGACGGAATCAGGAATATTTCTTCCTCAAGTAACCAGGGTACCAGTAACATCACCATCGAGTTTAACCTCGATAAAAATATTGAAGAGGCTGCGAACGACGTACGCGATAAGGTATCGCAGGCCGCCCGTACTTTACCAAAAGATATCGACGGTTTACCGGTGGTAAGCAAGGCCGATGCCAACTCCGATCCGATTCTATCGATGACGATCCAGAGTGATAAACGGAATACGCTGGCTTTAAGTGATTATGCTGAAAACGTAATCGCCGATCGTATCCAGACCATTCCGGGGGTAAGTAGTGTGCAGATTCAGGGCCAGCGGAAATATGCCATGCGGATCTGGATGGACCCGAATAAACTGAGCGCTTACGGATTAACCTCGCAGGATATTGTAACCGCATTGGATAATGAAAACGTGGAGCTCCCGTCAGGAAAAATCACCGGGGCAACCACTGAGTTAACGGTAAAAACCCTTGGAAAATTAACCGACGAAAATCAGTTTAACAACCTGATCCTGAAAACAGACAGCAACCAGGTAATTAAATTAAAAGATGTGGGTTATGCGGTTTTAGGTCCGGAGAATGAGGAAACTATTTTGCGCGAATCAGGCAGGCCGATGGTGGCCATTGCCATTATTCCACAGCCCGGCGCCAACTATCTCGATATCAGTAAAGAGTTTTATAAACGTTTCGATAAATTAAAAGCTGATATCCCTCAGGATATTAAACTGAAAGTTGCCTTAGATAATACCTTATTTATTAAACGTTCGGTAACTGAGGTGGCTGAAACTATCGGTTTATCGCTGGTTTTGGTAATCCTGATCATTTACCTTTTCTTTAGGGATTGGGCAATCGCATTCAGGCCATTAATCGATATTCCGGTATCATTGGTTTTCACTTTTTTTATCATGTATGCTTTCGGTTTCTCGATAAACGTATTGAGTTTGCTGGCTATTGTACTCGCCACCGGTTTGGTGGTGGATGATGGTATTGTGGTAACCGAAAATATCTTTAAAAAGGTTGAAGAGGGCATGTCGCCATTCGAAGCCGCTATTAAAGGATCAAATGAAATCTTTTTTGCGGTAATTTCCATCTCCATTACCCTTGCAGCGGTATTCCTGCCCGTAATTTTCTTACAAGGTTTTGTGGGCCGTTTGTTCAGGGAATTTGGCGTGGTAATCGGTGCGGCTGTATTGGTATCGGCTTTTGTATCTTTAACCTTAACGCCGATGTTAAATGCCTACCTGATGAAAAAAGGCGGACACAAACCCTCCAGGTTTTACAATTGGACAGAACCATATTTCGTAAAGTTAAATGACGCTTATCAATCGAACCTGAACAAATTTTTAGATAAAAGATGGCTTTCCATTCCGATTATTCTGGTGTGTATGGGTTTAATTTTCTTATTCTGGAAGATTTTACCAAAAGAAACCGCTCCATATGATGACAGAAGCGCTGTTAACATCAACGTAACTACGCCCGAAGGTGCTTCTTTTACCTATACCGATCAGTTTATTATGAAACTGAACCAGTTGGTAATTGATTCAGTCCCTGAGAAAAATGTAAATATCACCATTACCTCTCCTGGTTTTGGCGGATCGGGCTCAGTTAACTCCGGTCTCGTGAGGATGGGTTTGGTAAATCCGGAAGATCGTGAACGTTCACAAAAGGACATTGCCGATATGCTGACGCGGGTGACCAAAAAATACACTGAAGGCAAAACCATTGTAAGTCAGCAACCTACCATTTCAGTTGGGCGCCGTGGTGGTTTACCGATCAGTTATATTATTCAGGCACAGAATTTTGAAAAGCTGAGGGAGAAAATTCCTTTGTTTATGGATGCGGTTTCGAAAGATCCAACTTTTACCGTTTCGGATGTAAACCTGAAATTTAACAAACCCGAAATCAACCTGACCATCGACCGTGATAAGGCTAAAAACTTAGGTGTATCCATTTCTGCTATCGCCCAGACTTTAAACTTAGGTTTAAGTGGACAAAGGTTTTCGTACTTTTTTATGAACGGAAAACAATATCAGGTAATTGGTCAGTTTGACCGCGGCGACAGAAAAGATCCGTTAGATCTGAGTTCGGTTTATGTGCGAAACGATAAAGGCGAACTGGTTCAGCTCGATAACGTAGTAACCGCTAAAGAAGAAAGCAGTCCACCGCAATTATACCGGAACAACCGTTTCATCGCCGCCACCGTTTCAGCAGGTTTAGCCCCCGGAAAAAGTATCGGCGAAGGTATTGATGCCATGGATGCCATTTCTAAGAAAGTGCTGGACGAAACTTTTTCTACTGATTTAAGCGGAGAATCGCGGGATTTTAAAGAAAGTTCATCAAACACCTTTTTTGCATTCGGTTTAGCCCTCCTGCTCGTTTATTTAATCCTTTCTGCACAGTTTGAGAGTTTTAAAGATCCGATTATCATCATTTTAACCGTACCAATGGCCGTTGCAGGTGCATTTTTATCGCTATGGTTATGTGGCCAGAGCTGGAATATTTTCAGTCAGATTGGTACCATTATGTTAATTGGTTTAGTAACCAAAAACGGTATCCTGATTGTTGAGTTTGCCAACCAGTTAAAAGAAAAGGGAATTGCCATTCCTGAAGCCATCCGCGAAGCTGCTGTTTCGCGTTTGCGCCCGATTTTAATGACCAGTTTGGCCATTGCTATTGGCGCTTTACCAATCGCACTCGCTTTAGGTGCCGCTGCAAAAAGCAGAATGAGTATGGGAACCGTAATTGTAGGCGGAACATTATTCTCGCTGGTATTAACCTTATTTGTAATCCCGGCCATTTACTCTTACTGGGCAAAACCATACAAACCGAATAAAGAATTAAAAGAAGCCCATCGTTTTGAACAAGAAGCTTTACACACAGAAGAATAAGATGAGCAAGAAATTTAAAATATTGATCCTGTTGCTAAGCCTGTCGATTTCGGGCTTTGCGCAAGAGAAATTAAGCTTACAAGAGGCCATTACCATTGCCTTACAGAATAATTACGACATCAAAATCAGCAAAAACCAGATCGATATTGCAAAAAATAACGCCAATATCGGTAATGCGGGCATGTTGCCCAATTTAACCGGGAATTACACCAATGGCGGAAGTATCCAGAATACCCGTCAAACCCCTGCAACCGGCCCCGATCGCGTAATTACTGGCGCAAAGAGTACTAACAACAGTTACGGTGCCGATTTAAACTGGACCATTTTTGATGGTTTTAGCATGTTTGCCAATTACGACCGTTTAAAGGAGTTGCAAAAGCAGGGCGAACTTAATTCGCGCTTAACCATTTTAACAACCGTTGCTGATGTAATTACTGCTTATTATGACGTGGTGAGGCAACAACAGTTAGTTATTGCCGCAGATAGTGCGATGGATGTGTCCGTTTTACGCACCAATATTGCCAAAACCAAATTGCAATTGGGCAGGGGTTCTAAACTTGATGTATTGACCGCACAGGTAGATTATAATACCGATACTTCAAATTACCTGCAGACTAAAAATGCCTTACAAGTAGCTAAAGTACGTTTAAACCAGCTGATGGTTAGGGATATTGGCACGACATTTACAGTAGATAGCAACATTGATGTAGATAAAGGAATTTTATATAGCAAAATGGCCGAACTGGCCGAACAACAAAATCCGAATGTGCAGAATGCCTTTATAAACCAGCGGATTGCTTCATTAAACTTAAAATCGATCCGTGGCGCAAGGTATCCTGCAATTAGTTTAAATTCGGGATATAGCAGGGCAAACAGCACCAGTCCAACGGGTTTTAACCAGAAATTTGCAGCCAACGGATTTACTTATGGTGTAACCGCCAGCATTAATCTATTTAATGGCTTTTTACAAAGGCAAAATGAGCGAAATGCAAAGATAGAAATCGATAATTCGGCCCTTACGCTCAGCAAAACCAAACTCGATGTAAATTCGCAATTGCTCACCGCTTACGAAAATTACAGTACCTATCTCGACCTGATCAAGTTAGAACAACGGAATGTAGATATTGCAAAAGAAAACCTCGACATTACCCTTGCAAAATACCGTTTGGGGAGCATCGCACCTTTAGAACTTAGGGAAGCGCAACGCAATGCCATTGATGCCCAAAACCGTTTTATCGAAATGCAATATCAGGCCAAAATTGCCGAAACCAACTTAAAAGCAATTAGCGGGAATATAGATTTATCGAAATAGTTTTATTGGTTCATTGGTCATTGGTCATTGGTCATTGGTCATTAGTGTGGCCAATTCATCATTCTGTTAGCTGTTGCAAGCTGGCAATTAAAACTATAGCTGATTATTGTTTTTTTTGTTTGTTATTATTAATTTAATGCCTGGTTAAGATCATTGTTGTTTTATCCCTAAAAGAACAATTCAAAACCAAAAATTTGAAGCCCAATTTTCCCTGTTGAGCAATTATTTGTTAATAATATGGAAAATGGATTAGTCAATATACTTAAAATGCGTTTTGCAATATTGCAGAACCAACCTTTAACCGGCGGCATTGTAGCCAAAAACCTGCACATTAGCGATAATGGCAACGGCGAACTCAGCCTCTATGGCGATTTTACCATTACCCTAAAAGTATTGGATTTAACTACCAACGGTGCTCCAAATTTAAACAGCCTGATGACTTTTACGCAACAGGTAATTTCGAGTAAATTACGGGGTGGTGGGTATAAAAGTGGAGTTAGCGTTTTAAAGTACAATCCTGTAAAAAGAGCATTCGATACCAGTAAAACCTGGACTTACTCTATCCGTTATCATTTCAACTTTACGGTAAATGTAATACAAATCAACATGTTAAACCAGTTAAAGGGAAACGATTTCGTATTAGCCGTGGTAGATAGTATTGGATACCAGCATATAGATCAATATGGAAGGCCCCAAAGTGCTGCAGGGCTTACACAAGGTGAAGGTGGCCCGGCTGTGGTGAGTTACAATGGATGGCTAAAAAATAAAAACTTTGGGGTTCATGAGTTTTTTCATACTTTGGGTTTGGCTGATATTGAAGATGGTGATAAGAAGAATAGATTAATGTACCATTTAGGGGATAATGCTGGTCAATCAATATCTGAGAGAGAGAAAGGAGATATGATGGAATATATTTTAGGAGGAGCTAACAACCTGACTAAGAAAAATTATAAAAATGCAAGCCTTAATACAGTAACACGATTAAGAACTTTTTTAAACAATCCAACCAATGGTTTCAAATACAATAAGGCTAAGCTTGGGTAGCTTATTAATTTTTTTGATGTTGGCATGTAGAAGTGAGCCAAATAATGTTACCAATGTTGCTCAAAAAAAACCAATTGACACTTGTAGATATTACAGATACGATGCTCGTCATATCGTTTCCGATCTTGGGTGCTATAACTGTCATGTAAAGAACGGTGAAAGATGGTACGAGATGCCAACATTTAAAGAACTATCTGCAATGGATAGCTTAAAACTAATTGATTATGCTTTTACAAAGAAGCATAAAGGCTGGTATAGTAAAAATGGGACCTTCAAAACTGTGAAAATGGATACATTGAGCGATTGTGAAATAAAAAGCGCCATACGTTATATAAAAGATTATAATAGGGATTTACCACCTATGCCTAGCCAATAATCCTTCTAATGGTTTCTAATATAATAAAGCTAAGTTTAGGCAGCATACTTTTAGTATACTTTAGCTGCCAAAATGCAGATAATAATAAAATTAATGTGAAGGTAAGTCCTATCGATGCTTGTAAATATTACAGGTACGATGCTGGTCAAACCATATCTAATCTCGGTTGCAAGAACTGTCATTTGTTAAGTGATATGGAAATCAAAGATGATCGAGGATGGGCGACATTTGGAGGGTTAGCTAAAATGGATAGCTTAAAGCTGATTGATTATGTCTTTAAAAAAAAACACAAAGGTTGGTATAGTAAAAATGGAACATTTAAAACGGCTAGAATGGATACCCTGACTGATTGTGAAATAAAAAGCGTGATTCGCTATATCAAAGATTATGGAAGAGATATTGTATTATATAATCCATAGCTAAGCCAATGGTTTCAAATATAATAAAGCTAAGTTTAGGTAGTTTATTAGTCTTAATATTTTTCAATTGCAAAAATGCAGAGAAGAGGGGCAAAAATATGACCAAGATATCTACTGAGACCTGTAATTATTACAAATATGATGCCCATCAAATTGTATCTAATCTTAGTTGCTATGATTGCCACCTTAGAACAAACGAAAGGCTAGATAATAATATCCCAACATTTGGTGAATTGTCCGCAATGGATAGTTTAAAACTAGTTGATTATGCCTTTACTAAAAAGCATAAAGGAGATTATAGTAAGGAAGGAGCATTCAAAACATCTAGAATGGATACACTTACTGATTGTGAAATAAAAAGTGCCATTCGTTATATTAAAGATTATGGCAGAGATATTCCAATGTCAAGCCATTAATGTTAATTAAAATTGGTTGATCATGTTAAATTTGCAAAGCATTGATAATCGGGAAATTACTTTTTTCATTAATTATTATAATTACTAAAACGGTTTAACAGAAGTAAAGAAATTATTGCAATCAGGAAATTCTGTAATTAATTTTTATATTTAATCCATGATACTTGTTGCAGATAGTGGCTCATCAAAAACTGATTGGATGGGCTATCATAATGGCGAAACCATTAAATTTAGCACTCCCGGAATAAACCCTTATTTCTTAAGTGAGCAGGAAATTACCAAACTGATAACCAAAAATGAATCGTTGATCCAATATGCCAGTGAGGTTAAGGAAATCTACTTTTTTGGAGCGGGTTGTTCCTCACCTGATAAACACGAAGTGGTTTCCAATGGCTTATCGGCTGTTTTTGAAAATGCTTTTATCTCTGTAGATCATGATCTTTTAGGCTCTGTATATGCCACCTGCGGAAATGCCGAGGGCTTAAACTGCATTTTAGGTACAGGATCGAACATCTGTTATTTTGACGGCAAGAAAATCCACGATGGTCACCACGGTTTGGGTTATGTACTGGGCGATGAAGGATCTGGTACTTTTTTTGGTAAAAAAGTGTTACTAAGCTATTTGTACAATAAAATGCCGGCAAATTTAGCGGCAGAGTTTAAAAAAACTTTCCCTTTCGAAAAGGAACAGATTATTACAAATGTTTACCAAAAACCTTTTCCAAATATTTATTTAGCAGGGTTTAGCCGTTTCATGGCCAACCATAAGGACCATCCCTTTATTCAGGATATTCTTCGCACAGGTTTTCAGGAATTTGTGGATACCAATGTTAAAGATTACCCGAAACACAAAAGTGTTCCATGCCATTTTGTTGGCTCAATAGCATATTACTATCAGGATTCATTGATTCCGGTATTACTTGAAAACGGCATCGAGCCAGGAAAAATCCTACAAAAACCAATTGAAGAACTATTCAATTTTATCTTGCAAAAAGAAGGTATTGTACAGCAGGCCAGTTAAAGCTGAAATCTATTTTCGGGCAATTATAAATTTATTGTTAAAATATTCTTAAGATTGTAAACATAACAACACAAACCATTGTTATATTTTTAATAGCATTTAAATTGCTAGCACATATGAAGAGAATACTGGTAGTAGACGATGATATTGAGGTTTTAGAAACCATACAATTGATACTGGAAATCGGAGGCTTTAAGGTCTCGGCACTTAGTGATGGTGAAGAAATTTTCAACAGGATTGAAAATTTTAACCCGGATTTAATTTTGCTCGATATTTCTCTTGGCCATATTGACGGGCGTGTATTATGCGAACAGTTAAAATCAATCGAAAGCACCTCTAAAATTCCGATTTTGTTGATTTCAGGCTTATACGATCCAAAAGATTTTACCACCTTGAATTATGGTCAGGATGATTTCTTATCAAAGCCTTTCCAAATGGACGTGCTGCTTAAAAAGATTTCAAAAATCCTTTCACTGGAAGAAGATAAACCAAGTTTTCATTTGAATTAATTTCCATCCGGATTAAAATATTAGCCAGAAAGACCTTAAATCTATCTGGCTTTTTTATTTTTATAGCAAATCTATCTGTAAACAAAAATTACTGTCATGAAACCAAGTGAAACGTGGTTAAAAACCTGGAATGAAAAACGCAACCTGTTGGCTTGTCCAAATAACCTTAACGATTATTTCGAAGAAACAACAGTAGCAGGCAAAACAATCGACCATCTTGAACTCGGAAGTGTTTCTATCCCAACCGGCGATATTCTGGTACGCGATCCTTTGGTTTACATTCAAAAAGACGCCGAACCTTACCTGATTAAAGTGCCAACAGGCGAATTTCCTGTTACAGCGGCCGTAGTGGTACCCGATGATAATGATGATGATTGTGCCCGTTATGCCGCAGTTAAGGTTCAGTTTACCGCTTATGATGCCATTAGATTTGAAGAGGCATTAATCGGAACCGAAGACCTTATTGATTTTAATGAAGGTGAATTTTTCGGCTTTAATGTAGACGCTGGTTTAGGTTGTGTTCTGGATAAAGAAACACTAAAAAATTTTTGTGTTTTTCAGGATAAATTCCATAGCGAAAATCCGGGCAAAAACTTGTATGATGATTATTTCGCGATCCTTTTTGCCGCTAATTACGCAGAAAATCCAATTTATCAGCGCGAAGCCGGCGACTGGATCAACTGGAAAATCCCCGGAACGGATTATCATATTCCATTTTTTCAGAGTGGTTTTGGTGATGGTACCTACCCTGTTTATTATGGTTTTGATGTTGAAGGTAATGTTTGCTCGCTGATTATCCAGTTTATTGATATTGAACTGGCTTATGGTGAGGAACAATAAGGATATTATATTTTAGGGCCTTAAAACACCGGAATAGTAAAACGAGGGTATTTAACCACAGATTCACACAGATAAACACAGATCTTTTACATGATGTTGGATACTAAGTGGTCTGTGGGGACACAGACCCCGGTATCAGAGACACAGACCGCGGAACGGAGGACACAACCACCGAAAAAATAGTCGTCATCTCGACTGAAGTGAAGCGGAACGGAGAGATCTAGCTCGAGGCAGATTTTGCTTCGCGGAGCCTTCGGGTTCTCGGCTGCGTAGCATTTTACGAAATGACAATAGTTTATAAAAATGGTTCCGGAAAACCACATCCTATTTTCATTTGCTTCAATTTTCCCCCTCCATCATCCCTTTTCCATCTTCCATTCCCCATCCTTTCCTGTCATTTTGTCAAATAAATCCTTTTGGAACAACCCTTGTTATGCTCGATGTAGATTTAAACAATTTATTTACGTATGAGCATACAGGAAAAAGGAAATATCTCGATACATACCGAGAACATCTTCCCGATAATTAAGAAGTTTTTATACTCTGATAACGAAATTTTTCTTCGTGAATTGGTTTCTAACGCGGTAGATGCAGTTCAGAAAATCAAAAGATTAGGTTCATTAGGTCAGTTTAACGGAGAAGTTGGCGCACCGCTGGTACAGGTTGCTGTTGATAAGGAAGCCAAAACCATTACCATTAGCGATAATGGTTTGGGAATGACTGCCGAAGAAATTAAAAAGTACATTAACCAGGTTGCATTTTCCGGTGCGAGTGAGTTTGTAGAGAAATTTAAAGATGCTAAAGATGCCAACGAGATCATCGGTAAATTCGGTTTAGGTTTCTACTCGGCATTTATGGTGGCTGATTTGGTTGAAATCCAGACTTTATCTTACCAGGATGGCGCAGAACCTGCACGTTGGGTTTGCGACGGAAGTACTGAATTCGAGATTACTGAAGGCACTAAAACAACCAGAGGTACCGATATTATTCTTCACGTAAACAAAGATTCTGAAGAGTTTTTAGAACAAAGCAAACTTCAGGAAATATTAGATAAATACGCTAAATTTTTACCTGTTCCGATTAAGTTTGGTACTAAAACCGAATCTGTTGAAGATGGTGTTGACGAAGAAGGTAAAGCAAAATATAATGATGTTGAGGTTGATAACATTATCAATACGACTAACCCAATCTGGACAAAAGCTCCTGCAGATTTGTCAGATGAGGATTATTTAAGTTTTTACCGCGAATTATATCCATTTAGCGAAGAGCCATTGTTCTGGATCCACCTGAATGTTGATTATCCGTTTAATTTAACCGGTGTATTGTATTTCCCTAAGTTGAAAAACGACTTTGAAATGCAACGCAACAAAATCAAGCTTTACTCACGCCAGGTTTTCATTACCGACGAGGTTAAAGATATTGTACCTGAGTTTTTAATGTTATTGCATGGTGTAATCGATTCGCCGGATATTCCGTTAAACGTATCACGTAGTTTCTTACAAGCTGATAGCAACGTTAAAAAGATCAATAACTACATTACCAAAAAAGTTGCTGATAAATTAGCTGAATTATTTGCTAAAGACCGTAAAGCTTACGAAGATAAATGGAAAGACATTGGTCTTTTTGTAAAATACGGTATGATCAGCGAAGAGAAATTTTACGATAAAGCCAAAGATTTTGCGCTGGTTGGAAACACTAAAAACGAACTTTTCACTCTTCCTGAATATAAAGAAAAAGTATCTCCATTACAAACCGACAAAAACGGTACAGTGGTTTATTTATACACTAACGATGCTTCAAAACAGGATGCATTTATCCAATCGGCCAATAAAAAAGATTACGATGTTTTAGTGCTGGATTCGCCGATTGACAACCACTTTATCAATCAGTTAGAGCAGAAACTGGAGAAAACTTCAATTAAACGTGTCGATTCCAGCGTTGCGGATAAACTAATTGAGAAAGACGAGCAAAATGAGCACGTTTTAACTGAAGATCAGGTAAAAGAAGTAACTACAATTTTCGAAAAAGCAATTACCAAACCGGGTATGCAGGTAGAAATTGTGGCTTTACATCCTGAAGAACTTCCTGTAACCATCACCATGGATGAATTTATGCGCCGTATGAAAGATATGGCTGCAATGGGCGGTGGAATGGGTTTTTATGGACAGATGCCAGATAACTATAAGGTTGCCATTAACGGAAACCACAAATTAATCAGCAAGATTTTAAACGCTGATGAAGCAGAACAAAGCACTTTAGCTAAACAAGCGATCGATTTAGCGCTTTTGGCGCAAGGCATGTTAACCGGTGCAGAATTAACTGCATTTGTAAGCAGAAGTGTAGAACTGATTTAATCAGGTTATCACAAATAACTGAACTGAGGGTGTTTGGAGAAAATCCAGACATCCTCTTTTTTTGCGCGAAGGGGTTGGTGTTTGGCGATAGATGTACATTTATCTTCCATTAGCTTGCTATTTAATAGCTCAGCTTGAATGCAGCTGTTCACGATTAACCGATTTAAACAATTAACCGATTCACGCCTTTCTTGCATAAAAAAAGTCCCAATCATTAGACCGGGACTCTTTTAAGGCATTCAGGAAATTAATTCGCTGAAAGATATTTTTAGCTTGCTAATGTAGCTTTATGATCTACATTGAAGTAATCTTTGTGTTCTTCGATCATTTTTGCAATGGTAGCTGCTTTAGTATCTGTGATTTTAAACTCGAACAAAGGCTCCTGGTTTTTCTTTGATCTCACCATTTTCTCTGTGTAAAAACGGTACACTAAACCATTGGTTAATAAACCGTATTTAGCTTTTGTTTTACGGAAATACTTAGATAAACGCGAATCGTGGATATCCAAATTGTCGTTATGGTGTTTGCATTCTACCAAAATTGTAGGTTCGCCATCTTTCATGATGGTATAATCCACTTTTTTGCTCTTTTTAACCCCAAAATCTAATACCGCTTCAGACTGAACCTCAGAAGGGTCAAATCCTAAGATTTGGATAAAAGGCATTACCAAAGCATTCCTGGTTAAATCTTCAGATTGAACTTGTGGAAGCATTTTCTTGATTCTTACGGCAAATTGCCCTATTTCGTCTTTTAATTCCATGTTATATATCTTTTTTAGGTTAGTTTTTTAAATTATACTGGTTAAATACCGAATTTGCTGTGATAATGATCTGATCTAAACTTTGTTTGTCAAAAAAGTTCCTGTTCAGCATATCTACCATATAAGTCAACTTGTTAATATCAGTTGCTTTCATGCTAAACTGAAAGCTTTTTAATCCGTCTTTAATGGCTTGCTGAACGTAGTTGCGAACAACCAAAAAAGATTTTCTGAATGCATAATCGCTATCTAGCTTTCCGTTTACAAGACTTGGCACGTCCAAGTTGCTGTATTCGTTTTGCATTCTCTGATACATATCAGCGTTGATTCCCTGGCTTTTAAGAATCCCCTTGTAGTAAATTTTGTTAAGTAAGTACTCGTATTCGTTGTGTTTCATTTTGGAGGTAGATAGATGTAGGGGAATATTTCTTATTTTTCGGTATTTCTTCTTTTTTAAATTTTAGTAAAATCTGTAACCCAGTGTTGTATGGCCTGTTTTTATTTTCTTATCCACAGGCTACACAATAATGGGCAGGTAGATGTTTAATTTTAATCCGGGGCTTTTAACTCCCTGATTGTTTTGTTTTTGGCAAACAGTTTAAAGATTACAAAAAGAAGTGTGCTGTGTAATTTTTTTACATCAACCCCGTAGAATATTACACGAAACCGGTAGGTTTTTTAGATGAAAGGGATTCAAGATTTTTTTTAGCCCATTTGCTAAATCAATTCATTTTTATTTAACTTGCATTCAAATCAAATCAAAACAAACATATTTAAAATCATGAATCTAAAATGCGTTGTTATAGACGACGAGCAACATGCAATTGAGGTGCTAACTGACCATATTGCAGAAATGCCGGGGCTAACCATTTTTAAGACCTTTACCAGCCCAGTGCAGGCACTTATGGAGATCAGCATCGACGATGAGATTGATTTATTGTTTATGGATATCGATATGCCTGGCATTAATGGTTTAGAACTTGCCAAAAACATCAGGGAAAAAGCAAAATATTTGATTTTTACCACGGCCCATCCAGATTATGCCCTTCAGGCATTCGACGTACAATCTGATCAGTATCTGCTTAAACCCATTTCGTTTGCAAAATTTGCGCTGGGCATTGATCGCATTTTAAAGAAAGAGGCCAACAATACTAAAGTTACTACGAAAGAAACAGAGCAGGCGGCTGCGCTTTATATCAAAGGCGATCATAAATATGCTTTTTCAAATATTGCAATTGATGAAATACTTTATATTAAAGCTTTACAAAATTATATCCAGATTATCACCAAATCTGAAACCCATACTACCTATCTTACATTAAAAGAGATTGAAAAAGCCTTAGAAACTCATGCATTTATAAGGGTTAATAAATCAAATATTGTTGCTAAATCAGCAATTAAAAAGGTAGATGGAAATATTATCCGTTTAGTAAACAATGAAATGATACAGATTGGCGAAGGCTATAAAGAAGCTTTCTTTACCTATGTTCAGAGCAGTTTACTCAAATCGAACCGGAACCAGTAAATGAGGTCACATCGATCCGGTTAATAATAATTAGTTTGGAAACTCCATGATAAAACTTGTCATTACAGTGTGGCTCTGATCTCCTGTTGGATTGGTTGAATAAGCATTCTGAGCTTTGATGTTTTTATAAACAAAAACAGTTTTCTTAGCAAGTTTTGTAGTATTTTGAGTTTTCATGGTATTAAAATATTAAATATGATGATATAATTATTAAATTAAGGTAATTATGGAAATTAAAATTCCATGATAAAACTTGTCATTGCACTATGGCTCTGATCTCCGGTTGGACTAGTTGCGTAGTTATTTTGAGCTTTGATGTTTTTATAAACAAAAACTGTTTTTTTAGAAAGTTTAGCTGAAGTATTTGTGTGTTGAGCTTTCATAATATGATGTATATAATTATTGTGATTATCGTTGTGATTAATTTTCTGTAAAGATGCACCTCAAAACCACACGCAACCACTTTTTTACACAAACCCCTG
This sequence comes from Pedobacter jeongneungensis, assembly GCF_039538295.1. Classification (NCBI taxonomy): domain Bacteria; kingdom Pseudomonadati; phylum Bacteroidota; class Sphingobacteriia; order Sphingobacteriales; family Sphingobacteriaceae; genus Pedobacter; species Pedobacter jeongneungensis. Next base: position 230,995 of record NZ_BAABBY010000008.1, on the reverse strand, counting down.
CTTTTGGGAGATAAAAGCCCCATTTCAATAGATTAAAGAGAAAAAAATGAACTTTTTACACTTAAAAATATTCTACGAAAAGTATAAGTTTCACCTGTTGGTATGGAGTCTTTACATCGTTTATGAGGTATTTATTCTTGGTTTAACTACAAATCGTTTCAGAGAGCCGGGCGCGTATCTACTTGTGTACATCGTTAATATTTTAACCTTCTATACCTATGGTTTTTTATTTAAAAGCATATTAAAAACCGGATCAAATGCTATAAAAATTTTAAAGGTTACCATCCTCATTGCGGTAATAATTTTTGCATACGTGGTTTCTACATTTCTCCTTATTATTTTATTCGAAAAAATAAGTTTAATTAAAACAAATCCTGCCCGATCATTTGACCGGGAATTAATATTATCCTGTGTTTACCGGTCTATACTATTTATTGGTTATTCTACAGGTTATGTTTATATCACCAAATCATTTCAGGATCAAAAGAAGGTTGAAGCACTTGAAAGACTGAATCTGATTACCCAGCTCGAGAAACAAGCTTTAGAGAACGACCTGGTGCAATCGCAGAACAATTACCTGCGCAGTCAGATCAATCCGCACTTCCTGTTCAACACCTTAAACTTTATTTATAACGACGCCCGTAAAAAGGCACCCATGGCAGCAGATGCGATTATGAACCTGGCTGAAATGATGCGCTATGCACTAAAACGCCCTGAAGCGTCAGAAATGGTTCCTTTAAGTGAAGAAATTGAGCAAATTGAGCATTTAATCAATCTTCATAAACTCCGAACGGCTAACACGATTAATCTGGAACTTGAAGTAACGGGAGATTTATTTGGGTTAAGGTTTCCACCCCTTATATTATTAACTTTAGTAGAAAACATATTTAAGCACGGAAATGTTTCACACTCTACACAGCCGGCGTTAATTAAAATTGTTTACGAAAAAGATAATCTCCATATCAGCACGATCAACATGATTAATGACAATAAGGGAAAGCAAAGTGAGAGCCATCATGTTGGTATTGAAAACATTGGCAAGCGTTTGAGTAACTTTTACGGCAACGATTATGTGTTCAGGTATTATAAAGACCCGCTTAACCGATACATTACCGAAATTGAAGTTACTGTAGTTAACCCGATGGCAAGGCTAAACCGCTAATTGTTAATGGCATTTTGCCGTTGAATATCTTTTAACAGAAAGTAATACATCACCATTTCATGGGTGCGCTGGTTTTTATTAAAAAGCCTGTTTACATGCATGTGCATTAAATCGCTGCATAATTTAGCACGTTTTTCGGGCTGCGCCTGCTGAAGAATACTGATCAATGAAGCTGAAAATTGTTCAAACTGCTCTTTTTGTGCTGAGGTTAGCGCAGTAAATTCGGATTTCCTGAACAACTGGTACTGGTTATTGAGCTGTTTAAAATCGGCTGCATCCAAATGATGTTCATGGTTGAAAGAATCTGATAATGACCTGATTATCTTCCCTGCTACCTGCTGATCAAACAATCCGGCTTTAATAAGTCCGGCAAAAAGGACGGCGCATAGTTTATATTTATCAAAATGATCAGGCTGTGTTTCGAAAAGGGACAGTACAAATTCACTATCTGCAGCAAAATGTTTTTCAACATCCTCAATGATGTCGCTGCTATAACGTTCGAGTTCGCGCTTATAGGTTTTAATCTGCACATCAGATACCAGCCCTGAATTTAAAAATACGGTCAGGCTATTTATTAAGCTGGCCATTAGCGCCTGCATTTTAAGTTTATCGTTTAAAAGCAGCCTGAACCTGATGTGGTTTCCATTTTCATTATAGCGGATAAAAAACCAGGAACTGATATCACCCGAATGATTGGCTAAAAACGGGGCAATTACTTCAGCTAAAATCTGATCTGACCTTTGCTGGTGGCAAAAAATCTCGAAATAAAGCCATTCTGATCCTGGCGGGAAATACCGGATTGCGCCAGCATTTTTTTCCTGAGGTAACAAACCATTATAAATTTTCGCTGCATGGCTGATGTTTAGAACAAACTGGGCCAGATAGGGTTTCCCCTCTTCATCTTCTACAATGCTATTTTTGGGCAGGTTTGCTTCTTCGATATACAATGAGGTGTGTTTTTGCATGTATTGAAGAAAAGCACCAAGATCATCATCACTGTGCAACGCGAAACATAGGGTTTGATCGGATACCCCGGCTTTAAAATATTCACCCACACCTATTTCTACAAGATGTGCGCGGAACAGTTCAATTGATAAAAGTTTTTGGTCTATACCTAAAAGATCTTCCTTTTTAATTTTCCACTTGTAATTGCTTAGTACTATGTTTTGATATTGTAAACGCGGATAATATTCGAGATCGGGAAACAGGTTATCGAGCGGTAATGAAAGGCTGGTAACCAGGCCCTGATGCTGCAAATCGCACAAGAGCCTGAATACCGAAAGATCTGAACGTGAATAATTATAAGCAGAGGCCATGCGGGGCACCAAACGCCTGTTTAAACGTTTAGAGCGCAGTACAACCTCGGTTCCTTTAACTGAAAGCAGAATATCGTTTAAACTGAGTGGATCGGCGGAGGTATCATAATTGAGGATTGAGAGCTGATGATCGTAAATCAGTTTCCGGCGGTTTACATTATCAATGTTAGTTTCTACCATGTAGGCCACATCAAAAAACAACACATCAGGATTGGCCTCTTGCTCTGCTGCAGCTACGTTTTTAGCATAATTTTCAACGGCTTCACCGGCCATGGTAAACCTGCCGGTTAGTGCGTTGGCAGTTGCCCCTCCTATCTGCTCGGTAAAAAGTAAATCGTCGTGTACAGTCAGGAGCATACTGAATGAATTGGGTAACGGCTTCGGATTTTCGTTTGGTTTTATGGCAAGTTTATTTAAAAACACGGGCTTCCCTTTTTCAAAACTTTGCGTGGTGAGGCTGTTTTTAAGTACTGCTTTAATGCTATCGGTATCGCTCTCCTTTTTGCCCGACTTATTGTTTAATTTCGATATAAAATCATCATTTTCGCCGGTTTGCTCGAGCTGATCGTAACCAACCCCCATTTCGGGATCTAGTGCGATTAAAAGCGGTAATTCCTGATCTTCAAATTTCTTTTTAAAATTTGTGATGAACTGGCTCAATGCCCCGCGCTCACTGTTTGGTAAAATGCCATGAAGCATTTTGATCAGCCCCGGAACAGCATGAAGCAATTGTGCGTTTAAATGTCCTGATTTAACAGTTCTATGGGCAATCAGGTATTTTGGCAAATCTGTTGCATTGGTAAGCCCCAGGCGTTCGAAATAGTCGTTACCAATAATATTTGGGTCGTAACTGGTAAATATGAGCTGCAAATCGTGCATATCCTGGAGCATGCCGAAAAGGTTTTCTACTTCTTCGCTTTGCAAATTTAAGGTCCGGATGAGTTCATTAGTAGGTACCGGTTTTATACAGGCATCCAATATCTGTTTTACAAAATCATCCTCATCGAGCTCTGCGAGTTCGAAAACGCCATCGGTGCAGGCAATATAACGGATACTGTTTGGGGTAAAATAGTAACTGCTGTTACTGAATAACAGGCAGTTTTTCATTAACAGATCAGCTAAGGGCAGTTGAATATTATTTTTGCAGGGCCAGTCAACCAGCCCGCAGATTTTTTGCTCTTCTTCTATAACAACCTTACTATCAGATGGTTTAATAGCATCGTTTAACAGGCTAAAACCTGCAAATGTACCATAGGGCGTAGGGCGAAACTTTGCACGGTTAAAATACTTCCAGATGGTAAAATAAACCTTTGGAGGCAGGCTTTGTAGCTGGTTTGCTTCTACATCTTTAATATTTTCGTAGAAAGCGGTAGAAGATATGGCGATGGCTTTTTTTAATTCCTCCCAGCAATCGGCAAGTTCGGATTGATATGAAAATTTAGGCGTTCTAAAAATTACTGTGGGTTGGATATTAAGCTTCATCGGATTTAAATGGTGGTGAAAATTACAAAGATTAATTTAGATTACCAGTTTTCGGTTGGAGTTGAGGTTGAAAAAGAGTTGCCCGCAGATTAGACAGATTTACGCAGATTTACGGTTGGATTAATAGTATAGTTCGGGTTTTCACTACTTACTGGTTATTGGGTTTTGGTTTGTGAGGATACAGGACCGGGGCGGAGTTACAAATCCCGACCAACAAAATCCCAACCAACAACAAAAAAGCCATCTCCTTTACGAAGATGGCTTTACCGGGATGTTAATTGTATTCTATTTTTTGGTTACTTTAAATTCAGTTCTTCTGTTTTTAGCCCTTCCGTCGGGGTTATCTTTTTTCTTGCGTCTAACGATGATTTCGTTTGGTGCAATTGGCATCGACTCGCCGTAACCTTTGGAGGTCATCCGGGAAGCGGCAATTCCTTTGCTCTCTAAATAATCGGTACAAGATTTTGCCCTTCTGTTTGATAAATCGAGGTTGTACTCATCTGTGCCGATATTATCAGTATGTGAGCCTAATTCGATTTCCATTTCGGGATTATCTTCCATAATCGGGATGAGGAAGTCGAGCACTTTTTTAGATGGTTCGGTTAACTCGGCGCTGTTAAATTCGTAATAAACATTATCTAAAGCGATTGGAATGCCCAATTTGAAAGGACTTAGGCAGTAATCTTTATAAATTAAAGTATCTGCTTTTGCCAATTCTTCGTAAGCATAGTTTTTGGTAACGGCAAAATAATTGTCTTTTGCGAAAAGCAATTTGATTGGTCTTTTCGAATCTACTTTAAATTTATAGACGCCATCGGTACCGGTAACAACTTTTTGCGAACCTTCTGCATTGTTAAGCGTTACGTTTGCGCCAGCCAAAGGCAGTTTGGTTTTACAATCGGTTAGCAGGCCAGAAATTGATAAATATTCTTTTTTTACTTCGAATATTTCCAAACAGCATGATGATTCGCGGTCGGAACTGATGTACCCTTTTGTGCCTTTATCATCGGTTGCGGTGAAGTAAATATCGTCTTTTGATGAATTGAAAGGATAACCCATATTTTTTGGGGTGGTCCAATCAACCAGATCGCCTTCTGATTCAAAGAAATCAAGGCCACCAAAGCCTATTCTTCCATCGGTACTGAACAATAATTTTTTGGTTAGGGTATTGTAGTAGGGTGCACGTTCATCATCTTCGGTATTAATAGTGGGACCTAAATTTACAGCCTGACCCAATGAACCATCTTCGCGTATGGCACAATACCAAATATCGAACTTACCGTAACCCCCACTTCTATCAGATGAAAAAAGAAGAAATTTACCATCACTGGTAACAAAGGGTTGCGATGAGTTAAAATCTTTACTGTTTACCTGCAAGCCCACTGCCTGCGGATCAGACCATTTATCGCCGGTTTTTTTAGCACTGTAAATGGCGTATTTATCTTTATCTTTCCAGGAGGTGAAATAAAGCGTATTTCCATCTGGTGTAAAAGCAGCAGCTGCAATTTCGGTACCCCTTGCAAAATTGATATCAAGCTTCTTAACAGCAATATCTGCTGTATTTAAATCACCTTTGGCCGAATAAATATTATTGATAAATGGATTAGCTTTGGTTGATACCTGAACTTCGCCACCGGCTTCGGTTTTAACCATGTCTCTTTTGGTACCTACGGCAACCGGACGTGATGAGGTGAAGAAAAGTTCGTTGTTTATTTTTACCGCAGCATAGTTAGAACCAAGGCCATTTACATTAGCCGGAACTTTTTTGATCTGCACCATGCGTGGGAAACGCATTTCTTCGATGGCAAACTTACACGATTCGATTTCCTTTTGTGCTTCTTTAGCTAAAGGATCGTCGCCATTTTTTTGAATAAACTGCTGATAAGTATCAATAGCAAGGTTAAATTTTTTATTGGCCCTTAGGCTTTCTGCATAATAAAACAATGCTTTTCTGAAACGGGTATTTGTAAAAGTACTGGCTATGGCATAATATTTTTCGGCTTCGTTAAATTCACGGTACAGCCTGCTCGATTCGGCAAGGTTATAAATCGATCCTTCATAATCTTCTATCACTTTATCATCAGCCGCTGATTTTCTTTCCTTGCCATAAGGTAAAATGGCCTGGGTACTATCGCCTGTAATTTTAAGGGCTTTTTTATAAAAGGTAGATGCAGCATAGTAATCCTTATTTTCGAAATAAGTATCAGCAACCTTTTTATAATTTACCACATACTGCGCGTTAGCAAAACCGCCAAATGCCACTAATAAAATGAGTAATATTTTTTTCATCTTTATAAATTATTAATCGTTTTGCTATCGTTTTGAACGTTAGCTCGGTTTGTTAGCACTGATGATAAAGATTATAAACGCGGACAAAAAAAGTTTGGCCCGATAATTCCATTACGTCCAATTAAAGATACCGAAAGCTCTAAACCGCCATTACTGTTTGATGCACGGTTGAAAGTAGACGTGTTCACATCGTAACTCAGCCCGAAAACCATGTTTTTCAACTGCAGGCCAACAAAGGCGATTGCAGCATCTTTATTACGGTAATTACCGCCAAATAAAATGTTTGCTGATGGATTAACGTTTAATTGTGCATACGCACCTAACGAAACCTCGTTGGTATTACCCTGATACATAAATAATGCGTTGGGGACTATATCCAGCAGTTCGGAAGCTTTGATCCTTGCACCACCATGCGCGGTAAAGCGAACAGGAATACGTGAATTGGTACCAGAGAAACGGTCCATAGGGCGGGTTAAGTGCGCTGCACTGGCGCCTAAGAAAACGTTTACGCTTTTGTTTGGATTACCATCAAAGAACATGATCCCTGCGTTTACATCGGGCACCAGTGAAGACTGCGATGAAAGGGTTTCGCCGCTCATCATCCCGCCATCGTAACCTGATGTTGGATTAAACTGATTACCAAACCTGGCCTGAGAGAAATCGAAACTGCGGTTAATTACCCCGGCCTGTAAACCAAAGCTTACCATCTGCAAACCTTCGGCACCAAACCTTAAACGGTACGAACCCGATACCAGGGCAGAAAGGTAGTTGAAATCCAACTCCCCTGCCCTCTGGTTTAAAATGGTTGCACCAAAAGCGAAATTCTTTTTCGGGGCGAGATCAAAAGACGCACCACCCGTTAAGAAAGAACTGTTAAGTGCACTCCATTGCTGCTTAAAGTTTACAGTTGCGCGGTAATCGCCGTCTATTACACCCGTTAAGGCGGGGTTAAGGTATAAGGGATTTGCATAATACTGTGAAAAATGCGGATCAGTTTGTGCAAAGGATTTAGCTGAGCAAAGCAGTAATCCCAGCACAGCAACATATATTTTTAAAGCCGGTAGTATTTTCATGGTCTTTGGTTTTATCTGTTAATTATTAATCCTCTTCTTTATCTGATCAGCGTTATTGTACCTTTTCTCAGTGTGGTTGTTCCGTCGGTAAAGGTTACATCAACCATATATACATAAACCCCGATTGGTTGATTTACCCCTTTAAAGGTTCCATCCCATCCATTTGCTACGTTATCTGACTGGAAGATTAACTGACCCCATTGTGTGTACACACTCATTTTAGCGCTTGCGATGGTATTGCCGTAGATTAAGAATATATCATTCTTACCGTCGTTATTCGGTGTAAACGCATTTGGTATGTAAATCTGGTTTCCAAACGGATTGGTTGCTTTACCTGTTACTGAACCGTTTGCACTGGTTTGGCAATCAAGTACTCCTTTAGCCCTAACCGAGATACTTACACTTTGATCAGGTTTTAAGCCTGTAACAAAGTAGGTTGTTCCGGTTGGTCCGTTTGTTGGATTGATCCAGGTTAAACCATTATCCAGCGATACTTCGTAAGCTGTAGCACCTGCAACCGCAGCCCACGCAAAGGTGATGCTGTTAGGTGTTGTGGTTTGTACCACTACATCAGGTTTAGCCAGCACAGGAAGCACAGTTACCGTAACAGGCGTTCTGCCCGGACTTGCACAACCACCCACAGCTACAGCTTCTACATAGTAGATGGTGGTAGCGCTTAAGTTTGGCGTGGTAAAGGTTATACCTTCTGCCAGTACCGGACCGTTAGAGCTTGCAGCATACCACCTGTACACTAATCCTGTTACTGGATTATTTACCGTTAATATGGTCGAGCTGCCTGCGCAAAGTGTTCCGTTTGCAGCTGTTACTGATGCTGGTGCAACTGGTACTGGTAGTGCAGTTACATTTACCGGTGTTCTTGATGTTGATATACAGCTTCCGTTTGCACCCTCTACATAATAAGTAGTGTTTGCAATAACAGCCGGTGTTGTAAAGTTTACGCCAGTACCTACCGGTGCGCCACCTGCTGCGGCAGTGTACCAGTTATAAGTAACCCCTGTTTGAGGGTTGGTAACTGTTAATACTGCAGGGCTTCCTGTACATACACTCACTGATGATGAAGCTACAGTTGGTACGGTTGGTTTGGCATTTACGGTAACGGTTACTTTAACTCGGCCACCGTTGTTATTACATCCGCCTGTACCAATTGCCAATACATAGTAATCTGTTGTGGCAGTTAAAGCAGTAACATTATAGCTTGTACCCGTGAATAATAAATTACCACCAACTGCTGCATTGTACCATTCGTAAGTAACACCTGCCTGTGCATTGGTTACTGTCAGGGTTGCACCATCACCTGCGCAAATGCCTCCGTTCGGAGCAGATACCACAGGATTGTTTGGCAATGCATTTACAGTAATGGCAACCGCCCTTGCTGTTGCTGCAGAACTTTCGCATCTGTTATCACCTTTAACGGTTACATAATAGGTTGTATTTGCAGTTAACACCGGGGTAGTAAATACCGGACCAGTAAACACGACTGTATTTAAAGTGGCATCACTGTACCAGGTAAATATCGGGTTGGTAACTGTTGTGCTGGTTGCGGCCAATGTTGCGGCTGCATTTGCACAAACCGATGTTGAACCATTTACCGTAATATCTGTTGCGCTGGCAACCGGATTAACTTTAATGGTTACCGCTACCGCGTTTGCAGCAGTGTTTTCACATTTATTAGTTCCTTTAACAGTTACATAATAGGTTGTGGTAGTGCTTAACACCGGTGTGGTAAATATTGGTCCGGTAAAGGCCACACTGGTTAGTGAAGCATCGTTGTACCAGGTAAATACCGGATTGGTTACCGTTGTACTGCTGGCATTGATTACTGCTGTACCCGATCCACATACGATTGCCGGAGTTGATAAGGTAATATCAGCAGCGGTTGCGCCTGCATTTACTGTAACTGTAACCACTTTTGCATTTGCAGCAGAACTTTCACATCTGTTATCACCTTTTACAGTCAGGTAATATTTAGTGGTTGCCGTTAATGCTGGTGTATTGAAAGTTGCACCTGTAAATACCGGGGTTGTTAAGGCAGCATCGCTGTACCAGGTAAATACCGGATTGGTTACGGTAGTAGTGCTGGCTACCAAACTGGCTGATGAGCCTGCACAGATGGTTGCATCTGCTGCGGTAACATCAGTTGCCGAAGCTACAGGATTAACCACCACATTTATTGATTTAGCCGTTGCTGCACTGTTTTCGCACTTGTTGTCGCCTTTTACCGTTACATAGTAAGTGGTGTTGGCAGTTAACGTTGGTGTAGTAAATACTGCACCTACAAAGGCTACATCAGTTAAAGTTGCATTGGTGTACCAGGTAAATACCGGGTTGGTTACCGTTGTGCTGCTGGCGGTTAATACTGCTGCAGAACCTCCGCAAACATTTGTTGAACCATTTACCACAATATCTGTGGCAACTGCAATCGGGTTAACCTTAATGGTAACTGCTGCAGCATCTGCGGCACTGTTTTCACATTTATTGGTTCCTTTTACGGTTACGTAATAAGTGGTGGTAGTGGTTAATACCGGTGTGGTAAATATTGGTCCGGTAAAGGCCACACTGGTTAACGAAGCATCGTTGTACCAGGTAAATACCGGATTGGTTACTGTTGTAGAGCTGGCATTGATTACTGCTGTACCCGATCCGCATACCAAAGTTGGTGCTGATAAGGTAATATCTGCAGCTGTTGCAGCCTGGTTCACATTAACCGTTACCACTTTAGCGGTAATTCCTGAATTTTCACATTTGTTATCGCCTTTAACCGTAACATAATATTTAGTGGTTGTGGTTAATACTGGCGTTGCAAATGAAGCTCCTACATAAGCTACCGAAGTTAAGGCAGCATCATTGTACCAGGTAAAGGTTGGGTTGGTAACCGTTGTGGTGCTGGCCACCAAAGTAGTACCCGATCCTGAGCAAATGGTTGCATCGGCCGCGGTAATATCAGAAGCGGTAGCCACCGGACTAACGGTAATGGTAATTACCCTTGCCGTACCAGGTGCATTCTCACATTTATTATCACCTTTTACTGTTACATAATAAGTGGTAGTGGTGTTTAATGGTGGTGTAGTATATGTTGCACCAATGAAACTTATATTGGTTAAAGCAGCATCACTATACCAGGTAAATACCGGATTGGTTACTGTTGGTGAAGTTGCACTCAACACTGCCGATGAGCCTGCACATGCTGTTGTACTTCCGTTCAGGATAATATCGGTAGTGGTAGCCAACGGATTAACCGTTACAGTAACTGCTTTCGCATCTGCTGCGGTGTTTTCGCACTTATTGGCACCTTTAACACTTACATAATAAGTGGTAGTGGCCGTTAAACCAGTTACAGTAAAAGTTGGACCAGTAAATACTACACTGGTTAATGAAGCATCACTGTACCAGGTAAATACTGGTTGCGTTACCGTGGTGCTCGAAGCCATTAACATTACAGTAGAACCCGAACAGATTTGGGCATTGCTTACCGCAATATCTGCTGCGGTAGCAAAATCTTTAACCGTTACGGTAACTACTTCAGCGTTGGATGCAGAATTTTCACATTTGTTATCACCCCTTACGGTTACATAATAAGTAGTTGTTGCATTTAATACCGGTGTGGTAAAGTTTGGTCCTACGTAAGCTACTGTTGTTAAAGCTGCATCGCTGTACCAGGTAAACACCGGATTAATTACTGTGGTTGTTGAGGCAGATAATGCTGCGGTTGATCCTTTACAGATCGAAGTAATTCCGCTTGCGGTAATATCAGCATCTGTTGCAGCCGGATTAACCGTTATGGTAATTGGTTTTGCTGTTGCCGCGGTGTTTTCGCATTTGTTATCGCCTTTAACCGTTACATAATAAGTGGTTGTGGCATTAAGTGCCGGCGTAACAAAACTGGTTCCGGTAAACGCTATCGAAGTTAAGGCAGCATCATTGTACCAGGTAAATACCGGATTGGTTACTGTTGTACTTGTTGCAGTTAAGGTAACTGAAGAACCACCGCAAATGGTGCTTGTTCCAGCTAAATTAATATCTGTTGGGCCTGCAACCGGATTTACTGTAATGGTAACCTCTTTTGCATTACCCGCTGTGTTAGGACATTTATTTGTTCCGCCAACAGTAACATAGTATTTCGTTGTTGCTGTAATGGCCGGAGTAGTAAATACTGCACCTACAAAAGCAACCTGTGTTAAAGCTGCATCGCTGTACCAGGTAAATACCGGGTTGGTTACTGTTGTGCTGGTTGCAGTAAGTACTGCGGTACCAGAAGCACATAATGAAGTTGTTCCGGTTACGGTTAAATCGGTAGCTAATGCTGCTGGATTAACCGTGATAGAAACTTTTGTACGGGTTGAGCTCGGACAAGCTGCACCACTTACAGCTTCTACAAAATAATCGTAGGTTCCTGCCGCCAATGTTGCAGGCGTATTAAAGCTGCTGTTGTTGGTTACCAACATGTTTCCGCCAACTGCTGCATCGTACCAGTTGTAAGTAATACCTGCAACTGCCTGCACACTTAAAGTAGCCGATGTACCGATACAGGTTGTAGCCGGATTGGTTGTTGACGGAACAGGCGCTACTGCCGGTGGCAATACGGTTACTGTTATTTTAGTACCTAAAGTTTCGCAACCATTGGCTGTTGCTGTTACCGAATAAAGGTAATTATCAGCCAATAATGCCGGATCTGTTGTGAAAGTTGGTCCGTCTTTTCCTGCCTGATAAGTGGTGCCGATGTACCATTTGTACACTACACCTGCCTGCGGGTTCTGCACGCTTAATGTGGCAGATGAACCCTGACAAACACTTACCGCATTCGACGTTACTACCGGAGCAGTGATTACCCTTTGTGCATAATCTAAATTAACAGAGGTTAATGCACCAAGCAAACCTGAGTTTAACCTCAGTTCGGCCCCATCAAACCTGCTGGTTGGTACGAATGTTAATATGGCCGATGTTCCGCCTGATAATAATTGTAAGTTGATTAATGGGTTAGATACAGAAACTGCATCGTTATTGCTGGTTGTACCCTGGAAAGTTGTTACTGTTAAGTTGTTTAACACCCCTACCGAAAGCAAAGTTCCTGGCGTTGTAATTTTTACCCTTAAAGTATCACCTACATTTGACAGGCCTATAAAACCGACCTGGTGGTAAACAGATGCGCCCAATAAGCCAACCGGGATAACCAGGCTAGATCCTGTATTAATATCGTTATCAACCGCAAATGTTGGGTTATAAACACCTGCCAATAATGCTACACCCGTTACACCGCTTGCTACTGTAGTGGTTGCCGCGCCGCATGGGGTAACCACAGGGTTGCCGTTAGGCACCACCGTTACGGTTACCGTTGCCCTGCTGGTTGCAGTACATCCGCCAGGAATGGTCGCCTCTACATAATAAGTAGTGGTGGTGCTTAATTGTGGCGTTACATAAGTTTCGCCAGTATATACCGGAATGGTTCCGTTTGCAGTAGTGTACCAGTTAATGGTTGCTCCTGCTGTGCTTGATGTTGCTTTTAATACCGCAACAGAACCTTCACTGATGGTGATTGATGGTGGCGTAATTACCGGAACATCAATCGTTCCAAGCACAATTTTGCCTTCAGTTCTGGTTGATGAAGTACCGCAGCTGTTAACCGCAGCCATAAAATAACTTCTGTCGGCCGTAATTAATGGTGTGGTAAAGTTATCACCTGTAAATAACACAGTCGTAGAAGTTGCCGTATCGTACCAGTTATAAGTTGTGCCAGCAACCGGGTTTTTAACCTGGAAGGTAACTGAAGTGTTAGGACAGGTATTAACCGCTGCCGAAAGGAGATCAGGAGTAACCGGAGCAGGGTTTGTGGTCACGTTTACTACTGTTTTGTAGCTCACACAACCTGTTGCAGATACTGCAGCCACATAGAATTTAGTATCGCCGGTTAAAACAGGGGTGGTAAATATAACACCGTCTTTACCGCTCAGATAAGTTCCGGTAGCATCGTACCACCTGTAAGTTAAACCTGCTGATGGATTACTCACCTGCAATTGAGCAGTTGAGCCCACACAAGCAGTAACATTAGCAGATGCTACAGTTGGTGCAACCAGAACACGTTGTGCATAATTTAAGTTGATTGATGTTAAGGCACCCAATACACCTGAATTTAACCTTACTTCTACTCCATCAAATACATTGGTCGGAACAAAAGTGATTAAGGCCTGTGTATTACCACTCAACAACTGAACATTTAATAAGTTATTGTTTAACAATTGCGAATCGCCATTGCTGTTCGTTCCAACATAAGTGGTGACAGTCGCATTGCCCAATAATGAAAGTGACAATAGTTTTCCTGGTGAGGATACCAATACACGTACGGTATCACCCACGGTAGATAGTGATCCAAAACCAACCCGCTGATAAACCGATGCACCAAGTGCGCCAACCGGCATAACCAGTGATGAGGCTGTTTGGGTATCGTTATCAATAGCTAAAGCCGGGTTAAATACACCTGATAATAAGGATACACCGGTAACGCCGTTAACCTGTGTGGTAGCCGCCTCGCAAGGAACAGGATTTGGCGATCCGTTACCATCAACTGTAATGGTTACCTGAACGCGGCTTGCCGAAGTACAGCCATTGGTAGAAACCGATTCTACATAATAAGTGGTGGTAGCCAGTAACGGAGGGGTAACATAAGTTGCTCCTACATAAACCGGTGTTGTTGAGGTATTAGAAGTGTACCAGTTGAAAGTATTGGTTGGATCAGCAGAGGTTGCTGTTAAAATTGCGGTCTGTCCTGGACTCACGGTTGATGAACTTGCAGTGACAACAGGCAACACCGGACGAGGATTAACCGATACCGCAGCTGCAGCACGTGCCGCACTGGTACAGTTTCCTTGCGATGCTTCTACATAATAAGTAGTTGCCGCTGCTAAAGCCGGAGTTTGGAATACCGAACCGGTGAATACCAGATTACCAGCTGTTGCTGCATCGTACCATTTGTAAGTTACCGCCGGATCAGGGTTAGCAACCGATAAAGTAGCTGAAGATCCTTCGCAAACATTGGCAATGGTTGCCAATACCGGAGTAGCTAATGCTGGTGTAACGGTTACAGTTACCGGAACCCTGGTTGCATTTGCGCAGGTTCCTTTGCTTACCTGGATATAATAAGTAGTGGTAGCAGTTAAAGCTGGCGTAGTAAAGGTTTCGCCAGCGGCCAGTTGTGTTCCGCCGGTTGGCGCATCAAACCAGGCCAATGTTGTGCCACCGTTGGCAGTTGCAGTTAAAGTTGCTGTGCTTCCGGCGCAAATGGTTTGTGCACCTGCTGTTACAGTTGGGTTAGGATAAATAATGGTTGCGCCATAAACATCTAAACTGGTTACTGCAGAAACTAATGCACCGAAACTCACTTGTACCCTATCGTAAGCACCGCCTGCCAATATAGTCGCAGCGAAACGGTTGCCCGAAAGCAACTGAAGATTTAATAATGAAGAATTTAACTGAACTGTTCTCACCACTGTGGTACCGTTCATTACATTTAAGGTAACATTACCCAATGCGGTTAAATCCAATAAACCACCTGGTAAGGCTAAATCTAAACGGATGCTATCTGTAGCCGTTCCAGCTGATGGGAAAATTAATTGCTGATATCCCGATGCACCAACACCTACGGAAAGCGATATCCTGGTAAAGTTAGATGGATCTGCATCAGTAGAATTTCCAGGATTGGTTACGCTACATAATAAGCAGATTCCGGTGATACCAGAGTTTTGTGAGCTTGCAGCATTACAAGCTGTACCGCCACCGTTGTTTAATACGGTAACCGTTACCGCAACACGGCTTGCGCTTTTACAACCACTGGCATTTGTAGTTTCTACATAATAAGTTGTAGTTGCGTTAAGTACAGGTGTGGTGAAAGAAGTACCAGCTCCTACCTGTGTTCCGCCTGTAGCAGCATCGTACCATTGGATGGTATTACCAGCATCTGCGGTAGCTAATAAAGTAGTAGACTGACCAGCATTGATCACCTGGCTGTTGGTGGTTACTGTTGCAGGCGTTGCCGGTGGATTAACGGAAACATTTACAGCAGTTCTGCTACTCACCGCAGTGCCGGATACTGCTTCTACATAATATACGGTTGGTGAGGTTACCGCAGGTGTTACAAAAACACCTGTATTATTGGTTGCTAATGGGGTATTTCCTGTAGATGCATACCAGTTATAAGTTACACCTGCCTGTAAATTGCTAACACTTAAAGTAGCCGGACTTCCTGAGCAAACTGTTGCCGCAGCAACGACCGGAGCGTTTACGGTTACGTTTAAGCTGTAAGCTGTAGTCGCCTTATTACCATTTGCATCTGTTGCAGTTAAAGATATAGTATAAGTTCCACCTAAAGTTGGTGTTCCTGTTATTTCTCTTGTCGCGGTATTAAAACTTAATCCCGGAGGAAGACCGGTTGCCAGATAAGTATATGGCGCTGTTCCACCGGTTACTGCTGGTAAAGTTTGTGTCGGATAAGCCGTACCTACAATACCGTTCGGTAAAGTTGCGCCAGGTAATGTAAGTACACCAATTACTTTAAGTGCATAAGTGTTACTTGCTGTTCTGCCTTCACTATCTGTAGCGGTAACACCGATCGAATAATTTCCGGCCTGGGTAGGTGTACCCGAAACCTGTCTGGTAGCCGGGTCAAAAGTTAATCCTGCAGGAAGATTGGTTGCCACATAAGTATAAGGACCAACACCACCGGTTGCTGCTGGTAAGGTTTGCGTAGCATATACAGTTCCTTCTGTTCCGTCAGGCAAAGTTGCTGCCGGTAACTGTAAAGGATTAACAATGTTTATGGTATAATTACTGGTTATTGTTTTTCCATCGGCATCAGTAACGGTTACTGGTACCGTAAAAGTTCCTGATTGTGTAGGTGTTCCTGTAATTGTTCTGGTAGCCGGATCGAAGGTTAATCCCGGAGGAAGACCAGTTGCCGAATAAGTATAAGGTGTTGATCCGCCCATTGCAGATGGAATAGTTTGAGGCGTATAAACGGTTCCTGTGGTTCCATCAGCTAAAGTTGCTGGTGGTAAAACCAATGGATCGGTTACTTTTAAGGTATAGTTAGCCGTAATGGTATTGCCATTGGCATCGGTTACGGTAACCGGTATGGTAAAGGTTCCGGTTTGAGTCGGTGTACCTGTAATTTCTCTTGTTGCCGGGTTAAAAGCCAATCCCGGAGGAAGACCTGTAGCCGAATAAGCATAAGGACCGGTTCCACCTGTTGCAGCCGGAATTCCGTTAGTAGTATATGCTGTGCCAGTTACACCATTAGGCAATGCTCCCGGAGCCAGTGCCAGTGCAGGTGTGGTTGTTAAGGTAAAAGTTGCTGTTGTGCTGCAGCCTTTGCTATCGGTTACCACCACATCAAATGTAGGGTTACCGGTTGCAGTTGGTGTTCCGCTTACCAATCCACTTGTAGATAAAGTTAAGCCTGCCGGTAAAGTGCTGCCCGAAGCAAGAGCATAGGTATAACCCGGTGTGCCTCCTGTTGCCACCGGAAGTTGTTTGCTATAAGGAGAAGCAATTGTAGCATTGGTTAATGTTGTGCCTGTAAATACAATTGCCGGATTAACGGTAATGGTTACCGGAACCCTGGTGGTATTAGAACAAGTGCCTTTGCTTACCTGAACATAATATGTAGTGGTAGCAGTTAAAGCCGGGGTAGTGAAGTTTGCGCCTGTACCCACCTGTGTACCGCCTGTTGGCGCATCAAACCAGGCTAAAGTGGTACCGCCATTTGCAGTTGCGCTTAAGGTTGCGGTACCGCCTGAACAGATCGATTGCGCACCTGCGATAAATGTTGGATTAGGATAAACAACGGTTGCACCATAAATATCTAAACTGGTAACTGCTGAAACCAAGGCACCAAAGCTCACCTGAACCCTATCGTAAGCGCCACCTGCCAAAACAGTTGCTGCAAAACGGTTGCCCGATAAAAGTTGAAGGCTTAATAATCCGCCGTTTAACTGTACAGTTCTTACCACTGTAGTACCATTTAATACGGTAACTGTTACATTATTTAAAAGTCCAACATCAGCTAAACCGGTTGGTAAGGCTAAATCTAAACGAATACTATCAGTAGCTACCCCAACTGAAGGGAAAATTAATTGCTGATAACCATTTGCGGTAACACCTACAGCAAGAGAAATCCTGGTGAAGTTGTTCGCATCGGCATCTGTTGAGTTACCTGCGCCGGAGACAGCACATAATAAACAGATACCGTTTATACCTGTATTCTGACTGTTGGCTGCATTACAAGCAGTTGCACCACCACCGTTAATTACGGTTACCGTTACCGGAACGCGGCTTGCGCTTTTACATCCGTTGGTACTGGTGGTTTCTATATAATAAGTTCTGGTTGCTGTTAAAGCCGGTGTAGTAAATGAATTTCCTGACCCTACCTGGGTACCTGCAGTTGGTGCATCAAACCAGGCAATGGTATTACCGGCATCAGCTGTTGCAGTTAAAGTTGTGGTTTGGCCAGCATTAATTACCTGATTGTTGGTAGTTACTGTAGCCAAGGTAGCTGGCGGATTTACCGAAACACTAACCGATGTTCTTGCACTTACAGCCGTTCCGGAAACAGCTTCAACATAAAACACAGTTGATGAGGTAACCACAGGCGTTGTAAAGGTACCGTTGTTGCCAGTGGCTAATGGTGTACTTCCGGTAGAAGCATACCAGTTATAAGTTACTCCGGTTTGAAGGTTGCTTACCGTTAAAGTGGCGGAGCTTCCCGTACAAACTGTTGCAGAAGCTACCACAGGATCATTTACCGTTACTGCTAATGCATAAGTAGTAGTGGCTTTATTATTATTTGCATCGGTAGCCGTTACCGAAATGGTATAATTACCACCTTGTGTTGGCGTGCCGGTAATTTCTCTTGTAGTTGGGTTAAACGATAATCCCGGAGGAAGACCAGTTGCCGCATAGGTATATGGGCCAACACCACCGCTTACTGCCGGTAAGGTTTGTGGCAGATAAGAAGTACCCACAACGCCGTTTGGCAAAGTCCTGGTTGGCAAAGTTAACGTTCCATTTACCTTTAATAGGTAATTATTACTGGCTGTTTTACCCTGGCTATCCGTTACTGTAACACCAATGGTGTAATTACCTGCCTGTGTCGGTGTACCGGTAATTTCTCTTGTAGCAGGATTAAATGATAATCCGGCAGGAACACCAGTTGCAACATAGGTAAACGGACCAACACCGCCTGTTGCAGCCGGTAAAGTCTGCGTAGCATAAACTGCTCCTTCAGTTCCATCAGGCAAGGTTGCCGCTGGTAAAACCAATGGATTGTTTACTGTAATGCTGTAATTGGTGGTTACCGTTTTGCCATCAGCATCGGTTACCGTAACAGGTACAGTATAAGTTCCGGCAGTGGTTGGAGTACCCGTGATGGCTTTGGTAGCCGGATTAAAAGTTAAACCCGGAGGAAGTCCCGTTGCCGAATAAGTATAAGGCGTGGTTCCTCCCGTTGCAGTTGGGATAATCTGCGTGGTGTAAACCGTTCCTGTTGTTCCATCAGCCAAAGTAGCGGTTGGCAACAATAAAGGATCAGTGATTTTTACAGTATAATTTGAAGTAAGGGTATTGCCGTTCGCATCAACAACCGTAACCGGAATATTGTAAGTTCCGGGTTGAGTTGGTGTTCCGGTAATCTCTCTTGTAGCCGGGTTAAAAGTTAAACCCGGAGGAACACCAGTTGCTGTATAAGTATATGGCCCTGTGCCGCCAGTGGCAGCCGGAATAGTCTGCGTTGAATAAACCGTTCCCGTTATGCCGTTTGGCAATGCACCCGGCGTAAGTACCAATGCTGTGGTAACCGTTAAACTATAATTTGCAGTTGCTTTACAGCCTTTGGTATCAGTTGCTACAACCGAAAAAGTATAAGCATTTGCCACCGTTGGTGTTCCGGTAATTACCCCTGCTGATGATAAAGTTAAACCTGCCGGCAATGTGCTGCCCGCCGCTAAAGCATAAGTATATGGGCCTGTTCCTCCCGTTGCTACATCCAGTTGTTTTGAGTAAGCAAAACCCGGCGTTGCATTGGTTAAGGTAGCTCCGTTAAAAATAATCTGTGGGTTAACCGTAATTACAACCGGCACCCTGGTCGATTCTGTTGTACAGCCTATTCTTCTGGCAGCAACATAATAAGTTTTGTTGGCCGTTAATGCCGGCGTGGTAAATGTACCATTGTAAGCAACGGTTTGTAAGGCGGTTCCACCTTCTACCACATCGTACCAGATTAATTGGTTGGCACTTGAGGTTGTGGCAGTTAAAGGTACTGTAGTGTTGTAACATGCAGCAATGGCATTACTTGCCGGTGCGGTAAAAGTTGGTCTTGGTGCCGAACGGGTTGCACCATAAACATTAAGCGTTTGGGTAAGGTTTACGGTTAAAACCGATCCTAAGGTAACTTTTATCCGGTCGAATACCACTCCTGCTCCCGGAGAAAAAGGTATGGTTACCGGCTGACCGCTATTGAGCAAGCCAAGTAAATCAAGATTTAATGTAGTTGGAACCGATCCGGTATAAACCTGGGTGTTTCCGTTATAAGCCGTTATCGAAATGTTCTGTAAAACTCCGGCGGTTAATAATGCTGGTGTAGTGCTGAACCTCAGGTTAATATCATCACCAGGATTTGAAGGCGTTGTAAAATAAAAATTTTGGCTGATGGATGAAGCCACGCCAAGTACGCCTAAACTTAATGTAGAAAAATTATTGGGATCGCTATCAATCGCCCTTTCACTATTGGTTACACCCGAACTGCCCAGTTGTAAAGCATCAAGCGTTATTCCTGTTCCCTCATAACCTGTGCTAAATGCCTGTGCACAAGGATCGGTACCCGAAACATAAAATGCATTGTAAACCCTGGTACTGTTGGTTACCCCAAGTAAAACCGCATTGGTAACGTCTTTAATATATATACGGTCATATGCCTGTGTTGGCGTTATGGCCACATAAAAGAAACCATTGGCATCTTTTACAATCCTGATATTATCTGTCGAGAAAGCCGCTGTACTACTGCCTGTTAATACAGTTGAGGCACCGTTTCTGGCGCCTACCTCGAACGAGTGGTTGCCCAGAACTACCGTACCACCCACGTTAGCCAGCAGGCCGCCTAAACTTCCTCCCAGCAATCTGTTCAGGATGTCTCCGTCAAAATCTATTCTGATGAAGGAAGTTATTCCCGCATTAACCGCAGCCGGATATCTTAATTCCAGCTCGCCGCTGTATCCACCAATACCAACAGCAACTCCGCCATACGAATTTACCGTAGCGAAGGTGTTATCGTTCAGTGTAGCGTTGTTCGCATTATCGACCCTGCTTTGTGCAGATACGGTATTCGCAAAAACTTTTGTTTGCGCATACGATTTTGAGTAGAAGAGCGTTAATAGAATGATGACTGCAACACAGGTATTGCGGATTATCCCTATTTGGGACGAAAAAGTAGGAGTTTTCATCATGTCAGGCGTTATTTAGAAGACTTACTATGTGGGATGCTACTGTTAGGTAATTATTTTTTCAGGGGCATTATATAATTATGACAAATCTATATCTAGAATAGCTACCTATCCTATCCATTGCTATTCATTTTTATGAAATGCGTTTCATTCATTTTATTCATACAGACCATTCTTCGTGAATAGATTTCTTCAATTGTGAAATTATGATGACATTAGCGCTAGTCATCCCATCAGTCAATTCATGAACGCTAACGATCTCCTTATCGAACTCAGGAAGTTTGTCCTAATAAAATCTGGTTTGAGAAACATCGACCCAGCCCATTGTAAGATTATCTCCGAGTATGTATTTCAAGAAACCAAGAACTACGTAAGTGAAACTACTATAAAGCGCTTCTTCGGCTTCGCCAATACCCTACATAAATTTTCGTTGTTCACGCTGAACAGCCTTTCGCAGTATATCGGCTACAATGACTGGGATGCATTTTGTAAAGACAAGGAAAACCAAACCACTTCTGTTCAGAGTGTATGGCAGGATTTAAAGCTGAAAGCACATGCCATTACCGACGTATCGTTAATTGCAAAAAAAAACAACTCTGGTGTTCCGTTTAATGCCACGGCGAACAGAAGCTTTTTCTATCCCGATTTTGATTACTTTTTAAAAAACAACTACCAGTTTACTACGGTAAGTGCACAGCCAGGCCAGGGGAAATCAATTTTGCTGGCGCACATGGTGGAGTATTTTTTCTTTTCAGAAAATGCCCTCTATAAAAACGACATTGTTTTAATGGTAAACTCTACAAGCATCAATACCATTATGCAAAGCGGAGCGACCTTAAAAGACTGGTTTTTAAAAGAATTTAAGTTTGGAAGCCTGAGCGAACTGATCGGTTTTTTTAAGAAAAACCCCGAAAAACGTGAAGGCCGGTTTATCATTATTGTGGATGGCATTGACGAACTGTTGGCCAGAAGCAATTATTTTAAAACATTTATAGATTTTTTATACAGCATAGAAGAGAACAATTTTGTTAAGCTTGTTTTCGGACTGCGCACCAATAGCTGGATTAATTTACAGCCCGCCATTTACGGATCTGCATCTTTAACCAAGGCCTGGTACACGGGCCTGTTTTATGATGAAGATACCTTAAGCAATGTGCCGCCCTTAAATGCCGATGAGGTATTGTACACCCTCAGCCACATCGAAAATAAAATTATTAACCGATCTGATGTTAGCCCTCCCCTGCTGGCCCAGTTTAAAACGCCATTCTGGTTGCAGGTTTATTTCAAACTCAAAGATGAAAACCACCATCTCGAGCTGAGTAATCCTTTATTGTGTTACGAATTAATCAGTTATTTCTTAGAAAAACGCGTATTCCTTGCTAAAAAGAGTACCGAAAAGATATTTTTGCTCAAAAAAATAAGCGATTGCATTTCAGAAGGGAACAAAAAACTTAGGGTATCAAAAGAAAAGATCCTAAGCTACATTAACTGCTATCCTGATGCCTATGAAGAACTTTTGCACGCGGGGATTATTATTGAAGAAAAGCGGTTGAGTACAACCATTCCGACCGAGATTGTCCGTTTTTTAAGCGACGATATTTATACATATTTTCTTTTTATCCAGATTACCGATAAGTTTGAATATAAACCCGGAAAATCATTTTTCGAGTATATTTTAAACAGTTTTCCGGCACAAAATTCGCGCAGAGACCATATTTTAAACTGGTCGATCAGGTTCTGCATCAACAGAAATGAAATTGCGGCCTTAAAAAACATTTTCAAACTTCCCTTTACCAACAGGGAGAAAAACAGTGCTTTCGATTTTATTTGTTATGTATCTAAATTCGAACTCGGCAAGCCCAATTCGAACTTTAATAAGTTAAGTATCGATGTCGATTTTGTTGATATCATGGCCTCCGGGCGTACCATGAGTACACTTTACAAAGAAACGATCAAAACCATTTCGGAGAATGTACTTAACGAAGATATCCAGATTATGCTGCATGTAATAGAGTGCAATGTAAACCTGATTGACGTAGATAAAGTATCGCTGGCCAATACCATGCAACTCCTGAAAAGGAATTACAAAAGACTGAATGAGCTCTTTCCGATCAACCCTTACGATTTAATCCTCTATTTCTACAATAACCTGGTTAACAAACCCAACGAAAGTAAGACCCTTGAAGATAAAATTATTAAACTTTGCCAGGAAATAGACAGAAGCAACCCGCGGAAAAATGAAGAAATCACCGCGACTGAAATTTTATCGTACCGCCTGGTGTTGATTACGCTTTTCTCGCAAAAAAGCTATGCAGAATGCCATCGCTTTATTATGGCCATTTTAAGCAAATATCCGAATATTTTTTACATCAGGTATTCCGTTTTCTCGCCATTTCTATTGCTTCATTTGGGCCAAACCTATATAAAGCTCAACTATTTTAAAAAGGCACAGCGCATTATGCAGTTTGTAGATAAGATCATCAGCAGCGATTATACCTACCATACCAATTTTATACTGGCCAGCTTTAGTATTTTTAAGGCAAACTTTTATAATGCCACGAATAATTATGAACAGGCCCTGATAGAAGCCAATGCAGGACTCGAAATTACAAACCGGAACGATTTTAAAATGTTCGAGATTTCGCTATTGCTAAGTAAAATCGACACCCTAAAACACACAGAAGAATCAGAAGAAGTATCAAACGTAATTAAAGAACTGCTTAATTTTTTAACCGTACACAAACTTTCTATGCCAGATTATTCGAACCTGAGCGGCAGTGAATTTGAGCATACCTTTAAGATTTTAAAATCATACCGCAGGCACCAAAACCTGTAAAAGAGGATTTTTTCTTCAAAAACTATAAGTTTCTCATTTTCTAATGTTAACACTTTTCTGGTTTAGAGCGCAAGGCCTGTACAAAGCAATAAGTTTCTTCACGTTTTTCGCTTTACGCTTCGCTTCCTCGTGCCTCGTTGCTGTAGGGTAACGCTTCAACCGGGGCTATGCGGCAAAACCAGCTTTTCATTTTTAAGGTTGCAGGGTGCACAAGCCCTTGTTCCTAAACCCGACAGCAGCGAAAATACTTTTTGTTGGTAGCAACCCTGAATATGTTGTCATGCTGAGGTACGAAGCATCTGCAACCTATGAAAGATGCTTCGTACTTCAGCACTACGGTAGCACAAAAAGATTGTAGCAAATGGCGGGACTGCAAAAT
The DNA here is from genome assembly GCF_039538295.1 of Pedobacter jeongneungensis. NCBI lineage: Bacteria > Pseudomonadati > Bacteroidota > Sphingobacteriia > Sphingobacteriales > Sphingobacteriaceae > Pedobacter > Pedobacter jeongneungensis. Next base: position 206,959 of record NZ_BAABBY010000008.1, on the reverse strand, counting down.
CCTAAGTACTACTGCACCTTCATTTTCTAATCCTTAAAAAACCGATTTAAATGTTAACACTTTTTTGGTTTGGAGCGCAAGGCCTGTACAAAGCAATAAGTTTCTTCCCGTTTTTCGCTTTACGCTTCGCTTCCTCGTGCCTCGTTGCTGTAGGGTAACGCTTCAACCGGGGCTATGCGGCAAAACCAGCTTTTCATTTTTAAGGTTGCAGGGTGCACAAACCTTGTATTTAAACCCGACAGCAGCGAAAATACTTTTTGTTGGCAGCAACCCTGAATATTGCTGTCATGCTGAGGTACGAAGCATCTGCAACCTATGAAACAAAGGCTTCGTACCTCAGCATTACAGTAGCACAAAAAGATTGTAGCAAATGGCGGGACTGCAAAATCCTAAGTACTACTGCACCTTCATTTTCTAATTCTTAAAAAAATTTAAATCTATACACAAAAGCCCTGCAATTGTTGCAAGGCTTTTATATATCGGTTAGCGGACTTGTAAACTGCCAACTTAAATTACTTAATCAGGTTATAAAGTTCATCCAGTTTGGGAGAAAGCACAATCTCGATCCTTCTGTTTTTGCTTCTGCCCTCTGCATTTGCGTTGGTACCCAATGGCTGGAATTCGCCTTTACCGGTAGCCGTCATCCTCACGCTCTCTACCTTTTCGTTCTCCGTTAAATAACGTACAACTGATGTTGCCCTGAGCACACTTAAATCCCAGTTATCTTTAATCTGCCCCAAATTGTTTATTTTCTGGTTATCGGTATGGCCCTCAACTGCAATATTAATTTCGGGCTGCTGCTTTAATACATTGGCCAATTGGGTTAAAGCCTGTTTACCTTTTTCATCAATAATGATACTTCCTGAAGGGAATAAGAGTTTATCGGTTAAGGAAACATAAACCTTACCGTTTTTAATTTCGACAGTTAAACCGCTTTTGGTAAAGCCCAATAAAGCCTGTTGCAGTTTTTCTTTTAACGAGTTGGTGGCTTCATCGCGTTTGCGCAGCACTTCTTCCACTTCTTTTAAACGTTTCTCGCGGGCAGCTAAATCGCCTGATAGCTTGGTGATCTCGCTTGAAGAATTGTTTTTAAGTTTTTTATAGTTCGCATCAACGGTATTGTAGCTATTTTGAAGGTCGCGAAGCTCTTCGGCCATTAAAGTAGTATCCTTTTTCAGTTTGGCAACTTCTTTTTCCAAATTTTCGATTTTAATTAAACCTTCGTTAAAAGCGGTATAAAGTGAATCTTTCGATCCCAATAAAGCTTTATACTTTTTAGGAGACAGCACCACACAGGAGGTTAGCGAAGAAAAAAAGAGGAGAACGGCAAAGGCAAGAAAGGTATTTTTCATTGTGTTATTTGGGGTTAATTGGTTCACTGTTCATTAGTTGATGGTTCATGGCTAATAGCCAGATCTGGTTAATGGGTTAATTGTCGCTTGGCGCCTAACGCTTATCGCCAAAACAGTTAACCAATTTATACGATTTATACAGTTAACCATCTATTGCGTTCCGTAAAAATGCAACTAAAGGTTGTACTGTTTTAAAAGAACTTATCAACTTATTAACGAGGTTCGGTTTTAAAAATTCTTCATCGCTGATTTTGGTAGTGGCCTCGAAACTTTTCAGTTTTAAAAATTCGATGTTCGGATCTGCCGGATCATATCCTTTCGGGGCATTTTTAAGCGCATTATCAACACCTAGCTTAAAATTTTTCCTGAAATCTTTTTCGTTGATGATTTCTTTAAAATCGCCGATGTTATAGTCAATTTCCTGTCTGATTAATTTTAAATGTGACGCTTCAGGCATCCAGTAGCCACCAGCCAGAAAACCCTTGCCCGGCTGGATGTGCAGGTAATAACCCGGCTCGTTGCCTCCCTTGCTTTTTGCAGAAAACCAGATACCGAAATTATTTTTATAAGGATCTTTATTTTTACTGAAACGTACATCGCGGTAAATGCGCAAAAGGCTTTTTTTAGGATCTGTCTCTGCCGAAAGTAACGGATCTACTTTGGCCAGCTCTGGAATAAGCGCGGCGACAAGCCCGAGCACATCAGCTTTTGCGGTTTCGTAAACCTCTTTATTGGCAGCAAACCATTCGCGGTTATTATTTTCGGCTACGTCTTTTATAAAATTTAGCGTTTCTTTTTTAAGCATACAGTTTTATGGTTAACTGGTTAATTGTTTTAATCGGTTAACCGGCTCTAAGGCCAGCCACAAATTTCAAACTCGTTTAATCAGTTAATTGTTTGATCTAACAGTTAACCGGTTTATACAATTTAAACAATTAACCTTTATCATAATACGGCTTGTATTTGATATTAGGCGACAAAACATGAAGCAATATAATTCTCGAATAACGGTAATTAAAGGGATACAGGATAAAACAGCCTGTAAAAATGACGATCAGATAATGCCAGAAAGTAGCATCAGTAAGCGGTCCGAAAATTAAATAAGTAATGAAACTGGCAAAAAGCATTTCGATTACGTTCATTGCATAGCTTACATACATGGCGGCGTAAAAGTAACCGGGTTCGATTTCTATCCGCTGTGCGCAATGACCGCATATTTCTTTGGTATGCTGAATGTTCCAGCCGTACATGCTGCCTGTAAAAATGTTTCCCCTGCGGCAATGCGGGCATTTACAATGCGCAATGGCATATAACTTTGAAGTTTGCCCCTCCACGCTTTTAATTTAAATTAAAAGGTTCTTTTTTCATATTGAGGTGGATATTCTTTTTACGGTATTTTTTATACCAAACTACCCCCACAATTATTGCCATTAAATATGGAACAGACAAAAGGTATAATACCCCAGTATTTAAACCCGCCGTTTGTGTATTGCCATTTTTAACACCCTGTTCGGCATTTATGGTACACATAGAACATTGTGCATGTAAATTAGGGCTTACCGCAAAGGTAAATACCAGCACAAACAGGATAAAAATTGCTTTCTTCTTCATGAGTTACAAATATAAGCATAAAACGTTTGGAGGGGTTTAAAAATTATGTCATAAAAAAACCTCACTTTTTAGGGTGAGGTTTTTAAAAGATATCTGGATTTAAAAATATAATTTCATGGCCATATCCTAATCATCAATATGAATTAATCCATATATAAAAGTTTTTCAGTCTAAACCAGTGTTAAAAAATAAGTTTATCGAACAATTAAGAACCATAATGGCCCTGAAAAAACAAAGACTTTTGAACTGATTTTTATAACATCTTAAAATCTGGATATTCTTATTTATTAAATAACTATAAAGCACCATATATAAATGAACTGGAATCAGCAGTGCGATAAAAACCACCTAATAATGGACTATTAGGATTCGTACTGGTTACCCAGTCGATTTTAAATGGACCTGTTAACATATAATTTGTTAATGGCAGCAATTGTGTCGCCCTGGTTGTCCAGTTTCCGTTATAAACCGGAGCGCTCAAAGTAAATACATCACCAACGCGTGTATAGGTATAATCGGCAGCAGCTATAAATGCACTTGTACCTGATGTGTAGGCAACTTCGACATGAAATGCATCATTACCGGTCAAACTCATAAATGTGGAAGTAATAACCCTTCCGCTACTGGCAAAATTAGCTACCATACTATTATACACTGATGAAAAACCAGAAGTTACACCCGATGTTAAGCCTGCAGATGGAATGGTTATTCTCCTGTAAGTATAAGAAGACGGGAATCCGAACATCAGCGAAAGCGGCGTAATTGGTGTAGCCGAATTCTGCAGCATATACCTTGTAGAACCAGCTGTAATGTAATATACTTTGTTCGTTGGATCGTATTGAAGCTCGTTAAAAGTAATGCCGTTATAAGTTAAGTTACCGCTTAAAGTAAGTTTGTTAATTCCATGTGCAAAAGTTACCGATTGAGTTTTTACTTCAGTACCATTGATGTAACTTAGCTTTACAACCTTTGTTGCAGGATCAATCGAAATAGCCACTTTAATATTATCTGCAAAAATAATATAAGGATATCTGTTCGCAGTTACGTAAGCAGCATTTGCATCCATCATGGTTTTCAACCCCCCGGCAACAATACTTGCCGATTCAGCTTCCGATAGTTTTATCATCGTCATTGCGTTGCCATTAAAAATCCCGTTCATTTTTAAACTGTCACCACTGGCTTTATCAAATGCAAACTCGAAATCTGATTTCAGTCCGGTTGCACTTGTTCCGCCACTTACGCTGGCATCAGGATCGGCCGCTAAATGGATATAACTGTAAGTATCGAAAATCAGGGTTGGAAACTGTAGCGCTTTTAAGCGGTAAGTGCTCTCTTTTAGCGTTGTTGCAGAAGTGGCGTTAAAATCCGAAAGCATGCTTATTTTACCACTTGCATCGAACTTCAAATAGTAAGAATATCCTTTACCTCCCTTTGGGTAAATAGTGGCTTTCCATCCGTTGACTGAAGCAAGCAGTTTTGCCTGGTCGGCAGCTAATTCTGCTATTAATCGTGCATCAGGATCGTCAAAAACCGGATCGCTATCTTTTTTACAACCAGTTATAAATACAGTTACAACCAGCATTACATATAATAATTTATGTTTCATTATCGTATTTAGTTAGACATATTGCCGTAAAAGAATGAACTATTATCCGCAGTTTTGGTTAAGCCTACATATTCCGATTTAAAATCGGCACTGTAAAAATACTTGTAGGTAAATTTATTCTGCGTAAGGTAATTAGTTAAACTCACGAGGCCCGGTGCAATTACCAAACCATTTGCATCGGTAGCCGACAGCGTAAGGTTAATATTACCGCTGGCATCTGTGGTTACATTATAGGTAAAGTTTGCAACAAAAGCTGTCCCTGCAGTGTTGGTGTAGTTTACCCTTAAAATTACCTGGCCTGTCGTTGTATAAACTAAGCTGAAATTGTTTAATACACGGTTTGCATTTCCGACTACAGCTAAACCTGTTTTTGCAGCATTATAAATTGTAATAAAATCAGCCGACATGCCAACTGTTGCATCCGGCGTTACATTAAGCAAAGTGTATGCTTTTCCAGAACCTAAATACTCAACAGGGCTTGCTGGTGCGGTTTGATTAAGTGCCGCCTGAACACGGTTCTGAAGTGTATAAAAATCAATACCCCAAACCTGTTTAAAATAACTCACTACCAAATCTTCTTTTTTCCTGATCAAAGCTACAGCACTAGCCGTGGAGTTGGCCCTCAAAATGGCTTCATAACCTTGTTTACCTTCAGTAAGCATTACCGAAACCATTTCAGCATAATCTTCAGTAGGTGCAGCTTGTGCATATTGGGTAATAAAACCGTTTGCTGCAAAACCAGTGCTGTTATTCCAGTCGGCGGTGTAACCTGCAGGTGTAATCAGCGGGAATTCTTTTTGATAAGTTGTGGTTTGATTTAAAATGTGCGTAAATTCATGATGAATGGTTTTCAAAACACGTTTAGAAACATTTCTATCGGTATTAGAGAAGTTATTTACATTGAATAAAGTTACTTTAATACCACCTTCAGCTTCTCCCAATGTAACCGTTCCCCCAGAATTATACTGAACACTACCAACTAAAACATAGTTTTTCGGTGCATAGGTTTTTATAAAACCCTGACCTATTTCTGAGGTATATGGATCAATCCATGCTTTTCTTACCATTTCCATTAACGGCTGAACGTTTTCTACCTTTACAGGAACCAATGTTTTAGTATTATCATATTCAGTTCCGTCCCAGCGATATTTTACGCTGATGTTGTAAGGTTGTGTAAATGTGGTAAACAACCAATTATCCAGTGCCGATTGCTGCCAGCTATCGCCACCCAGACCAACAATTTTGCGGTCGAGATTTTCTTCCTTTTTGCAGCCTTGCATCAATACAAAAACAAGGGCCAGCAAGAGTATATAATTTCTTTTCATGTTACTTCATTTTTAAATTAACGTGGGTTTTTCTCCACTCCTGATAGGACAACCTCATCAGGCAACTGCCAAAGCTTTCTTTTATCGTTTGCAGCAAGTTCAATTGGATTTCCATCTGGATCAAGATGCGTAACAGGTAATTGATATCTCAAAATATCCATCCAACGCATTCCTTCCGAAACAAATTCTGCTCTTTTTACATCCAATAAGGTAAAAATGTATGCTTGTTTGGTATCGGCAGTTCTTGTGCTATAATAAGCTCTGATTTTTGCGTCGGTTAAACCGTTACTAGCAGTATAACCAGTAATTCTGGTGCTGAACAAAGTATTCATATCATTAATGGCATCAGCATATTTATCTTGCATGATGTATGCTTCGGCACGGTTTAGCAATACCTCTTCTGTTGTAAAAAGCGGGATCATATTGTAGCCTCTACCTGTTGTGGCATTAATACTTGTACGTACGAAATGCTCATACAATTTGGGCACGAAATAAAAGGTACTGGAGAATGAATATTTCCTTAAAGCTGTAAATGAAATTCCAACTGGTGCAGTTATCGTATTTAATCTATTTTGTGAGAATGAATAAACAGATCTTGCATAATACCTTGCTCCCCAGGAAGTGGTTTCGCCCAATAATAAATTACCTGGATTTGCCGCACTGGTAACAGACTGTGAAATTTCTGTTGAGCCACTCGCATTTGCATAAGATAACCATGGCCTAACATTGGCTGCAAAGTTATTGCTAGGGAAAGCCAGATTTGCATATTCAATTACCTTTTCGGCATTTCTTTTAAACAAGTAAAAACGTGTTGCAAAAGCATAAGTTGCTTTTTTGGTAAAGTGATAAGCCGGAACGGTATAACTATTATCACGTATTAAGGGAATTCCAGCAAGTAAATCTTTTTCAATCTGCTCATAAACATAAGCTACGGTTTTACGATCGTAATTTTTAAATACTATAGTCTCGGGTTCCATTACATAAGGAATACCAGGATCTGAAGCTGCTGTTGCCGGATCATAAGCCTTAGAATAAAAGGTTACCAACATAAAATGTGCATAAGCCCTAGCCACTAAAGCCTCGCCTTTCTGTGCGGAATAATCTTCAGGGTTTGGCGCTTTATTAACGGCATCTAAAGCCTGATTCGCTACTGCTATTGCTTCATAGCAACTATTCCAATAGTATGTTGGTGTATCCTGTGCTGTTCCCTGAACTTCTCTCCAATAGTAACCATCACGGTTTGGTGCATAATCCTGACCTGTGGTACTATTAAAAGACGGATTATCAGACATTGCCTCGGCAAGTGGGATATAACTGGCGCCAGGATATGCCGTTACCAAAAATTCGCTGACCTTTTGCGGGGTATTTAAAGTTGTACGTTGGTCTGGTGCCTGTTCCAAATATTTCTTACATCCGATGCTAAAAGATGCAAGTACAATAAATAAGTATATTGATAGTTTTTTCATTTTCTTAAAAATTAAATTCCAACTTTTAATGTTAATGTAAATTGTTGTGGGATTGGCAATGCAACACCACCTGAGCTAAAGAATTCCGGATCTTGCCCTTTCAGTTTTTTATCAGCATAAATTAACCAGATATTGTTTCCTTGTAATTTAAACGCCACATTATTTAAGCCAAGACGTTTGGTTACTTTAACCGGAAGATTATACATTAGGGAAACCGATTTTAACCTTACAAATGAGCCATCAGCAACCCTATCGCTTGAATAGTTATAAGCGGTGTAAGGATAAGTACCGCTCAGAGATTTCTTCAATAAATAATCGGCAATTGATGGTGAATTAGTATAATTTTCGTCCAATGGCAATGTCCAACGATCTAAGAATTCGCGTGGCATTGCATCTGTATCATCGTAATTTGTAGAGAATACATTGTTTAACCTGATTTTATTACCAGCCTGATATGAGAGGAAGAAATTGAAAGTAAAGTCTTTATACCTGAACGTATTGGTTAAACCGCCGGTAAAGGGAGGATCAACAGGCCCCTCATATTTCAAATAATTGGTTGTAGCACTCTGAATGTAAACGTTGCTGCTTAAATTACCCGATTCATCAATAAAAGTTGGTACACCAGAAGTATTCAGTTTCTGAAAATCGATCGAATATAAACCACGAACAGCACCTCCTTCTTTCGGACCACCTTCTGGGATAATCAGATCGTAAATTCTTGGACTGTTTTTAAGGTTTGTTATTTTGTTTCTGTTGTAACCAAAAGTAAAGTTGGATGTCCAGCTAAAAGATTCGGTTTTAAATGGCGTTACACCTAAGGTAAATTCTACGCCATGTGATCTTAAATCTGCATAATTGGCATATTTAGAATATTCGCCACCAATACCCGATGTACGAACAAGACCGATTAGATCGAAACCACGTCTGTCGTAATAATCGGCACTAAAAGTGATGCGGTTTTTAAGCAAACCGATATCGAAGCCGATATTAGCTTCGTATTGTTTTTCCCATGTCAATTCAGAATTTTCTAAGCCATCTAATACAATTCGAGGTTCAACTTCTGATAAGCGTGGGCGGAGTGTAGTGCTATTTGTTAATACAATTGATGAATTTGTAGAACTACCCATACTCGCGGTTAATCCATAACCACCTCTCACTTTTAAATAACTGATCTGCTCGATGTTTTTGATAAAATCTTCTTCATCTGCATTCCATGCCGCACTTATAGTCCATGTTGGTAACCATCTTGCCGTTTTACTTATACCTAAACGGTTACTACCATCATACCTGAAGGTACCGTTTAAAACATATTTAGAATTATAAGCATAACTTCCGTTCACAAAAAACGCGGCATAGCGATCATATAACTGACTCATTCCATAGTAGTTATAATTTGCTTCCAAAAGCATTTTAATAATACGGTAGTCAGTGTACGGAATGCCACCTTTATCATATTGGTAACCATACCCATTGTTGAAACTATTTTGCCTGTTGGCAAATTTCACCTCCTGACCAACAAAAGCGCTCACCACATGCTTACCATATTCATGTTTCCATTCTACTTGATTTCTTACGTTAAAGCTTAATAAATTATCATCGCTTCTGTTGTAAAAACCGCCTTGTGGAAGTACACTTTCCTTATCGATAATTGCAGGATAATCAGGGTTATCATATAAATAAATATTATTGTTGGCAATGGTACTGTTTGGTGCCCATCGGTAAGCTGTTGCCATATTAGAGTATTCGGTAATTTTATGCTCGCGGGTACTTTTTACATAACGCATGGCACCAACACTTTTAAATTCGAAATCTTTGATAAACTTGTAATTAAGTTCTCCCTGTAATTTCAAATCCAACATATCTAAATCGATATAGTTATTTTTTAATTCGTTGATGATGTTGAAAGGCGCATAGTTTAAAGTAAAATATTCCAATTGTCCTTGTTGATCGTAAGCTGTCATCGTACGGCTTGTATTTAACGCATAACTAAACGGGTTAACATCGAAATCTCTTGTGTATTTACCTTCTACTACATTACTCGAACGGCCCAGGGTACCCGGTGCACGTTGTTGCCTAAATGCACCTGTTGCTAAAATACCGGCACTGATTTTTTTAGAAATATTGTAATTGCCACGTAAATTCATGGTATATCTTTTTACGTTATCGGCAATTGTCCAACCGTTATCATTATAATAACCCAATGAAAAATAATGCTGAGACTTCTCAGAACCTGACGAAATACTTAAAGAATGCTCCTGAACGAAGGAATTTTTAAATAAAACATCAAACCAGTTTGTGTTGGCAGTGGCGTAACGCTGTAAAAATGCAGCTCTCCCTTCGGTTGTATTTTGTACACCAAACTGGCCAGAACTTGCATTATAAGCATTTATCTGCTGATACATTTTAGCGAAAACACCTCCGTTAGATCCGTTTACAATGTCGGCTGACAAACCACCTTTACGAAAAACTTCTGAGTAGACCGACATTTGATCGGCAGAATTCATAATGTTATACGAATCGTAGCTAGGCTTAAGAAATGTAGAAAAATTTCCACTATAATTGATCTGCGTATTGCCTGCCCTCCCCTTTTTGGTGGTAATTACCACTACGCCATTCATCGCCCTAGCCCCATATAAGGCCGTTGCCGAAGCGTCTTTTAAAATATTAAAACTCTCAATATCATCGGCATTAATTCCAGCTACTGATGATCCGATAAGTGTTAATGCATCACCACTTGATAGCTGATCGTTAGAAATGTTTACGATATCTTCTAAAACAACCCCATCTACTACCCAAAGTGGTTTATTTTCTCCAGAAATTGAGGTAGCACCACGAACCCGGATTTTAGGTGCCGCACCAAAAGTGCCTGATACATTCTGCACGGAAACGCCAGCCACTTTCCCCTCTAACATTCTACTGATATCGGTTACTCCATCCTGTTTAACATCGCTGCCCTTAATACTTGTAGCAGAACCTGTAAATAATTTTTTATTGATGTTTTGATAACCTGTTGATACCACATTAACTTCATTTAACTGGGCAGCATCTTCCTGTAAAGTAACGTTAATAACCGTTTTACTCCCAATAGGCACTTCCAATGTTTTAAAACCAACATAATTGTAAGTTAAAACAGCACCATCTTTTACCGAAATGCTGTATTCGCCGTTAATATTGGTGGATACAGCATTTGCAGCATCTTTTTCGCGAACACTAACACCTGGCAGAACGGCTCCATTTTTATCTGTCACTTTTCCTGTTACCTTTACCGCAACAAAGTAGCCTAGCACTTTGTCTATGATCGATTTTTCTTTCGGTTTAATTAAAATCGTTCTATCTTCAATGGTATAAGTTAGATCTTTTCCGTTAGTAATTTTATTCATTACCTCTTCAATGGTGGAGTTGTTAAAATCGGCATTGAAAGTTGTTGATGTACTGATCTTGTTGGTTGATAAGAGCACGTCATAACCAGATTGCTGTCTGATTTCTTTAAACATTTTTTCTAATGTTACATTTTTCTGTTTTAATGTAACCAGCTGGCCAAATGAAGCTGCACTTACCTGCATTAATGAGGTAAGCAATATGACCGTAACTAACTTCATAATTAATAGCAATTTAGGGATGTAGCGTTGATGCGTACATAAAATTCTGATATAAAATTTGTACATTTAATAGTCTGTTTTTTTTTTGCGGAACGCAATAAAGTTTGGACGCTCAAAGGCGTTTCGCAGTTATCCAAGAAATAAATTGATTTTTAATCAGTTCCGGCTTACGGAACAGCTAAACAGATTAAAAGGGGTGTTAAGAGCACTCCTTTTTTATGCATTTAACTTTTGAATGGTCAGGGCTTTTGTCGAAGTTTATTCATAATAATTTGTTTGGTTTAAGTTGATTAATTTTTAGAGATAAGGGTTAGTTACGCCCTCATTTTTTTCTTTTATTCTTTGTAAACAATAATTTTATTGCCTTTAATATCGAAGCGGACTTCTCCAGTTTGCTCCAATTTTCTTAACACTTTCGATATTTTTTCAAAACGGCTTACGGTACCGTAATACATCACATCTTTTGCTTCCGGATCGGCATATTCTACTTCTACATTGTACCAACGGGCTACTTTACGTAAAATGCTTATCTGTTTTTCGTTATTAAACATGAAATAGCCATTTTTCCACGCTATTGCCTCATCTACATCAACTCCTTTTACATCAATGCCTGAAACTGATAAGATAGACTGCTCTCCGGGCTTTAATATTTCGCTTTGATTGGTATTTTTCTGCGAAACACGTACACTACCTTCAAGCAGGGTTGTTTTGGTTACAATTTCGTCGTTATAGCTGTTAATATTAAAATGAGTACCCAAAACCTCTACCGATTGTTTATCGGTTTCTACAATAAATGGATGTAATTTATCTTTAGCTACTTCAAAATAGGCTTCACCATCAAGTTTTACCACACGCTGTTTAGCTGTACCTATATTTAAAGGGTACCGGATAGAAGATGCTGCATTTAGCCAAACGGTTGAACCATCAGGCAAACGGATCTGCCATTCACCTCCGTTGGGGGTAGAAATGGTATTTAACCGTGTATCTTCAACATTTTCTGATTCTGCAATGTTATACACCAGTTGGCCATCAGCTGTTTTGGTGATAGAAAAGCCTGCTTCCTCTGTAATGTTACCGGTGGTGGCGTCAGAAAGTGAAATCTTTTTCCCGTTAGCTAAAGTTAAAATAGCTTTGTTTTTACCAGGTGCAACGTCAGTAGCAAAAACGTGCTCTTTCTTTTTATTTAAAGAAATGTAAGCGGTAATTGATAAAACAATAAATACAACTGCAGCAGCGGCCCATTTTATGGTATTCATCAGCATTTTACGAGGTGAGCGGGCTGGTTTATCTACAGTGAGAATTTTATTTAGAACCGGATTCCATTTTTCATCAACAATATCAACAGCATTCTCCTCCTCAGCAACAATCATTTTCACGATTTCGCCGCTAAGAACCGGATTGCCATGATCAGCCAGGGCTAAAAGTTCTTCTCTTTCTGCAGGGCTTAATGTTTTAGCCGTAAATTGTTGTAATAGATAAGGTATGCGTTCTTCCATATAAAGATTCTGATACTAAGAAGCCGCTAAGGAAAATCAGGACTATCGGGATTTTATTTTTTTTTATTTTATTTTAAAAAAGAAGCAAACAATAGGAAAAACGAATGTAATTCCATGCTGATTTAAATGCAACCTTATCGATTTAAGCGATATTACAAGGGCATTTTTAACGGTATTTGGCGAAATATTGAGTATTTCAGCAATTTCCGGGATACTTTTACCTTCATGCCTGCTTAACTGATAAATATTTTTGCGCTGTTCTGGCAATTTTTCTACTGCCACAGCTATAATCTTGGTAATTTCGTTTAAATTAATCTCTTCTGAGGTGTTATTGTGGCTGTTTGGCTGCTTATTGGTAAAAGCGTCGATCACTTTATCTTCTTTAAGCTTTTTCCGCAGGTAGCTCAGGCACTCATTAGATACATATTTATAAAGATATGCTTTTACGTTCTCTACTTCTGCTAATTTATCCCGGTTTAGCCAAACCCTTAAAAAAGCATCCTGAATAATTTCTTCGGCAGCATCATCAGATTTGGTGAACTTTGTAGCGAATATTTGAAGCACAGGAAGATACTTAAAAAACAAGACAGAAAAAGCCTGCTCATCTCCCTCTACAATCCTATCTAATAATACCCGTTCTTTTTCTTCGCTGCTTAATGCCATACACCTGTTTAGCCGTAACTTAGATCCATTTGAGCGTTAATAATAGTGTGTTTTGTTATTAAAGAAAAGAAAAATTAAAAATAAAATAACTTTTAATCAAAATTGCTCTTCAATCAAATATACTGATTAAGTAATTTTAGCCGCTAAAAAATTTGTTAAATAAAAAACCCCTACTTTTTAAGGCAGGGGTTAAGAGAGACTGTTAGTTTAATTAAATTTTTATCTTGGCCTCCAACTGATCCATGCTTGAGCATCAGATACCCTCACCATATCGTATCTTTTACCATCATCTGAAGTTGGTATTAAATACCAGTCTTGCGAACTTCCAGCGGTTGCACCTCCGTACAAAATTGATCTTGCTGCAGTCATTGCCTGAGCAACAGCAGTTGTACCGGTAAATGTTCCTCCGCTTCCGTTCAAAGTAAATTTTGCAATACCTGCATTCACGGCAAACGGAACTTTAGATAAAGCATAAGGTGATCCAAAAGAATTGGTTGTTAAAAAGGTAATAATACCTTCGGTTGCACCTGTTCCTCCAAACACTGCGGCACCAGCATACCATAAACCAGAATAACTAGGCACATTTCTGAAGTTACAGAAATCATCTACACCATTAGCATGAAAAGCCATATCAGAAACCCAACAGCCGTTAAAGTTAAATGACATTTGAGTGTACCATCTTTGCGCAGCAGTAACATCTAGTTTTAAAGGTGCGATAGCTTCTTTGATTTGAATTGCAGTACCACTCACGCTAGCATTTATAAATCCAGATGCCGTATCGAAACCTACCCCATCTAATTTGGTAACTGTTGTTGTTCCAATTATCAATGGATTATACAAAGCAATCGTTGTACCCGAAACATAAAAGTTTGAGCTAACGGTTTTAAGATTTGCGCCATCTAAATAGGAGAAAGATATAATTTGGGCACCGCCATCCAATTTCACCTCACATTCTACTCCACCAATAGTTGTCCTTTTAAAATATGTCCTTAGTTTTGAGGCCACCGCACTAACATTCTGAACAGAAGTAAATATTGCTGCACTTTCTGCCGCTGATTTAGACCTTACAAGTATCAACTTGCTTTTATTAAAAGTTCCTTCCAGTTTTATGGTATCGGCACTTGATGATAAGAAAGCAAATTCAAAATCAGAGAAATAACCTCCTGCTACCTCACCTCCTAAAACACTAGGTGTAGGGTCAGCAAGTAAATGTAATGTAGAATAAGAATCGAATAATAGTGTAGGCCTTTGCAAGGCCTTTAAACGGTATGAGCTTTCAGCTGGTGCAGGACTATAATCTGCAGACATAGTTGTTCTGTTCTTATCAGTAAAACTGAATAAAAACGTAGCTGGTGTTTCATTATCAGTTAATAAGTAACCTTTCCAACCAAACTGCGCACTAATTAATTGTGTCTGGTACTCGGCTAAAGTTCCCGATAGCCTTTCATCAACATTACCGATAATAGGCTCTGTTGTGTCTTTTTTACAAGAGCCTAAAGCCACTGTAAATAAGAGTATATATAATAAATGCTTTTTCATCATTTCTATTTTTAATTATTACAATGTTCCGAATAAATAAGAGGTAGCATCTGTGGTTTTAACAAGCCCACCAAATATACTTTTCGATTGAGGTACAATATCATCAACCCATCGGACATTAAATTGTTGACCATTAAAATATGCCAATAATGTTGGGATGCTTGCCTCTATTGCTCTTGCATTTGCATTTGTTGGTTGTGGATTTGTATAAGTTAAGCTAAGCACACCATTAACATTTGTTGTTGTATAGTTAAAGTCGGCATTAAAACCAGCACTCAATGCAGCTGTAGGATCCATAAAATTCACCCTCAAAATCATTCTATTTGCAGTAGTAAAAATTAATGAAATATTATCAATATAAAGTCCCATTCCTGTCTGAATCCCAGTATTGGCTGAATTATAAGCGGTCAAGAATTTAGTTGATAAACCTGTTAATTTCTGAGGATTCACCGTAATCGTACCATAAGTTTTGGCTGGGCCCAATAAACTATTAAAATCGGCAGTAGGTGATTGTGCTTCGATTGCAGCCTGCGTTCTGGTCTGCAGATCGGTTAAATCAATACCCCAGCTATCTTTCATATAAGAAACTACAATGGCTTTCTTTTTTAACAGTTTTGCTCTTGCATCTGTGTTTTGTTCATAAACACCTTTTCCGTTTCTTTTAATATAAAGTCCATCATAAACAAAAAGGTTGTTGATGATATTATCAAAATTAGCTTGTCCACCTTCTAATAAAGTTGATAATGTCTCTACAAAATCATCGTCTTTGTTCGATCTGGAATAAGGAGTAATATAACCTTTGCCCCAAAAATCGGCTTCGTACATAATTTTATCTAATGCTGCATTAGATGAGTAAGCTCCCCTAAAAATATTAAACCAGGTAGCAGTATAATCAGAAGGCGTGATTCGTTGATAATCAGGCGTTACGGCAATATTCTGGTTTAGAATGTGGCCAAACTCATGGTGCATGGTATGCAAAATTTGCTTAACTGCAGGTTTATTGGCAGGATTGAAAGTATTTAAATCAAGTAATACAATTTTTCTTCCTGCTTCTGCAGTTCCCAGGGTAATGGTACCATTACTATTATAAGATGGACTACCAGCTAAATAAAACTGCTTTTGGCAGTATTTTTTCATAAAGTCTTCGCCTTTTACTGCAACATAAGGATTTATCCAGGTGTTCTTAATAATGCTCATAATAGGTATAACAAGCTCCTCTTTTACAGGCACAACATTCTTATATATTTCGCCAAGTTCCGATCTATCCCATTTATATTTTACCTCTATGTTATAAGGTGTTGTATAATTGGTACGAATCCATTCATCTATTGGTCCTTGAGTCCATGTATCCCCCCCCAAACCTACGATATCGGCAGTCAGATTATCTTTTTTGCTACATCCCGCCAAAAAGACGGTTGTTAATGTAATTATTGCTATTAATAATTTCTTTTTCATAATATTCTTTATATTATAATTAACGTGGGTTTGCAGCTAATCCAGCTGCTACGGCATCTTGAGGAATTTGAATTAATCGTCTAGGATCATCGGCTCCTAACGAAATTGTAGTTTTACCATTGGCAGAAGTATGCACAATTGGAATCTTTAAGCGCACAATATCAAACCATCTTAAACCTTCGTGCATGTATTCCTGACGTTTAAAGTTTATGATAGTACCAACCAAAGCATCTTTAACTGTTAATGGCGCAGGAAAAAAGGCGGTTGCTTTTGCTTCTGTAAATTTATCAGCAGTTGCAGAATAGCCTACAATTCTTTTTGAAAGATAAATATCAATATCAGAAATTGTTTGACTATTGTTACTTAACATGGCATTTGCTTCGGCCCTGTTAAATAGTACTTCTTCAGCTGTTAATAATGGCACCATGTTATAAGCATCACCAAAGTTTGCACTAATGGTTTCTTTTACAAAATGTTCTCTGAATTTCGGAATATTGTAAACCGTTTCCGTTCCTCCAAAAATTTTGGTACTCATGGCCAAAGCCTTTTTACTTGGATTATTTCCGGGATCGAATATGGTTCTTACTGATGAACTTAGACCATAATTATACCCAGGAAAGTTTCTTCCCCAATAAGAAATGGCTTCTTGTAATAATAAGTTTGCCGGCTCAGTAGAGTTGGTATACAGTGCTTGTAATTCGTAATAACCCAATACATTATATGTGGTATTCCACGCCCGTAAATTATCAGCAACTGTTGTACCTGGAAAAACTGCGTTGGCATGATCGATTACCTTTTGATAATCTCTTTTAAATAAATAAAAGCGGGTTGCAAAAGCATGTGCAGCCTGAGTAGTGAAATGGTATTTCGGAACTCTATAGCTTTGATTTTTAATTAAAGGTAGTCCTTCTATTAAATCTTTCTCGATATTTGCATAAACACTGGCAACGGTTCCTCTTGTATAGTTACCTTCTACTACCTTTTGGGGTAAAGTAACATAAGGGATTCCAGGATCAGAGGCTGCAGTAGCGGGATCATAAGCTTTGGCATATAAAGTTACCAACATAAAATGTACATAAGCCCTGGCAACAAGTGCTTCTCCCCTACTTGCTGAATATTCGGCAGTATTACCTGCCTTATCAATTGCTTCCAATGCATAATTGGCTGCTGCTATTGCCTTGTAACACGAATTCCAGTAGAATGGTGGAGTATCTTCAGATGTTGCATCGATTTGATCGATGTAGTTCCATGGAGATGAATTTGGCAAATCCCTTCCAGTTGTTCCTTTATCGCCAGCATTATCACTCATCGCTTCAGTAAATGCGAGGTAATTACCGTGAGGATATGCATTTGCCAATAACTCTGCTACTTTAACGGGGCTGTTCAGTTCGGTACGGTCATCGGGTTGATGCTCTAAAAACTTCTTACAGCTACTAGATAGCAGTAAGGTTGAGCACACTATATATATGAGTATTTTGTTCTTTTTCATTTTCTGTTCAATTAAATTAGAATCCAACTTTTAGGGAGAGCGTGTATTGCTTCGGGATAGGCAATGCCACACCACCAGATGCAAAAAACTCCGGATCTTGTCCTTTTAATTTTTTATCTGAATAGATTAACCAGAAGTTATTGGCAACTGCACTAATTGATGCATTATTTGCCCCAATAGTTTTAAGGATTTTTGCAGGCAAGGCGTATGAAAGAGATATCTGTTTTAACCTGATAAACCCACCATCAGCAACCCTTACAGTAGAATAGTTATATGTATTATACGGATAAGTACCGTCGATTTTACCAGCTGCTTCGATATCGAGAATAGAAGGAATATTAGTTTTCAGCTCATCGCCCGGCAAAGTCCATCTATCTTTAAATTCGTTAGGCAAGGCATCCAAATCTGAATAAGATGTAGCAAACACTGGGTTTAATCTGATTTTATTACCCGCAGAGAAAGTAAATAATGAACCGAAAGTAAATCCTTTATAACTAACGCTGTTATAGAAACCACCAGTTAATTTAGGATCAGTTGGCCCTTCGTACTTTAAATATTTGGTTTCTAAACTTTGCATGTAAACATCAGAGCTTTTTTCACCTTTTTCGTTAATAAATTCCGGAATTCCAGTATCATGGTTTAGGCCTGTAAAATCTACCGAATATAAACCACGATATGGGTAACCTTGCTGAGGTCCGCCATCAGCGGTTACCAAACTGAATATATTTTGTGGACTTGAAAGTTTGGTTACCTTATTTTTGTTATAGCCAAAGTTTAAATTACTTCTCCAGTTCCATTCACTAGTTTTAATAATAGGCCCACTTAAAGTTACTTCAATACCTTTGGTATTCATATCAGCATAGTTGGCTGTAGTTAAATACTGACCGCCAATACCCGAAGTTCTTAATGGACTGATTAAATCAAATCCATTTCTGTTATAAAGATCAACAGTAATATTTAACTTATCTTTAAATAATCCTAAATCTACTCCTAAGTTGGTTTCATATTGTTTTTCCCAAGTAAGGTTCATGTTTTCGATATATTCGATATTCATTACCGATTCGGTTTCATTGGTATATGGCCTTAATGCACTTCCATTTCTTAAAACCAGTGCTGAATTAGTAGCACTACCTAAACTTGCCGTTAAACCATAAGTGGCCCTTATTGTTGCACGATTCAGTATTCGGGTAAGGCTCTCATTATCAAAGAATTTTTCCTTATCGATATTCCATGCACCAGAAACGTTCCAGGTTGGTAGCCACCTTGCTGTTGCCGAATTACCCAGCTGATTAGAACCATCATATCTGCCAGTAGCGTTAAATGAATATTTACCATCGTAAGAGTAGGCTGCCCTTGCCATAAATGCAGCAAAACGATCGTATCTATGGTTCATTGAATAATAATTCAGGTTATTCAATGTTGCTTGTTTAATAATGTTTGGATCGATAAATGGCACGCCGCCTTTATCATATTGATAGCCATAACCAATCGTGCTTCTGGTTTGACGATCGGCCATTCTCATTTCCTGCACAGCATAAATATTGATCAGGTGTTTTTCGTTGATAGTATTATCATATTCAACTGAGTTCCTAACCAGGTATGATTTAAGAAAATCATCAGTTGTGTTGTAGAAACCACCATAAGGGAGTACAACTACGGGTTGTAGTTCAGGATGGGCCGGATCGCGGAATAAGAAACGGTTATTATCCTGGATATAAGAATCATCCGGACCATAACCTGCACGATAAGCATTAGCCATATTAGAGTTTTCTCTTACTTTGTGTTCGTTACCACTTTTTACATAGCGCATCGACGCCAGGAAATCATACTTAAGGTGTTTTGTAAACTTATAATTTAATCCACCTTGAAGTTTAAAATCCAGCATACTCAAATCTAAAGAGTTATTATCCAGCTCATTAAGAATATTAAAATTAGCAAAATTTCTAGTAAAATTTTCTCTATTACCATTCTGGTCGAATGCGGTTAAAGTTCTACTGGTGTTTAAAGCATAACTGAATGGATTAATATCAAAATCTCTAGAATATTTACCTTCTACCGGATTACTTACCCTACCAACTGTTCCCGGAGCTTTCTGGTTACGGATTGACCCTGTGGTAATGAAATTAACAGATAGTTTATTCGATAGATTGAATACTGCGTTTACGTTTCCTGTATAGCGCTCCACATTATTCCCTACAGCCCAGCCGTTATCATTTAAGTAACTAGTAGATATATATAACTGTGATTTATCATTACCAGTTGAAACACTAATACCATGTTCCTGCATCAGCGAGTTTTTGAAAAGCACATCAAACCAATCAGTATTAGCTGTAGCATAACGGCTTAAAAATGTATTTCGCGCTTCAGGTGTGTTAGCTAAACCAAATGCACCTGAAGTTGCATCATAAGTATTAATCAGTTGATACATTTTGGTGTACACACCTCCATCGGCTGCTCTTGATGCACTGGAGTGATTTAACCATCCTTTACGTGCCAGTTCTGAATAAACCGACATCTGATCTGATGAATTCATGATATTATAATCATCATATGATGGTTTCAAATAGGTAGAAAAGTTACCAGTATAAGAAATTAATGTTTTACCAATCCGTCCTTTTTTTGTAGTAATTACAACCACACCATTCATCGCTCTTGCACCATATTGTGCTGTTGCCGCTGCATCTTTTAAAATATTGAAACTTTCAATATCATCTGCATTAATACCAGCAACTGATGAACCGATTAAGGTGCTTACATCACCAGAGGATAACTGCTCATTAGAAATATTAACAACATCCTCCAAAATTACACCATCCACTACCCATAGTGGTTTATTTTCACCAGTAATCGATGTTGCTCCACGTACACGGATCTTTGGTGCTGCTCCAAAGGTACCTGAAACATTCTGTACCGATACACCAGCTACCCTACCTTCAAGCATACGGCTTACATCGGTAATACCATCCTGTTTTACGTCTGAGCTTTTTAGTGCAGTGGCCGCTCCGGTAAACAATTTTTTATTTAGATTTTGGTAACCGGTTGAAACAACGTTTACATCTTTCAATTCATTAGCATCTTCTTCCAAACTCACATTGATTACACTTCTGCCAGCTACAGATACTTCAATGGTCTTGTAACCGATTGAAGCAAAAGTTAATGTTGCGTTATCTCTTACCGTGATCTGATATTCGCCTTTTGCATTTGTAGAGACTGCATTTGCTGCACCTTTTTCTCGCACACTTACTCCAGGCATAATAGAGCCATCTTTCTTATCGTGAACGGTACCTTTAATGGTAACTTCTTTTTTTGATTTACCTTGGGATGCTTCAACAATTTTCAGAATTACCTGATTGCCTACAAGCCTGTATGAAATGTTTTTTTGTTTAAGCTGATCAAGCGATTCGGTAATTGATGACAGGTTTGCAGGTACATCCAATACCATTGTTTTATTAATTTCTGCTGCATCGTAAACAAAACTTACTCTATAAGTTTGTTCTATTTTTTTCAGATAGTTATCTAGCCTTTCAGGTTTGCCATTGGCTTGCCGAGCATCAGCTCTTGCCAAAACAGCCCAAAAGATTGCACACAGGAGCAGAGCCATACGGCGCAAACTCATTTTCGCATTTCTTTTGTAGAAATTTTTCTCCATAGTTAATTTAAGTTTATTTAATTGATTAGTTTATAGGTGCTTTTAGGGTTATCGTATCCTTGTTAGTGGTTATTTTAAAACCATAAGTTTCTTTTAACACAGCCAAAACTTCGGCCAGGCTATTGCCCTTAAATGTTGCATTAAACTTTTTAACGAGTGGTTGATTCGTTTCTAAACGGATGTTTTTTTGGTAATAATTACTTAATTGTTTACATACATCTTCCAAAGGAGTATCAACAAAAATAAGTTCATTGGTAAACCAAGAATCGGCATTTTGTGAAATCCTGGTAGTTAATTCTTTATTGGAAATATTATATGATAAAGCCTGCCCAGCAATAAGGATAGATGAAGTTCCATTAGAATACGGTGAAAAAAGTACTCTTCCTGTTTTTACATCAAGGTCTATTTTTCCTTTTTGATAATTGATATTAAAAGAAGTTCCAAGTACTTTAACTTTCGATTCACCCATCAGCACACTAAAAGGATGCTTGGGATCCTTAGCGATCTTGAAAAAAGCTTTACCATGGATTAAGGAAATTTCTCTTGATGAAGCCGCAAATTTTTGGGGATATTTAACCACACTGTTTTCTGCCAGAGTAACTTTCGAGCCATCTACCAATAAGACTGAATCTTTTTGATTGTCGCCTGTTTTAATTATTAAATAAGTAGGTTCTGAACTGATGTTATATAACCAATAGCCTGCCCCTAAAAGAACTAGGCCTGCTGCAATATTACGGAACCAGGCAAAACCATTAGCAGATTTATGTGTGCGCTTTTTTAATTCACGTTTAAAGTTAGTCTCAGCCTGTTTTATATCAGTATCATTTATTGTAGCTGATTTGGCAGACAAAACCCACACACGCTCTATTTCAAGAAAATAGTTTTCATGCTCAGCAGATGCAGACCGGTAAGATTTTATGGCAGCACGAAGGGATTCATCCTGCGGATTGTTTAAATACCGGATAATTAAATCCAGGTATTCTGGTTGGTTAAGCATTAGTTAGTTGGTTTGGTAATATTAAGACAAACCAAAAGCTAAAAACCCCTAAAGAAAATTAAAAAAAATAATTTATTTTAAAGTTTTTCTTTAAATCAGACTAAAAACATGTTTACACTAAAAAACTAATACAAATATAGCGTCATTAAGTTTAGGTAGCTTCTGCCCTTCTTATTTAGCGTTTGATCATCCATAAATCTGCTTCTAAGAGTTTTCAATGCATTTCCAATATGATTTTCGACTGTTTTTTCGGATATATTAAGTTCAAGAGCGATTTCTTTATATTTAAAATTCTCAAAACGACTCAATTTGAAAACTTTTTTACACTGAGCAGGTAGTTTTTCAATTTCATCCCTCAAGATAATGATCATTTCGTTCTCATCGTCCAAATCTGCCAGATAATCATCAGAAAATTCTGCGGCCAGCTTTAAATGATGCTGTTCTAAACTCTTCTGCCGATTGGCAAAATTGATGGAAGCATTAATTACCGAACGGTACAAATATGATTTAACCGATTTTACATCAGTAAGGCTTTCAGGAAATTCCCATATCTTCAAAAAAATATCCTGAACAATTTCTTCAGCAGCGTGGATATCACTAAGATACTTATCACTTGCCAAAATAAGTTTCTCAAAGTAAGAAGTATAAAAACGTGTGAAGGTAGCGCTTTGTCCCTCTTCTATCAATGAGATCAGATCCCTCCCCGTTTCTATTTTTGCAGCATCCATTAATACATAATTGCATTCAATACTTAATATTGAATCAATTATACACAATAATGTGCAATTATTAGTACACGAAGTAAACTTTTAAACTAACAGATTAGGTTAATACTGATAATAAGGCGAAATCATCAGGTAAACCACTACCCCGGTTACGGCTACATAGAGCCAAAGTGGAAAAGTAATTCTCGCAATTTTTCTATGGCGATCGAAACGCTGGGCCAATGCCCTGACATAGGTAACCAATACCAAAGGGATAATGGCAATAGAAAGCAGGATATGTGTTAAAAGGATAAAAAAGTAAACATATTTTATGGTACCATCACCCCCAAATTTGGTAGATGGGGTGGTCATATGATAAGCAATGTACATTACTAAAAATAATAAAGAGCAACCAATGGCTGTTTTCATTAAATTTTGGTGCAGGGTTATTTTACCGTTTTTTATTGCCCATACTGCAACTACCAATAATACCGCAGTTATACCGTTAATGGTAGCGTATATGGGTGGCAGAAAAGGAAGTGTTGGTGCATCGATACCCAGGTCTTTTAGCTTTACCACAAACAAAAACGCTACTGCTACAGGAATAAAAATGGAAAGGATGATGATCCACTTGCTATACTTTTTCTCAATCGGGCTATTTTCCATGAGTATTTTAAATCTCTTTTATATTTATTTAATGTATTCGATTACGGACTGAGGACTAAAGACTATCTACCGTCTTTAACGTTTCTTAAATACTCCGCAATAAGTACTTTTATTTCGTCTTCCAACCTGGCATTTGCTTCGGCATTATCTGCATCATACATGCCACGGATGCGGTGCAGATTGTCGATCAGGATAATTTTATTACTGAAAATGAAGGTTGGTTTCGCTTTTGTGTCATCTTCAATTACATCAAGCAATAAGCCTTGCTTAATCAGCGGATAGGTTTTAGTGGTATCCCCGGCTAAGAAATCCCATTTGCCTTCTTTTGCTTTAAAACCAGCCGCAAAATCTTTTATTTTACTTTGATCAGCAGGATCTACAGATAAGCTTAAAAACTTTACCAGAGGCTTCTGTTCATAACCATCAGATAGTTGCTTAATGTATTTGCAGGTCTGCTGGTTATTAGCGCCTGTGTAAAACAGATTAAGCACAACAATCTTATTCTCCAGTGTTTTCCATGTTACGGTATCGCTATGCTGGTTGATCAGTTTAAAATCAGGAACCTGATGATAAATGGTGTCAGGGATTTTTTTCCCTTTTACGCTATGGAATGTAGATGCGACGATCTTTTTGCCGAAAACAGGTAAACTCTTATACCGGTTTTTGGCAAAGTGTGGCAATAAGTAAAAAAACAAAAATCCCGGTATAGCTAAAATGCTTACCAGGATTATTACCTTTTTTATAGGGCTTCTTTTCATTAATGGTGCATCATGTGGATGTTTAAAAACCCACCTTCTGTTAACATTAAAACAATAAAGTAAATAATGAAAATGAATGATACGGTTAACGCAAGCTGTAAGCCCAGTTTCTCATACTTTAAGTGCATAAAGTATGCTACAATATAAAATGCTTTTAATAAGGTTAATACAATGTAAACGTAATTACCAAAATGTTGGGTCATAATTCCTTTCGGGATCAATACCAATGCGATAATAAATTCAATTACAGTAATTAATAAAAGGATACCAAAAACTTTCCAGATTTTACCTTTCGATAAACCTGCATGCTCTTCGTGCCCGTGTTCTTCTGTTGTATGTGAGTGCTCTGACATAGTAATATTTTTATAGTATGATAAATTAAACCAAATAGAAGAATGTAAATACAAACACCCATACTAAATCTACGAAGTGCCAGTATAAACCAACTTTTTCAACCATTAAATAGTGACCGCGTTTTTCGAAAGTACCATTAATGGTCATAATTAAAATGATGATATTAATGATTACCCCACTGAATACGTGGAAACCGTGGAAACCCGTAATGGTAAAGAATAAGTTTGCAAATTGTTGTGAAGCGATTAAAGATACATCTTCAGGTTTATTGAAGAAGTGTTTTAATTCTTCAGCAGAAGGGATATGTCCCCACCAGAAACCGTCATGGTGTAAGTGAGTCCACTCAATTGCCTGACAGCCGAGGAACATGAAACCACCAATGATGGTTGCAATCATCCAGCCGATCACTTCTTTTTTAGCACGTCTGTGTCCTGCTTCTACGGCCAATACCATAGTTACCGAACTCATGATCAATATAAAGGTCATGATACCCACAAATACTAATGGTGCACCATGTTCCATCACACCCGGGATAGATTGGAAAACCTTATCCGGAGCTGGCCACGTTAATTTAGAAAAACGCTGAGCGCCGTAGTAGATCAATAATGATGAAAAGGTAAAAGCATCTGACAAAAGGAAAAACCACATCATGATTTTACCATATTCTACCGACCACGGAGAACGACCACCATTCCATGGTCCGGTTTTAACTTGATCTAATTGTGATACTGCATTCATTTGGAAATAGTATAATAGTTTGTTAACAAATTTAACGGTTCAAAAGTAAAAAAACATACAGATATATCCATAATATATCTATAAAATGCCAAAAAATAGAAGCAATTTCCATTCTGTACTGGCTTTTAGCGGTAGGGATACTTTTATAACTCCCTGCTAATGCATTAATAATAAGGCCAACACCTGCAATAATGTGCAATAAGTGCATGCCTGATACCACATAAATAAAAGAAATGGCGGCATTGTTACCCACTAAGGTAGCACCTGTTCTAACCATACTTCCCCAGGCATTAAACTGCATTACGCCAAAAGCAACGGCCAATATTACGGTAACCCACAGCAGGTTGCGCTGTAAGCTGAAATTGAGTTTTCGTAATGCCCTGGAGGCTAAAAATAAGGTAATACTGCTTGCTATAATCACTAAACTGGAGTAAATAAACGCATCAGGCAATACTAAACCATGCCCTTTACCTTTAGATGCTGCAAATACCAGATAATAACTGGTAAAGCCCCCAAACATAATGGTAGATGATACTACAAATAGCCAAACAATAAACTTTCTGGGTTTTGGATCAAATGTATCCTGGATTTTTTCCATTGTGATAACCATAAGTTATTTTGCTATAAAATTTAATAATAAACCCAACTGTACGGCCGGGATGTAAAAAAACGAACAGAACATCACTTTCTTCGCGTCGATTAGTTCTCTATTCATTAAAAGTTTAAATGCCAGCCAGCTAAATATCAATCCGGCAATTAATGATAAACCAGCAATGTAATAACCGCCAAAACCATAAATGGTTGGCAATAAACTCACCGGAATTAATATCAAAGTACTTAAAAAAGTAAGCAAAGCTGTCGTCTTATCTCTTTTCTTAGTAGGCAATAACCTAAAGCCAGCTTTTTTGTAATCGTCATCCAGCACCCAGGCAATGGCCCAAAAGTGAGGAAACTGCCATACAAACTGAATTAAAAATAAGATACCTGCGATGTAATAATCAATTTCATGAAACATTTCTGCCTTTAAGCTACCAAAAGCAGCTAAGTAGCCGATAAGTGGTGGTAATGCGCCTGGTATTGCTCCCACAAAAACAGCAATCGGTGATTTTCTTTTCAAAGGCGTATAGGCAAAAGCATATAACAAAATTGAAAATACCGATAGCAAACCGGTCTCAAGGTTTAATTTACCCAATAACCAGGTACCCAAAAATGCCATAAACACACCAAGAATTAATCCTTGTCCGGTAGTCATTCTACCAGCAGGCATTGGTCGGTCCTTTGTACGCGACATTAATTTATCCAGA
The DNA here is from genome assembly GCF_039538295.1 of Pedobacter jeongneungensis. Classification (NCBI taxonomy): domain Bacteria; kingdom Pseudomonadati; phylum Bacteroidota; class Sphingobacteriia; order Sphingobacteriales; family Sphingobacteriaceae; genus Pedobacter; species Pedobacter jeongneungensis. The sequence continues at coordinate 180,188 of NZ_BAABBY010000008.1, read as the reverse complement.
TCTTTTTCTATGATCTCGTTAAAACAGTTTGCTGCTGCCGTAACTAAAAATCCACCAGCAATCAGAATCAACCAGTTACCCCAATCAATATTAGGGATATGGCCTCTCCCAACCTGCATTTTCTGCCCGATCAGAAAAGAAATCGACGCCGAAAACACTACCGTAAACGATAGCCTGAATTTGATAAGTTTAGAAAAATCTGAAAGATATTGTTTCAATTTCCTTAAATATTATTGTTTATAGGTACTTGTCCGGTAAACCAGCAGGTACAAATAAAACTGTAAACTAAATAACAGCGTTGAGAACAGAATATGCAATGCCTGCGCTGCAGGTGGAAAAGCAATATAAGCTAGTGCAAAACCACTTAATAACTGAATCAGTAGCGTAATTAATATAAACCGTGCGGTTAATAATGGTGCCGCTTTACCGCTAAAACGGTCGATAACCATTTTATAAACAATTGCATTGGTTACTACTACCAGAATGGCCAGATCGCGGTGATAAGAAAATACTGATCCAACCTTCGAAATCCACGTCGCCTTACTGCCATAAGCAAGTGCTTTTGCAATTATATCTACCGCCTCCCTAACATCCGTTCCTAAAACAATCTGGATAATGCTGATCACCAGCGTAAAGAACAAAAATCCTTTCAGCCAGAGTATCCGGTACATAATTACAGAAGGTGCTTTATTAAGCTGTTTCGCGTAGTTATAGGTGTAAATGGATATCGCTAAAATAACAAGTGCTAAAAGCATGTGTACCGTTACCACCCATTGTGCCAGGTTGGTTGATACTACGATGGATCCTAACCAGCCCTGATATCCTACTACAAACAGGTTAAGAATACTTAGTACGATTATCCGCTTTGCCGCTTTACGGTAGGTAAAAGAGTAAACAACAGTTAAAAACAAAAATATCCCTGCTGCTACTCCAGCCAATCTATTTAAATACTCCGTCCAGGTTTTGGTTGGATTAAACTCTTCGGGTATGGTAATGCTCTTATCGTGCCTGATACTATCAGCAAGGGCTACTTTACCCATGCTCTCCAGGTATTTGGCAAATTTTTCATTCTTTTTCAACCTGCCTGCCACATATTTCTCTTTATAATTGGCAGGAAGCTGAGATACATCGGTTGGTGGGATATAACGATCGAAACATTTAGGCCAATCCGGACAGCCCATGCCTGATCCGGTACTGCGTACAATACCGCCGGCAAGTATAACCAATAGCGTAACTATAATGGTTATAAGATTAATTCTAATGAAACGTTGTTCTGATCTACTGACCATATATCTATTAAGATGAAAAGGGTATCCGGATAAGCAGAAACTTAATCAGATACCCCTTTTAAAATTTTTATTTTAAGCTTAAACTAGCCTTTATTTTCTGCAACTGGATTAGCTAATTCCCAGTCTTGCTGAATTTTCTCTGCTTCTGCATTTCCTTCAAAATCGTGAGGTAAGTTAGAACTCATGGTTTGAGAGAAAGGAACAGTTTGAGGAATAAAGTCTGCATCATGACCAGGTTTGCTGTAATCGTATGGCCATCTGTAAACTGTTGGGATTTCTCCTGGCCAGTTACCATGCAGGTGCTCAACAGGTGCAGTCCATTCTAATGTATTAGATTCCCATGGGTTTTGAGGAGCTACTTTTCCTTTAAAGATTGAATAGAAGAAGTTAAACAAGAACGCTACCTGAGCAAGTGCGGCCATAATAGCTGCCCATGTTACAAATACGTTAACGGTTAACCATTTTTTCATAAACTCAAACTCGGTAAATGCATAGTAACGGCGTGGTACACCATCTAAACCTAAGAAGTGAAGCGGGAAGAATACCAGGTAAGCCGCGATGAAAGTTAACCAGAAGTGTAAATATCCTAATTTAGCGTTCATCATTTTACCGAACATTTTTGGGAACCAGTGATAAACACCTGCAAGCATACCGAAGATTGCTGCAGATCCCATTACAAGGTGGAAGTGGGCAACAACAAAGTAAGTATCGTGTAGGTTAATATCCAATGATGCGTTTCCTAAGAAGATACCGGTTAAACCACCAGAGATAAAGAATGAAACCAAACCAATAGCGAATAACATTGCCGGAGTGAAACGGATGTTACCACGCCATAATGTAGCTAGATAGTTAAAGGTTTTTACTGCTGAAGGTACTGCAATGATTAACGTTGTAATCATAAACACACCACCTAACAATGGGTTCATACCCGTAACAAACATGTGGTGACCCCAAACGATGAATGATAATACGGTAATACCAATTAATGAGTAAACCATTGCATGGTAACCGAAAATCGGTTTACGCGAGTTTACAGAGATAACCTCAGATGAGATACCCAATGCTGGCATAATTACAATATATACCTCAGGGTGACCTAAGAACCAGAATAAGTGTTGCCATAAAATTGGAGAACCACCTTCGTTTGGTAAAATATCAGTACCCATTACGATATCTGATAAGTAGAAACTTGTTCCGAAGCTACGGTCGAATACCATTAATACCACACCCGCTACAAGAACAGGGAATGATAAAATACCTAAAATAGCAGTTAAGAAGAAAGCCCAGATGGTTAATGGCATTTTCCAAAGGTCCATACCTTTAGTACGCATGTTTAAGATTGTACTTACATAGTTGATACCACCCATTAAAGATGAAGCTACGAAAAGTACCATACTCACTAACCATAAGGTCATACCCATTCCCGAACCCGGCATGGCCTTGGCAACAACAGATAGCGGAGGATAAACCGTCCAACCACCAGATGCAGGCCCTGTTTGGATAAAGAATGATGACATCATGATCACACAAGCCATAAAGAAGAACCAGTATGAAAGCATGTTCAGGAATGGCGAAGCCATATCCCTTGCACCAATTTGAAGTGGGATTAGTAAGTTACTAAAGGTACCACTTAAACCAGCGGTTAGTACAAAGAATACCATAATGGTACCGTGAATGGTTACCAAAGCCAGGTAAAAATCGGGTTTGATACGGCCACCTTCTGCCCATTTACCTAAAAATGTTTCTAAGAACGGGAAGTTTTTATCTGGCCATGCCAATTGAATACGGAATAAAATTGATAAGCCCATTGCAATTACCGCCATAATAATACCGGTAATCAAAAATTGCTTAGCAATCATTTTATGATCCATACTAAAGATATACTTTGAAATCAAAGTCTCTTTATGATGCCCATGATCAGCGTGATCGTGATTGTGTTCGTCGTGTAATGCTATTGTTGACATAATTCGTTCGCTCCTGCTTAATATTATTTATTTAAAGCCATTTGGTTAGTTTTAACAGCTGCTGAATCTGTAGCTGTTGAATCTGCTGCTGCTTTTGCAGGCGCAGGTGCCACTGGCAAATTAAATTGTTTTCTTAAATCGTCGTTTAAGTATGTTTTCTGCTCAGCAAGCCAGGTTTTGTACTCGGCTTCAGAAACTACACGTACTACTTTCTGCATGTTGTAGTGACCAGATCCACAGATTTTAGCACAGAAGAAAAGGTACTTAAAGTTAGGATCGTTAGTTTCCTGCTGCATTTCGGCAGTAGTTTTTGTAGGCGTAAACTCAAAGAAAACCCTCATACCCGGTACAGTATTTAACTGTACCCTGAAATGTGGCATGTAAAAACTGTGAATTACATCTTTACTGGTTAAAATTAATTTTACTGGCTTTCCAACAGGGATTACCATTTCATCAGCCATCTCATCATCACGAGAGTTTAAATCTTTAAAATCGATACCCAACGGGTTGGTAGCTGTAGTTAATTTGTAGTTTTTGTTACCAACTACACCATCAGCTCCCGGGTAACGGATAGACCATTTAAACTGCTCTGAAGTAACTTCGATCTGCAATGGCTTGTTTTTAGGATCTTCAACTTTGAAGAAAATTGATCTCCAGGTTAAGAAACCCATTAATACCAATACGGTTAATACTAAAGCAGGAACGATTGTCCAGATTTTTTCGATTGTATTGTTATGTGGATAGTAATAAGCTTTTCTTTTAGCTGAGTATTTATAGATATAAGAAAATCCGAATAACAGGATGTGTGTAGCCACAAATACGATTGTGGTAATGATTAACGTTAAGTTAAACATTTCATCAATTTTCTTTCCGTGTTCTGATGCTGCAGCTGGAAGCAACATGGCGCCATGCACCGTATATTCCCAATATACACCATATAAACCGATCACTAAAAACAGGGCAAATAAACTTGCATGGATCCTGTTCCAGTTAATACCCACAGCTTTACCCTGTGCTTCGCGGCTTAATTCGTATACCCTTATTGCTTTACCAATAATTGCAATGAATAAGCATACGGCGAGGAAAACCAGAATATAAAATATTACAGATTTATAAACCTCGCCCATATCAACTTTCGGTGCCGCGGCAGCACCTGCTGCTGCATCTTGCGCAAATACGCTAGTGTTGGCAAAAGCAGTAATCAATACTGCTAAAGCTGCGGTCGTTTTATTCGTTATAAACTTTCTTAAACTCATTTTCTTAAAAGTAGTACGCTGTACTGCTAATTATAATAATAATTAAATATTTGCTCTATCCTATCACCACTATAGCTGATGATGCAAACTTTCCTGTAATAATGGGTGATTCTTTGCAATTAAAGGTTTTTTGCTTAATGCTGTTAAAACCGTAAAGGTAAACAATCCTACGAAACCTATTGCAGTACCAATTTCAACAATACCAAAACCATTATGTCCATCTTCTACCGCTCCTGGCATAATCATCTGGTAATAATCTACCCAGTGACCTAACAATACCACGATGGCAACGAATAATAATTTAGCGTCTGTTCTTTTGTTATCTCTGTCCATTAACAATAATACCGGCGCTAAGAAATTCATGGCAAGGTTTAAGAAAAACCAGAATTTGTAATATTCAAAGCGTTTGTAGAAATATACTGTTTCCTCAGGCATGTTTGCATAATAGATTAATAAGAACTGTGCAAACCATACATAAGTCCAGAAGATAGAGAAACCAAAGATAAACTGGCCTAAGTTATGCAAGTGGCTGTTGTTAACCCATTGCATGTAACCTGCTCTTCTTAATAAGATAATGATGATGGCAATAGTAGCTAAACTGCTTACCCACATTGCTGCGAAGTTATACCAACCGAACATGGTTGAGAACCAGTGTGCTTCTAATGACATGATGGTATCGAAAGCAAATACAGGTGTTGTAAAACCGTAAATTACCAGGAAGATACAAGCATTTTTAAAGCTTTTTCTGTAAGAATTTAAACCACCCGCTAAATCTTCGTTGTAAGAAAATTTAACAAACAAGGTAGAAAAGATACTATAAACACCTAAAAACACCACCTGACGACCTAAAAAGAAAGGTACGTTCAGGAACACTGATTTACCGGCAATTAATGAATCGTAATTCGGGCTGTTCGGATCAGTTAATCCCTCAGCATGCCAGTGGTGATATAAATTGTGTGAGTACAAACCAGCTGAAATAACTACAATAAGTATTACAGCTGCTATAGGCAATGTTTTTGCCATAGCTTGTGGTACACGTAAAATTGATGCAGACCAACCCGCTTGAGCTACATATTGAACAGCAAGGAAAAATGTACCTGACATACATACGCATGCAAAGTAATATGCCATAAGCAACAGGTTAGCAAAAGTACGCTCGTGCATCACTTTATCACCAGCTAAGAAACCAAAAGCGATAGCAGCAGCACCTAAAACGATACCAACTATGCTTAATGTTTTTACTTTACCTGTAAACTCAAACTGTTCACTAAAATTAATATTGTGAGTTCCCATTTATATTCTGCTTTACTTATTGTTGTTTTTGTAATTCCTGAACATACATCACCACTTTCCAACGATCTGTTGGTGTGATTTGTGAAGCATGCGAACCCATGTTATTTACACCGTATGTAATGGTGTGGTAGATTTTACCGGCGGTAAGTGCTTTCATTTCTCCACCTCTTGATGAACTTCCTGAGAAGTATGAAGGTACACCACTAAATTTCTCAATTTTAACCAGGTGTCCTTGTCCATCGCCTTTTTCTCCGTGGCAAGGGCTACAGAAAACTTTGAACAGGTGTTGTCCCTGTGCTAAATTGATAGTATCAACAGGTAAAGGGTTAACCATGCTCACACCTGCTGCTTCGTATCCTTCTTTTGTATTAGGAAACTCGTCATACTCTGTAAAACCTACTGGTTTGGTATGTGCAGGTGGCAACTGTGCAGTTTTACCATCTTTAAAATTCTTGTTTGGCTGATCCGGATTGTAAGCAATCGGATCATACATGTTTCTGGCATATTCCAAGCCAGTACTGCGCTTATCTTTACAAGCAGAAAAGGTAGCTGCAAAAGCGATAGCTAAAAACGCCGTGTAAACAAATTTATTCTTATTCATAGCTAATGTACTTCCTTTCATTATACTTTACTTCTAAAGCACCTGCATCTTTTAATAATCCATCAATTACAGTGTGCGCTGCATTGTCTTTTGCATCAACTGCAATCACAAAGCGGTCATCAGTAGCCCTTAAATCCATCACACGTGGTGCTCTTCCCGGAAATAAGTGTGTTGATGCATAATAAGTTAACACCATACCAAAAGCACAGAACAATACTGTAAGCTCGAACATTATCGGAATAAAATCCGGCAATGCGAATGATGGTTTACCACCTATGTTTACTCTCCAATCGATTACTGCGCAGAAATAAATCAAAGCGAATGCACAGCAAGTACCGGTAATACCAAAGCAAAAAGCTGCGATATCGATTCTAGATCTTTTAATTCCTAATTTGGCTTCTATTCCGTGTATAGGCATTGGAGTATATACATCATAAATGCTGATGTTATTTTCCTGAAGTTTTTCGATGCCGTGCATCATTTCATCAGGATCGCCAAAGCTGCCTAAAATATATTTGATATCACTCATTGTTATATTTTTGCGTAATCTTCTTGTTTAACACTATCAAATTTTTCTAAAGACTCTATGTACTCAGCTACATATTCTTTATTCTCATGTCCTTCTTTAATCTGTTTCATTTTAGCTTGCTCACTTGCAGATTTCAATAATAATTTAACCTCTGCGATAGCGATTGATGGCAATACCCTTAAGAATAATAAGAATAGAGTAAAGAACAGACCAATTGAACCTACGAATACACTGATATCAACCCAGGTTGGATAGAACATTGCCCAGCTTGAAGGAATATAATCGCGGTGTAATGAAGTAACGATAATTACGAAACGCTCGAACCACATACCAATGTTTACTACGATAGAAAGGATCCAGGTAGCACGGATGCTTAAACGGATTTTCTTAAACCATAATAACTGTGGAGAGATTACGTTACAAGTCATCATCATCCAGTATGCCCACCAGTACGGACCGGTTGAACGGTTAACGAATGCATACGATTCATATTCAGAACCTGAGTACCATGCGATGAAAAACTCAGTTAAATAAGCCACACCTACGATTGATCCGGTTAAGATGATGATTTTGTTCATCGACTCGATGTGGAACATGGTGATGTAGTTCTCTAAGCCCAATACTTTACGTGCAACCAATAATAAGGTTAATACCATCGCAAAGCCTGAGAAGATCGCACCCGCCACGAAGTATGGAGGGAAGATGGTAGTGTGCCATCCAGGGATTACCGATGTTGCAAAGTCCATTGATACAATGGTGTGTACCGAAAGTACAAGTGGTGTAGAGATACCGGCTAAGATTAACGACACCGCTTCGAAACGTTGCCATGTTTTAACACTTCCACTCCATCCAAAAGAGAAGATAGAATAGATTTTTCTACGTGTGCCCACTGCACGGTCGCGGATGGTAGCAATATCTGGTAATAAACCTGTGTACCAGAATAATAATGATACAGAGAAGTATGTAGAGATTGCAAACATATCCCAAACCAATGGTGAGTTAAAGTTTACCCAAAGTGAACCGAACTGGTTTGGTAAAGGTAAAACCCAATAAGCTAACCATGGACGGCCCATGTGTGATACTACGTAAGTTGCGGCACAGATTACGGCGAAAATCGTCATCGCCTCTGCCGAACGGTTGATGGAGTTACGCCAGTTCTGACGGAAGAGTAATAGTACTGCCGAAATTAGTGTTCCGGCGTGACCGATACCTACCCACCATACGAAACCGGTGATATCCCAAGCCCAACCTACTGTTTTATTTAAGCCCCAAGAGCCGATACCATTCCAGAAGGTGTAGCTTACCGCAACCACCCAAAGTAAAGCGCCTAATGAAGCAAAGGTGAAACCAATCCACCAGGCTTTGTTTGGCTTATTTTCTACCGGCATCAGAATATCATCCGTAATTTTAGCATACGTGATATTATCGCCGGTAATTAATGGTTCTCTAAGTATTGATTCGTTATGTCCTGACATAATTTGTATTTTCTTTATGCTAAAGCTTACGCTTGTACTTTTGTATCTGTATTTCTAATCTTAGTCATATATCCGATACCTGGTTTCACATTGATTTCTTCTAATACGTAGTAGATACGCTCAGAACGTAATGCTTTTGAAACCTCTGAATTAGGATCGTTTGAATCACCAAATATGATTGCATTTGCTGAACAAGCTTCTTGACAAGCCATTTTAATATCGCCATCTTTTAATGGACGTTTTTCCATTTTAGCCTGTAATTTACCGCCTTGTATGCGTTGGATACACATTGAGCATTTCTCCATAACACCACGTGAACGTGTAGTTACATCAGGGTTTAAAACCAATTGGGTAAACTCGTTATTTAAATAGTTATCGAAACGAGAATCGTTCCAGTAATTGAACCAGTTGAAACGACGAACTTTGTACGGACAGTTGTTTGCACAATAACGTGTACCTACGCAACGGTTGTAAGCCATGTGGTTTAAACCATCACTTGAGTGTACCGTAGCCAATACCGGACAAACGGTTTCGCAAGGTGCGTGATCACAGTGCTGGCACAACATTGGCTGGTGAACCACAGAAACATGATCTAAGTCTTCTAACTTGGCAATTTCTTTTTCTTTGGTTACATCACCCGTTGGTGTTTCGTAGCTATAGTAACGGTCGATACGGATCCAGTGCATTTCGCGGCGACGGCGAACCTCATCACGGCCTACAACAGGAATGTTATTTTCTACGTTACAGGCAACAATACAAGAACCACAACCTGTACAGGCATTCAAATCGATTGCCATTACCCAGTTGTTACCTGGTTTTTCATATTGATCCCAAAGATCGTAATCTTTATGCTCGCCTTTTTCGTTACCAGCACCCGGATTTTTTAAGTACTCTTTAAAAGTAGCTTCTTTAATCACTGCACGGCCCTCGAAAGAGTGGTGAGTTTGTGTTTGTGCAAGCTCATAGTAACCGCCTGTTGGGGTAATGGTTACGTTTGTAGCATATTGCATGGTTCCGTTTACGAAAGTAACAAAAGGGAAAGCATTTTTACCCACATCGTTACCAGCTTTACCAGCTTTGGCACGGCCATAACCTACTGCAATAGATGCAGTTCCCTGTGCTTGTCCTGGCTGGATTAACACCGGAAGATCTACTGAATATCCGTTGCTTCCTTTAACAGATACAACATCAAATTCTTTAACTTTTAATTTCTCTGCAGTTTTAGGTGCAAGGGCAACAAAGTTATCCCAGGTTACTTTAGATACCGGATCAGGTAATTCCTGTAAGAATGCGTTGTTGGCATTTTTACCATCACGCATCGGTACGTTTTCGTAAACCTGTAATTCTAACTGATCGCCACCTTTAGCTAAAGCTTTGCTGCTATTGATAATTGAAGTAGCAACGGCATTTAATGATAAAGTGAAGCTATAGGCTGCAGGAGTTTTAGCTGTTGCAGAAACTACACCTTTCTCTAAAATGTCGTTCCATTTTAAGCCGATTGCAGGAAGCATTTTAGCCTCCCAGTTGCTGCGTACAAACTGATAGTAATCTTTAACAGGAGCATCAGCCCATGTTAATAAACTTTCTTCTGCCTGACGGCTGTTGAAAACCGGATTGATGGTTGGCTGTACGATAGAATAATATCCTTCGTAAGCATTTGCATCACCCCATGATTCTAAATAGTTGTGGTTAATAGCAATTGCATCACAAAGCGTTGCTGTTTCATCAGCACGGTCTGAGAATGAAATCTTTGCAGGTACTTTAGCCAGTGCATCAGTAAATGCTTTTGCATTTGCTGCATCGTAAGCAGGGTTACTGTTTAAGAATAAAACAGCACCAACTTCGCCACGGCTCATTTCGGCAACAAAACCGTTAAATTCGGCATCGTTACCTGCATATAAATAACAAGGGTTATCTAAATCGATGGTAGTACCATAACTACCGATAGCGGCGTTAATGGCATTTACCAAAATTTGAGTAGAAACATCGTTCGAGCCGCAAACTACAAGGCCTTTACCTTTATTTTGCAATAATTCTTTAGCAGCTAATTTAATTACTTTATCGGCAGTCGTATTGTTACCCAATGTTCCGCCAGGTAAAGCAGCACCGGTAATTGCATTGTATAAAGCAATTAACGCAGGACCTTCTTCCGATAATTTAACCGGAACACGGGTATCTGCATTGGTACCAGTTAAGCTCATTCCACTTTCGAACTGAATGTGGCGGCTCATTTTTTTATTTTCTAACGATTTATAGTTACGGTTAGCAGTGTATTGCGAAGTAAATTCTTCACCACTGATCCACGTACCTAAGAAATCGGCGCTGAAACTTACAATTAAGTCAGCCTTATCAAAGTTATATTTTGGTAAAACTGCTTTACCGAAACTGTTCTGATTGGCCTGGATAATACCGGTATAAGAAACAGCATCATATTGTACCAGTTTAGCAGCAGGATATTTAGTCACAAACTGTGCAATTACTGCATTGGTTGACGGACTGTTTACTGTTGATGCTACAATACGGATTTTCTTTCCACCAGCTTGTGCTTTTGCCAGCTCACCTTTTACAAAGCTGTCGATTTTTGCCCAGGTAGTTTCTTCAACCTGTCCGCCTTTTACAGTTGCAGGTGCTTTTAGTTTAGATACATCGTATAAATCCAATACAGAAGCTTGCGCTCTTGCATCTGTACCGCAGTTAAACTGACCCGCATTTGGGTTTGGTTCAATTTTAATCGGGCGGCCTTCTCTTGTTTTAACTAAAATACTCTGGCCATTGAAGCTTGAAGTATAGAAGTTAGGAATACCCGGAGTTACTTCTTCAGGTTTTACCAGATAAGGAATTGATTTTTTTAACGGTGTACTTTGGCAGGCAGCTAATGTAACCGCACCTAAACCAAAACCTAACGCCTTTAAAAAGTCGCGGCGGGGGGTAACGGTACTTAACCCTGCTTCATTTAAAACATCTTCTATTGGAAGTGGCTCGGCGAATTCGTTTTTGTTATTCTTAACAAAATCGGGTGTATTGTTATACTCCTCTAAGCCTTTCCAGTATTTTTTATTGCTTTCCATTTAAGCTATATTACTGTTTATCGAACGTTCTTACTAAACTCTAATCTATTAATAGTGGCACTTACCACACTCTAAACCACCCAATAACGCTGGTGTGATTTTCTCGCCTTTTTTAATTTTCTCGTGCGCTTCGATAACCTTAGCGTAGAAAGCATTGTTTTTCTGACCAGAAATATCTGTTTCTTTATGGCAGTTAATACACCATTTCATGGTTAACGGAGAATATTGATAAATTTCTTCCATGGTATTAACCGGACCGTGACAAGCGAAACACACAGGCTCATTTGGTTGTAATCCTTTTGCTTTACGGATTGCATCTTCTGCAACAACTACGTGCTGAGAGTGATTGAAGTAAGCAAAATCAGGCAGATTGTGTACTCGTACCCACTCCATTGGTTTTGATTTGCTTTCGTCGTATTTCTGTGTTTCAGGATCGTAACCTAAAGCACTGTAGATTTTTTTGATCTCAGGAGAAATCTCACCATCATATTTATCTCTCGCCTGTACTGCTTTGTGGCAGTTCATACAAACATTTAATGAAGGGATAGTTGCATTTTTAGATTTAAATGCTCCGTTGTGGCAATACTGACAATCGATCTGATTGATACCAGCGTGCAACTCGTGTGAGAATTTAATTGGCTGAACTGGCTGGTAACCGGTATGAACACCAGTATTCCACATGCCCATCCAACCGAATGAACCTAAACAGATGATCAGACACAAGATAAAGAACATTACGAACTTCTTGTTTTTGAACATTTTGCGCACACCAACTTTTAATGGCACATCTTCTTCGATCTCGATACCTTGTTTCTGCAGAATCAAACGCTCTAACAATTTAGAGGCACGACCTAAGATTACCAGGATTACGATAGCTAATACTACAATAGCAACGATACCCGCAATTGATAAACCTGAAGTAGAATCATCTTTTGGAGCAGCAGCTGCAGCAGCATCGCCAGTTGGTTTTGGCTCACCTTCTTTAATGTAAGCTAAGATATCTTTAACTTTCGTCTCATCTAACTCAGGGAAAGTAGTCATTGGTACTTTACCGTTATCGTTAAATAATTTAACAGCTGCAGGATCTCCGGCAGCAATCATAGCCGCGTTGTTCGGAATCCATTTTAACAGGAATGCTTCAGGGTGACGATCGCTTACTCCTTCTAATGCCGGGCCAACAACTTTGTGATCTAACGCATGGCACGAAGAACATTTTGCTTTGAAAAGCGTTCTTCCTTCTTTAGCATCCTGCGCATTTACGGTAGAAACCGCTATTACGGAAATTGCTGAAAATACGAATAACGACTTCCAAACGCTTTTTAAAATCATCGAGATATCTCTCATAATGAACACTTTATACTTATTTAATTTACTTTTTGTTGTGAAATTGATGCCTGAGCCCAGATAGCCCCACCAAAACTTGAACAAAAGTATAACTTATTAATAAATCCCATGACATAATAGTGACTGGAAATACAATTTATAATCATTCTAAACAAATGTCGTTTCAAGCCATTCAGGCCATAAAAATGCCCATTTTTGATACGATATCTCAAATGGGCATACCAGAAACCAATTTGGTTTATTAAAATGTTACGTTTATTGTTTTAATATCCAGGCAAACATTAACGGCGCAACAATTGTAGCATCACTTTCTACAATAAACTTTGGCGTATTAATATCCAGTTTACCCCAGGTAATTTTTTCGTTTGGCACTGCACCAGAATACGAGCCGTAAGAAGTAGTTGAATCAGAGATCTGGCAGAAGTAGCTCCAGAAAGGAATATTCTCCATTTCCATATCCTGATATAACATTGGCACCACACAGATCGGGAAATCGCCGGCAATACCACCACCAATCTGGAAGAAACCGATTCCTTTTCCACCACTGTTTGCAATATACCAATCGGCCAGCCAGCCCATATATTCAATACCGCCTTTTACTGTAGTTGCGGTAAGTTCTTTTTTCATTACATAAGATGCAAAGATGTTACCCATGGTAGAATCTTCCCATCCTGGTACCACAATTGGCAAATTCTTTTCAGCCGCAGCCAACATCCATGAATTTTTAGGGTCGATTTCGTAATACTGCTCTAAATCGCCGCTCAAAAGCATTTTGTACATAAACTCATGCGGAAAATAACGTTCGCCCGCAGCTTCGGCATCCATCCAGATTTTGTGGATGTGCTTCTGCAAACGGCGGAAAGCCTCTTCTTCAGGGATACAGGTATCGGTAACGCGGTTATAATGGTTTTCTAAAAGATCCCACTCATCCTGCGGACTTAAATCGCGGTAATTAGGTACACGTTTATAATGTGAGTGTGCAACCAGGTTCATAATATCCTCTTCAAGGTTGGCACCTGTACAAGAAATAATAGACACTTTATCCTGGCGGATCATCTCTGCAAGTGAAATACCCAATTCTGCAGTACTCATTGCGCCGGCAAGTGTGATCATCATTTTACCACCCTCATCTAAATGCGTTTCGTATCCTTTAGCCGCATCCATCATTGCCGCAGCATTAAAATGGAGGTAATTACGCTCCATAAACTGAGATATTGGTCCTCTTGTATTGCTCATTTCGTTTTGTATTGTTTGCCGCAAAAATAGGCATTTAGGCCGAAAGGTGAAAGCGTAAAAGCGTTTGTGTTAGTCTACAGTCCAGAGTTGGCAGCCCTTAGTCAATTAAGCTACGTAAATTCCATTCAGCGATCGTCATCCTGAGGGATAATTAATTTTATAAAAATCAATATGAATGACAGAAGAATCTTCGCAATGATAAGCCGCTAAGTTCGTCATTGCGAGAAGGCTTTTTCAGCCGACGAAGCAATCTTTCTAACAATGATCGCTAGCAGGAAAGATTGCTTCGTCGTTCTTCCTCGCAATGACGACCTTTCTAAATCTGTCAATGGTAGCGTAGTCGAAGGATCTTTTTATTTGAAAAGCACCTGCAGTAGCGTTTATTAAAGGTAGTCCGGCTTTCTGGTACAAGTCCTCGGCTCGTGCCTCACCTGCGGGCTTTCCCCTACAATCCGGTTTAGGTGGCGGCTGGCATTGCTTCGAATCTTGGTGATCGTCATCCCGACTGAAGCGCAGTCCCGAATAATCGGGAGAAAGATTTATCTAGGTAGATTTCTCGGCTGCGTTGCACTCCGCTCGAAATGACGGTGACTTTTGGAATTTGGGAATGAGCAATCGCCCGGCACAGTTAACCAATTTAAACAATTAACCGGTTAAACAATATGCATTGCTATCACCAATGAACAAATGCCCGGTGAACCAACGAACTATTATTAAATTTCCTTTTCTTTGTGCCAATGAAAAAATATTATCTGATTATTTTACTTGCGCTCGTTTCGGGAAGTGCTTTTGCACAAATGAAACTGATCAGGAAAATGCTCTCAAACGAAAAAGATACTACCCGTAAAGCCAGTTTTTTGCCGCTTCCGGCTTTTGGCTATAGCCAGGAAACCGGGTTTGAATTTGGCGTTGGTGCCATTTACTCATTTTATATCGATCGTAAAGATACGCTGAACCGCAGTTCCAATTTCGCACTCAACACGACCTACTCTACTAAAAAGACAGCTAATTTTATGCTGAAGGGCGATATGTGGACGAAAGGAAACAAATATCATTTTATCGGCGATATCCGTTTCAAAAACCAGCCCTTCAATTTTTATGGTATTGGTAACAACGCTAAAAAAATCGACGAGGACAAATTAGACCAAAGGGTTTTCAAAACACTTTTCGACGCAGAAATGAATACCCTGCCAAAAGCCTACACCGGTATTTCACTAGGTTTTGAGAATTACCATTTTATCGACAAGGTAGCAGGAGGCATTTACAGTACCAATCCGCAGATTTTAGATAAAGACGGTGGCTCGGTAGCCTGGATTGGTGCATCACAGAGTTACGATACCCGCAACAGCAACAATTATCCAACAAAAGGTTTTTTCGGTCGTGCAACCTACCAATATGCTCCTGATTTTTTTGGAGGTGAAAGTTTTAATGGCTCGCAGATTAAGTTAGATCTTCGTGGTTTCTTTAGCCTAGCGCCAAAAGTGGTTTTAGGTGTGCAGGGAATCTACTATACCATTCAGAGCAAAAACACTCCGTTTTATTTATTACAGCAGTTGGGCAACGACCAGATGATGCGTGGTTACTACAGTGGCCGCTACCGCGACGAAAACCTGATGGCCGCACAGGCCGAACTCCGCTACCGTTTTATGAATCGTTTTGGAATTGTAGCTTTTGCCGGTACGGGTAAAGTATTTGCTAACGGCCAGTTTAATGGAGATGGGCTAAAACCTAATTTTGGTGTAGGTGGTCGATACTTTTTCGATCCGGCTAAAGGTTTAAGTGTTCGCTTGGATTATGGAATAGGCGAAAAATTATCAAATGAAAAACGCCAGGCAGGGTTTTATATCAGTTTAGCGGAAGCGTTTTAGAAGGGATGGATGATGTAAGAGGGAAAAGTTATGATGGAAGTATTTCTATCATCCAACTTTTTGATCATCCTGAGCGGAGCCGAAGGATTAGCAACAGATACATATAATATTTATTACCACGGAGGCACTGAAACACGGAGAATATTTTGCTAATAATCATTCTGCCAAGTTTGTCATTCTGAACGCAGTGAAGAATCTTTAACCACAAATACACACTGATCAACACAGATAATATATTGCATAGGAGGCACAGGAAACGCGAGAATCTTTGCTAACAATCATTCAGCCAAGTTTGTCATTCTGAACACAGTTAAGATTCTTTATCTACAGTCATCCCTATTCCGTCTTACATCATCCGTTTTCCATCATCCCTAATTGCTCCTTTTCCGCTCCTCTTCATTACCGGGCTTCCGATCCGGCTGTTTAATTTTTTCATTACCGAAATTATAGCGGAAAGTAATCCGAAGTTGGCGGCTATCATAATAATTATTGTATTCCTGCCTGATATTGTTAACTAAACTGTTATAACGGTATCGATTTGTTTTAAAAACATCGCTGGCAGTAATTGCCAATTGTATTTTTTTATGGAGTAATAAGGTTTTAATCCCCAGATCAAGATTATACTGACTTTTATTCTGGTTCAGTCCATCAACCGAAGGCAATTGATACCAGAAATTAGCTTCGCCTAAAATGGTTTTTGATTGATTAAACACAAACTGGTTAAGCGTAGAAAAATAAGCACCAAATCCGTTCAGGCTACTTAAGGTTTGGGCGATGCCCGAATTTGATGCCGTATAAAAAACATCAAGCTGATTGATACTTTCCCAGCCTTTAACCGCATTAAACGTAATGGTATTATTCCATTGATAGTGATAGGCAGTTATAAAATTAACCGGTTTGATGGCCTGAATGTTCGTTGAAGCATCAATAAAATTAACATCATTAAATCCATTTGTAGTTTTACTGAAAGACAACGAGGCAGTATATATATTATAGGTATAAGAAAGCTCGATGTTGTCATTATAAGAAGGCTTTAAGAAAGGATTACCTTCTGCATAGGAAAACGGGTTACTGTACCAACGAAAGGGATTCAGTTTGCGATAAGCCGGCCGGTTAATGCGGCGGCCATAGTTTACGTAAAAAGTATTTTTATCATTGGCATGATAAATCACGTAAAATGTAGGGAAAAGTAGCAAATAATTATCTTTATTCCGATCGTTAACTGAAATTCCATCAATCTGTGTATATTCACCTCTTAATCCGGCCTGAAAATCCCATTTTTTGATTGTTTTGTTCAAATTAACGTAAAGTGCCTGGGTATTTTCTTTGTAACTAAACAGATTGCTTTGTTGTGGATTTATTTCATATCCTTCATTACGTGCTTTGTAAAAAGCAAGATCACTCTGATTTTTGATAAAACCCAGCTTGGTACCAAACGATAATTTAAAAGTTTTATAAGGTAAATCTACATCAGCTTTTAAAGTATATAAACCGATGTTTTGTTTACTGGTTGAGAGGTATTCGGCAAAGGAATTCGGAATTGTTATTCCGTTTTGAAAATAACTGGTATTATTAAAAAATCTGTCTTTATCATCTCTATAGGTAAACCAATCGCCATTAATAGTGAGTTGCTTTCCTGTCGAATCCAGAGATTGTTTTAAGTAAATATTTGCCGAATGGTAATGAGATTTAATTTTTGCATTCGCATCAGAATTCAATACCGAATCTAAACCATTGTTTTGATTATAAATTTTGGTTTTAATATTTTCTTCAGAATGGAAATTTGTCAGTCCGCCATTATACGATAAACCCAGCAATGTTTTTTTGGAAACCTGATAATCCATTCCGATCTGTCCACTGGGGACCGTTCTAAAATTCCGGTCTTTATTGATAATATTCCAGGTTTGCTCGGGATAAAAAACATTACTTTGCTCAAAAGGAACAATCGATCCTTTTCTGATATTGAAATTTGAAGAAAGTGTGATTTTGTTTTTCCGGTAATTCAAATTTCCACCAGCAGATGCAGTGAAATAGCTTGCCTGGGTTGCAGCTAAATTTACCGAACCTTTGAAACCTTCTGATGTAGTTTTTTTGAGTATAATATTAATTAAACCATTATTTCCCTGTGCATCATATCTGGCTGGCGGATTGGTGATGACTTCAATTCTGGCGATATTTTCTGAGGAAATGGACTTTAAATAATTCGAAAGCTCATCTGCCGATAAAGGCACCAATTTATCATTAATCATCACATTAGCCAGGCCTTTACCCACCAATGAAACTTTATCGTTCAACACCCGTACTCCAGGGACTTTTGAGAGTAGTTCTAATGCATCGTTTCCTATCGCAGAAATACTGTTTTCTACATTAAAAACGGCACGATCGATCTTTTTCTCAATCAACGCTTTTTTAGCACTCACCTGAACATCGGCAAGGTGATGTTGATTTCCCTTGAGCCGAATATGAATTAGGGTATCCTTTGTTAGCGTAAATATCTGGCTCATGCTTTCGAAATTAATTGCAGAAAAAACAACCGAATATTTACCTGGTAGTAATTTAAATTGGTAAGTACCTGTACTGTCGGTTTGGGTATAAAATATTTTATTTTGAGGCCCAGAAATTTTAACCGTAACAAATGGCAACGTTTTAAACTCCTGACCGGTTACCTTGCCCGAAAGCTGAAATTGACCCTGTGATGATAAGGCAGAAAAAAATGCAATCAGGAAGAAAAGAGATCTGAACATTTAGCGGTTTAAATCCGGGTCACAATTATTATTTAATTAGCTTCCGCGTTTTGAGAATTGCACAAAGCCATCCAG
The DNA here is from genome assembly GCF_039538295.1 of Pedobacter jeongneungensis. NCBI lineage: Bacteria > Pseudomonadati > Bacteroidota > Sphingobacteriia > Sphingobacteriales > Sphingobacteriaceae > Pedobacter > Pedobacter jeongneungensis. Next base: position 161,446 of record NZ_BAABBY010000008.1, on the reverse strand, counting down.
AATCAGGTTGGAAATCTTACGAATATTTTTTTCCTGACTGATGTAACCCAGTGTTTTCGCATCCGAAATATTTCCCATTTCAATTACAATGGCTGGCACTTTTGATTCCCTTAATAGAAAAAGATTTCCGTTTTTTAAGGAATCCCTTACGGCAAAATCTTTTAACTGCCTTAGTTTATTTAAAATACCGCTACCAAGCGCTTCATTAGTACTGATCTTTGGATTAAGTTTAGAAACATAAACTTCTATCCCACCAAAGGGTGCTGCTTCATTTGGTTGCGCTACATTATGGTGGATGGAAATAAATGCTGTAGCCTTTTGCTTTGGTAAACGCTCACTTAAGGTTAAATACTGGTCGTCTTTTCTGGTTAATACTATTTTTATCCCTCTTTTAACGGCTTCTTCGGCCAGTATTTTTACGGCTCTTAAGTTAAGGTCCTTTTCTTTTTGTCCGTCAAACGCGGTTGAGGCATCATCTTTACCACCATGCCCGGCATCAATAATCAATATCGGGTCTGCTTCTTTAATAGCAGAACTTGCAGTTACGTTCACTTTGCTATTGCTGTTTAAGTATTTCCGTGTATGCACATCAGGCTTTTCGGGCGCATCCACAGAGGGCAAATTCTGAATTAACGTTTTCTCTACCACCACTTCTTTACGGTTTACAAATGCCATACAGCAAATCATTAGCACAGGAAGAATGGTCAGATAAACAAGCCTTTGAAACTTTACGTTTGGTTGTTTGTACAACATCATAATTCTGTTTTTTAATGGAAGTTTACTAAAACTATTTACCACTAAAGTTTTAGCAGGCATGGCCAGGTTTAAAAGCAGTGAAGCATACGCTTTTTTATCAGCAAACCGGGTTGTTTCCCGATCGGCCAAAAATTCGTGGTTATGATCAATTGCGTTACGCCAGAAATAAATAATCGGGTTAAACCAAAGTATAGCGGTGATCAGGTTAACCAGCATCTTATCAACAACATGCCATTGCTTTACGTGGATGGATTCGTGTTTAATCACCAGGTGCTTTTCGCCAGCCGGTAATGATGCATCTATAATGATCCGGTTAAAAAAAGTACAGTTTTTTATGGCTGATTTCTCGTCGACCAAAATAACTGCACCATCTTTGTTTACAACATGTTTTCGCAATTGGACCTGAATGCGCGCAACCATAAAAAGCATCCTGAATACAAGGGCGATTAAAACGAAGAAATAACCATACAAGAGCAATTTTTCCCGGTTTATGCTGCTGTTTACTACATTTCTTCCACCCTCATTGTCCTGCTCTACAAAACCATTGTCGCTGTATTTTACTTTTAATGGAATCTCCTGATTGGCTGCCACCACTTCATGCCGACTTTCGATAGTAACGGCCGGAATACTAAAACTCACCACCAGCATCAATAATAAATAAGCACGGTTAAGGTTAAAAAACGTGAGTTTGGCTAATAAAAATTGATAAACCGCAAAAAATATCAGCGTACAGGCAGAAACCTTTAACAGGTAGATTAAAATCATGACTTTGAATTTTGGTTAATGATTTTTTGAATTTCTTCTATATCTTTTTCGCTCAGCTTTTCTTCTTTTACCATAAAGGATAAAAGACTGCCTGGAGAGTTATCAAAATAGCCCGAGAATAATTTGGAGAAAGTGGTTTTGGCGTATTCATCTTTACTAATGGCCGGAAAATACTCGTAGGTTTTACCATAAGCTTTGTAATTAACGTAACCTTTCTTCTCCAAAAGCCTAACGATTGATGAAATGGTATTATAAGGAGGTTTGGGTTCGTCATCCAGCTCATCAATAATGTCTTTTACAAATGCTTTTTGCAGTTTCCATAAAACTTGCATAATACGCTCTTCTGCTTTGGTTAATTCTTCCATAATCAAATCTATAACTTATTTTTCAGTTTTACAACTATAAAATAAGTTGCATTACTGAAAAATCAGTTTAAAAATATAATTAACTGATTATTAAATAGATAAAATAATCATAAGTAAAAAAATATGATTAGGATGAAAGAGGGATTTATCTAATAGCTCTCTCTGCTCCGTTGCATTCCGGCTGAGATTGACGGATTGAGGAATAGTGGTTCGCTTAGATGAGCTCAGGTGGTGTCAAAAAAAGATGTTATGGTATTTGATGATTTTAAAGATCCTTTACTGCGTTCAGGATGACAAAAAAGGGTAGCTTTATAAATTTCCCCCACTCCGTTGAACTTCGGTCGAGATGGTGAAACGTCTATTAATTTGGAAATGAATGTACAGTGGTTCCTGGCAATTGTAGTCCTGCCATTCGCTTTACTTCGTGTTCGCTGCTGTCAGGTTTATAATGAATGGTCTGCTCCAAGCAGGATGCCAAAGGAGCCTAACTATTGTTGATAAACCCGATTGAAGTGGTAGCTGCCGGCTTCACGCCGGCACTACAAACGAAAAGCGGGACTGAAGACTGCCAAATCAACAGAACCGTTCATTTCAAAAAAAAATGTAATGCTTAACAGGTTACAGATGCTTCGTACCTCTGCATGACAGTTAGGGAAACCACTTGGATGCGCTCAGGTGGTGTAAAAAAAAAGTTATGGTATTTGATGATTTTAAAGATCCTTCACTACGTTCAGGACGACAAAAAAGGGTGCGCGATAGATCTCTCCACTCCGTTGCACTTCGGTCGATATGACGGATTGAGGGGATCGCTTATTTACTCAAACCTGCAATGGCATTGATGGTTAAGGCCACAATTACGGTATTGAAAATAAACGCAATTAAGCTATGTAAAAGCGAAAGTCTCCTCAACTTCCGGTCTGAAATTTCTACATCCGATACCTGAAAAGTCATGCCCAGTACAAATGAAAAATAAGCAAAATCGATAAAATCAGGCTCATCATCACCGGGAAATTCCAGTCCCGAGCCTTTTTTTTCTGTATTACCATCCTGATCGTCGCCATAATAGAGGTGTGCATAACGCATGCTAAAAGTGGTATGCACCAAAAACCAGGATAAAAACATACCGGCAATGGCAACTATCAAATCAAGCGGCTCAACATCTTTATTGATGAGTAGCAAAATTACTGCGAGCAAACCTGCAAAGGTTGAAACCACCACGATGGCAAAAATCTCGCCACGGGTTTCATCCTGCATTCTTGCCTTTAAGTGTGTTTCAGCAACGGAAGTATGGAAGAACATATACCAGTGAAGGCTGATCAGGACTAAACAAAACACATCCCAACCAAACATAATATGCGCAAGCACACTCATCTCGAAAAAAAGCGATACCAAATATAAAGCAATCCCTGAAAACAGACTACTCAACAAAATAAACAATGCTGACCGTTTCTGGATTCCCTCTAACTGTGGTTCGACTTTCATATTCTTAGAATTTAAGCTTAAAATGTTCTTTTACCTGCCCTTTTTTAAAATAAACCAGTCCGATCCAGAACAAATCTACTGTTACGGATACATCAGGATGATTTTTAATTTCTGTCCAGGCTTCTTTCATGCCTTCGCTCCAATAAATATCGTCAAAAATAAGCAGCGAATTTTCATTAACTTTTGGCAGGCACCATTTAAAATAATTCAGCGTAGCATCTTTACGGTGATTACCATCAATATAAACGAAATCCAAACTTGGCTGTTTGGCAATAATATCGGGTAAAATCAGGTCAAAGTTACCTATATGAAGCTCGATATTATCGAGATTAAGTGCTTCAAAATTCTTTTTTGCTACTTCAGCAGTTTGCGGACAGCCTTCTATAGTAATAATTTCAGTTTCAGGATTTGTTTTGGCCAGGTAAGCCGTAGTAATGCCTAAACAGGTACCCAGCTCTATTGCACTTTTAGGTTTGGTATTTTTGGCCAAACGATAAATCAGTTTAGCCAACCGTGGACTTTTTAATGCATTTTTCGCAATCTGACTGACCTTTTTTGTACGGTTTTTATTCAGGTGAGAACCCGCTCCGAGGTCGGTAACGGTGATTATAGAATCGTCATTAAAAAGTTTTTTTCGCTGTTCTTCTATATTTTTGTATTCAGATTTGTCGGTAAAATCGTAAATTACCTCATCAGCTAGCTTGTACACGAATGGTGAATGCGTTCCATGTCGGCTTTTTGCTGTTAAACGGTGTTTAAGGTAATCTGTTATAAATTGAAATAGCATAATATTGCAAAAGTAATTAAACGCCGCAAACGTATGTATGTTTTATGGAAAATAACGCAGAGATAAGTGCTTTAGTAAAATTATTGGATGATCCTGATGAGGAGGTGTTCCAACATGTAGAAAAAAAACTGCTGGAATATGGCGGTTCGGTAGTTCATTTTTTAGAAAATGCCTGGGAACAATCTTTCGATGGGCTGCTACAGGAGCGTATTGAGAATATTGTTCATCAGATTCAGTTTAGAACGGTTAAAGAAGATTTAAATTTATGGTATTTAAGCGGTGCCTTTGATTTACTGCAGGGTGCATTGATTATTAACCGCTATCAATATCCTGATCTTGACGAACAGAAAGTAATTAACCAGATTGAAGAAATTAAGCGTGATATCTGGCTTGGACTGCAATATGAAATGAGTTCGGTTGAAAAGGTGAAACTGATTAACCATGTACTTTATCAGCAATATGGCTTTGGAGGGAACACTAAAAACCACCACGATCCGCAAAATTCTTATTTAAACCAGGTATTGGAAAGTAAAAAAGGCAACCAGATTTCGCTGGCCATTATCTATTCTACGCTGGCTCAAAAACTGGATCTTCCTGTTTACGGCATTAATTTGCCGCAGCATTTTATTTTAGGCTACATAGATGATAGCAAACAGGAAGGAAATGAATATGGAGTACTTTTTTACATCAATGCTTTTAACCGTGGTAATATTTTCGGTAAGCACGATGTGGATCAGTTTTTACGCCAGCTTAATTTAGAAGCCCTGCCCGAATATTACAGGCCTTGCAGCAATACCGACATTATCCGTCGCGTGATCAGAAACCTGATTTCGGCTTACGAAAATGCGGGAGCGACCGATAAAGTTGCTGAATTGAATGAATTGCAGGATATTATTGCCGAAAAATAGTTTATCTAAACCTCATGCATAAAAGAAAGCTTGCCACTCCAACTGTTTTGTTCTGCATTGCAGCCATTATCTCATTATCATTTTTGAGTATCCAATCTAAAGCTCAAAAAACAGTTAAACCGAATGTTATTGCTTATTACACAGGGCAGAATTCGGTAATCGATAGCTTTCCCATCGAAAAATTAAGTCATTTGATTTATAGTTTCGGGCATTTAAAGGGCGATAGTTTAAATATTAAATCGGCGAAGGATTCGGCTTTAATTAGCAAAATGGTTGCCTTAAAGCAACGGAATCCTGATTTGAAGGTGATGATTGCACTTGGCGGATGGAGTGGCTGCGCGCCATGTTCGGAAGTTTTTAGCAGGGCTGGCGGACGAAAAACTTTTGCCAAAACCACCAAAGAAATTCTTGATTTTTTTCATGCAGACGGTATCGATCTCGATTGGGAATACCCTGCGGTGATGGGTTATCCCGGGCACAGGTACACAATTGATGACAAGCACAATTTCACGTTACTGGTTGAAGAACTGCGAAAAAAACTGGGTAAAAAGGCTGAAATCAGTTTTGCAGCAGGCGGCACAAAAAACTGCATCGACTCCTGTTTCGAATGGGATAAGGTAATGCCACTGGTTAACAGGGTAAATTTAATGAGTTACGATCTGGTAAGTGGTTATGCGGTTAAAAGTGGTCACCACTCGCCTTTATATGCCACAACTGAACAAGACTTATCGGGCGATTTTGGAGTAAAAGCTTTAATTAAATTAGGTGTTCCTGCACAAAAAATAGCCCTGGGCGCAGCTTTTTATGCACGTATTTTCGAAAACACTACCGATGCTAACCAGGGTTTATATCAGCCCACAAAATTTATCAGCGGGGTTTCTTATAAAAACTTTAAAAAACAGTTTTCGAGTGTAAACGGCTATAGCTATTACTGGGATGAAACTGCCCAGGCACCGTATTATTATAATCCTCAAACAAAATACCTCGCCACTTTTGACGATCCAAAATCCATATCACTAAAAACCAGGTATGTGATTGATCAAAAGCTAAACGGCATTATGTTTTGGGAGCTTACCGATGATGCTTATACTGATGGTTTATTGGATGTGATTGACCAAACCATCAAAAAATTATAATTTGCTGCCAAAAGTTACTACCCAGTAATTTTGCGCCATCCCTGCTCCTGCTTCTGTGCTTTTAGCATCCATCATCGCTTTGCAGTGACTTACACTATTTTTCCAGGCGGCAATTACCTGATCGGCCTGACTGTATCCTTTAGCTAAATTTTCTGCCCGGAAATCGCCTGTATAACCAGCATTTAATGCCCTTTCTTCTGGCGTTCCCCCTTCTGGAGATAAATGATCAAAATAGTTTCGCTGCGCCATATCATTAGCATGGGCATTTGCAGCATTTTGTAACTGGTTATTTAGTGATAAATCAGGTACTGGTGGCATATATGTTGTACCACAATTACATCCGCTTTGCCTTAATGAGTTAATTTTACTGATCACCAAATTAATATCCTGCTCTGGTAAAGCCAATTCGTCCTTTTTACATTGCACCAGTAAAATAAAGAGCAACATAGCAGCGAATATGCCCAGGTATTTTTTCATATTTTATTTTTACTAAAGAAGGAGGCAACTGCAAAGTTACCTCCCCAATATGAACATTGAATTTTATAAATTAAAAGGCCCTTTCCCGTCCCACGTAAACATTTTTACCGGTGTAAAGCGTATTACCAGAAGGGCCGGGAGAACCACTATCACCTTCCATTTGCATGTTGATGATGAGCCACATGGGTTTATTTACCGAATTGCTCATGGTATGTTTAGCTACCCAAACATTATCGATATAATAATGACAGTCTACATCGGTTGCGCTTACTTTATTGTACCAGCATTTGTAATTGTGGTATGAGCCTGCGGTAGAAACTGTGGTGAGTTTATTTTCCCAGCCTCCATCGTAAGTATTCTGCCAATTGGTGTTATTGCCTTTAAACTCCATAATATCGCTTTCAGGTGGCCACGAATTAACACCTGTAATCCAGAAAGCAGGCCAGGTTCCTTTAGTTGTTGGCACAGCGAAATCGCCGGAAATGGTGTAACTGGGAAACTGATCGTTAATAAGCACCTGCTGTTTTGCATAACAGGCACCAGAATTATACCATATGGCTACATTGGTAAAGCCATTGGCTGTACTGTTTCCCGGTGAGGAAGCTAAACGTGTAGCTTTGATGGTAAGTACCCCGTCACTTAACGAAATCTGGTTATGGTTTGTAGTACTCCCTACCATACGTGCAGAACCGTTATGATCGGTACCCCATGGGTAATTGTAATTCCATTGTGCCTCGAAAGCACTATAACTGGCCAGCGAGTTACCATCAATTAATGTTTCCCAGGCTTTAACCTGCCCATTTTCTGATTTAACTCCTCCATTATCTTTTTTGCAAGATAAAAGGGTTAAAAATGCGCATGCAATTAGCATACACCACATTTTTTCATTTCTCATTTTTCTTTGAATTAGGTAAATATTTGGTTAATTGTAATGGGTAGCCATTGACCGGCAAATCAAACAAAACGCATAAACGCCTGAAAATCATTATTAATAAATCAGGTTGATATGTTTTTCATAAAATTGGTCAAATCAAGTGCATGGTAATCGGTTTCGAAACGACATTACTGTAAGCAAATATAGACGTAGACTTACCCAGAAATGAGGGGCTAAATCGTAAAAAAAGAGTGGTAAAATGAGCTTTTTAATCAGTCAAACATATGAATAACTTAAAAAACTGATTAAAACAAAAGCCTGATCATGGTTTATGATCAGGCTTTCTAATACTTTTAAAACCTTAATTACAAGTATAATTTAAAATGTATTTTGCGTTATAAGTTTCAGTTGTAGAAGGTGCGCCAATGGGGTAAAAGGTAGAAACATTTGAAAAGTTAAGTGAACTGGCATTACCCTTCGCATCATATTGTGAAGTGAAAGTGATTACATCATCACTAAATGGTTTACCATCCTGATCAACAGTTTTAGATACACTTTTGATGAGTACATTTTTTGATTGTTTGCCGAAATATCCTCCTGGAAAATAATCAACATGATATGAAAGCGGATCGGAGATTTCGTAAGTATTAACGGCAATATCGTTGGAATAGGAATAGATAGTAGTTTCAGTAAAGCGCAGATCTGCACTAACTGATACAGCTTTTATCAAATTCCCATTTGCGTAAGTTAAATTATCAGTTGTACTCAGATCGCCATTCAAATAATTCTTTACCTGAATAAGGTAACCATCACTATTATAGCTATATTTTCTGGTATCATCATAATAAACACCCCCAACTTTAATTATTCCCGCACTTCCACTCGATACGGCTCTTCCATTTTCCAGCACAATTTCGGCCATGTAACCACTCTCATCAACTGCAGTAATTTTGCTGGCAGAATAGGTATAAGTGTTTGTTTCAGGCCCCGTGGTTGCTTTCGATATCCGCCCTAAAGCATCGTAAGCAAAAGTGATGGTATAACTGCCCAAAAAATCCAGATCGGCCTTTAAGGTAGTGAGCTTACAACCGTTGCCTTTAGCAAGCAGTTGTTCGTTATAATTAATTTCTTTTTTACAACCGGCTATGGTTATGATGGCTACAAAGGCTACCATAGCATACTTAATTGTGTTTTGCATCGAGATTTCTGGTTAAGAGGTTAAAATATCCGTAAAGATATTAAAATTTCTCTTTTTTCAACCAGTCAGCCAGCAAGTTAAACCAGTCTACATCCGATGTTTTGTTAATTAAACCAAAACCATGACCACCTTTTTCATAAAGATAAATATCGGTATCCACGCCTTGTTTTTTTAATGCTTCGTTCATCAAAACACTATTTTCGTAAGGAACAGTCTTATCATCTTTTGCATGTACAAAAAACGTTGGGGGCGTTTTTTTAGTTACATTTTTATTGGCAGAAAAATAGTGTTTAAGGTTTTCAGGTGGATTTGGTCCCAATAAATTTTTCATCGTCCCGGTATGTACCGATTCTTCAAAGCTAATTACCGGATAAATTAATGCACCAAAATTTGGTTTTAAGTTTATCTTTTCGGGATCAGCAATTTTTAAATCGTTATAATGCGTAATTAAGGTTGATGCAAAATGACCGCCTGCAGAAAAGCCCATAATGCCGATTTTATTGGCTTTGATCCCGTACTTTTTAGCATTCTTCCTGATGAGGTAAATGGCTTGCTGCGCATCCTGCAAAGGGCCATAGGTTTTATCTACCATAATGGCATCGCTAGGTAAACGGTACTTTAACACAAAAGCCGTTATACCGATGGCATTGAATCTTTTGGCCACATCGGTCCCTTCGTGACTAAAAGCGAGGGCACCATAGCCGCCACCCGGACAAATAATTACTGCGGTTCCGCTAGCGATATTTTTAGGCGCTTCGAAAACAGTAAATGTAGGAACAGATACTTTGGTAACACTTAAAGTGCCATTTGACCGTACTTCGGTATTTTCTACATAATCAACAGGAGTTGGTTTGGCACCAGGAATTTCTGCCTGATATAAGGGCACGATTTCCTGAGCATTCGAATAGTTAATTGCCATAAACAATAACATGATAAGTAGTGATGATTTTGCCATTTGATTTAAATTAAAACTCCATTAAATATGCCTTTAAAAAATCATTGATATCACCATTTAAAACCGCATCAGGGTTGGAAGTTTGATAATTGGTGCGATGATCTTTCACCCGCCTGTCATCCAGCACATAACTCCTGATCTGCGAGCCCCACTCAATTTTCTTTTTCGATCCTTCTATCAGTGCAGTTGCTTCATTGCGTTTACGTTCTTCGATTTCGTATAACTGCGATTTTAATAAACGGATGGCGTTTTCTTTATTCTGCAACTGCGATCTCGACTCCTGGTTTTTAATGATAATACCCGATGGTTTATGGTATAAACGTACGGCAGTTTCAACCTTATTTACGTTTTGTCCACCGGCACCACCAGCTCTAAAAGTTTCGAATTCTATATCTGCAGGGTTGATATCGATCTCTATCGTATCATCTACCAAAGGATAAACATATACCGAAGCAAAAGAAGTATGCCTGCGGGCGTTTGAATCAAACGGAGAAATCCGCACCAAACGGTGCACCCCGTTTTCGCCTTTAAGGTAGCCGTAAGAAAAATCGCCATCAAACTGAAGCGTTACCGATTTTATACCCGCAACCTCCCCTTCCTGACTGTCTTGCTCGGTGATTTTGTAGCCGTTTTTCTCGCCCCACATCATATACATGCGCATGAGCATGTAAGCCCAGTCGCAGCTTTCTGTTCCACCAGCACCTGCGGTAATCTGTAGCACAGCCGAAAGCTGGTCTTCTTTGTTGCGCAGCATATTTTTGAGTTCCAGCTCTTCCACAGCGGTTTTGCCGATTTCGAACTGATCTTTTAATTCTGCTTCCGATGCATCGCCTGATTGGAAAAACTCAAACATCACAGCGGTATCTTCAACTGCATTATGGGTTTGGTTAAAACCTTCCGTCCATTTTTTCTTTGAACTGATTTCGGCAAGAATTTTTTCTGCTTTTTTTGGATCGTCCCAGAAATCGGGCGCCATTGTTAATTTTTCTTCTTCGCGGATGGCGTAAAGTAGCTCATCAACGTCAAAGATACCTCCTCAGCGACGTTACCCTGTCCCTTAAATCCTGAATTTGTTCTTTGGTCATGGAGCAAATATATAAAATCGCTTTGAGCATAGCGCATGTCGGAAAGCAATTTCAGTTAAAACTGCTTTGCTAACCATTTTATTCTCATTACTAATCTATCAGAAACCATGACAAATAAAACCAATGACTATTGAACTAATAAACCACCTTATTTCTTCATCCCCATATAATCCAATGTTAAATTCGACAATAACTTAACCCCCAATACAAACCCGCTTTCATCAAGGTAAAAATCCGGCGTATGGTGCGATGGTGCTTTTAATGGATCTTTTCCTTTTGGCATTCCACCTAAAAACACAAATAAACCAGGCACTTTTTCCTGAAAGAAAGAGAAATCTTCTGCTCCTGTTACGGGTGGTTTTAATTTAACATGATCTTTACCTGCGGTAGCTTGCATACCCGGCAGCATTTTTTCGGTTAGGACGATATTATTAAAAGTAACGGGATAATGATTGCTGTATGGAATTTTAATTTCAGCCGTTGCACCGCCGGCTTCGGCTGTTTTGGTTACAATGGTTTTAATACGCTCGATAAACATCGCCTCATCCTCTTTGCTAAAATTCCGCACCGTACCCAGCATCTCTACCTTTTCAGGGATAATGTTCGACCTTACGCCACCATTAATGGCTCCAATGGTAACCACACCGGGGTTTTCAGTTACGTTTAGGTTCCGGCTGACGATGGTTTGCAGGTTATTGATAATCTGCGCAGAAATTACCACCGGATCGATGCTGCTCCATGGGTAAGCACCATGCGCTTGCCTGCCGGTAACTGTAATTTTCATGTCGTTTACCGCAGCCATGGTACCGCCCGGACGGTAAGTTACCTCACCAACCTCTGTTTGAGAGTTGATATGCAAACCAAAAATTACATCTACTTTAGGATTTTCTAATACACCTTCTTTGATCATTAGAGCGGCACCGCCTTCCTCTCCTGCCGGAACACCTTCTTCAGCAGGCTGGAAGATGAATTTCACTGTTCCCTGGATATCTTTTTGCATTGATGCCAGTACCTCAGCTACACCCATTAAAATAGCCACGTGGCTATCATGTCCGCAGGCGTGCATTACGCCAACTTCTTGTCCGTTATATTGTGTTTTTACTTTTGAAGCAAATGGAACATCTACCCTTTCGGTAACGGGAAGTCCGTCCATATCGGCACGAAGCGCTACAACCGGGCCGGGTTTACCACCTTTCAAAATCCCAACCACACCAGTTTTGGCTACACCTGTAGTTACTTTTATGCCTAACGATTCAAGATGTTTTGCAATAATGCCTGCTGTTCTTACTTCTGTATTGCCCAATTCGGGATGCTCATGAAAATCGCGCCTCCAGGTAATTACTTTCTGTTCGATGGCATCGGCTTTTTTTGAAACCAGTGGTCTTAAATCTGATTTTTGAGCAAAGGCATTTAATCCCAGCAGGGAAAAACCGATCAGGTATATTTTCTTCATAAAATGGTAGTTTAGTTTAGGTGCCCTAATCTAAACAATTTTGAGGAGAGATGGAATAAACTGTCTACATGTTAGTGATTTAGAGTTGTCAACTTTTAGAGCAAACCGGCCCTTAAAGTTGACAACTCCACTTAAGAAAAATCTACAGGAAACCGATTCTTTAATTAAACATCCCTTTTAATTTATCCATAATTCCGCCTTCACCTGTTTGGCCGGGCTGTGTTGTTTGTTTACCTCCGTTAAACATACCAATTACATCGCTCACATCAAACTTACCATCATTACCACCCAAACTCCCTAAAACATCTTTCAGGTTAAAAGAACTATCATTCGGGTCATTTGTTTTTTGGGTAAATTTCGCAATAAGCCCGGGAATAATGCTCGCCGCTAAAGATTTTGCCGTATCAGCATTAATCCCCAACCCGCTTAATTTATCAATAAAACTTCCGGATGCCTGTTCGGCAACCTGGGTACCTTCGGCTTTGTTACCATTAAAAATATCCGTCAAAGCGCCAATATTACCTGATGACAACTGATTTTTCAGGCTATCGAAAATAGATCCTGATGCCGCCTGGATTACCGCTTCATTATGCTCGTTTGGAATAGCGGTATTGTTTACAACACTTTCCTGTACGTTTTCACGCACCATTTCATTTAAATTTTCTAACATGAGTGTAGAATTAAAAGATTAAAATAATTAATGAACTAACAGGGATGTTATTTTAAAGTTACTTTGTTTAACCGGAATTAAAAATTCTTAATGATTTTGAACATTAAAAAGACCGTTTTAAATTTTTGCTTTATTACTTTTACAAAAAAACAAAGATTATGTTACCTAAAGTAAATTTTACCGAAACTGAGGCCTACAAATATTTAGCCGATCATTTTATAGATATCAACCAAAAAAGCATTAAAGATCTTTTTGCTGAAGATGCAGATCGTTTTAATAAGTTTTCTGTTTTTTTTGAGGATATTTTGCTGGATTACAGTAAAAACCGCATCAGCGATGAAACCCTGGCGCTATTAATTCAACTGGCACGTGAGTGTAAATTGGACGAGGCCATAAAATCGATGTATAACGGAGATAAGATCAACGAAACGGAAGATCGCTCTGTATTACACATCGCTTTACGCAACTTAAGCAATACTCCGATTCTGGTTGATGGTAAAGATGTAATGCCTGAGGTAAATGCAGTGTTGGCTAAAATGGAGAAATTTAGCAACAGCATTATCAGCGGCGAATGGAAAGGTTATACCGGTAAAGCCATTACCGATATTGTTAATATTGGTATCGGAGGTTCTGATTTAGGACCGGTAATGGTTACCGAAGCATTAAAGCACTATAAAAACCACTTAAATATCCACTTTGTTTCTAATATTGATGGTACACACATCGCCGAAACATTAGCAGATTTAAATGCTGAAACCACTTTATTTTTAGTAGCATCTAAAACCTTTACCACTCAGGAAACCATGACGAATGCGCACTCTGCCCGTACCTGGTTTTTAGAAAAGGGAGGTAAGGAAAACGATATTGCCAAACACTTTGCGGCACTATCTACCAATGCAAAAGATGTTTCTGATTTTGGTATTGATACAGAAAACATGTTCGAATTCTGGGACTGGGTTGGTGGTCGTTACTCATTATGGAGTGCTATTGGCTTATCCATCTCATTAAGCATCGGTTTTGATAACTTTAAGCAATTACTGGCCGGTGCACATGCCACCGATAACCACTTTAAAACTGCTGAATTTGAAAGCAACTTACCCGTGATTTTAGGCTTACTTGGCGTCTGGTACATCAATTTCTATAATGCCGAAACACAGGTTATTTTACCTTATGACCAGTATATGCACCGTTTTGCTGCTTATTTCCAACAGGGTGATATGGAAAGTAACGGTAAACATGTAGATAGAAACGGAAATGAGGTGGATTACGAAACCGGACCAATTATCTGGGGCGAACCAGGAACCAATGGTCAGCATGCTTTTTACCAACTGATTCACCAGGGTACCAGGATTATTCCTGCCGATTTTATTGCCCCTGCACAAAGCTTAAATCCACTGGGCGATCATCACCCTATTTTACTGTCGAATTTCTTTGCGCAAACAGAAGCTTTAATGAACGGTAAAACCGAAGAGGAAGTTAAAGCCGAATTAAAAAAAGAAGGCAAATCGAATGCTGAAATTGAAAAAATTGCTCCTTTTAAAGTTTTTGAAGGTAACCGCCCAACCAACTCCATCTTATTGAAAAAGGTAACGCCATATACTTTAGGTAGTTTGGTAGCGATGTACGAGCACAAAATCTTTGTTCAGGGGGTAATATGGAATATTTTCAGCTTCGACCAATGGGGCGTAGAACTGGGTAAACAACTGGCCAAAAAGATTCTTCCGGAACTGGCGGGCAACGAAAAAGTTTCAAGTCACGATAGTTCAACAAACGGTTTAATCAACCAGTATAAAGACTGGAGATAAAATTTCAAAAAAAATCATAAAAAAGCGGGTTTAATATCCGCTTTTTTTGTTTTAATGCATACTTTAGGACTTCCTTATTTTCCATTCCACCCTTTAGTGGAAAAATCCAAATTAACTTATAAAAGAAATAATCGCTTGCTCTTGCCTTTGATCATTTCGAAGTATTAAAAAACAAAAACTCATGAAAAAAAGAATTCTTTTTGCTTTGGTTATTTCGGGCCTGTGCTTAAGTGCTTCCGCACAAAAAGTACAGTTTACCGAATTTGATCTTGACAATGGCCTCCACGTTATTCTCCATCAAGACAAAACCGCCCCTGTTGTTGCCGTTTCGGTAATGTACCATGTTGGATCAAAAGATGAGGAAACCCAGCGCACCGGTTTCGCACACTTTTTTGAACATTTACTTTTCGAAGGCTCCGACAATATTAAACGCGGCGAGTTTATGAAACTGGTAAGCAGCAATGGCGGACAGAACAATGCCAACACCTCACAAGACCGTACTTTTTATTATGAAGTATTTCCTTCAAACCAATTAGAACTGGGGTTATGGCTGGAAAGCGAACGGATGTTGCACCCTGTAATAAACGAAGTTGGTGTAAAAACGCAGAATGAAGTGGTTAAAGAAGAAAAGCGTTTACGTATCGACAATGCCCCTTACGGAAAATTTACCGAGAAAATCTTTTCCCATCTATTTGACGGCCACCCTTACCGCTGGCAGCCCATCGGTTCGATGGAACATTTAGATGCTGCAAAACTAGATGAGTTTATTGCTTTCTTCAAAAAATATTACGTGCCAAACAATGCCGTTTTAACCATTGCCGGCGATTTAGATCTCGATAAAACCAAAGCTTTGGTAAAATCTTACTTTGCTGAGGTACCTAAAGGTGCGCCGATTGTGCGTAAAGATTTCAAATTACCAGAAATTACCAAAGAAATTATCGATACCGCTTACGATGCCAACATCCAGATCCCTGCAATTTTTGCAGCCTACCGCGTACCGGGAATGAAAACCAGGGAAAGTAAGGTTCTGGGTATGATCAGTTCTATTCTGTCAGAAGGGGGAAGCTCGAGATTGAGCACTAAAATGGTCGACCAGAAGAAAACAGCCCTTCAGGTTGCTGCTTTTAATTATTCGCTTGAGGATTATGGCGCTTACATCACACTGGCTCTTCCAAATAAAGACACCCCACTTAATGATCTGTTAAAAGATATTGATGAAGAAGTTTTACGCCTTCAAACCGACCTGATTAGTGAAAGCGATTATAAAAAGCTGCAGAATAAATTCGAAAACAATTATGTAAGTGCTAACAGCAAAATGCTTGGGGTTGCAGAAAACCTGGCGGATGGTTATACTTTCCATGATAAGGATACAAACGACATTAACAAAGAATTAGAGGTAATCAGATCCATTACCCGCGAAGAGATTAGAGATGTTGCCAAGAAATACCTGAACAAAAACCAAAGAGTTGTATTGTATTACTTACCTAAGAAATAAGCTGACCGCTTTTCATTTTAATTATTAAAAACATGAAAAAATTATTCATTATAGCTGCAGTTTCCTTATTGGCTCAAGGCATTTCAGCGCAAACCATAGATCGCAGCCACAAACCAAAACCTGGCCCGGCACCAATAATTACCATCGGCGATCCTGTTATTTATAAATTATCAAACGGCATTACTGTTTTAGTAGTAGAAAACCACAAACTGCCAAAAGTATCGGCCAGTTACAGCATTGATGCCGGACCAATTACCGAAGGCGCTAAGGCTGGTGTAGTAAGCTTAATGGGCAATATGTTAAATGAAGGAACCACCACTAAAACAAAAGCACAATTTGATGAAGCTGTTGATCAGCTGGGTGCTGATGTAAGTGCAAGTGCAAATGGCGGTTCAGCTTCGGCTTTAACCCGTTATTTTCCTCAGGCATTTGCTTTAATGTCAGAAAGTATCCGCAAACCGGCTTTTCCGGCAGAATCTTTCGAGAAACTAAAATCGCAGACCATTACCGGGTTAAAATCGAGCGAAAAAAGCGCAAAAGCCATTTCTGCCCGTGTGGTAAATGCTTTGGCTTATGGCAAAAACCATCCGATGGGAGAATTTGAAACCGAAACTTCGCTTAATGCCATCACCCTGGCTGATGTTAAAACTGCCTATCAAAAATATATTACCCCATCGAGAGGTTATTTAACTTTTGTGGGTGATATTAAACCAGAAGCAGCAAAAGCCCTGGCCGAAAAAGCATTTGGCGACTGGAAGGGAACAGCGCTAAGCTTACCGGTGTTAACCAAAGTAGCTAATCCCGCAAAAACAGAAGTCGATGTGATCAATGTAAGCAATGCAGTTCAATCAGAAATTACCGTGATGAACTTAATTGATTTACCAATGAGCAATCCTGATTATTTCCCGGTTTTACTGGCTAACCAGATCCTGGGTGGCGGTTCTGAATCTAGATTATTCAACAACTTACGGGAAAAACATGGTTTTACATATGGTGCTTATTCCAGCACAGGCTCAGGTCGTTTCCAGTCTAAATTTTCAGCCAATGCGGCCGTTAGAAATGAAAAGGTAGATAGTGCTGTGGTAGAGTTTTTAAACGAAATCAATACCATCCGCACCACAAAAGTTACTGCAGATGAATTGCAGAATGCCAAAAACCTGTTTAACGGATCTTTTGCACTAGGTTTAGAAAACCCGGCACGTACCGCAGCTTTTGCCAGTAATATCCTGATTAACGGCTTACCAAAAGATTTTTACCGTACTTATTTACAAAAGGTAAATGCAGTAACCACTGATGATATTTTAAGGGTAGCTAAAAAGTATTACAACCATGATAATACCCGCATTGTGATTGTTGGTAAAGGTGAAGCTTTTATACCAGGATTATTGAGGGCTAATTTTATCCCAAAGGTTTTCGACAATTATGCAAACCCGGTTAAACCGCTTGATGTAACACTCTCTCCTCCACCTCCGGTACCCGCTCAGATTATCAGCAATTACATCAAAGCCATTGGCGGTGCAGAGGCGATCAAAAAAATAACTTCTCTACAACAAACCGGCGAGATGGAAATACAGGGACAGAAACTAACGGTTAACATTAAAAACATGGCTCCTAATTTAAGCAGCATGGAAATGTTGATGGGTGGACAGACAGCTGTAAAACAAGTTTACAATGGCAAAACTGGCTACTCGATGCAAATGGGGCAAAAAGCCGAATTAACTGGTGATGACCTGGCTGAAAAGAAAGACGACAAAGGTTATGGCAGCCAATTGTATTATGCAACTGATGGAACTAAAATTGAATCAGCAGGAACAGCTAAAGTGGGCACAGCTGATGCATTTAAATTGAATATCACTTCTCCGTCAGGCAAAAAGAAAACCGAATATTATGATACAAAATCAGGTTTGCTTTTAAAAGAAGAAAGCACCAGTACAAAAGGTACTGTTGAGGTTAGCCAGTCAACAGAATATTCCAACTATAAAAAAGTTGGTGATGTATTGTTTCCATTCAACCTGGCACAATCCGTTTCAACCGCGCAAGGCTCACAGGAATTTTCGATTGTGATTAAAGACATTAAGGTAAATCCGCAACTAAAAGCCGAGGATTTTAATTAAGTTATAGTTAACCCATTATGAAAGCCGTCCCGACGTAAAAATCGGGACGGCTTTTTTATTTTTTTTATTTCGCGGGCAACCCATTTACAAAAACTTACGTATCGACTAATATTTTGATGGAAACACTATTTAAAAGTCAATAACCCCATCAAAACGGCAAATATTTTCAAACAAACGAAGGATAAATTTTAAAAAAATCGAGCTATGAAGATAAAAAAGCAGGTAATCGCATCATTATTCTCTGCATTTCTATTTATGTTTTAAATATCTGCAAAATCATAGTTAAATTTTTTATAAAAAATTTTCAAAACGATAAAAACCTAAATAAATCTACAAAATCAATTAAATGCCTAATCCAATCTACCATTACTTATGAAAAAACAACTTTCTATTTTTTTCTTAGCCACTTTTGCCGCATTTCTTTTTGCCTGCTCTAAAAAACAAGCAGAAGAAATAAAGCCTGAAACTCCAACCACTAACGGTCCTACACCTGTAACCACGGCTAACGTAACCTATACCAATTTTGCCGGCGCACTTTTTCAAACCAAATGTAATGGCTGCCATGGGCCCAATGGTGCACTCAAATCGATCTGGTTATTTAACGGTTTCGCTTCGGTCAAAAACGATACACGCGTGGCCAATAGCATACTGGTTACCAAAACTATGCCTAAAGGAAGCACCCTAACAGTAAGCGAAAGGGAGCTGTTACAAGCATGGTTTGATAAAGGTATGCCAGAATAATCCATCCGGATTAACGCCGGTTTTATTAAGAACTTAAATACATTACAGATGCAAAAATTATTTTTCACACTAACAATCCTGTTTTTATGCACAGGTGTAAAAGCACAAATTTGGGTAAGCAAAAGCGTTAATTCTTCGTTTTTTTCTTCAACACCTGTAGAAGACATCGATGCACAGAGCAAAACAGGAGCTTCGGCCATTAATATTAAAACAAACGAAATTATTTTCAAGATCAATAACACTTCTTTTCAGTTTAAGAAAAAGCTGATGCAGGAGCATTTTAACGAAAATTACATCGAGAGTGATAAATTTCCTACCTCTGATTTTAAGGGAAAAATTGTAGAACAGATCGATTTTTCGAAACCCGGCACTTACCCTGTTACGGTTAAAGGAAACTTGCAGATCCACGGGGTAACCAAAGAATATACAGCAAAAGGATCGATGGTGATTACCAGTGATGAAGCGAAAGCCATCTCTACTTTTAATGTAAAACTGGCCGATCATGACATCAAAATCCCAACAATCGTTTTTAAACAGATTGCAGAAACTGTACAGGTAAAAATGACCGCTATTTATCAACCAAAAAAATAATTTTTATGAAATATCATCTAAAATCTCTTTTATACCTGTCTGTAATCTGCCTGCCTTCTTTGGCTTTTGCCCAGGATTCGCTCGAAAAAGCATTACAGATGCCTACCGAAAAAAAGAATGTACAGGCTACGTTTAAGGCTACCAAGCTAATCAATATTCAAACCAACGAAACCATCTATAAAAACGAACTGGATTTTAGGGTAGATCACCGTTTTGGCGATATTGCAGGCAGTGCAGGGGGGACAAAAAACTTTTTCGGGCTGGATCAATCAACAGATATCCGCATCGGTTTCGAATATGGAATCAGTGACAGGCTTTCGGTTGGGTTATCAAGGGCAAAAGGCGCAGGAGTAGTTACGCAATTGTACGAAGGAAACTTAAAATACCGCTTATTGGAGCAAACTGCCGATGATAAAATACCGGTTGCGGTAACTTTATTCGGCAGCACCACCGTTTCAGCAGCAAAAGCCTCTACCGATCCGACGGCAGCAAATGCATTCAGCGAATTTCAGGATCGCTTAACCTATGTGGTGCAGGCAGTAATTGCCCGTAAATTTAATTCGAACTTTTCGGTGTTGGTTATGCCTTCTTATGTACACCGGAATTTCACGGTTTTTGGCGATCAGAACGATATGCTTGCGGTATCAGTTGGGGGACGTATTAAAATCACCAAACGCATGGCTTTTGTGGCCGATTATACGATTCCATTCAGGGATAAAGATAAAAAAGCTTATCTCGAAAATACATTGGGAACTCAATATTACAAAACGCTTGGTGCCGGACTGGAATTTGAAACGGGAGGACATATCTTCCACCTGAATTTTACCAATGCAACGGCGATACAGGAATCACAATTTATTACCGACACCAATACCTCATGGCTTAAAGGACAATACCGTTGGGGTTTTAGTATTGCGAGGAGATTCTCTTTTGATAAGAAAAAAGCAAAATAATTGAATTGCAATAAAGTGTAAATTTTGTTTTTTAAGGGTGAAAGCGGTATCGTAACGGTACTGCTTTTTCACGAAAGTATTTTTTAAACAGTAACGTTTTGGCCCTTAACATCAAAAGCATCGCGTAAGCCAATGGCCAGCACATTAAATGCGTAAACCGTAAGCATAATGGCTAAGCCTGGCAGAACAGCGAGGTAGGCGGCATCCATAATAATGTAACCATAATGTTCTTTAATCATGCTTCCCCAGCTTGGCATGGGTGGCTGTGCACCAAACCCCAAAAAGCTTAATCCGGTTTCTAATAATATGGCCGATGCAAAATTAGAGGAAGCAACCACCAAAATCGGCCCGGCGATGTTAGGGAGTATGTGTTTAATAATAGTTCTGCTGGTACTAAAACCCAGAGCCCTTGCAGCTTCCACAAATTCGACTTCTTTAAGCGCCATTACCTGCCCGCGTACTAACCTCGCTACATCTACCCAGGTAGATAAACCAACGGCAATAAATATCTGCCAGAAACCTTTTCCAAGTGCAAATGAAATGGCAATCACCAGCAAAAGCGAAGGTAACGACCAAACCACATTCATAAACCAGCTGATGGCCGCATCTACCCTGCCACCAAAATAACCTGCAATGGCACCTAAACTCACCCCGATAAAAAGAGAAATGAGCACGGCCATTAAACCTACTGATAAGGAAACGCGGATGCCCAAAATTAACCGGCTTAATAAATCGCGTCCGTAAATATCAGTTCCAAGAATATAGGTTTGCTTATAGATGTTGTTTTTCTCGAAAAGCGCTTTTGGAGAACCGATTTTTGAAGGTAAAACACAATCCGGGCATAAATCTTTTAATTCGTACTCCGTTTCTCTGGCTTTTTCATCGTCCCCGATGTATTCCTGCACAAAAACAGCCTGATTTTTTATTTTATACGAGGTAATCGGGATACTTTTAAAAGCCGGTGTTTGCCCGTTGAGCATTCTGGAGTAAAAATTTACTTTTTCTACTTTAGGGTTCCGGCTGATGATTAAAAAAGTAAAAGTACTGCCTGGTTTCTTTTTGTTTAACTGAAGCGTCTGAACATTGGCGTCGGGAGAATGATCGGGCATAATTAAATAGCCCAAAATGCCCATCAGCATTAACAACAGGATAAAAATCAGCCCGCCGAACGCAAGTTTATTCCGCTTAAACTTTAACCATACTTTTTTTGATGGGCTATTATCCATTACCTAACCATTCTGCCTTTCCAATTGTATTTCCCACTGTTTCCGGCAATGCCGATATACACCATATAAATTACATGCAGCATATTTAAAACAGGGATTAAAATGAGTAAACTGCGCCTTTTGGCAAAGCCGGTTACATCCCATAAAAATAAGGTTTCTAAAACCATTTTAATCAACAGTTGATAGAAAGTAAGGGTTAAAAAATCCGGAATAAACAGTCCTGTAATAAAGTTTGACAATATACTGAGATTGAAAATCCAGATGAGTACGCCCAAAACAATAATCGCTTTATTTTTATAACGGGTACTTTTTGAAGCCCAACGTTTACGCTGCTGGATAAAAGAACCCAGGGTTTCTTTTGCGTGGGTATATACAATGGCATCCCTGTTTTTCAGAAAACCAATCTTATCCGGATATTTTGCGGCAATTTTATGCAATAATAATTCATCATCGCCCGATGCCAGGTCATCAATTCCCTGAAAACCGCCAACCTCGTAAAAAGTAGCTTTCTCATAAGCCAGGTTTGCACCATTACAGGTTGATGGTTTCTGGTTTCCAATGGTAGAGGCACCTAAACCAATCAGGTATAAAAACTCTAAGGACTGTAATCTTTCAAAAAAACTTTTCTCCTGAAAATAAGCGACCGGAGAAGAGATCATTTTATAGTTTTTATCCTCATATAAATTAACGATGGTATTCAGCCAGCTTGGCCCCATTCTACAATCGGCATCAGTGGTGATGATCAGGTCGCCTGTACAGGTTCCGATAGCGGTTTGTATCGCTTTTTTCTTATAAGAATTTAACGCCCGGTCTTCATTCAGCTTGATCAGTTTCACATTACGGTCTGCATAGCTGAGTACAATTTCTGCGGTACGGTCGGTAGAATGATCATCAATAATAATGATCTCGGTTAAAGTTTTCGGGTATTGTTGTGCAATCAGATCGTCAATGGTTTTATTGATATTGGCTTCTTCATCCCTGGCGGCTACAATAATCGATACTTTGGTGTGGAGATCTGATTTTTGAGGGATAAAATAAACCAGCCTGTGCCATCCTCTTATAAAATAAAGGACTAAAAAACCATAGATTAGGGTTAAAACAGCAGATAATAGACTAATTAGATTTAGAATTTCCAAAAAAATTGAGTTTAAAAACGAAATAAGTGCCTAAGATAGCAGGAATTATGATATTTATAAGCCAAATACTGGCAGTACATGCAATAACAGCCACATGTTGATCGGTTACATGCTTAAATAATTCAACGGCAGTAACACTCCTGATGCCTACATCGAAAAGATCAAGCGAGGGCAGTGCCGATTGCACCAAAAAGAGCAAACAGGTCATCATTACGATATCAGCATAATGTAAACCGGGTACCAGCCAAACAAATAGAATGAAATATTGTGAACTAAATACCAGGTAACGCGTAAAACAGTAGGTGATGATTTTAAAAAGTTCCCTTTTTCTGTACCTCGCTAAAATGCCGTAAAACTTTTTGTATTTCCTGGTGAATTTAAAGGATAACAAAATTCCGTTCAGCCATCGGATATTAAAGTAAAAAATCAGAAAAAACAGGCAGAAAATTACTGCGAAAAACACCAGGGCGATAAACAGTACCCGATCAATCGGGATAAAGCGGTACACAAAAAAACAGGCCGCAATAGCGCCAAAAACATTGGTTAATACCAGCTGACCGATGCTGCCCACGCTCATGGCCACTATGCCAACTATTCTTCTTTTGGGCGAAAGAAAAAACACCCTTCCTCCATATTCTCCTAACCTGTTGGGTGTAAAAATAGCTAATGTTAAACCGCAGAAAACAGATTCGATGGCCCTGTAAAAACTAATCGGCTCAATGTGGCTCATCAGGTACTTCCACTTACCGGCCTCTAAAAACCAGTTTACCAACATCAGGAGCACAACGATGCCAATCACGGAGATAATTTCTACCTGTGGAATATCTTTTAAAAGTGTACTAAAATCGCGGAGGTTTTTATTGGCAACGAGTTTATGGTAAATAAACCAAAAGGCAAATACTACAATTGCAGCTTTAATTAAAAGTGATAGTATTTTTTTGTGCTTGCCTGTCAAGATGCTCTTTTTATTTGCAAATATGCTTAATATTGCTGTAATGTTGAACGAAAAAAAGGAACGGATAATTATGGGCATCGATCCGGGCACTGCGGTGATGGGTTATGGCGTAATTTTGGAGAAGGGAAATAAAACGGAGCTGATTAGTTTAGGAGTGGTTAAAATGACTCATTTAGAAGATCCTTTTCTTAAGCTTCAGCGGATATTCGAAAAAACAGTTGTACTCATCGATCAATATAAACCAGATGTTCTCGCTATCGAAGCACCATTTTATGGTAAAAACATTCAGGTATTGTTAAAACTTGGCCGTGCACAAGGAATTGCGATTGCGGCTGCGCTATCGAGGAATATTTCCGTTACGGAATATTCCCCCAGGAAGATTAAACAATCGATTACAGGCAGCGGAAATGCCACTAAAGAGCAGGTGGCAGCCATGCTGCAACGTTTGTTAAATTTTAAAGAAACCCCCGAATTTTTAGATGCTACCGATGGATTGGCAGTAGCCGTGTGCCATTCCTTTCAGAAAATTACTTCCGGGGGTAAATCCAAAACCTATTCGGGTTGGGAATCTTTTGTAAGCGATAATAAAACCAAGGTTAAAGGGATTGTAGTTAAGGCAAAGAAATAGTTTATACATAAATGGTTCGTGGAGACACGAACTATGGCAAGATAAAAGATAATTTGCATAGTAAATCCCATGATTCGTCATTGCGAACTGAAGTGAGGGGTACAAGTAAGGGAGTGAAGCAATCTTTCACAATTAAATAATATGAAATGGTTCGTGGGGACACGAACCATGACGCGGAGAATAAAATAATTGTCATCCTTAGCGTAGTAGAAAGACAAATTATTTTATGTTCGATTATAAAAAGACCTTAACTAAGCCCAGTTTGGCAATAAACGATATCCCCTTATTGCCTGGCCCGATCAATAATATTTCTTGTGGCTTCTTCAGTAGCTAGCCTGTTCTTTCTGATAAAATGTTTTATCACAAAAAACACCACAAAACCAATCAATATTAACATCCAGAGATTAGACACAGCAATAATGATTTCTTTAAAGATTGTCCACCCATTTACAATACCTAACCAAAGCCTGTTTATAAATGCCGGACGATAATCATACAGATTGTCATTGGCAACAATCATCGTTTTAACCGTATTGTCCTGATAAAAATTAAGGGTTATGGTACTGAATTTTACGCGGCTATCGATTTGCATATTCTCGATTTTCTTATCCACATAATCGTCTTTGATGTAAAGAGAAGATTCTACATTGGCACTTTTTTTAGAAGCTACCTTATTGATCTTTTCAATTGCATCAACCCGGTTCTGCACCTTTAATTTATTGGCTAAATAGGCAATGCTCTGATCGTCCATCTTCATCGATTGATTGTCAACAAAGACGGCCATTTTTGCGATGGTGTTGGTAAATTCATCCAGTTTATCAGATGGTACCTTAGCTACCAGATAACCCTGGGTGCGGTATGAAGTAATTTCTTTTAGCGAATCCGTTGATTGTTTAATTTTATCGGTTTCCTGTATGGTACTTTCGATTGAGAACTCGGCAACTGTGCCGCCTTCGGCTTTAATGGTTTTGCTGAGCTGTTCTTTGGTTTGCTGCACATCTTTTACCCTAAACCGCATATCGGCAGTTTTGATGATTTTCTCTGTAGCAGTGCTATCTGAGATTTCCTTATTTAACTCATTTGATTCGACAGCATCAGCACCTGCGTACTTTTTATTTTCCTTTTGGCAGCCAAAAATGGTTAAAACGATGGCTATAGCAATAATATTCCTTTTCATGATTGTGTGGTTCTAAATAAATAATCATTTTAAATATTTGCTTCAAATGGCCATAAGAAGTACAGCGTATTGGTTAGTTTTTAACGCTGTATTTATCCTTAATACGAGAATTGTATTTAGGTAACCCAACGTTGAATTTGGAGTGCTGAGGTGGGAGTTTGGAGTAGTTACTTTAACCTTGCAGGTTTTAAAACGGCGCATCCCTCAATAGGCAATTAAAACAAATATACAATACGAATTACTTCTGCGAGGTTAAAATAGAAAAGCTTAAAGAATAATTTTTTCAGAAAATGTATGGTTCTGTTTTAATGGCAGAAGGCAGTCCCGCTATCCCTCCAAGTCCTCACTCGTACCTCGCTCCGGGCTTTTCGTTCTATCGGGTTTATTTAACAAAGCTGGTGATTCTTGGTATTTAAAAGAACCCGATTAAACCCGTGAGGTTTTTAAAACGGTGGGTTTTGCGTTAGGGATTGTAAGGGTTTAGTACCGATCCTTCATCGGTACCGGAGCGAAGCGCAGCCCTGTAAAGCCCGACCTTTGCGATGCTTAGGTAACGCCCAAATAAATCGGAAGTTGATAATCTACAGTTTTCGACTTTAAGTTTTTTTTCCAAACCTGTCAGATTTTAAAAACCTGATAGGTTTGGGCAGTAAAACAAAAAAGCCGTTCCAATGTGAATCGGAACGGCTTTATATCTTGATAGCAAATTGCTTACGCGTCTAATATTTTGAAAACACCCTTAATAGCGATAATTGCACCGACAAATAAGATAATCCATGAAACTAAAGACATTTGCCAAGAATCGTGAGCGAAACGCAAATAAGTACCCACCATGCAAACCACTACACCAAAAATTATTAATTTATAAATTCCTGGCTGGTTAGCCGCTTTCATACTTTCTGTATTGTGCTTTAATTCGTTGTTCTCCATAATATTTATGTTTATGATGCTGCAAAAGTAATACTTATTGCTGAATAATTATAAAACTTAGTAACTTTTTAATCGTTCTAATCTTTGTTTCGCTTTATCTTTGTCGCTAAGCTTTTCGCCCTGATACAAAGGCTTTTCCCAATCGCCGTACATCGGGTTTGGCAATACAATATACTTCGTTCCAAATAAGGCCTGGTTTGTATTTACCTGCTCAAAGGTGTTTTTCTGTTCACGATAAAAAATATTGCTGAAATCGCTCAGATTATCGCCACATAACAACAGAATATTATGCGTTTCTGTTATTTTTTGCCTGCGCGGCTCCTTATTTGAGGTACCTTTTGAAACAATCAAATGTGCATCGTCTGCATAAGGGAATCCAAAATGCTGCAGGTTTTTTAAAGTAGCAGCATAATCTTTTTCATCGCGGTTGCTTACATAAAATGTTTCGATGTTTTTTGAGGCGGCAAATTTTAGAAATGCCAAAGCACCCGGAACGGTATCGGCTTTAGCCAGATTTGTCCACGCTGTCCAATCGGCGGGTACATAACTTTGACCTTTTTTAATTTCGTGTCCCTGAAAGGCAGAGTTATCCAAAACTGTTTCATCAATATCAACAATTACGCAGTTTGGTTTTCTGCTTGTATCAGCCCATAACGCTTCTTTTAACGATAAACGGGCAAAGTTATAAGCCTGGAAACATAAGGCTCTGTACTCGCCCGAGGTTTGCTGCCAAAGCACTGCATTGGTATAATCTCGTGCCGGGTTTTGGGCTTTTACAAAAAATGGAGCGAGTAACAGGATAATAATGGAGTATCTTTTCATGATATATAATAATTGACAAAGATAAAGTTTAACCTTTCAAAAAAGTTCCTCTATCAGTTTTTGATATCAACAATGTTTCTGCATCGGGATAAGCCTGCGTAAAAGTAACGGTATCTTGCTGTTCTATTTTCACCGTATTCTACATTCGAATCCATAAAAAACATAATAATTCTGGATTACATAAATCTTACATCAATAAAAAAGCCCATTTCAATTAAGAAATGGGCTTTATATTTTATACAAATAGTATTGCTAATTCAAAACTAAGAACTGCAGACTATTATCCGTTTAATGCTGCTGCACCACTTACAATCTCAGTTAACTCAGTTGTAATTGCTGCCTGACGTGCCTGGTTGTACGAAAGTTTTAAAGCTTTCAATAACTCACCAGCATTTTCAGTTGCTTTATCCATTGAGGTCATACGTGCACCGTGTTCAGAGGCATGAGAATCTAAAACCGCTTTGTATAACTGGATCTTAATTGATTTAGGAATTAACTGTTCTACAATTTCTTCCTGAGAAGGCTCTAAAATATAATCAACATTTGTTGTTTTCTTATCGGTTTTAAGATCCGCTGTAGTAGCTTCTGCTTTAGGCAAAGGCAATAACTGCTCAGTAGTAATAAACTGTACAGCTGCGTTTCTAAAACGGTTATAAACCACTTCTACTTTATCAAACTCACCTTTAATAAAACCAGCCATAATCGCATCTGTAATTTTGGTTACATTTTCGAAAGTTAAGGCCGAAAATACTTCATTATTGTTGCCAATAACATTGTATTTACGTTTTTCATAAAAATCCTGAGTTTTCTTACCGATAGAAATAATGCTCACGTTACCGTTTTTCAACTGTTCGCTATATTTCTCAGCAATTAAATTGTTGGCCGCTTTAATTACGTTCATGTTAAAAGCACCAGCCAAACCACGGTTTGAAGATACAGTAACAATTAAAACCTTATTGGGCTCACGCTCCTGGATAAAAGGCGATGACGATCCCTCTAAACTTGCCGACAGATTACCTAAAATCTCTTTCAGTTTAGTTGCATAAGGACGTAAAGCGATAATTGCATTGGTAGCACGTTTCAACTTTGCCGCCGAAACCATTTTCATAGCTTTGGTAATCTGCTGTGTTGATTGTACCGACGCAATCCGGTTTCTTACTTCTTTTAAATTAGCCATTCTTTATTTAGATGTGAGATGTGAGATATGAGATTTTAGACGTTTCTGCCCAATCTCAAATCTCAAATCTCATGTCTCAAATCTTATTAATATTTACTTGAAATCTCTTTTGCTACGGTATCTAATACACCAGTAATGGTATCGTCAAATTTACCAGCTTTTAATGCCGCTAAAGTTTCCGGATGACGTAATTCCAATTGGGTTAAAAATTCAGTTTCAAATTCTTTTACCTTGTTAACCGGAACACTACGCATTAAGTTTTTAGTACCAGCGTAAACAATTGCAACTTGTTTCTCAACAGTAAATGGAGAGAACTGTGCTTGTTTCAACATTTCTACGTTACGTGCACCTTTATCTAATACCGATTTAGTTGCAGCATCTAAGTCAGAACCGAATTTAGAGAAAGCCTCTAACTCGCGGTATTGAGCCTGATCTAACTTTAAAGTACCTGCTACTTTTTTCATCGATTTGATCTGCGCGTTACCACCCACACGTGATACCGAGATACCTACGTTAATTGCCGGACGGATACCAGAGTTGAACAAGTTCGACTCTAAGAAGATCTGGCCATCAGTAATCGAAATTACGTTAGTTGGGATATATGCAGAAACGTCACCCGCTTGTGTTTCGATAATCGGAAGTGCTGTTAATGAACCACCACCTTTAACGATATGTTTAATCGACTCAGGTAAATCGTTCATGTTTTTAGCGATATCATCGTTAGCGTTGATTTTCGCAGCTCTTTCCAATAAACGACTGTGTAAGTAGAAAACGTCTCCAGGATAAGCTTCACGGCCCGGTGGACGACGAAGTAATAGAGATACCTCACGGTAAGCTACAGCCTGTTTAGATAAATCATCATAAACAATTAAAGCTGGTTTACCTGTATCACGGAAAAATTCACCAATTGCAGCACCTGCAAACGGAGCATAGAACTGCATTGGAGCAGGATCTGCAGCCGAAGCAGCAACAACAACTGTATATGGTAAAGCACCGTTTTCTTCTAATGTACGTACAATGTTGGCAACGGTAGAATTTTTCTGACCGATAGCTACATAAATACAGAACACAGGCTGACCTGCTTCATAAAATTCTTTCTGATTGATAATGGTATCGATACAAACAGCAGTTTTACCAATCTGACGGTCGCCGATAACCAACTCACGCTGACCACGACCGATTGGAATCATCGCATCAATTGCTTTAATACCTGTTTGTAAAGGTTCGTTTACCGGCTGACGGTAAATTACACCTGGTGCTTTACGCTCTAAAGGCATTTCGTAAGTTTCACCCAAGATTGGTCCTTTACCATCTAAAGGCTCACCTAAAGTATTAACTACGCGGCCAAGCATACCTTCACCAACTTTAATAGAGGCAATTTTTTTGGTACGTTTAATGGTATCACCTTCTTTGATCTCGTCTGAAGCACCCAAAAGTACCACACCAACGTTATCTTCTTCAAGGTTTAATACGATACCTTGCAGGCCGTTTGCAAATTCAACTAACTCTCCCGATTGAACTTTAGTTAAACCGTAAACACGGGCAATACCGTCGCCCACTTGCAACACGGTACCAACTTCTTCCAGTTCGGTTTCTGATTTGAAGCCCGCCAATTGCTGTCTGATAATTGCCGATACTTCGTCTGGTCTTACCTCTACCATAATTTTACTTTATATCTTTTTATAAATGTTTAGTGCTTAGCGCATGGCGCTTGGCGTTTTCCGTGCCATACGCTTATCGCAATACTCTTGTGTTTGGCGCATGGCGTTTGGCGTTTTACCACCAACACTTACGCTTCACTATATTTTTTAGGCATTTTGCGAATCAACGCTAAACGCCTCACGCAAAACGTTATCCGCTATTGCGCAAATTCTTTTTTAAGTTTACTTAAACCGCTGGCAATACTTGCATCAAATTGCTTATCACCAACTTTTAATATAAAACCACCGATCAGTTTCTCGTTAATTTTTTCGTTAACAATAACCTGGTTGGCGTTTAGTTCTCTTTTTACAATTGCTACAATCTGCTCTTTAGCTGCAGGGCTTAAAGCACTTGCAGTAGTTACATCAGCAGTAACAATACCCTTAATTAGGTTATATTGTTGTACAAATTGTTTTGCAGTGGCAAATAAAATCGAAGAGCGACCTTTGCTAACAACAATCTTGAAAAACGAGATGGTTAGTGTACTTACCTTATCTGCAAAAATACCGTTTAAAATACCAGTTTTCTTATCTAAAGGTACAATCGGGTTTTTTAATATTGCTTCTAGTTCAGGGGTTTCATCAACCACTTTTTCAAACAAAACCATATCATTATAAGCGGATTCTAACGCGTTGTTTTCAACGGCTAAGTCGATTAATGATTTGGCGTATCTGCTTGCAACTTTAATTTCTGACATATTCTTAGGTGTGAGATGTGAGATGTGAGATGGAAGATGTGAGAACGAATCTCCTATCTAATATCTAGTGTCTCAAATCTATTTTCTCAAACTAGTTTAATTCAACGTCTTTTAATAAGTTAGCTACTAAAGCTTCCTGTTTGGTTTTATCATCTAACTGAGTACGCAAAACACGTTCTGCAATTTCTAATGATAACGTAGAAACCTGATCTTTAACTTCGGCTAAAGCTGCTTTCTTTTGGTTTTCGATCTCGATTTTAGCTTTCTCGATCAATTTAGCACCTTCAACCTGAGCCTGTTTTTTAGCTTCGTTTAAGATACCATCTTTCAAGGTTTTAGCTTCCTTTAAAATCTCATCACGTTCAGCACGCGCCTGTTGCATCAAATCCTGATTCTGGCTGGTTAAACGTGCCATTTCCTGCTTCGCTAATTCAGCTTTGTTAAGGGCTTCATCAATGCTTTGCTCACGCTCGTGAATTGCACCTAAAATAGGTTTCCATGCAAATTTTCTAAGTAAGATCAATAAGCAGATGAATGCTAACGACGTCCAAAAAACCAATCCTATGCTTGGGGTTACTAATTCCATTTTTATCTAATTTTTAAAAACAATCTTTTAATAGGGCTGGGTAAATAACCAATCGTTAAATACCCAACCTAATTTCTTCAGTGATTATTAACCGTTTAAGCCTAATAATGCAACTACCACACCGAATAAAGCAGCACCCTCGATAAGGGCAGCAGCGATAATCATTGCAGTCTGAATTTTTGATGCAGCTTCTGGTTGACGAGCAATACCTTCCATTGCTTTACCACCTACTTGACCGATACCGATACCTGCACCGATTACTGCTAAACCGGCACCAATTGCCGCGATTGAACCTACCATAACTAATTTAATTTATATTAATTTGTAAAAAATAGTTTTCTGTTAATGATGTTCTTCTACTGCCATACCAATAAACAGGGCAGTTAATAATGTAAAAATAAAGGCTTGTAAAAACGCTACCAGTAATTCTAATACATCCATAAACAATACGAATGCAACTGAAACGGGAGCAATAGCCAATGTTTCGAAAATAAATATTAAGGAAATTAAACTTAATACGATAATGTGACCTGCAGTAATGTTTGCAAACAAACGAACCATTAAAGCGAAAGGCTTAGAAATAATACCAATCACCTCAACTACTACCATTAAAGGCCATAACCAAAATGGAACATCAGGTAAAAAGATGTGTTTCCAATAGTATTTATTACCATTAATGTTAACAATGATCATGGTACCTAAAGCCATAACAAAAGTTAAAGCAATATTACCGGTTACGTTGGCACCACCTGGGAAAATCGGAACTAAACCTAATAAGTTGTTAAATAAGATAAAGAAAAACGTAGTCAATAAATAAGGCATAAATTTCGCGTATTTATGACCAATGTTTGGCTTAGCAATATCATCTCTAACAAAAATGATAATCGGCTCAAAGAAAGACTGCAAACCTTTTGGCGCTTTACCAACACGTTTTTTATAAGCTCTGGCCACAGCAGCAAACACTATTACAATTACGAATATAGCGACAAACATTGCTGCTATATTTTTTGTAATAGATAAATCGATTACTGTATCAGATGCATTTTCATCAATCTGACCATCTGCACCAACAACTTTAATATTTTTATTAAACATATCTTTCGACATGCTTTGCTTTAAACCTGTTACCAGGCGGTATTTATTGTATTTTCCTTGATAATCTTCTTCGCCGTGATGAAAATGAGCTGAAGAAAACACTTCCAAACCATTAGCTGTATATAAAATTACCGGAAGAGGCAACGAAGTATACCCCCATAAATGCCACACATGCGAATCAGCAATGTGCTCCATAATTACTTTGGTAGGTTCGAATTTTTCTTCACCATGTTTAGCATCAGCGCCGTGCTCGCCAGAAACTGCATGAGCAGACTCGACAATAGCACTATCAACAGGTACAACAGCGCTATCAACTTGAGCGAAAGTATCAATTTTGATAGATAAAAACGCGATTAAAAGCGTAAAAACAATAGTTAGCCTTTTAACTTTAGACACAAAAACTCGGTTACAATCCATTTATTGGCAGTTTTTTACTTTAAATTTTGGTGGCGCAAGTTACGTAACAAACAGTAAATTTCAAAGGCCGTAAACAATAAATATAAAGAAAAAAAATTAAGCAGAAATACAAGCCCAATTCCCTTTGCTTTTATACTGTAAATCAGCACAAAAGCCATACAAAAAATCATCTTCACTGCAATTGATCCCATAATGGCCATAATACCCACTTCAGGATCGCGTTTTACACCAATATCTACTAACATGTAAGCGATATAAGTAATACCGGCCAAAAAGCCGAACATCACCCAAAAATTGTTCACAAGAAGCTGTTTGTCGGGAAATAATAAAGGTAAAACGGCAACAACGCCTATCAATAAGCCTACGAAGATGAAATAGATACTGGTAAATTTGGCTAGAGTCAATGGAATAATTTCTTAGCAGATAAAAACTTTTGCAAAGATAAGGTTTTTAGGATCAAGTAACTAATGAAGATTGGTTAATTGCTAAATTGTTAGTTTGGTTAATTGTTTGAATTGGTTAAATTGGATAATTAAAAGAGCTGAGGGCATTGGGCATAGTGTGGAGTTCCATCATCCGTTTTACATTTTACATTTTACATTTTTTCTAATTGGTTAACTGATGAGAACCGTCAACTGAAAACCGAAAACTGGGAACTGTAAACTACCCCTTCGTAACCTGCCTAATGGCCTGATACAATGCAATCCCCACTCCTGCCAGCGCAAAAGCTGCCGTAATTAAATTGGTTTTACTATTTCTGTGTTCGTCAATCTTATAACCGATAAAAGTAAGCAGACCAATTGTAGCGATCATCTGGAAACCAATGGCAGAATATTTAGCAGCTGCATTTACCTTTTTCTTTGTATTTTCTTCTTTTGGTTTTTCCATTTTTTAATGCAATAATTAAATTAACTTTGGGATAATTAAAATTTGTTGCCAGATAAAATATTTTTCTATATATATTGTTTACTGTATATCAACTTAAAGAGATTTAACATCATTGAAAAAAAACGCGAACAAAAACTTAAATCCCTTCATTCTCCTTTTTAGCGCGCTCCTCATTTATGGTTGTGTTGCAAATAAAGATACCGCAATAGACCGTAGGTTTCAAAACTTAACGGCCAGGTATAACTATATCTATAACTCTAATGTTTTACTTACCGAATATAATGAGAGTTTATTGCAAAGTTATGCAGATAATTATGAAAAAACACTGCCTGTTTACCTCGATCCTGAGCCACAGGTAAACCTGGTGCTTACACCTGGCGTTGCCAATAAACAGCTTGATGACGTGATTACCAAAGGTCAAACCATCATTAACGATAAAAGTTTCAGTAATTATATCGATGATGCCTATATGCTTTTGGGCAAGGCAAACTATTTAAAAGGAAATTATTTTATCGCGTCAGAATATTTCGACTATACGGCTAAAACCTATAACAGCGACCTTAAAACGTTCATTATGGCCATGAACTGGAAAGCACGGAGCCAAATGCAGTTGAATAATATGGTGCTGGCCGATAAAATAATCGATACCATGTTACGCGCTTCTGACCAGTTAAAAAAAGATCTGGCCGAACCTCTGGCCACAGCTGCCCAGATGCGCATTTACCAGAAACGGAATAAAGAAGCCATTTTATTTTTAGAATCTGCCATTGCCCTACCGGCAGAAAAGCAGTTGCGCATCCGTTGGCGCTTTATTCTGGCACAGTTGCAGGAAAAAGAAAAAAACATCGAGGATGCCTATGCCAATTTCACTAAAGTTGAAAAGAGCAATGCGCCTTTCGAAATGTATTTTCACGCCAATTTAAACCGGATCAAGCTAAAAGCATTGCTCAGCGGAGTTAAACTGAATAAAGAAGACCAGTTGCTGGCTTTGCTGAAAGATGATAAAAACTTCGATTATACGGATCAGATCTATTATCAGGTTGGCGAACTTTTCTCTGCAGAAGGAAATTTTATAAAAGCAGAAGAAAATTACCATAAATCGGTTGCAAAAAGTACAAGAAACCAAACCCAAAAAGCATTATCATATTTAAGGATTGCTGATTTAAACTTTAAAGAGTTTAATAATTACATCAAAGCAAAACTGTATTATGATAGTACGGTAATGATTTTACCTAAAAACTTCCCTGATTACGATAACATTGTTAAAAAAGCCGATAATCTTCAGTATTTAACCGATCGATATACCATTATTGCCAGAGAAGATACAGCCCAGGCCATTGCAAAACTCCCAGCCGACCAACGCGAGGCTAAAGTAAAAGCTTATTTAACTCCAAAAGTTGAGGTGGCCAATACCGGAGGCGTAATCAACAATCAATTTTTAAACGATCCGGATTTTCCAAACAAGAGCTTAAATACCGGCAATAATGTTGCAGGAAGCACCTTTTATTTTAATAACAATGCTGCAATAAGTAGCGGATTCGGCGATTTTAAAAAACGTTGGGGGAACCGTCAGTTTGAAGATAACTGGCGACAGAGTGTTCGCTCATCGGCACAGGAAACCAGTCAGGTTTTAGCCGGAGGAAAAGTAGCAACGGATAATATTACCCCAGCAAACGGACAAACCAACCAAACTGCAACTGACCAGACTTCTTTAGAAAAACGGTTTTCAGATGCTTTGCCCGTTACCCCTGCGCTATTGGCTACATCCGATCAGAAAATTATTGATGCTTATTTCGAAATCGCCAGTTTTTACCAGCAGGAACTGAATGATAAGCCAGAAGCA
Organism: Pedobacter jeongneungensis; assembly: GCF_039538295.1. Taxonomy (NCBI): domain Bacteria; kingdom Pseudomonadati; phylum Bacteroidota; class Sphingobacteriia; order Sphingobacteriales; family Sphingobacteriaceae; genus Pedobacter; species Pedobacter jeongneungensis. Next base: position 125,558 of record NZ_BAABBY010000008.1, on the reverse strand, counting down.
AATAAAATATACCTCGAACTGATTAAAAGATATCCTGATAACAACCATTTAGCAGCCATTTACTACAGTTTATACCTCAATTACAAAGGTACTGATGAAGTAAAATCCGATCAGTACAAACAATTTGTACTGACCAAATTCCCTGAATCTAATTTTGCCAAGAATATTTTAGATCCATCTTATTCGGCTAAACAAACGCAGATGGAAAATATTGCCATCAACAACTACAATGTTGCTTTTGATGCTTATGCGAAAAAAGATTATCCAAATGTGGTAAAACAGGCAGATGATAATATTTCAGCTTTCCCAAATAACGATCTGGCGCCACAATATGCTTATTTAAAGGCCATTGCAGTTGGCCGTACTGCCAAGGTTGATGCCTTACTTACTGAATTTAACCTGATTACCACCAATTATCCAAACGATAAAATTATTACCCCACTGGTTCGCGATCATTTAAAATACATCGAGGCTAATCTGGATGAATTTAAACAAAGACCGGTTGCCCTTATCGATTTTGATGCCAACGAACCCCGCTTCGTTAGTCAGGCCACACCAATCGCCGTACCAACAAAACCGCTTGTGGTCGAAAATCCTGTAACAAAAACAGCTGAACCAGCCCCGGTTGTGAAACCTGTTGAAGTTAAACCAGTCGATCCAACCAAACCTGCCAGCATTTTCAGTTCGGCAAAATCAGAAGAATATTACTACGTAATCGACGTGGCCGATGCTACTTTAACCTTAAGCTCATCACGTTTCGGAATAGGCCAGTTTAACCGTGGAAATTACCCCGACAATGATTTGGTACACAAATTGGTGGAGCTGGATAACGATCAGCTGATTTATGTGACAAGTTTTATTGATCTTGAAGATGCAAAAATTTACGAATCAAGCATTACAGGGCAGTTAAAGAACATTATGAAAGTTCCGGCTAACCTATATAAAGGCTTTATCATCAGTAAAGAAAACTTCGAAAAGCTAACAGACCGGTCGCGGATTAACGAATACCTGGAGTTTTTAAAAGACAACTACAAATAAATATAGAGGGCATTTAGACTTAAGTCTGAAAATTGATTCTATAAAAATTAATAAATTTGCATCCAAAATTGCCATTCTGGTGATTTTGGAAAATAACAACACAAAATGAATAAATCCCTTTCTGCACAAGAAACAAAAAGATATAGTTTAATCATCTGGAAATTACTGATTGGGGGAATTGCCCTTTTCGCTATTTTTATTTCGATGATTGGTCTGGGTTTATTTGGAGCCCTTCCCTCTTTCAGGGATATTGAACACCCCAAAAGCAACCAGGCATCCGAAATTATTGCCGAAGATGGCCGTCCATTGGGTACTTATTTTGTTCAGAACAGATCGAACGTTACCTATAAAGATATTTCCGAAAATGTAATAAACGGTTTAATTGCCACAGAAGATACCCGTTTTAAAGAACACTCGGGGATCGATTTTAAACGTACGTTTTCTATTATCGGTTACAATTTAATCGGTAAAAAACAGGGGGCAAGTACCATTACCCAGCAATTGGCTAAAAACCTTTTTCCACGCGAATCGAACCTGAACTTCTTCTCTTTGGTGCTAACTAAATTTAAAGAATGGATTGTTGCTGTTAAACTGGAAAGGAATTACACTAAGGAAGAAATCATCACCATGTATTTAAACACGGTCGATTTTGGTAACCAGGCTTATGGCATTAAATCGGCAGCAAGGGTTTATTTCAACACTACGCCCGATAAACTGACTTTAACGCAGGCCGCGACTTTAGTAGGTATGCAAAAAGGGATTACCATGTATTCGCCAACCCGCCATCCTGAGCGTTCGAGAGACCGCAGGAATACAGTAATGGCAATGATGGTTAAATCTGAGCTTCTAACCCAACAACAATTTGACGAAGAAAAAGACAAACCTTTAAACCTGCATTTCAACGCGGCAACGGTTAATGATGGTATTGCACCTTATTTCCGTTCGGTATTAAAGAATGATATCAAAACCATTTTCCAGGAGCAGTCGATTACCAAACCGGATGGAACGCCGTATGATTTAGACCGCGATGGCTTAAAAATCTATACCACATTGAACTACAATATGCAGGTATATGCCGAAGAAGCGCAAAAGGAATACATGAAAGTGTTGCAGGCACAGTTTATTGCGAGCTGGAAAGGCAGAAATCCGTTTAAAGATAAAGCATTGCAGATTGAACAGGGTATTAAAAGATCTGATCGTTATAAATCACTAAAACTGGAAGGTAAATCGGACGAGGAAATCACCAGCGATTTCAACACCAAAACCGAAATGACCATTTTTACCTGGAAAGGTAATATTGATACGGTTATGAAACCGATCGACTCTGTACGTTATTATAAAATGCTTTTGCGTAATGCCATGATGACGATGGATCCGACCAACGGACATGTAAAAGCATGGGTGGGTGGAATTAATTACGAGCATTTTAAATACGATCAGGTTAAAATGGGAACCCGTCAGGTTGGTTCAACTGCAAAACCGTTTACTTATGCCGTAGCCATTGAAAATGGTTATTCGCCATGTTATACCGTGCCAAACGTTCCGGTAACCATAGATGGTTATGGAGAACCCTGGACGCCAAGAAATTCGGGTAAACCATTACCAGGCAGCATTACTTTACAAAAAGCCCTGGCTTACTCGCAAAACTTTGTTACCGCTTATTTAATGAAACAGGTTGGTCCCGTGGCTGTATCTACATTGGCTACTAAAATGGGTATCCCCAATGTTCCGGCCTTTCCTTCAATCTGTTTGGGTACATTCGATTCTTCTGTTTATAATATGGTGGGCGCTTATGGTGCTTTTGCCAATAAAGGAACCTATACCAAACCGATTTATTTATTGAGAATTGAAGATAAGAATGGCGTGGTATTATTTTCTCAAAAAGAAATACCAAAACCAATTATGAGCGAGGAAGTTGCCTATGTAATGACCAGGATGCTTAAAGGTGTGGTAACGAACGGAACCGGATCAAGGCTGAACTATAAATATAAAGTTAATGCACCAATCGGGGCAAAAACCGGCACCACTCAAAATAACTCCGATGGTTGGTTTATGGCCATTACCCCACAATTGGTAACCGGTATCTGGACGGGTTGCGAAGATAGGGCTTTTCACTTTATCAGCACGAGCCAGGGTGAGGGTGCCAATACTGCCTTACCAATTTTTGCAGGATTTATAAAAAGAGTATATGCCAATCCGGCTTTAAAAATCAGTCATGCCGATTTCGAAGCGCCAAAATCGGGTGTTTCAATTACATTTGATTGTAACCAGTACCAGCAACAGGAAGAAGGTACCACTGAGCTTGATGAGAAGTTGGGATTCTAACTCTCAGGTTATGCGTGAAGGATAGCAGTGGAAATCCTTTTGTTGCCTTTACTTAATCAAACTATATTGGATAAATGTTAAATTTGTAATAGAAAATTGAAATATATGAGGGTTACACTTGAAATTGCCGATTTTGATGAGATGGAAAAACTGCTTTCTTTATTTCGAACCATGAAATTAGAAAATATTAAAATTATTTCTCCACAAGATGATACTAAACCCAATATATTAAAGGGCAATAAATCTCTTAATCCAAAAGAACTTTTTGGTATTTGGAAAGATAAGCCAAGAAATATTGAAGATATAAGGGCTAATGCGTGGGATCGTAAAAAATAACTTATGGTTTTGTGCGATACCAATATTCTGATACATGCTTTTAATGGAAATATTTCAACGATAGAATCATTAGAAAAGATTGGTTTCGAAAACATCGTTCTTTCATCTGTTACTACTATGGAACTGTTGCAGGGAATGGGAAATAAGGCTGAGCTGGCGCAGATGAAGAAAAAGATAAAATATTATGACATTATCCATTTTGACAACCTGATATCTCAAAAATCAATAGCGTTAATTGAAAGTTTTAAATTAAGTCATCATCTTCAAATACCTGATGCAATAATCGGAGCAACAGCAATCGTCAACAAAATTGAACTGTTTACTTACAATAAGAAGGATTTCAATTTCATGCCCGATATTATTCTTTATTAATCATTACATATTTGCTCCTTTTAATTTCTCATGAGCAGTTTCGACCATAAAACAGCATTAACCGCAATTCCACATAAACCCGGCGTGTACCAGTACTGGGATGCCGATGGAAAGCTCATGTACATTGGTAAGGCGAAAGACCTGCGCAACCGCGTGGGTTCTTATTTTAACAGCGATAGAAACCAGTTTAATGGCAAAACGAGGGTGCTGGTATCCAGGATCCGCAAAATTACCTTTACCATTGTAGATACGGAGATTGATGCCTGGCTGCTGGAAAACAGCCTGATTAAAAAGCACCAGCCCAAATTCAACATTAATTTAAAAGACGATAAAACCTATCCATGGATTATCGTGAAAAATGAAAATTTTCCGCGTATTTACTGGACGCGTAAGGTAATAAAAGATGGCTCAACCTACTTCGGTCCATACGGCTCGATTGGTATGATGCATACCATTTTAGACCTGATTAAGGAAACCTATCCCTTACGTACCTGCAGTTTGCCACTAACGGAGAAAAATATAGATGAAGGCAAATTTAAAGTCTGCCTCGAATACCAGATCGGCAACTGTAAAGGCCCCTGCCAAAATTACCAGACGGAAACCGACTACGATAAAAATATTGCTGAAATTAAGGAAATCCTGAACGGTAAGATCGGAAATGTGATCCGTGATGTAAAAAGCGTAATTAAATCTGCCTCTGAAGATTTGAATTTTGAACTGGCGCATCAATATGCACGGAGGTTACAGGTTTTGGAGAAATACCAGAGCAAATCGACTGTGGTAAACAGCGCCATCACTAATGTAGATGTGGTGAGCATTGCTTCTGACGAGCGTTATGCTTTTGTGAACTACCTGAAAGTAATGAACGGAACCATCATCCAAACGCAGACCATAGAGGTTAAAAAACAACTTGATGAGAGCGATGATGAGATTTTAACCCTGGCCATGCTGGAATTCAGGACGAAATTCAACAGTACCTCAAAAGAAATCATTGTCCCATTTGAACCGTCTTTAGAAGATGAAAGTTTAAAATTTACAGTTCCAAAACTGGGCGAAAAGAAAAAACTTTTAGAGTTATCGCAAAAGAATGTGCTGTTCTTTAAAAAAGAGAAACTCAACCAATACGAAAAGTTAAATCCTGATTTACGTACCGACCGGATTTTAAGCACCATGCAGAAAGACCTGCGCTTAACGCAGCTTCCGAAACATATTGAATGTTTTGATAACTCCAATTTCCAGGGAAAATATCCGGTTTCGGCAATTGTGGTATTTAAAGATGCCAAACCATCAAAAAAAGATTACCGCCATTTTAATGTGAAAACGGTGGAAGGACCAAACGATTTTGCGACCATGGAAGAGGCTGTTTTCCGACGTTACAGGCGAATGTTAGATGAAAACCAGACATTGCCTCAACTAATCATTATTGATGGTGGTAAAGGCCAGCTTTCGTCAGCAGTGAAGAGTTTAAAATTACTGGGCATAGAAAATAAAGTAACGGTAATCGGTATTGCCAAACGTTTGGAAGAATTATTTTATCCTGGCGATTCTTACCCTTTGTATTTAGATAAAAAATCGGAAACTTTAAAAGTTATCCAGCAGCTGCGTGATGAAGCCCACCGATTCGGAATTACCTTTCACCGTAAAAAACGCGATCAGGGTACCCTCAAAACAGAACTCGAACAGATTGAGGGAATTGGTAAAACCACTGCTGATAAATTACTTACCCACTTTAAATCTGTTAAAAAAATTAAAGAGGCTACAGAAAAAGAACTTTCAGAAATATTGAACAAAAAACAGGTACTTACCCTGCTGGCACATTTTAAAGAAGCGTAAATCCGTTATGTAAACAATAACAGACGGATGCGTAAAAATGTTAACACTTTATTAATCTTGAATTGGCATAACTTAAATACTTTTTCTATAAATTAGGGCTGTTAATACCAGTAAAATATCCCTGTTTACATGAATAACAACATCCTGGCTACCATTACCAAACTTTTGTTGGGCGTACTGTATTTTAGCGAATCGGAAAGCCCTTTTAAAGTGGCCGATTGGGGCAAAATCGCACCATCAGACTTATTGCAGAAAATTGCAAGTCAATACGATTCTGATCTTTCCAGTTTAAAACAAGTTGATCAGGTTGCCTTTTTCGACCGTCTTATTTCAAAGGTTGATCCATCTGATGCACCAATGGTCGAAAATGCTCAGAAAATAGAAGCACTCCACGCCTTTCTAGAGCAAAACCTATCTAATATTTCAGTAATAAGAGTAGAAGGTGCCAGCAGGATTCCTGTCCTGATTACCGGCTATTTACCAGATGGCACCTGCCTGGTTCTTGAAACCTTTGCTGTAGAAACCTAAGAAAATTATCCCATCCATAAAATAATCCCAAACCAAAACAATGAAAGCATTAAAAAAATTAAGCTTACTGGCCGTTCTATGCCTTGGCCTGGCTGCCTGTAAAAAAGAAAATCAAACGCTGCCAGACTCCGGCCTATTCGAACAGAAATTAAACAGTAAAGCTGTTACGGCAAGCGCCCAGGCTATAGCTGCTGGTTTTCCCGAAACATTCGAATCAGGTACCAAAGGAAGTTACACAACTGCATCGGTTACCTTAAGCAGCGGAAGCTGGAGTCTTAATGATGCCTTAATCGGAAATTTAGCAGCCGATGCTAAAAATGGCAGTCAATCAGTGCGTATTCGCAACACGGGCATATTAAGCATGAATTTTGATGTAAACGGAGCCGATGTAGTTACCATTGCACACGCTAAATATGGTACTGATGCTAATAGTACCTGGCAGCTTTGGTATTCTACCAACGGCGGTTCGAGCTGGCAACAAACGGGCAGTACCATTACCAGTAGCACGACTACATTAGCAACAGCAACTTTTAACCCAGCCATTTCGGGGAATGTACGCTTTCAGGTCCGTAAAATCAGTGGCGGTACAGCCCGAATAAACATCGATGATTTTAGCATTTCGACAGGCGGTGGCACAACCACTCCTCCAACAACCACTCCTGGCGATAATAGCCATCTTTTACTGGGCAATCCGAGTAATGCTGTTGCCATTACCTCCTATCCCGAAAATTACCTGATGGAACGCACTTACTATTCAAGTTCTTACAGCAAAAGCAGGGCTACACCTAATTGGGTAAGCTGGCACATCGGATCGTCTGACTTAGGCTCAACTCCTCGTCAGGATGATTTCAGGGCCGACAACACTTTACCTGCAGGCTGGTATCAGGTGTCCAGCAGCAGTTATTCAGGTTCAGGATTTGACCGTGGCCATAACTGCCCTTCGGCTGATAGAACAGCTTCAGTAGCAGCCAACTCTTCTACCTTTTTAATGAGCAATATGATGGCACAGGCACCTAATAATAACCAGGGGCCCTGGGCTGATTTAGAAAACTACACGCGCGCTTTAGTAACCGCCGGTAACGAAGTGTATGTAATCTGTGGTTCTTATGGATCTGGTGGTTCAGGAAGCAATGGCGGAACTACCTATACCATTGATAACGGCCGCGTTAATGTACCTTCAAACACCTGGAAAGTTATTGTGGTATTGCCTAACGGAAATAACGATTTAAGCAGAATCACTTCTTCTACAAGGGTAATTACGGTAAATATGCCCAATACCAACGGTTTAAACACCAACTGGAAAACTTATCGCACAACAGTTAATTCAATCGAATCTGCTACAGGTTACGATTTATTATCGAACGTACCTACATCAATTCAAAATGCAATAGAGGCAGCTACCGATAACCAGTAGAGATCATCAGCATTTTAATATAAAGCGGTAATCCAATTTATGGGTTACCGCTTTTTGCATTATACTATTATGTCACTCTGAAAGCAGTGAAGAATAATTTAATAAATTTGCTCAAAAAGCCTTCGTTGCACCGAGGATGACAAGACTAACAAAAGCGTCATCATCCCGACTGGAATGCAATGGAATGCCTGCCTGCTACCGGCAGGGCGAGATCTATCTCCGTATAGATTTCTCGGCTAAGCTCGAAATGACGACACGAAAGAGCTTCTTTACTATTTACAGGAGTTCTCTATTAAAGCGTCGTCATCTCGACTGGAACGCAGTGGAATGCCTGCCTGCTACGGGCAGGGCGAAATCTATCTGCGGATAGATTTCTCGGCTACGCTCGAAATGACGATACGAAAGAGCTTCTTTACTATTTATAGGAGTTCTCTATTAAAGCGTCGTCATCTCGACTGGAACGCAGTGGACTGGAGAGATCTATCTCGCATGAAAAACACTGAAACAGGTTTAGGGTGACGATTTGCCAGAGAGATCTGTCTCTGGATAGGTTCCAGACTGCGCTCGAAATGACGATATCGCGATGGGAATGGCCCCAAATAAAAAAAGCTCCGATTTTCATCGGAGCTTTCTACATAAGATTAATATTCCCAAAGACCTTGTTCGTAATCGAGAACGGACTTTTTAATCCTTTCAGATTCGTACAATCTATCTTTAGGATTTGAAATGATATCCCTGATCTTGTTATCTCCAGGATTAGATTCTTTAACAATATAGCTGCTGAATAAGCGACGGATAAAGAAATCATCAAAACTTAATGAAGATGCATCATTATTGGTATTGATTAAACGTTTCTTCGTCAAAATTTCCCTTGCTTCAGGATAGTACACCCAAAATACTGGTTGCCATTGTTTAGAAACCTCGTTGAATTTCAAAGGCGCAATACCTACAATGCGTGGTTCGAAAATAGAACGTTTAGTATCAAAAATCCAGTCTTCTTTAATCCTGAACTTCAGGAATAAATCTGCATTAAAATCATTAACAACTGTAGTAACAGTTCCGGTTTTATTATTTGAAACCTCCGCTGTCCCTAATGCTGATTTAGCTGCAGAATCTGCAGACATTGGATTAAGGAAAGCATCATCTTCGTTCAATGCGCTATCAATCGGAGAATAAGCAGTAAGCTCTTCTGATTTAATTGCAGCGATTAAAACATCGATTAACCTCGATTTTGGTGATCTTAATGGTGAATTTACAGTATCACGTAAATCAATTTCCCTCCAGATCCTTTTTGCGTAAAAAACATCCTCTTCCCTTACATCAGCCAAAGGAACCATTTCAGTACTGTCAATGTCCTTACGGGCATAGAAACCATCTTTAGGCGGAACCTTTAGTTTCTTTTTAGCTGTTTTAACAGGAGCTTTTTTCGCCGTGTCAACTACAGAAGCAGTAACAGCGGGCGCAGCTTTTTTTGGTGCTAACTTAGCAGGCTTTTTTTGTGCAAAAGCAAACGTGGTTAACAAAACTAAAATAGCAATACTTAAAATCCTTTTCATCTTCTTTTTATTTTACACTAAACGCCAATGAAGGTAAAATTCTTTGACGGCCATCAGGACCAACAGAAACAATATCTTCAAAAAACACCCTTGTACCTGGCGTAACCGAGTTAATGGCACCTTTAACAGCACCGGCAAAGCTTCCGCCACTACCAGCAACGGTAACCGCATCCGAACGAGGTTTGATAATCGTTAATTTATAACGCTGAATCTTAAATTTAACATCGAAAGGAAAATCATCCAAATCTGCTTCAATTTCCGATTCACTTTTTAACTGTACCGAAGCTACATCACCTCCAGCGCGGCCACCAACCTTTGCTACCGGAGCAGGAATGGCTTTAACCCTGAATTTTTGTGAACCTAAGCTTACCGTTTTACCAGCATTACTTGCCGATACATTGATTGATACTTCTGAACCAACCATGCTGCCGGGAACATTTACATTATAGTTTCCGTTACTACCAGACATAGAACCGCCTGAAATAGAAGCACGAACACTTTCTAATGGAAAACCTGCGGCCGATACCGTAAACGGATTGGCAATACCTGCATAAATTACATTCAATTTTGTTGAAGCAACCGATGCCGACGGTTTAGCTACCTGGTAAGTTTGTGGCTGGGTTTTGTATTCTTTAACCTGTCCATCAGTTTGACGCACACGGATAGTACCTACCCATGTAAACTGACCAACGCTGCCCGTACCACCAGTGTACGTTCCTTTACCATCTTTAACCGATAATTTACTTCCGTTAACCGTGATATCAGGAGTTGATCTTGAATCACTTGCGGTTAAAAATACTTCAGCAGTATAAGGCTGCCCCTGGATTACGTAAGAAGTAGGTGCTACTGCAACTGCCGCAAACTGATCTAAGTTAACCTGCGCTTTATCCATATTTCCGAACAACTTTTTAACTACTTCTGCTTCAGCATTTTTAGTATCTGTTTGCAGTTTGGTTAAAATGGTCATTGCAGCAGTTAATGGCGTTCCCTCACCGAAGTAAGTTTCCTGCCAGTTACCTTTTCTTTTTCTCGCAGGATCTTTTGCTTCAAGAGAGAATGCAACACCTGCCCTATCCGCAGGATCTAATAAAGAAATCAGTTTTTCGCGTGTGGCGTTAATTCTTTTCTTTAATTCGTCTGCTTTCTTTTGATTGATCATGATATTCTGAGCAATATCCTGATTTGATCTGTTCACCAGGTCGTCGGTTTCAGGGTCTATTCCGTCACCAGCCTGGGTAAATTCTTTTTTAATGCTTTCAATGTAATTATTTAATTCATCAGCAGCCTTTTGTGCTTCTTTAGCCTTATCGTAAATAGGCTGCGCACGTGCCGGCTCTTCTTTCAGTTTCGAGTTTTCGAAAGCAGAAAATAACTGATTAATACTTGTATTTACATTGTTTTTAGAAGTATCCAAACTATCGTTGATATTTTTGAATGCATCTAAAATGGTATCTGATACGTTTAAGGCGAGCATGGCCAACAATACCAAATACATGATATTGATCATCCGCTGCCTTGTTGTTTCTTTTCCGCCTGCCATGTTTGATGTAGCTTTTCCTTTAAAAATTAAAAACTAAACAAATTATACACGTGGGCCATTCATGGCCGATAGCATATTGCCATAAATTGCATTAAGTGATGCCAGGTTTTTAGCCAGTTTATTCACCTCTTCTTTAAACTGTTTCGAATCTTCCATCGATTCGTTAAAGTTCTGCATGGTTAACGATAAGTTTGAATAGAATTTATTCATCGATTTTAAATGTGCACTCGAATCCTGTAATTCCAGTTCGTACACCGCGTTTAAAGCAGATAAATTCTTCGCCAAATTGTTAACCTGATCGTGGTAAGCCTGAGAATCTACACTGCTCTCGCCCATTGCTTTTAAATTAGCTGTAGCTTTTTCAAAAGACGCGCTCAAATTATCAAAACCAGCTGATGCCGTTTTAATTTTACCAGTAAATTCGTTAGTAGCTGTAGAAGCATCTGCAACATTAGAGATGGTTGCTACTTTATCACCAAACGTACGTAAACCTGCACCTAAACTTTCGATTAGTTCCGGACCGATTTTAGCATCTGATAACATTTTATCTAAAGCTGCCGTGTTCGAAGAAGTTACCGCTGCTACAGGTCTTGCTGATGCTGTTGGTAATTCTCCTTTAAAATCTTCTTTTAATTCAGGGTACACTCTTTCCCATGCTGGTTCTGGTTCTGGTGGGAAAAATCCGGTTAAGAAGAATAAAAATGCTTCCACTCCTAGACCAAGCCCAATCATGTAGTTACCCACAATTCCACCAATGTGTAGAATTTTAAATAACGCTCCGATAATTACAATACTTGCTCCCCATGAAATCGCTACGTGTAACCAGCCTGGTTGTTTCTTTGCTGCCATAAAATTTTGATGTTTTTCTTTAGTTTTTAGTTTGTTTGGTTTAATGTCTTAAATCGGTACCTGGGTAAGATGAAACACATCTGAAACCAATGTATGATCTTTGTGTATCCTGATATTCGTATGTTGCTACTGCATTTTGTAAAAAGTAGCCGGTATCTTTCCATGAACCACCTTTTACCACCTTACGTTTTTTGTACTTACTGTCGTTCGCACCTGCATCATAAGTAAAGTTAGGGTTCAGATCATGCAATAATGGACTGGCACCTTTATTATAGGCTGTTATTGTCCATTCAGAAACGTTACCTGCCATATTGTAAAGGCCATAATCGTTAGGAAAATAAGATCTCACACCAACAGTGTAAATACCACCATCGCTTGAGTAATCGCCACGGCCCGGTTTAAAGTTAGCCTGTAAACAGCCTTTGGTATTTCTGATGTAAGGACCGCCCCATGGATATTTTGTTTTGGTATTACCACCTCTTGCAGCATACTCAAACTCAGTTTCTGCAGGTAATCTGTAATCAGATCTCGATCCAACTGGTAATCTTCTCGCTGTTGCAACTCCATCATACAACCTGGTTCTCCAGTGAGAAAAAGCCTTAGCCTGCTCCCAGCTTACGCCAACTACCGGATAATCATCATATGAAGGGTGGTTATAATAACCGCGAACCATCGGGTCGTTTTGTGAGTAAGAATAATCTGTTTTCCAAACCATTGTATCAGGGTAAATGGCAATGGTATAACGATCAATATAATCCTGGCGTTTGCTGTTTGGATCTTTATGTCCGATAGCTGCTTTTTCCATATTCAATTCGGCATAAGAATACTCGAATTTACGAACATCAAGTTCTTTTTTACCGGGAAGTGCATCAAGGCCAGAATAATACATACCATCTAACTGACTGGCTTGAGCTGCTGCTGCACCTCTCCCCTTGTTGCGCCAGATATTTACTCCGTTTGGCCCAACTTTTTTCCAATCAATATATTTATCGCCCCCAACAGCTGCCGCAGCATTGCCTCTTGGGGTTACCATAAACTGTTGTGGATTTCCCATCATCACAATGGCAATCGAATCGCGCACCCAATTGGTAAACTGGCGGTATTCGGCATTCGAAATCTCTGTTTGATCCATAAAGAACGCACTAATGGTGGTCATTCTACTCGGTCCATTCTGAGAAAATGTAATATCTTCATCCGATCCTCCCAATGGTGTATGCCCTGGCGGAATATAAACCATCCCCAACGGGATTCGATCATTTTTAAATTTGCGGTTATAAGCACCAACCAGCTCACCCTGACCACCATGGCCACAGCTAGCTAGCATTACAGTTATACCTACAATAGCTAGAAGGTAAATTTTCTTCATATTTTTTATGGTGTGCAGCGCACGATTAGGAGCAATTTTATCAAAAATCACTGAAATTATCAACAAAAACAAATATTTTACGTTAAATCATTACTACAAAGCGGTTAAAGTTACTTTAAGGAGTTTTAAGCTTCTGCAATTTTGTTTAAAAAAAATGCGTAACTCCCTATATAACAGCAAAGTTACGCATTTATTGTGTTGACGTAAAATAATTTATTGTACGTATTATTTATTAGATATTTTGATGTAGTTTTCAATGGCCATCGTCATTGACGGTACGCCGGGAGTTGGTGCTGCAATGTCAACAATAAGATCCATATCGGCACATGCTTTACTGGTATTTACGCCAAAAGCAGCAATCCTTGTATTGTTTTGTTTAAAATCAGGGAAATTTTTAAATAATGACTGAATGCTTGACGGGCTAAAGAAAGCGATAACATCATAAAAAACTTCAGCCAGATCAGATAAATCGCTCACTACAGTTCTGAATAAAACTGCAGGGGTAAAATTATATCCGCTTTTTTCGAGAAATTTCATGGTATCTTCTGTAGCTACATCCGAACAAGGATATAAAAACTTCTCTCCAGCATGTTTTTTAAGCACTTCTGCCAAATCAGCTGCAGTTTGTTTACCAAAAAAGATTTTACGCTTTCTATATTGAATATATTTTTGAAGATACAAGGCAATTGTTTCAGAAAGACAGAAGTATTTCAGTTCTGCCGGCACATCATAACGCATTTCTTCACAGATCCTAAAAAAATGGTCTGCTGCATTACGACTGGTAAAAATCACTGCCGTAAAATCGGCAAGGTTAATTTTATCCTTTCTGAAGTCTCTTGCTGGCACCCCTTCTACATGAATAAAAGACCTGAAATCAACTTTTAAGTTGTGTTTTTTGGCCAAATCGTAATAGGGAGATTTTTCGGTTTCAGGTTTTGGTAAAGTAACCAAAATACTTTTTACTTTGCGGATTCTAGAGTCGTTCTTTTCTTGCATTTTCCTTTTTCCTGCTACAGCCCTATCGTTTTAATTAGTATGAGGATAGGACATATTTCGAGGGCGCAAAAGTACAAAATTAAATGCATTCTAGAAAACTTATTATTAGAAAGTATCGTTATACCCGCCCTCAATAATTGGAAAGCAAATATTATGCCTAACAACAAGAACGCCAATACGATATAAACAGCCCCGTATTTAAGTGGCGACAGGGCAAAAGCCACCACCAAAGGAATAAATAACAGCGATGCATTAAAGTAACTCAGGTATAATATGGAAATATATTCGCCTACTGGTTTTTGAACATTAAACAGATAACCCAGAAAGCGCAAAAGGATTAATTTTAGCGCATAAAATGCAATTATGGTAATGGATATGCTAAAGAAAAATTTGAAGCCATCTTTAGCCTGGTACATATCGTTCCATTGTGCTACCAGAAAAAAGAACATCCCAAAAACAAAACCGAACTGCACAAAAAGCAATAAAAACGGCCACGAGCTAAAAAGGTTATCTTCCTTATTAATATTATTTAAAATCCGATTGCTGAAAAATGATTGCACAATGGCAGATAGCTGTTTGGAAAATGCATTTTTTAAGACAGCAAAAATAACGAGCATCCCATAAATAAAACCCAGTAAACCTACATTGCCTTTAGGTATTTTTGTACCCAGCTGGTATGGATTTGCCTTTTTCTTTAGATGCTGGTATTTCTTATTCCAAGCCCATAAATCAAGCTTGGGAGAAAGATATTCCTTTTCAATCGTATCTAAAAGTGCATTTTTATTGATTAAACTATCAGGTAGTACCCAGGTATGATGAACCAAGGAATCGGTAGAAAATTTTTGTCGGGCAAGCGTTGCCGAGTCGGGGCGGTATCTTCTATACCGGTATTGATTTACCACCGCACTATCTGTTTGAACAGGAACCTGCTGTGCTGCCACAAAATCCGCAGACCATAAAAAGGCAAACAAAAGAAAAATGAATTTCGGCATGCTGTAAATCAAAACTTAAAGTTGCAAAAGTAGTCGAATAATCACTGTTTACCTAAATAAAATAAATGGATTTAGAATATGGTGTATCTTTGCGCCAATGTCTGGTATCTATATTCATATTCCTTTCTGTAAAAAGGCTTGCCACTATTGCGATTTCCATTTCAGCACGTCTTTAAAATATGCTGATGAAATGGTCGATGCCATTTGCAAGGAAATCAAAATGAAAAAAGACCGGATAACAAGCCAGGTTGGAAGCATTTATTTGGGAGGTGGAACGCCTTCTATTTTATCACAGGCCGCTTTACAAAAGATTTTCGATACCATCAACCATACTTTTTCGGTAGATGCCAATGCCGAAATCACAATCGAAACCAATCCGGATGATTTAACCAGCCAGAAATTAAAAGAACTGAAACAATTGCCTGTTAACCGCTTTAGCGTGGGCATTCAATCTTTTTATGATGAAGACCTGATCTGGATGAACCGGGCACATCAGGCCAGAGAAGCTGAAGATTGTATCAGGAGAAGTCAGGATGCTGGTTTTGAAAACCTAACACTCGATTTGATTTACGGCTACCCTTTACTAACGGATCAAAAGTGGTTGAGCAATATCCAAAAGGCGATTGAACTGGAAGTACCGCACATATCTGCCTATGCTTTAACGGTTGAGCCAAGAACAGCTTTGGCCCATGCCATTAAGAACAAAAAGCAAATTCCGGTAAACGATAACCAGAGTGCTGCACAATTTGTAATTTTAATGGAAAAACTGGTGGAAGCCGGCTTTGAACATTACGAGATTTCTAATTTTGCCAAACCTAAACATTACGCGGTGCACAATACCAATTATTGGAAAGGTGTAGATTACATTGGCATTGGTCCGTCGGCGCATGGTTTTAACGGCCAGAACCGCTACATGAACCCGGCTAACAATGCTTTATACATCGAAACCCTGGAGCAGAATAAACTACCCGAAATAGTTGAAGAGCTGAGTTTGAACGATCGGTTTAACGAATATATAATGACCTCATTAAGAACCATGTGGGGCACTGATCTGCAGAAAATAAACACCGATTTCGGGAAAGATTTTTTAGAAGAAACAAAATACAATCTCAAAAATTTTGAGGATAAAGATTGGCTGATCATGGATGGAGATAAAATCCGTTTAAGCCAGAATGGAAAATTATTTGCCGATCATATTGCTTCGGAATTGTTTGTTGTTTAAAATGAGTGAGTTCTGAATGAGAGAATGAGTGAATGCTTTTGTAAAATCTATCATTCAATCATTCTCTAATTCGATCATCTCTAATTCAATAATTAAAATATATGTCAAAAATTGTATGGATTACAGGTGCTTCATCAGGTATTGGCGAGGCCCTGGTATATGAATATTTTAAAGCAGGCAACAAACTGATTATTTCGGGAAGAAACCGTGATGAACTTTTTCGCGTAAAAGGAAATTGCCAAAATTCTTTTAATGTGCATGTTTTGCCATTCGATTTAAGCGAAACCGAAACACTGGAAAGCAAAGCCGCTGATGCCATCCGCATTTTTGGAAAAGTAGATTTACTGATCAATAGTGGCGGTGTAAGTCAGCGGAGTTTAGCACTGGAAACCAACCTGCAAACAGAACAGCAGATTATGGACACCAATTTTTGGGGAACAGTTGTATTGAGCAAAGCAGTTTTACCATTGATGATAAGCAACGGCGGCGGACAGATTGCCGTAATCAGCAGTTTAGTCGGAAAATTTGGAACAAAGTTCCGTTCAACCTATGCTGCATCAAAACATGCATTACATGGCTATTTCGATTCCCTCCGATCGGAAGTTTATGATCAAAACATTGATATCACCATAATTTGCCCGGGATTTATCAAAACTAACGTAACCTACAACGCCTTAACTGCAGAAGGCAAACCATTAAACATGATGGGCGATGCACATGAAAATGCGATGAGCCCGGCCGATTGCGCCAAACAAATTGTACAGGCCATTAGCAATAAAAAAGAAGAGGTTTACATTGGTGGAAAAGAAACAAAAGGTGTATTATTGAAACGCTTTTTCCCTAAATTTTTCTCTAAAAAAATAAGGACAGCGAAGGTGAATTAGGTGGAGTGTTTGGCGGATAGCGTTAAGAATGAACCCAAATACTTAAGCCCGATTGCAGCGATATCCTTTTGGCTGTTATCTATGTGCAAAATTCTGCTATGTTACCATCATTTCGAGCAGAGTGTAACGCAGTCGAGAACCCGAAGGCTCAGTGAAGCTAAATCTACCCAGATAGATCTCTCCACTTCGCGGGGCTCCGGAGATGACGCCCATGCTATGGGAGATTATCACTCTGAACAAAGCGAACAACAGTCAAGAAATTTAGTAAAACAGGGCTACCCCCTCCCTAAGTTTACCATATTACTTTTTCAAAACTAAAAAAACAAAAATTAAAACACTCAAAATCAACAAATTAAACAATAAATTTTATTTCTAAAAACCAAGTATCTGTAAGCCATCGTAAATGGAATCAAATAACAGAAACTTAAAAATTAGAAATAATGAAAAATTTAATCCTATCAGTTTTTGCCGTAATTACCATGGCATTTACAACTCAAGTTTACGCTCAAAAAAATCCGATGGTTGGTGGCGCGGCCATGTATTCAACTAAAGATATTGTTGATAATGCGGTAAATTCAAAAGACCACACTACATTGGTGGCAGCAGTAAAAGCAGCGGGTTTGGTAGAAACTTTAAAAGGCGCTGGTCCGTTTACTGTTTTCGCTCCAACAAATGCAGCATTTGATAAACTTCCTGCCGGAACTGTTGATAACCTGGTTAAACCAGAAAACAAAGCAACCCTTACCAAAATTTTAACTTACCATGTTGTTGCCGGTAAAATGGATAGCAAAGCAATTGCAGCAGCAATTAAAGCTGGCGGCGGCAAAGCAGAATTAACAACTGTACAAGGTGGTAAACTTTGGGCCTGGATGGAAGGCAAAAAATTGGTTTTAAAAGATGAAAAAGGCGGAATGAGCACTGTAACCATTGCAGATGTTTACCAAAAAAATGGTGTAATCCACGTGGTTGATACCGTTTTAATGCCTAAATAATATATCGTATATCCTTATAATCAAATAAAACGTTCTGGTTTTTGCCAGAACGTTTTTGTTTTTGACCAAATTACCGGAACATTATTCCCTATTCTTAACATCTGACTTTTTTTGATGAATTGTCAGTTTTTTTTCAAGTTTTCTCATTTCTGCTGCTTGCTGTTTTTTAACTATTTAATTTTGCTTCATTAATAGTTATTTAACATGAAATTCAATTTATCTCCGATAGATGTAGTTGAAGACATATCTAAATCAGATTTCGAGCTGAACTACCTTAAACCCCGTAAACCCCTGGTAATAAAAAATATGGCTAAAAAATGGCCGGCTTACCAAAAGTGGACGATGGAATACATGAAAGATGTTGTTGGGGATAAAACCGTTCCACTTTATGATAGTTCGAAAGCTGATCCTTCTAAACCGATTAATGCTTCGGCTGCTGAAATGAAATTTGGCGATTACATCGATCTGATTAAAGAAACCCCTACAGATCTGCGCATTTTTTTGTTTGATCCCATAAAATTTGCCCCAAAATTACTGGAAGATTATATTGCCCCAAAAGATTTAATGGGCGGCTTTTTAGACAGTTACCCCAATATGTTTTTTGGCGGAAAAGGTTCTGTCACTTTTTTACATTACGATATTGACCTGGCACACATTTTCCATACCCACTTTAACGGCCGCAAACACGTAATCCTGTTCGATTATAAGTGGAAAGAGCGTTTATACCAGATTCCCTACGCCACTTATGCGCTGGAAGATTATGATGTGGAAAATCCTGATTTTGATAAATTTCCGGCCTTAAAAGGTGTTCAGGGAGTAGAAGCGTTTTTAGAGCATGGTGATACCTTATTTATGCCTACGGGTTACTGGCACTGGATGAAATACCTGGACGGATCTTTCTCTATTAGTTTGAGGGCATGGGACAAAAGCTGGGCTGTGAAAGCAAAAAGCTTGTATAACTTAACTTTACAGCGTAAATTTGACGACTTTATGAAAGCAAACTACCGTGAAAAGTACATGCACTGGAAAGAAGAACTTGCAATTAAAAGAGCAGGTAAAGCGTTAGAAAAGAATTTACCAAGATAATAATGATAGAATGAATGTGTGTTGAATGATAGAATGAGCAGTGCTAAGCTTTATGCCAATTCACTAAATCAATCAGTCTCTCATTCAAAATTTCAATTTCCTCATTCAAAACTCAATCATTCAATAATAAAATATGCATCCTAACATTATAAAAATACAAGAAAGCATCACGCCACTTAAACAACAGATTATTAACCACAAAGTTTATTCGGCCATTAGCGAACTGGAAGATTTACGCGTGTTTATGGAACACCATATTTTTGCCGTTTGGGATTTCATGTCGTTGCTTAAAGCTTTACAGATTAACCTTACCTGTACCAGTTTGCCCTGGTTTCCGGTTGGCGATCCGGTTACCAGACAGTTGATTAATGAAATTGTAGCTGGAGAAGAATCGGATGTGGATGCAGATGGCGCCATTAAAAGTCATTTCGAGTTATATTTAGATGCCATGGATCAGTGCGGGGCCAATACAAAACCCATTAATGATTTTTTAAATGCCTTAAAAAATGGTAAAAGTTTCAACGAAGCTTTTGAAATTGCCGATGTACCTTCCGCAGCAAAAGATTTTGTAAATGCCACTTTCGAAACCATTAATAGCGGCAAAACACATTTACAGGCAGCCAGTTTTACCTTTGGCAGGGAGGATTTAATTCCAAACATGTTTTACAGCATGGTAAACGACCTGAACAGTACTCAGGCCGATAAAGTATCGATTTTTAAATATTATTTAGAACGCCATATTGAAGTAGACGGCGATCACCACAGCCATTTGGCACTCTCGATGACGGAGAAACTCTGCGAAAAAGAAGAAGCATTTTGGGCAGAAGCAGAAGAAACCACAAAACAGGCTTTACAGAAACGCATCGACCTTTGGGATGCAGCTTATGCCGAAATTGTTAAAAATAAAGTTGAAGCTTAATTATTAAATTGTTAAGTATTTGCTAATTTAGATTACGTGATTTTAGTCACATTTAACTGTTAACTTCAATTTTGTAAAATAAAATTTACACATTTGTTGTTCGGCACAAATAACCGATTTAAGCGCATGAGTTTCATTTTAAAACCTGTTGATATTGTTGAGAATATCACTCCTGAAGATTTTAAGAAAAATTATTTGAAAACTAAACGTCCGTTAGTCATCAGGGGCCTTACCAAAGACTGGCCTGCCAGAGAAAAATGGACTACTGAATATTTAAAAGAAATTGGCGGTGAGCTGGAAGTTCCGCTTTACGATAACTCTAAAGCCGACCCATCGAAACCAATTAATGCGGCTACTGCACACATGAAATTTGGCGATTACCTCGACCTGATTAAACGTGAGCCAACAGAATTGAGGATTTTCTTTTTTAACCTGTTTAAAAAAGTACCTAGTTTAATCAATGATGTAAAAATCCCTAAAGATTTAATGGGTGGTTTTATTGAAAGTATGCCGGCCATGTTTTTTGGCGGATCTAACTCGGTAACCTTTTTACATTACGATATCGATTTGCCGCACATTTTCCATACCCATTTTGGTGGTAGGAAACACATTGTTCTATTCGATAATAAATGGAAAGACAGGTTATATTGCTTACCAAATGCAACTTATGCTTTGGAAGATTATGACGTTGCCAATCCTGATTTCGAAAAATTCCCCGCACTAAACGGTGTTGAGGGTTATGAAGTTTTCTTAGAGCATGGCGATACCTTATTTATGCCTACAGGAATGTGGCACTGGATGAAATACCTGGATGGATCGTTCTCGTTAAGCCTTAGGGCATGGGATCAATCGATTACCCGGAAAGTGGCCAGCGTTTGGAGTTTATTTACCCACGGCGCCATTGACAGCTTAATTAAAATGACTTTCAAAGAAAAATATGCCAACTGGAGAGAGAAAAAAGCAGTTAAAATTGCTGAAAGAGCTCTAGCCAAAGGCAGACCATAAGAATAGTTTTTCATGGGCGTTAAAAATCTGTTAAGCTGTGATTAACAAAATACCAAAACGGGACGCTCAGCAATGAAGTCCCGTTTTTCATTTAAAGCACGCATGGCCGACTTTGATTTGAATCTATACATGAGACCGATGTTCGAAAATCATTTCTCCTTTTTAAAGGGGCATGGGTTTTCTGATTTTTCTCAAAAACCGCCGATGCACAACCCCCAGAGTAATTTTCACTTCGTCAGTGCCAATAAGCACGTTGAGATTGATATTTCGTTCGAATCGATAACCACTCCTTTCTATGCCAGCCTGAACAATTATGGCATCATAATGCTCGACCTCAACAATCAGACTATTGCAGCATACAATGCCAATTTCAATCCATTTAATTTTACCGATGCCTGTGATCAGCTTCATGATGAATATTTAGGCGAGATTGCTTCTATTTTACAACGACATATTAACGTTCTTTATGGCGATACTTCCCAACTGGAAGAAAATACTCAAATTTATAAGGTAACGTTAGACAAGGCGGAAATAGAACGAAAAATAAAGGAACAATTGTTCACCTGCACATTTGATAGTTTATGGGGCCCTTGCATTCACGAATCTGCTTCTCTCGAAGAGATCAGAACCTACCTTCTTCAATTAGACGAAGTCGTTACCAATATCAGCATGCATGACTGGAATGGAAATAAAATCGACTTCTCGTTATAAACTAACTTAACCACATTTCAAACCAGAATAAATCCATGGAACAAACAACCCTAACCGAAAAACAAAAAATGCTGTCAGGAAAAGCTTACCAGGCGGGTGACGCAGAGCTGGCAAAAGAAAGATTAAAAGCCCGCGAAATTGTTTTCGAATTTAATAACCTGGCTCCAAAATTCATTAAACAACGTAAAGAATTACTGAAAAGACTGTTCGGCAAAACAGAAAAGATGTTTTATGTAGAGCCACCGTTTAGATGCGATTATGGTTATAACATCGAAATTGGTGATAATTTTTACGCAAACTTCAACCTCGTTATTTTAGATTGCGCCAAAGTGAGTATTGGTAACAACGTTTTTATTGCGCCAAACGTAGCCATTTATACCGCAGGCCATCCTATCCATGCACATTTAAGAGATCAGGAATATGAGTGGGCGCAGGAAATTACGATTGGCAATAGCGTGTGGATTGGTGGGAATGTAGTAATCAATCCCGGCGTAAAAATCGGATCAAATGTAGTAATCGGATCGGGCAGTGTGGTTACGAGGGATATCCCGGATAATGTGTTCGCCGCAGGAGCCCCTTGCAGGGTAATCCGCCAGTTAACCGATGAGGACAAGGATTATTATTATAAGGATTTTAAGTTGGGTGAGTAAATTTCAATGCAACCTTAACCCACCGGATATCGTCTTAGGGTAAATTGATGTAATGAAAACAGCGCTACCTTTTTTATTTGTGTTTTTTACTTTCTTGTCGGGTTTTGCACAACGGATTTCTAAAACAGAAGCCATTGCTGATATCGACTACCTCGACAAGGTAATCAGAGCGGCACATTACAACCCATTTTTATACACTTCAGAGATTAAATACATACAAAAAATAAATCAGGTAAAAAGTACCATCCCCGATTCAATTGAAACCAGACCCTTTACCTTAAAACTTGGAGAAATAACAGGTCTTATTGATGATGCCCACACTGCACCCACTTTTATACAATCTATATTTAAGGCAGATTTCAGGAAACCTGTTTTTTTACCCTTAACATTTGTTGCTGATAAAAAAGGTAAAACCTATTCCGATGGAAAAGCATTACCGGGTATTATTCCTGCAGGTGCAGAAATCATTTCAGTAAACGGAACTTCTATTCAAAAGTTTTACCAGGAAAGTGCATTGCGTGTAGGTGGGCTTCAAACTTACCGCAATGAGATAGCCATTAAAATGATCGGCTATAACATATACCTTTCGGGTATAAGGCCCCCTTTTAAAATCGCTTATCAGTATCAGCACAAAAAAGGAATTAAAACAATTGAAAATGGAAGTATTTTAAGAGATTTAATAGGCGATGCATTTCCAAACCTGATTGGTAAGCCCTATTCATTTAATATATTGGAAGATAAGGTTGCTAACATTGAATTAAATACTTTAGAGGGCGATTACCATCCTTATCTGAATTTTTTCGATTCGTGTTTTACGGTAATAAAACAGAAAAAAATCAAAACCCTTGCCATTGATATCAGAAAAAATACAGGAGGCAATTCTATCAATGCAGATTTACTTTTAGGCTTTTTTAATTCAAAAAAATATACCTTATCTGGCGGGAAAAATTGGAAAATAAGTCAGCTGTACAAAGATCAATTAATTAAGCAGGGTGATACCAGTAGTAATTACTTAAAACAATCTAACAATAGTATCTGGCAAAGGCTCAACTGCGAGCCTTATGATCCAAAATACACCAGCGAACAAGCCTTTTTTAATGGCCAAGTTTATATTATTACCGGACCCATGACATTCTCGAGTGCAAATATGCTTGCAGATGGTGTAAAACAATTTAAACTGGCAAAGCTAATTGGCGAAGCTACGGGAGAAAACACAAACGATTTTGGTGAAGGTTACCACTTTCAATTGCCTAACAGTAAAATCGGCTTCAATGTATCAACAAGTTTAGATTTTGGGGCTGATTGTAACAACAAAACCAGACACCCTGTACTACCCGATCGCCAAATCGAAACAAGTTATCTTGATAAAATTAAAGGTCTTGATCCTGTACTTCAATACATATTAAAGGTATCGGAATAATTAACTGCTATGATCAACGATCACCTTCCACTCCCCTTTTATTTTTTTGATCAACAGTGTAAAATATCCTTTTAATTCATCTTTCTCACGCTTTACATTCCAGCTACCCAGCACAAAGGCAAGATCGGGTTTTAAAAATTCGACTTTTTTTATTCCAAATACCAAAAAGCCCATGGCAGATTTATCGGGATAGCCGCGTTTGTAATTATCCAGTGTTTTTTGCCAGCCGTAAGTTGGTCCGCTTTTACCTACAAAAAGTAAACTGTCTGATTTTGCGTAACCCTGCATATAAGCTTCAACATCGCCTTTGTTCCAATCGCTGCGCTGTTTTTCGAGTATGTTGAGAACAGCTTGTTTATCTTTTGCATTTTGAGCATGAGTGCTGAAATAAATAAAAAACAGGGCGATAAGCAGTATTTTTTTCATGATTATTACAATTTTGGTAAAAATTAAAGATATGAAACAAAATATTTTGTTCCATCGCTAAAAATTGGTTATTTACATTTTTTATCAAGCTACCATGCAAAATAAGGTAATCACAATAGGCGAAATACTTTGGGATGTTTTCCCGGAGGGAAAGAAAGCAGGCGGTTCGAGTATGAACGTTGCCCTTAACTTACACAAACAAAGTATCGAAAGCAGTTTCATCAGCGCTGTTGGTGATGACGAAAATGGAAAAGAATTACTGAACTTTTTAACCGGCAATCATTTTTCAACAGATCTGGTACAGATAAACACCGGATTACCAACCAGTACCGTTGTGGTACAGCTTGATGAAAACCATCAGGCTACCTATACCATTAAACAGCCGGTAGCATGGGACGATATTAAAATTACGGATGAAAACGTAGCTGCTGTAAAACAGGCCGATGCCTTGGTGTATTGCAGCTTAACCTGCAGGGAGGAGCAATCTAAAAAAACAATTCTCGAACTTCTAGACCACGCAAAAACTAAAATATTCGACATTAATCTCCGCGCACCGTTTTACAATAAAGAATTAATCGGAGAGCTTATGGCTAAAGCCGATATTCTTAAAATAAATGAAGACGAAATTGTTTGGGTAAAGGAATCGTTCGGTTTAACCGGAAATACTGATGAGCAGCTTTTGAAACAACTTTCCAAGCAATTCAATATTGAAATCATCTGCCTTACACTTGGCGATAAAGGCGCCTGTGTTTTAAAAGACGGGAAATTATTTAAACATGAGGGTTACAAAGTTCAGGTTGCCGATACCGTTGGTGCCGGCGATGCCTTTTTAGCTACGTTTATTGCCTGCTATTTACAAGGCTACCCAATGGAAACCACTTTGGATAATGCCTGTAAGGTTGGCGCTTTTGTAGCCTCGCAGCCGGGTGCAAACCCTGATTACAATAAAAAGATTTATCACATGGCATTGTAGTAAGCTTTTTGCCTTTTGCCACGGATGCACAGATTAACAAGGAAAGTTTAAAACTTAATAGGCTTGAGCTAAAACGGTGGGTTTTGCGTTAGGGATTGGAAGGGTTCAGTACCGATTTTTCATCGGTACCGAAGCGCAGCGCAGCCCTGAAAAGCCCGACCCTTTCCCGATTATTCATCGGGATTGGGGAACGCCCAAATTAGTTTACAGTTCTCAGTTGGCAGTTTTCAATTCTACCTGCTTTGCTCTTTCAGCTTTTACCTTTCTGCTTGGCCCCAAATATGACATGGCGCTTAAATTAATGCAAAGCGAAACTTTTATCTTCGGTAAATCGTTAATATAAGCACATGAGAGGTTTTCGTTTTTCTGATTATAAGCCGGGCGATGCGCCTAAGGGAGGGTTTGATGAACTGCTGAAATTATTTAGCGAATTGCTAAACTATACGGCAGGAGATGCGGCAGAGGCTTTAAGCTGGCTGAACGAGCTCGACAAACAATATAAATTAACCAATAATGATTATGGCATCGGTAATTTTATCGACGACCTAAAGGATAAAGGTTACCTGACGGAAGACAATCAATCGGGAGAGTTTAAAATTACAGCCAAAACGGAACAAACCATCCGCAAATCTGCCCTGGACGAAATTTTTGGCAAGCTGAAAAAATCTGGTCGTGGTAACCACAACAGCAACCAATCGGGCATAGGCGAAGAAAAAAATGCCGACAGGCGTGAATATAATTTTGGTGATAGTTTGGATCAGATTGATATGACCGCTTCGATCCAAAATGCGCAGATTAATCATGGTATCGGCGATTTCACCCTAACCGACCGCGATCTGGAAGTAGAAGAAAAAGATTTTAAAACCTTAACTTCTACAGTACTAATGATCGACATTTCGCATTCGATGATTTTATACGGTGAAGACCGGATTACGCCAGCTAAAAAAGTGGCCATGGCCCTGGCCGAACTGATTAAAACGAAATACCCTAAAGATACCTTGGATATTGTTGTTTTTGGAAATGATGCCTGGCCGATCAGTGTGAAAGACCTGCCTTATTTACAGGTTGGCCCCTACCATACCAATACTTATGCAGGTTTAGAACTGGCTGCAGATTTGCTCCGTCGCCGGAAAACCCATAACAAACAGATTTTCATGATTACGGATGGAAAACCCACCTGCCTGAAAGAAAATGGTAAATATTACAAAAACAGTATGGGTTTGGACCGTAAAGTGATTAACAAAACCTTAAACATGGCGGCGCAGTGTAAAAGGTTAAAAATCCCGATTACTACGTTTATGATTGCAAAAGATCCTTATTTACAGCAATTTGTACGTCAGTTTACTGAAATTAATGGCGGAAGGGCATTTTATAGCTCATTAAATGGCTTAGGCGAATATATTTTTGAAGATTACATTAAAAACAGACGTAAAACAGTTAAATAGTCGGGAGTCAAAAGTCTTTAGTCCGGAATTGGAAGACATAAGGCATTAAAATAAATTAAGCATGGCTAAACGTACAAATAAATATAAATTAACATTAGAAGAAATATCTTTAGCAAAAGAGGATGATGTAAAAAATGGTCCTTTAACACTCGAATTTGATAATCACGACAATATATTCAACATTATCAATGCCATTAAAAGCAAAAACATTTTTGATGATGAAAATCAAAGTACCGAGTTTGCCATTGGTTTGAAAATGTTTACAGAAGTAGTTTTAAAAAACAGAGACCAGGAACTTTTCAAAGAACTTCAGCCCGCAATTGGTGAGTTTATGAAAAAACTGAAAAGTAAATAACGAATAGTACAATCCCATATATGCAAAATACAACATTAGGCCAGTTAAAGGCTACAAATTATACATCAAGAAGCGTTAAGGAAGAGCTGAGGGAAAACCTGATTAAAGTGCTCCGCGATAAAAAAACCGAATTTGAGGGCATTATCGGCTACGATGAAACGGTTATTCCGGAGTTACAGACCGCCATTTTATCGCGCCACAATATTTTATTGTTAGGTTTACGCGGACAGGCAAAAACGCGTATTGCCCGTTTAATGGTAAATTTACTGGATGAATATGTGCCGTATGTTGCCGGAAGCGAGATTTTTGATGATCCATTGAATCCAATTTCGTGGTACGCAAAAAATGAAATCGCTACTAAAGGTGACGACACCGAAATTGCCTGGTTGCACCGCAGCGAAAGGTACACCGAAAAACTGGCCACACCAGATGTTACGGTTGCCGATTTAATTGGCGATGTAGACCCGATTAAGGCCGCTACTTTAAAGTTAACCTACAATGATGAGCGTGTAATTCATTTTGGGCTAATTCCACGTGCACACCGAAGTATTTTCGTGATTAACGAGCTTCCCGATTTACAGGCCCGTATTCAGGTGGCTTTGTTTAACATGTTGCAGGAAAAAGACATTCAGATCCGCGGTTTTAAATTGCGTTTACCCTTGGATATCCAGTTTGTTTTTACAGCAAATCCGGAAGATTATACCAACCGAGGAAGTATTGTTACGCCGTTAAAAGACAGGATTGAAAGTCAGATTTTGACCCATTATCCAAAAAGTATTGAGATTTCGCGTAAAATTACTTTTCAGGAGGCCAAACTTACTGCAGAACAAAAAGCCAATATTGAGGCCGATGGCTTATTAAAAGACCTGGTAGAACAGATTGCTTTCGAAGCCCGTAAAAGTGAATATATCGATCAGAAATCGGGGGTTTCGGCCAGGTTAACCATTTCTGCCTATGAAAATCTGATCAGCACGGCAGAAAGAAGAATGCTGATTGCTGGAGAGAAAAATACGTTCGTACGTTTATCTGATCTTGCGGGGATTATTCCGGCTATAACCGGTAAAATAGAGCTGGTTTACGAAGGCGAGCTGGAAGGTCCGGCACACGTAGCCACTACTTTAATTGGCAAAGCAGTTAAAACTTTGTTTGCACGTTACTTCCCAGATCCCGAAAAGGCTAAAAAAACCAAAACAGCCAATCCTTATACCGAAGTAACCGAATGGTTTACGGAAGGCCATAATGTAGATGTTACGGATACTTTGAGCAATGCGCAATACAAAAAAGCATTAATGCTGGTGCCTGGGCTTTATGATTTAGTAAAGAAATTCCATCCTAAACTGAGTGAAAACCAAACCTTATTGTTAATGGAGTTTGTATTGCATGGCCTGGCGGAATATTCCCAATTGAGCAAAAACTTTTTAAACGGAGGCTTCGGCTTTTCTGATATGTTTGGCAGCTTATTTAACGCCGAATTTGATGAGGAAGAGGATGAAGACGATTTCAGATAATATTGAATTTCTCTAATTTGATTAGCTTTGACAAATTCTTCCCTTAAAGAAGAATCTGTCGAAGCTTTTTTATTTACAAACCCGAATATATAATGGGAAGATTACCTTTTATTATTGCCGCCTGCATTTTTATTATTGCATTTGATATTTACTGTTATAAAGCCATTGTTTCTGTTTTTAAAAAATGGAAACCGGGCACAAAAAAAGCATTTGGCATTGCTTACTGGACTTACAGCGCGCTATTGATTATAGGCGTTTTCTGTGGCATTTACCTTAATCTTTTCCTCACGTTAAGGGCAATTATCTTAGTCGCTTTCTTTTTAACGGTAGCCTGCAAAATGGCCATGTTGCCTTTTTTGGTATTGGACGATCTACGAAGATTGTTTATCCGCATTTTCAGGAAAAATAAAACGGCTCAAGTTTCGGGCACAACACAAACGGCTGAAGCTATACCTGGAGAACAGATTTCAAGATCAGAATTTTTGGTAAAAGCCGGGTTGGTGGCAGCTGCTGTGCCTCTAACCTCACTTAGCTGGGGCATTATTTCTGGTGCTTACGATTATCAGGTACGGCGGGTAAATTTAATCCTCCCTAACTTGCCTAAAGCCTTTGATGGCATTACCATGGGGCAGATTTCAGATATCCACTCGGGAAGTTTCTACAACAAAACAGCAGTAAAAGGTGGTGTAGAAATGTTGTTGAGTGAAAAGCCTGATTTTATCTTTTTTACGGGCGATTTAGTAAACAACCTCACCAACGAAGTAAGGGATTACCAGGATATATTTTCGAAGGTAAAAGCACCGCTGGGTGTATTTTCGTCACTCGGAAACCATGATTATGGTGATTATTATTTCGGTAAGGAATCTTCTCCGGCCAAAGTAAAAAACCTGAAAGATATGGTTGACGTACACAAAATAATGGGTTACGACCTGTTAATGAACGAAAACCGCAGGTTAAAGGTAGATGGCGAAGAAATTGGCATTTTAGGTATTGAAAACTGGGGCATGGGCCGTTTCCCCAAATATGGAAAAATGGAACTCGCTGTTCAAAATACAGATGATTTGCCGGTTAAACTTTTATTGAGTCACGATCCTTCGCACTGGCGTGGAGAGGTTTTACAGAAATATCCGCAGATAGATGCCATGTTCAGTGGCCATACGCACGGAATGCAGTTTGGTGTTCGCCTGAAAGAATATCAATGGAGCCCTGTGCAATACATTTACAAAGAATGGGCAGGTTTATACCAGGAGCAAAAACAACAACTTTACGTAAATGTAGGCTATGGCTTTTTAGGTTATCCGGGCAGGGTTGGTATTTTACCGGAAATTACGATTTTTACGTTGAAAAGAGCTTAAATAATAAAACTCGTCATTTCGACTGAAGTGCAACGAAATGGAGAAATCTATAAAAGATCTAAGTAATCATTAATTAGATTTCTCCACTGCGGTCGAAATGACGATTTTTCTTTACCCCGCGTTAAAACGATACCCTACCCCTCTAACCGTTTGTAACAGCTGTGGATTATCAGGGTTCAGTTCTATCTT
Source organism: Pedobacter jeongneungensis (assembly GCF_039538295.1). NCBI lineage: Bacteria > Pseudomonadati > Bacteroidota > Sphingobacteriia > Sphingobacteriales > Sphingobacteriaceae > Pedobacter > Pedobacter jeongneungensis. The sequence continues at coordinate 95,273 of NZ_BAABBY010000008.1, read as the reverse complement.
TTTACGCAAGCGTACAATGTGCATATCTAGCGTACGGGTGTTTACATCAGAGTTGTAACCCCAAACCACCAGCATCAATTCGTCACGGTTAATTACTTTGCCCGGGTTGCGAAGGAAATAAAGCAGGATACGGTTTTCCAATATCGTTAACTCAATTTTCTTTCCGTCTCTAAACAAAGTGTGGATGTTCGGATGATGTTCCATATTGCCAAAACGGTGAATCTCGGCAGAATCTTTATTCACGATAAATTTAACCTTGCTCTCTAACATGGCTACTAAAACGTCCATATTAAAAGGTTTGGTAATATAATCAGACGCACCAAAATTATAGGCATCAATTTTATCTACATCCTGTGCCTTGGCGGTCATCATAATTACCAGGTTTTCGAAACCCTGCTTACGCACATTTTCGCAAACTTCGGCACCTTGTTTACCTGGCATCATCCAGTCCAATAAAACAATATCGGCCTGATCGGCCAAAATCATTCTTTCACCTGCTTCGCCATCATTTGCTTCAAGCACCGTATAACCCTCGGCTTTTAAACGGTGGGCCACAAGAAAGCGAAGATTTTCATCATCTTCTACGATTAATATTTTTACTTCTTTAGACATTTATGTGTTTTTTTACTGTTTTAATGTTGAAAAGTTTCAATGTTTAAAGGTTAAGTTTAACATGCCAACCTTTTAACGTGTAACTTTCAAACTTCTTTATTGTTGCAAGGGTTGAAAAGTTTTAAGGTTTGAATGTTAATTCAACTTTACAACCTTCCAACGTTTAACATTTCAACTATTAAATTTAACTATTATATGGCAGCACAATTTTAAACTCTGTACCACTTCCTACTTTACTCTTTACGGTAATTTCTCCCTCCATAAAGTTAACCAGTTCTTTGCAGAATGCCAAACCCAGTCCAACACTGCCCATTTGGTTATATTCATTCTGTATCCTGAAAAACTTCTTAAATATATTGTTTAATTCTGATGATGCGATACCAATTCCTTTATCTGTAAAACGGAACACCAGCACGCCTTTAATCAGTTTAGCGCTGATATGCAGTTTCTTCTGATCGGGTTTCGAATATTTGTAAGCATTTTCTGCCAGGTTATCAAACAAACTCCCTAACAACACCGGGTCGGTAATAAAGGTTTTAAAGCCAACAACCTCGTAAGTCATTTTAAAATCGGGGTGTTTTAAGGTATGCGATTCGATGGTACTCTCAATAAAATCAACAATATTTACCTCTTCATGATTCAGCTTGATTGCCTTATTTTCGATCTGTGTAAAGGCCAGCAGCTTGTTCATTAAACCATTAAGTTTATCGGCCTCTTCATCCAATATTTTACCATAAAGCTGCTGTTCCCTCTGGGTTAAAGCCGGAGCGCTTTTAATATTGTTCCCAGCGATTTTAATTACACTCACCGGCGTTTTAAACTCATGTGTAAGGTTGTTCACAAAATCGTACTGGAGCTTAAACATTTTACTGTTAATGTTCAGGTTACGGTAAATTAAAAAGGCAACCAGCAGAAGTACGCCATAAACCAATAGTAGAACTAAGGCTATTGGCATAAAATAAATAAAAATCTCCTTTTTGATATAAGATTTGGATGAAATCAGGTAAAACTTAAAATCGGAGAATGCTCCCGGCAATGCAATTTCAGTAGTAATGTTTTCATCAGATGTATCTATCGGATCGTAGGTAAGCGGCTCAATCCTGATGGTTTGGTACAATAAAGGACGGGTATTAACAATCTTTATCTGGTGTGCATCCAATTTGAAAACCATTACATCCTGCGGATAAACCGGGGCAGGATTAAGCTTACGCCTGATCATATCTTTATAAATCCTTAAATCTTCGCGACGGGGAATATTAAGGTAAGTGATTTTATTTTCGTTGGAGTTAACGATAGAGAAATTGGTAAAAAGTTCTTCCTGGGTGGGTACGGAGGTCGTATCCAGATCTTCAACAAAAGTAGCCAGTTTAATTGCAATTGCGTTAAAATCGCTCCCCACGTTAAAAGACCGTGTATCATCTTCTGAGTACAGTTTTATCGAATCGGGTTTTACCCCTTTGCCAAACTGATAAATTGATTTTGGGCCAATACCAAGGTGATTGGCATTAATCCCGTCTTTAACCGGAACATTCTTCACCTCTGTATCGTAAAAAGTAACTTTTGAGATGAAGGGATATTTCAACATCACGGTATCAACAAACTTTGATGCAGTAGAGGAATCCAAAAAGCCGTTATAATAAGAAATTTCGGGCATTTTGTTCTGAAAGAAGTCATTGTAAGGTTTAATACTCTGCTCCAGCACATTTACCTTTTCCGAAACAAAATCATTTTCTATCGATTTTTTGCTATAGTTAAACGCAAGGAAAAGCGACAGGATAAAAAGAACCGAAATGAGTATAATGAAGGTTACACCAAGAGAGAAATTTTTACGGTAACTGCTTTTTTTATCTAAGGCCATACCTATTTTTTACCTAGATTTTCCTTTAAAAACTCTTCCAGGGCTTTATACAGTGCTGTTCTGCTCTGCTGGCGCACTACCGGATCCGGACCTTCTTCTTTTTCGATATAAGTAACCTGAACATTCCTTTTTTTAAGCTCTTTGATAAACTGTACCCCTTCTGCAACGTTAACACTAGGATCTTTTGGGTTTTGTGCAATAAAAATAGGTGCCTTAAACCGGTCTGCATGGAACACGGGCGATGCAAAACGCATATAATCGGTTTCGGTTATGGGGTTGCCTAAAATTTCGTAATACATCTGCAATTTGGCCTTTAAAAACGGTGGAAAGGTTTTCAGGTAACTAAACAGGTTAATTACGCCAGAATTTGATCCGCCACATTTATAAAGATCGGGATTTTTATATAAACAGTTTAAAGCAATATATCCGCCGAAACCATTACCATAAATGGCAATTTTTTTAGGATTGGCAATTTTTTCATCAATCAGCCATTTTACCCCATCGTTTACATCTTCCTGTATTTTATCGCTCCATTGTTTAAAACCGGCAGCATAAAATGTTTTTCCATAACCGGTAGAGCCACGGTAATTTACCTGCAGAACAGCATAACCACGATTGGCCAAAAATTGTACTTCGGCATTATAACCCCAGCTGTTTCTTGATTTTGGCCCGTTATGTGGCAGTACCACCACTGGTAAATTAATCGCTTTTTTATTTTTGGGTAAGGTTAAATAACCATTAATGGTCAGGCTATCGCGGCTTTTGAAACTGATCGGCTTCATGGCACACATATCCTCCGGTTTAATAGAAGGACTTACATCAGTAAGTTTTTTAAGCCGTTTATCTGTAGCGGTATATAAATAATAAGATCCCGGATTTTTATCGGTAAAGGTGCGTATTACAAACACTTTATCCGTTTTATCCTTATCCATAATTACCCATTCGGTGCCGGGTAAAAGTTTATCTATCTTAGAGTAAGCTACCCTGGTGCTGTCATCGAGGTAAAATTTTTCTCTTTTCCAGGTTTCGCAGGTAGCAAAAAGCATTTTTTTCCGGAAACGCGAATAAGTTGCATCCACTACGTTTAAGGTATCGTTTGCAAAAAGAACCTGTTTTTCTTTCCCGCTTTTTAAATCGATCGCAACCAATGCGTTTTTATCGCGGTTAATACCAGAGATGGCATAAAGTACATTCGGCTGGTCTTCAGAAAAAGCAATCGGCTGCAGGGTTGTTTCAAAATTATTGGTAATTACCGGAGCAAAAGCCTGACTTTCGCTTTCACGGTACATTAAGGTTTCATTCACCCCATCACTGGCCACTGCAATTTTAAGTACACCTTTGCTATCCGTCATCCATTTGGTAATATTACCCGGATTTTTTGCCGCAATTTCCATTTTCCCGTCACGTACATTTAAACGGTACACGTCAAAAACGGTCGAATCGCGTTTGTTAGAAGCTACGATAATGTATTTATCATCAATCAGCTGATCTTCTATTACCCTCAACCGGTTTTTCTCGTTGGCACTTAACTGCACCTGTTTGCTTCCATCTTTATTAATCACAAAAATATCCGACCGGCGTTCTTTAGAGCCATCTTCGGTATAATAAATGAGTTCGTTATTGCTTGTCCAGAAATGAAAACTGATGTTTTTCCCATTTAAATGGGTCAGTTGTACACTATTTCCGGTAGCGAGGTCTTCAACAAAAAGATCGAGTTTTTTATCCTGGAGTTTTAAATAAGACAGGCTTTTGCCATCTGGCGATATGCGGTAATAGGCTTTATCCTGCGTTTTAAAAAAATCGTCCACAGGGATAGTATCACTGTTTGAACCCTTACAAGCCCAGATCAACACTACCATTAAGAATAGAAAAAACCTTTTCAGCATAAATAAATCCTTCACCGGATGACAAAAATAAGTAACCTGACAACTATACTGCGATTTACACCAACAATGTTACTTATGCAAATAATAATAAGTTGTTGCTCAATTTAGTATTTATAAAATTTAGTCAAAATAAAATACAGGTAACATTTAAAATACGTTTTATATCCATAACTGCTTTAGCTAAAGATGTATTAAAATGTTACATTTAAAACTTATAATTTAGGGTTATGAACCGCTTGCTTTTCATCATATTCTTATTGTTAACCTTCGGGGCCGGTGCGCAGGTTTTCCGTCCAAACCAACAGGTTGCACCTGATGAAAGCACTTTGGCCATACAATATTACCAGGATGGAGATTATGAAAAAGCAGTTGTGCTGCTCGAAAAACTTTATGCCATCCCCAATAATGATGCTTATTTCGACATTTATTTTAATGCGCTGTTAAAATTAAAGCGTTATGATGTTGCCGAAAAAGTGGTTAAACGCGAGGTTAAAAAAAACCCGCAAAGTGAGCTTTATCCGATCGCACTTGGCAAACTTTACCAGGAAAAAGGAGATGTGCAGGCGGCCAACAAAATTTTTAACGAGGTAATTGTGAAACTTCCGAAAGAAGAATACCGAATCAGAAATCTGGCCAACAGTTTTTACCGTTTCGAAAATTACGATTTTGCGGTCGAAACTTTTAAACAGGGAAGAAAACTGCTGGGCAACGATCAGGCTTTTGCTTTCGAACTGTTGAACATTTACCGTTTCAAAAAGGATAAACCCATGCTGATGCAGGAATACCTGGATGTAATGGCAACTATGCCACAGCTTTTGCCACAGGCCGAGGCGGTGTTATCATCTGTTTTTGAGGATAAAAACGATTATCAGATTTTCCAGGCAGCGATTTTAAAGAAAATACAAAAAGAACCTGACGCCGAAATTTATATCCAGTTACTAACCTGGAATTACATTCAGCAACAGGAGTTTGATATGGCCCTGCGCCAGTTAATTGCCTATGATAAACGCACCAAGGCCGATGGCGGCACATTATTTAATGCCATTTATACTTTTGTAGATAATGGTGCTTACGAAACGGCGATTAAAGCGTACGATTACCTGCTGACTAAAGGAAAGGATAACCAATATTACCTGCCATCGAAAATCGAAATGCTGAATACCAGGTACAATCTGCGTACTACTGGAAAATACACGGTTGCCGATCTTGATCTTTTAGCAAAAGATTACGAAGCCTTACTGGAAGAAAATGGTAAAAACAGGAATACCCTTTTCGCGATAAAAAAACTGGCCAACCTGCAGGCTTATTATTTAAACCAGCCCGGTAAAGCAGAAAAAGAATTGGAAGAAGCGATTAAAATGCCCGGTATAAATGAGCAGGAACTTGGTCAGCTGAAGCTTGATTTAGGCGACATTTACATTTTAACCAACCAGCCTTGGGAAGCATTTTTGGTGTACGAACAGGTAAGCAAACAGTTCGAAGGTCAGCCGGTGGGCAACGAAGCCCGTTTCCGCAGCGCGAAACTTTCTTTTTATCAGGGTAATTTCGAATATAGCAATGGACAATGTTTGGTTTTAAAAGCGGCTACCTCACAATTGATTGCCAACGATGCTTTAAACCTGAGTTTATTGATCAGCGATAATATCCAGACACCAGCCGATAGCAACGCTCTAAAAATGTATGCGGATGCAGAAATGCTTTTATTTAGAAACCTGCCCGAAAAAGCGGTAAAAAAAATGGACAGCATTGCAATTGCCTATCCGCAAAACAGTTTGGCCGATGCCATTATGATGAGTAAAGCCCGGATTTTTATTAAAGCGAACGATTTTCAGAAAGCAGCAGATATCCTTAAAAAAGTAACGGAAGAATTTAAAGACGGCATCTGGACGGATGATGCACTTTTTACTTTGGGCGATCTGTACGAAAAGAAACTGAATGATATTGCCCAGGCCAAAATTTATTTCCAGAAACTGATTACCGATTATCCCGGCAGCATGTTCAGTACCGAAGCGAGAAAAAGATTCAGAAATTTAAGGGGAGATGGGGTTTGATTAGTTCAGTCGTTCATTAGTCATTAGTTCATTGGGAACAGTGTCGTTGGTTAATTGGTTAATTGTTAAATTGGTTAACTGAATTGTAAACAACCAATTGCCAGCTGCTTATTGGTTAATGATTGATAGTTCATAGTCAAATTAGTTAACTGTTTGACAGTTTAATTGACCCCAGATGCTTATCGCGAAGCGCCAAACAAATCTATAGTTTCCAATTCCAAACCACCACATTCCACTCTACATCAGTATTATCAGTATAAGTGTGAATTACCTCGAAACCGATGCGTTTATGTGCATGCATCGATCGGAGATTAATACTTGCAATTTCAGTGATGGCGAAATCATATTTTCCTTTAAAATAATCTTTGTAGGCATCGTAGCATTGATCAAATAAACCTTTACCACGATAATCTTTTCCTACGCAAACCTGTCCAACTACAATATAAGAATAATCTGAAACCGGTTTTTCCCGATAGATAATATGATCGAAACTTTCGTACATTTCAACAAGCCTCGGAATATCGTTTTTTGATTGTACGGTCATTCCCAGCACGTAGGCTGCAACAACATCACCGTCTTTTGCAATAATATTAGGCTCATGTAGATGCATCTTTTCCAGATCATCAAGCGAATGCGAAACCGTAACAAAACCCTGTTCTTTAATCTGTTGGGGAGTTAAATCCTGCTTTAGGTTTTGTTTTTGAAGTTCAAGAATTCCTTTGAGTTCTTTTGTTGTAGAAGATGTGGTAATGGTAATCATTTTTATATTGCAGCTAACTTAAGCATCCAATGCAATAATAGTTAAGGTTAACAACAAAATGAAGCAAATACTGGCTAAAATTAAAATTCTTGCACCATGCTGCCGGTCCATTAAAGAATAAGAAAACACCTTTTCTCCGGTGTACAGTGTCTTTTTTTTCTTCATGATATCCCAACCGATGACAAGACCTAAAACACCACCGAAAATTGCAGTGAGGTAACCGGTATAAATGTAATTGCGCGTGGAGTTATCGATTTTTTGAGAGGCGTTATTTCGTATCATGCTAATAAAGGGTACCACAAATTTAATTGAATCATGGCATTTAAAAGAATAAAAAACCATCATCCATACATTTTTTAGCATTTATATATTATTTACCTTTGCAACATGTATTTATATAATGTTACGCTCATCCTTGAGGATGCAGCAGCCGAAGAATGGTTACAATGGATGCAGGATATCCATATCCCTGAGGTAATGGCTACAGGCCTGTTTGTTTCTAACCGCTTGTTAAAGGTTGTAGATTCGCCAAACGAAGGCGTAACTTATTGTGCACAATATGTAGCAGAAACACTCGAACAATACAATAAATACCAGGAAGAATTTGCTCCGGCTTTACAGGCAGAGTTAAACGAGAGGTATAAAAACCGTTTTGTAGCTTACAGGAGTTTGATGGAGTTTGTTGGCTAAGCCAATAAATGATAGAGTGAGAGAATTTTGAATGCGTGAATGCTAAACATTACGCCTCATGCTGCCATTCAAAATTCCATCATTCAAAACTCACTTTAACTTCTCATTATTCTTGTGCCTGTCGGCATCGCGGATACTTTTTTTCTCCAGGTTTTTTTCCAAAGCATTAGTCAGGTTGATGCCGGTTTGATTGGCCAGACAGATCAGCACAAACATTACATCGGCCATTTCATCTGCAAGGTTTACCTCTTCATCACTCTTTTTGAAAGATTGTTCGCCATATTTCCGGGCCATAATCCGCGCTACTTCTCCAACTTCTTCCATTAAAATGGCAGTGTTGGTTAATTCGTTAAAATAACGGATACCCGTGGTTTTAATCCAGCGGTCTACCGTTTCCTGTGCTTCGTTAATGGTCATTTTTTTCTTCTTCTATTTCTGATTTTATAATATCGGTTACTTGGGGTTTTGCATCTTCGAGTAAAAACACACCGGCACCTCTTTCTCTCGCGTAAGGCGTTTTTATTTCCCCGATTTTGGTAATCCTGCGAAAATATGGCTGCTCCCGCTTACGCTGCGGATCTTCATCTTTCCAATAGGTAATCATAATGAAATCTTTTACCGGCTTATCCATTTTAAACCAATACAGGTAATCGGCATTGTAGGATACCGCGTTTATATTTTTATATTTTGAATAGTAGTTAATCGCTCCGGCCTGTCCGTAATTATCGGCCCGTACCAGCAGGGTAGATTTATCTTTAACCTTTTCGTAAGCGGAATCAACTAACGCAGCCAATTCTTTCCAGCCCTGCATATCGGCATAATCCTGAGGCAACTGGTGGTTTTTACCATCTTCCCAACGCAATGCACCTACACGCTCGAACCTTTTATGGTGTGCAATAATTTGCGCAGGACTATAAACGGGCATCAAAAGTGGCAGCAGATAAATAAATGAACCAACATTAAAAACAAACAATGCACCCGTTAAGATATATTTCTTTGCTAAAACGCGACTTATATAAACTGCGCCAAAAGCTAATAAAACGGGATATAAACCTAAGGCGTAATAATCTTTTGCCTTAAAATAGCTAAATACGATAAGGGTAATGAGGTAAGTAAGGATAATCCAGCTGTATTTCCTGAAATCTTTATAAAAAATCAAACTTCCTATTCCTGCTAAGAGGATAAATATGGAACTGAAAAAAAAGAGGAACTGCCCGATAAAAAAATCAATCCGGTTTACATGCACCAGTTGTGTGGCCTGCAAAATTCTCATATGGGTGAGTACCGGAAAATGATGGCTAATTTGCCAGATTACATTCGGGGAAATAATTAAAAGTACCAGTAAAACAGCCAGATAAAGATGTTTATCTTTAAATATTTTCCGGTTTGGGGTAATGATGATGGCGGGTAACAAACCAATAATCAGAAATAAAATATTATACTTATTTAAGAAGCCCAGGGCTACAAAAACAGCAAAAGCGTAAAGGTATTTGGCTTCGTTTTTATCGAAATATTTTAAGAGGTAATAAAATATAGCCGTCCAGGCCAAAACATCGAAAGAGTTGGGCTGATATAAAGTATTTAACCTGAGCAGAGAAGAACAGATACAAGCTATGGCCACCAGACATTTGGCCAAAAGGTTTCCTTTTAAAAAATCTGCAATCTTCCAGCAATACAGGATAGTTAATGCACCCATTAACGCAGGCACCAGTTTTACCATAAAAATGCCATTGCCAAATGCTTTAATCAGCCATGAAAAAAGCGAAGTTAAAGGTGGAACTGAAGTAAAACCTGCAGCCAGGTGATTGGCCTGATCTAAATGCAGAAATTCATCGCGGTGTAATTCATAAACCGAATTAACCAGCAGAAAAGATAAAAAAACCTTTAAAATCAGAAAAAATACCAGACATCCATATTCAGTTAAGCGGTTCGGATTTTCTTTCATATTAGCTTAAGTTCGATTGAAATAGATTAATACGATTTTTGACCATTCATTATCTGATTAGTTACGTTCAGCACATTAAATTTTAATTATTCCTTATCTTTTGTATCGATCAAAATCGTAACCGGCCCATCGTTTAAAAGTGTGATTTTCATATCGGCACCAAAAATTCCGGTTTTTATTTTTTTTCCCGATAAAGCCGAGAGTTTTTCGATCATTTTCTCATAAAGCGGAATGGCAACATCCGATCGTGCCGCCCTTGTAAAACCCGGACGGTTTCCTTTTTTGGTAGAAGCGAATAAAGTAAACTGGCTGATCAATAAAATATCTCCACCCACATCGGCAAGTGCTTTGTTCATCATTCCGTTTTCATCACCAAAAACACGCATTCCGATAATTTTCTGCGCCAGCCAATCCAGGTCTTCCATGGTATCGGCATCTTCAATGCCTAACAATACCAGAAATCCGCCTTCAATTGCTCCTGTTATTTCACCATCAATGGTGCAACTTGCTTGTGTAACTCTTTGTAAAACTGCCCGCATTTTATAGTACTTTTGCTAACAAAATTGATATGCGCAAGATAAGTATTTTAGTGATTTCTGTATTTCTCTTCTTCAGCTGCAAACAAAAATCAGTTGTTAATCCTGCTTTTTACTATTGGAAAACGGATTACCAGAATAAGAAGGCAGAAACTGCTTATCTCAATCAGTTTAAATCAAAATCTTTGTATGTGCGGATAATGGATGTAGATTTTAATCCCGATCTGCAACTGCCCGTACCTGTTTCGCCCATTAAATTTTCGGATCCATTGCCCGAACAGACCGAAATTATACCGGTGGTGTTTATTGTTAACCAGGTTTTTGATAAGATTGATACCACGCAGAGCATAGTAATGGCCGATCGGATTGCCAAATTTGTAGCTGCAAAGGTAAAACAGGCAGGAAAACAAAGTTATCACGAACTTCAGATTGATTGCGACTGGACAAAAGGCACCAGAAACAGGTATTTTAAATTTCTGGAACAATTAAAGGATAATCGGCTTTTAAAAGGGAAAACCATTTCGGTAACCCTGCGTTTACATCAGGTTAAAAATATTGTATCCAGCGGTGTGCCACCAGTAGAAAAGGCAATTTTAATGTGTTATAACATGGGTAACCTGCGTAAATACGGCGAACAAAATTCGATATTGGATCAGCACGAAATGGATATTTACCTTAAGGATTATTTAGAGCAATATCCGCTGCCACTTGATGTTGCACTGCCAATTTTTGAATGGGCAGTGGTATTTAGAAATAGCAAATATGCAGGCATTTCTAAACGTATTGATAAAAGCCGGATTGAAGATAAAAAACTATTTAAACAAAGGGGAAATTTCATTTTATACGATCTTTTGGTTGATTATCCTGAAGCAGGATTAAAAAAGGGTGATGTAGTGAGGTGGGAACAGATTTCTCCTGATGATTTACTTGTTACCTCTAAATTTTTATCCCGATATTTAGCCCCCAGAGACCGGAATCTTGTTTTCTACCATTTAGACACCGACCTATTAAAACATTTTACCAATGAAAACCTTCAAAAAGTTATCGCTAATTTTTAGTGTATTCCTGATTACTTTTTTCGGCGAAATTGCCGTAAATCTTGCCTGTGGTGGTGAGATAGATCCCTACGATTATTACATTTCCTATTTCCACAACAACGTTGAAGGTGACGAATATTCTCCGTTTGCCTATAATCAAATGGTGTACCTTAACAGTGAAACCGACATCGAAAGTGAACCTGATATCAACAGCCGCGAATGGGCAAAATACCTCAATGTAAAAAAAGAGGATGTGCTAAAAGTAATGTACAAAACCGATAGCGCCACCAATGTAAAACTAACCAATTTTGACGGCAATGTTTCGCAATTGCCTGATAGCCTACAACAAAACAGCTTCATTCAGGCCTTAAGCAAACGTAAAGAACCCTTAAAGTATTATCTTTTTGCGAAGCGCTGCGAACCTTTAGCCAACGTAGATTTTAGCCTTTGGGATCCGAAACCACGAGATACCACAACAATGGCGGACAAAGCCAAAGAAGGTTTAAAATTAACAGATGCTGAAAAAGATGATTTTCTAAAATTACGTTATGCGTATCAGGCAGAAAGGATGTTCCACTTTGCAGGAATGCATACCGAAAGTAAATCGACCTACGAGAAGTATATTAAAACCAGCAAGGTAAATAGTGCGGCTAAAGGCTGGGCTTTGGCTCTATATGCCGGATCTACCCGCAGGTTGGGAAATCCTGAAGAATCGGCTTTTTTATTTTCTAAGGTCTTTGCCAGCAATCCGGAGAGGAGGGTACAGGCGTATAAAAATTATTATTACAATAGTACTCCAGTTAACGGAGCATTAAAATATGCCAAAACCAATAATGAGAAAGCTAATATTTGGGCGATAAATGGATTTGGTGGTAACGATTCGGGGATAGAAAGCTTAAATAAAGTTTATCAGTACGAACCGAAAAGTCAGCTGAACGGAACATTGCTGGTGCGCGAAGTAAATAAATTAGAGCAGGATCTTATCGAAGCGAACGACATCGCCAAAATTGGTTATAACTATTACTTTTCGGATAATGGAAATCCTAAATATAAAGATAGTTTAAAAACAGTTAATCTAAAACGATTGAACGAAATCAGGAATTTTGCGGTAAAACTGGCAACAGAAAAGAAATATCCGCAACCTGAACTCGGCACTTTAACAGCCGCCTATTTATCGTGGATGGAAAATAAAGATTTCCTGGCCTCAAATTACCTAGCTACTTTAAAACCAGATAAACTGCCTGAAAGATTGCGCGATCAATACCGAATTACCGATTTGTTGATTAAAGCTAAAAACATTAAAAAAGGTAACCCTTTTAACGAGAATGACTTATTGCCTACTCTAAAATGGCTGGATGAAAAACGTTTTGCCGAAAATAAAAGTCAATCTAACCGACAGTATTATGATAACGATGAGGCGGAAAAGCGTTTTAGCAGAACAACCAGAAATTTTTACCAACAGATTTTAGCGCCCGCCTACTTAAATATGGGCGATACAGCTAAGGCAGCACTGGCAATGGTTAAAGGAGATATGACCGCTAAAACCATAAAAGAAAATTCACTTTTTCAGAACATGAGTTACCAGAGTATCAATTTCTGGCAGAAAAACTTAAGTCCGAAAAGTATGCAAGGACTGGCGGTTTATAAAACCAAAGCTGCGGGTAATGATGTTACCGGTTTATTAGCATCAGCTTTAAACCAGCTTAAAAATGACGATTTTTATGAACTTTATGGCACTACCTATCTGCGAACGCATCAGTATGATAAAGCTGTGCAGATGTTTGCAAAAGTTTCGGCGAATTACAAATATTTCAGTCCGGAAAACTGGTATGAGGATGAGGCCAATTCAAAATTGTATGCCAATCCTTTTATTGAGACCATTAACGATTATCCTAAAAAATATGTAACGGCAAAAGCATCTGTTACTAAAAAAGCCTTTGCTGCAGAAATGCTCCGCTTGCAGAAATTATTAGTAAGCGATAAAAAGAATGCAGCGCTTTATTATTATAAAATGGCCAATGCGGTTTACCAGACAGGTTATTTCGGTAATAGCTGGTTTTTAATTAGTTACAACTGGTCATCATACGACAACACCAATCCGGCAAAATATGTGTATGATGGCGATTACAAAAAAGCGCAAACCGCAAAAGCATGGTATTTAAAAGCGAGGGCTTTAAGCACCAATGCCGATTTTAAAGCAAAATGTACTTTTATGCTGGCCAAATGTTTGCAAAAGCAGATTATTATGAACGCCAATCCGCTATCATTTTATTATTATGATAAAAAGGATATAAAATGGAGAAACTTTATCAAGGCCAATTATAATAATCCTTACCTTAAAGAATTGAGGCTTGATTATAATAAAACGCCTTTTTATGCTACTGCATCAGAAGAATGCAGTTATTTAGCTGATTTTATCAGGCCGAAAACGCAATAGACGGTTACTACCATTAAGAAGTTAAGGTAATTAAGAAAAGTGCAGTCGTCATCTCGACCGAAGCAACGCGGAGTGGAGAGATCTTTAGCTATAGATTTCTCGACTTCGTTGCACTCCGCTCGAAATGACGGATCTATTTTGATGCGGTAACTTTCTTATTTTACCTTAACTTGCTTGGCTTTTTGACAAAAGCTCCCAGCTCCCAGCTCCCAGCTCCCAGCTCCAAAACCTACCACCTAATCAGCGCACTGGCCCAGGTAAAGCCCGATCCAAATGCTGCGAGGCAAACCAGATCGCCATCTTTAATTTTGCCGGCTTCCCAGGCTTCGCATAGTGCAATAGGAACAGAGGCTGCCGTAGTATTACCATATTTCTGAATATTGTTAAAAACCTGATCGTCGTTTAAGCCCAGCAATTGCTGTACATACTGACTGATACGCAGATTTGCCTGGTGCGGCACTAACATATCGATATCTTTCTCCGTAAGGTTATTTGCAGCCAAAGCTTCTTTAATTACTTCAGGAAATTTTACCACCGCTTTTTTGAAAACAGATGGTCCATCCATGTAAGGTAAGGCGGCACCACTCTCTAAAATCTCATTCGTCATAAATAATCCGCCCAATTCCTGTTCCGGATAAGCGGGTTTATCTTTTAGCCATTTATTGGCATGAGAGCCCGGATAATACATGGCAAGGATTTCAGCATCGGCCCCATCACTATGTAAATGTGTACTTAAAATTCCTTTTCCAGGCTCATCCGTAGGTTGCAACACCACTGCACCTGCACCATCACCAAAAATTACCGATACATTACGGCTTCGGGTTTCGAAATCCATCGCAAATGAATGTTTCTCACTTCCCACTACCAAAACATTTTTATACATGCCCGTTTTTACAAACTGATCGGCCACCGAAAGTGCATATACAAAGCCCGAACACTGGTTACGGATATCGAGTGCGCCGATTTCACCCATGCCCATCTCGCGCTGCAACAATACGCCGCAGCCCGGGAAGTAATAATCCGGACTGAGTGTTGCAAAAACAATAAAATCGACATCCTTAACAGTAATCCCTGCCCTTTCTATCGCAATTTTGGCAGCTTCAATGCCCATTGTAGTGGTGGTTTCCTCATTCCGATCGGCAAAACGACGTTCTTTAATCCCCGTACGTTCCTGGATCCAGGCATCATTGGTATCCATAAAACGACTTAAATCATCATTGGTATATACATTTTTCGGAACGTAGTAACCTATTCCCGCAATTTTAGACTGGTGCATGCTCGTATTTATTATTATTTGGTTAGCAAAGTTAGTTAATTAAAAAAAGATATGAGCAGTGCGATTTGAGACGTGAGATTCACCTTAACGTCCTAAAATCTAATATCTCAGATCTAATATCTCAAATCTTCTAAATTATTGTTTATTTTTGCACCATGTCTACAGAAACCAAAGAAGAGACCTTTACGCTCGAAGAAATTTTAACTTCCTTAAAAACCGTACATCGCCTTATTTTGTGGAATGATGATATCAATACTTTTGATCATGTAATTTACTGCATGATGAAATACCTGGATTATAACGAATCGCAGGCAGAAAAAATTGCATGGAAAGTGCATAATGAAGGTAAATGCCCGGTTTTAGAAGGATCATTTACCGAAATGGAAGTGTATCGTAAAATTTTACAGCAAGAAGGATTGACGGTTTCTGTTGATTAAAGATGACTTTCTTTAAAGAAAATCACTATCTTTAGATAAGCAATTACAGCTATGCAAGTTACATTGGAAATAAAGGATGATAACGCTTTTTCAATTCTAGAAACATTGAAAAGTATTAAGGGGGTTAAGATTAAGAACATTGAGCAATCAAATGAAAAATACCTTAATGAATTAGCCAATGCTTATAAAGAAACTGAATTAGCAGAAAAAGGAAAGATAAAATTAAAAAGGTTTGAGGATTTAATAAATGAAATTTGATGTATTTACATCATCCCTATTCAATAAAGAATTCAAAAAACTCTGTAAAAAACATAAATCTGCAAAAAGTGATATCATTACTTTTGTAGAAAATCTTAAGACAAACCCTATACAAGGCATTCCTATCGGTAACGAGTGTTACAAGATAAGAATAGCCATTGCAAGTAAGGGAAAAGGTAAATCGGGTGGCGTCAGGCTAATTACCAACGTTCGCGTGATTAATGAAAAAATTTATCTTTTATCTATTTATGACAAGTTTGAGAGAGATTCCATTTCAAATAAAGAACTCGAAGATATTTTAAAATCTATTGAGCTTTAATAATTCTCCAACCCTCTCAAAAGTTCTAATAACCCAGCCTGTGTCGTCAGCGTTTTATCTTTAGCATACCAGCCATGAAGTTTTTCTGCTAATACCGGCATTTCAGCGCTTTCTTTCTTCCATTCCTTTAATAGCTCCTGTAAAATTTGCGGTCTTGGGCCCCAGGTGGCTAAAACCTGATCTGCTGATTCATTCAAAACAATTAAAACCGGAATAGCCCTTCCGCCATTGGTTAAATGGGCATCAATTAAAGGGAGATTTTTATCTCTGAGCACAAATTTCAGATCAATTTTACCCAATGATGCCGTCGCGATTTTATTAAACACCGGAACAATCTGCGCAGCATCGCCACACCAGCCTTCAGTAATCACTAAAAATTTATAGTTCGCTTTTAAATGATCTACAGTTGAGGCTAATTCTTCAGTTAAACTAACTGTTTTATCCACGCGGTTCATGCGCTGCACATTCATTTTGGTGTAGTGCAAATCGTAAGTTACATCACCAGTAGCTTTTCCTTCTAACAGAAGTTGGTCAATCAGTGCACGATAGGTTAAATAATCAAGACCTTGTTGTTCAAAAATTTCGCGATAATTTATCATGGTTTCCTAAAAATTACAACGCAAAGGAAAGGAGAAATTAAAGGAAAATGATCATTATTTTGCAAGAATCGCAAGCGCAGGATAACACAGATTTTAAGATCGACCAGATTTAAAATTGTATTTCGGGCAATGTTCATACTAGTGAAACAGAACATTTGATTTAATGCACTATAGGAAATACATAAACCCGATTGAAATGGAAAGCCCGTAAGCGAGGTACGAGTGCGGACTTGTAATGAAAAGCGGGACTGCTGCAACCGAAATGAGCCGAAGCATGCTTTGCATATTTATAAAAATCGTTTTTTAACCAAAAGTGAATGTTAATTACACAGCCATCAACTTACTCACATGCTGCGTTAAGGCCACAAAATCAGCCACGGTTAACTGCTCGGCACGCTTTTCGAAATAAATATGATCGTCCATTTTATCTTTTGGCATTACCGCCGAAACCGCATTACGCAAGGTTTTTCTACGTTGATTGAAACCAGCTTTAACCACACGCCAGAATAATTTTTCATCGCAATCTAAAGTCTCTACCTCGTTACGGGTTAAGCGGATTACGGCCGAATGCACTTTTGGCGGCGGATTAAACGTACCGGGTTTAACAGTAATCAGATATTCAATTTTATAATAGGCCTGAAGAAACACGCTCAAAATGCCATATTCTTTATTCCCCGCAGGTGCAGCACAACGTTGTGCTACTTCCTTTTGGAACATGCCCACCATCTCTACCACTTTATTGCGGTTATCTAAAATCTTAAATAAAATCTGCGAAGAAATATTGTATGGAAAATTTCCGATAATGGCGAATTGGCCTGGAAAAATATCATCAAAATTGAGTTTCAAAAAATCACCGTTAATTAACCTGTCGCCAAGCTGAGGATATTTTTCATTTAAAAAGTGGAAAGATTCGGTATCGATATCGATCAGGTAAGTTTCCAGGTCTTTCCGCTGCAGCAAAAAATCAGATAGAATTCCCATCCCCGGCCCAACCTCTAAAACCTGGTGGTATTTATCGGTATTTACCAGGGCCTCAACAATGCGGTTGGCAATGCCTTTATCGGTTAAAAAATGCTGACCTAAGTGTTTTTTTGCTTTTACTAAACTCATCTTTACGCTTTATTTTGCCACGGAGGCACAGAAACCATAGAAAAATTTTGCAAAGAATGGGAAAACCCTTTCCCCTGCTCCGTGCAAACAGTGTTTCCGTGGCTACTCTATTTTGTACAAAATAACTAATTTTTATCCGGTAAGCACCTCTTTAAACGAAAATCAGTAATTTGCGCTAAAATTTTCCAGTAATTATGAGCGATAAACTTAAAATTGGCATCAGTATAGGCGACGTAAACGGTATTGGTTTAGAGGTAATTATTAAAACATTATCCAATCCTGCAATTTTAAATTATTGTACCCCAATTGTTTACGGACATACCAAGGTTTCATCTTTCCACAGAAAAGCAAATAACCTTGGCGATTTCAGTTTTAATGTGATCAATCATGCCAATCAGGCGCAGGTAAAACGTGCCAACATGATTAATTGCTGGGAAGAAGATGTAAAAATCGAACTCGGTCAGGTTACCGCAACTGGTGGAAAATACGCGCTTTTATCTTTAGAGCGTGCCACTGCTGATCTGGTAAACGGCGATATTGATGCTTTGGTTACCGCTCCAATCAATAAACACAACATTCAATCAGATACTTTTGCTTTTCCTGGGCATACCGAATACCTGCAGGAGAAAAGCGGCAGCAGAGATGTGCTGATGTTTCTCATTAGCGAAAATTTGCGGGTGGGTGTAGTCACCGGCCATATTCCGGTAAAAGATGTTCCGGCTTCGATTACAAAAGAGAAAATTGTAAATAAATTAAAACTGATCAACGAAAGTCTGAAAAAGGATTTTTGGATCGAAAAACCGAAAATCGCAGTTTTGGGTTTAAATCCACATGCCAGCGACAATGGTTTATTGGGCACCGAAGAAGCAGAAATTATTACGCCTGCCATTCAGGAAGCTTACGATAAAGGCATTGTTTGTTTTGGTCCGTACCCGGCCGATGGCTTTTTCGGCAATGGCAGTTACAAACAGTTCGATGCGGTTTTGGCTATGTACCACGATCAGGGATTAATTCCTTTTAAAACACTGGCTTTCCACAACGGCGTAAACTATACCGCAGGCCTAAACTTTGTGCGTACCTCTCCCGATCATGGTACAGGTTACGATATTGCAGGTAAAGATCTGGCAGATTCTACTTCATTCACTGAGGCTTTATTTTCTGCTATTCACATTGTAAAAAACCGCAGAGAGCAGGAAGAAATGCTGGGCAACCAGTTACGTTCAGGTGGTAAGGTGGTAGAAACACAGTTCGATATTAAGGATGATGCTTCTTAGGAGAGCAGAAAGACCAAAGCTGAAAGACTAAAGTAGGAATAAGAAAGGTTATGTACCATTGGCCTCTGACTTCGGACATCCGACCCCGGGCTTTCTAAAAACTAAGATTACTCAAGTGAATTAAGTAATGATTTTTTTTGTAAAGCAAGGCCTGGTTTTCATCGGTTCCGGAAGCCCTGCTATCCGTTACAATCTTTTTTAAACTTCTGTCATGCTGAGGCACGAAGCATCTGTTTTATAGGTTGCAGATGCTTCGTACCTCAGCATGAAGCATATTTAAGGCTACTGCAAACAAAAAAGGATTTCCACTGCTATCAGGTTTATTTTAGTTAAAATTGTGCATTAAATTTAAGATGAGCAGCGCTAAAAAATCCACTTACATCCTACCTACAATTGTTATTGCACAGTTCCTCTGCACTTCTTTATGGTTTGCGGGCAATGCCGTGTTACCCGATATCGTTAAAAACTTCCCTACCGAAACCAACCTTTTGGCCAACCTGACCAGCATGGTGCAGTTTGGTTTTATCACCGGTACTTTAATTTTTGCTTTTTTTGCCATTTCCGATATTTTTTCACCCTCAAAGGTGTTTTTCATCTGTGGAATTGCCGCTGCGTTATTTAACCTGGGTGCCTGTCTTCCATTATCGGATGTACATTTATTATTGCTTTTCCGTTTTTTAACTGGTTTTATGCTTGCCGGTATTTATCCTGTCGGGATGAAAATCGCCTCCGATTACTTTAAGGACGGTTTGGGTAAATCGCTGGGCTTTTTGGTAGGTGCTTTGGTATTCGGCACCGCATTCCCGCATTTATTAAAAACATTCACCGCAAGTTTCCCGTGGCAATATGTAATTTTTGGTACATCCGCTTTATCATTAACTGGTGCGCTGGCCATATTATTATTGGTGCCGAACGGTCCATTCAGAACAGCCGGACAAAAATTTAATTTCCGTTCCTGTTTTGATGGTTTTAAAAATCCAGGGTTCCGGTCGGCTGCTTTCGGTTATTTCGGCCACATGTGGGAACTCTATACTTTCTGGGCCTTTTTACCCGGCATGTTATTACTTTTTAACAGCAAACATCCCTCTTCGGCTTTAAATATCCCCTTATTTTCATTCCTGGTTATTGCATCAGGCGGAATCTCCTGTATGATTGGTGGCATGTTATCCCAGAAATTTGGTGCTAAAAGAATAGCAACCATCGCATTGGCAATTTCAGGCTTATGTTGTCTGCTCTCGCCTGTTTTCCTGTTCAGTGGTTCAGCTTACCTCTTTCTTATCTTTTTATTTTGCTGGGGTTTATCAGGCACGGCCGATTCGCCATTATTTTCTTCTTTAATCGCCAAAAATGCCCCGGAAAGTTTGCGGGGAACTTCCTTAACATTGGTAAACTGTATCGGTTTTGCCATTACCATCATCAGCATTCAGGTGATCAACCTTTTATCAAAACAGCTTAATGTTCAATATCTATATATGGTACTGGCCATTGGTCCGGTTTTGGGATTGTGGGCCTTACTCGGCAAAAAATCACATTAGGTCTAATTTGCAAAATCTCTTATATTGCAAAAGCTTTGAGCCGATACATAATTGAATATGGAGAACAAATTATCACCCATTATACAACCCGAAGAATTAATCTGGCTAAACCAGGACGACGAAATTGTAATCATCGATGCGAGTGCCGGCTCAAAAACCAGGTATGATGAGCAACATTTGGCAGGAGCACTCTTTGCCGATGTAAATGAAGATTTGGCCAATATCGGAGATTTTGCGGTTGGCGGACGTCATCCTTTACCTACTGCCGAACAGTTTTCTGCCGTGCTACAAAAACTGGGAATTACCAAACACAGCCATGTTATTGTTTATGACGATAAAAATGGTGGTAATGCAGCTGCTAGACTCTGGTGGATGCTAAAAGCCATTGGACATGAAAAAGTACAGGTAGTTGACGGAGGCTTTCAGGCAGCCGTTAAAGCGGGCTTCCCGACAACTGATAAAATAGAAATACCAAAATCTGTTGAAAAATACGAAATCACCGCCTGGAACCTGCCGTTATCAGACATCAACGAAGTGGAAAAAGTAGCCAAAACCGACGATTATATTGTAATTGATGTACGGGATGCCAGCCGTTTTGCCGGTTTAACCGAACCGATTGATTTAATTGCAGGGCATATCCCGGGCGCAGCAAATATTCCTTTTACCGAAAATTTAGATGCAACCGGTGCTTTCCTTGCGCCAGAAATATTAAAAGAAAAATACGCAGAAGCCCTGGCTCATGTAAAACCCGAAAATGTAATTGTACACTGTGGTTCGGGTATTACAGCATGCCATACCCTTCTGGCCATGGATTATGCCGGTTTGCCTATCCCTAAACTTTATGTTGGTTCGTGGAGCGAGTGGAGTAGGAACAATAAGGAAATGGTACTGGCTGATTAGTAATTTGTTGGTCGGGATTTGCAATCCCGACTAGCTGAGCTGTGGATTTCCAATCCACCCAATGATTAAAAATTCTTTGTCTTAAAGCCCGGTTTGCAAATCCCAGTTAACCAGAAAACCTGTAAGGTCTAAAAATCAAGAGTTAACGCCAACAATTTTTAAAAAACATTTTTAATCTAATTTTTTTATCCCTACATTTGCAGGCTAAAATTTTACAGTACTTTGAACCCACTAAAACAATTTTCATTACCGTTTACCGGATTAAAATTGGGAACTCATCAGTTTGATTATGAGCTTGATGATACCTTTTTTAATGCATTTGAGTACTCGTTAATTAAAAGTGGAAATTTAAAGGTAGACCTGGAACTTGAGAAACAAGAGACCATGTTACTTTTAAAATTTAAAGTTATTGGTACCGTAAATTTAGATTGTGATAAATGTTTATCAGAATTTGCTTACCCGGTAAACCTTTACGAAAGGCAGATTGTAAAGTTTGCTGAAGATGAACTGGAAAGCGATGATGAGGAAATTATCTCATTAAGCCGGAAAGATTCCGAAATTGATATATCGGGGCCTTTATACGAAATGATTAACGTAGCGGTACCTTATATCAAAAACTGCGAACAGGCAGGTAAAGATTGCGATCAGGAAATGATTGACCGCTTAAATCAGTTATCTATCGAAAAGCAGGACGAAGAAAATGAACAAACAAGCGACCCACGTTGGGAAGCCCTTAATAAGTTAAAAAAATAATTAGATTATACAGCAATGGCACATCCAAAACGGAAGATCTCGAAACAGAGAAAAAATAAAAGAAGAACGCACTATAAAGCTGTTACTCCTTCTTTAGCAACATGCTCGGCAACAGGTGCTATCCACGTACCTCACCGTGCTTACAACGTTGATGGTAACTTATACTACAACGGTAAACTGGTTATCGAAAATACTCAGATTGGGTAATTTTCTTAAAAAATTGTTTGTGTTTTCAGCGGCTTTAGTCATACCTTAGTCAACTGAAAAATTCAGGATTACACCTGACTTAACACAAACAGATTTTTTCTATGAAAATAGGCCTCGACATAATGGGCGGAGACTATGCTCCCAAAGCAATTGTTTTGGGAGCAATAGCTGCTCATCAATCGCTTAACGCCGGAGAGCATTTAGTTCTTATTGGCGATACCGAACAGATTAAACCCATACTTGCAGAAGAAGGTTTTAATCCAGATCATTTTGAATACGTTCATACTGATGAAGTAATTGGTATGGGCGAACATCCCACCAAAGCAATCGTTCAGAAACCGAATTCGAGCATAGCAGTTGGTTTTAACCTTTTAAAAGAAGGCAAACTCGACTCTTTTGCCAGTGCTGGTAACTCTGGAGCCATGTTGGTTGGCGCCGTATTTAGCGTTAAAACCATTCCGGGCATCATCCGCCCTTGTTTATGTACAATTCTTCCAAAAATTAAAGGCGGTACCGGCTTATTATTAGATGTAGGTGCAAATGCCGACTGTAAACCTGATATTTTATTACAATTTGGCGTTTTAGGCAGTTTATACGCAGAAAATCTTTTGCAGATCAACGATCCGAAAGTAGCCTTAATGAACATTGGTGAAGAAGATGAAAAAGGAAATATGCTGAGCATGGCTACTTTTCCGTTAATGAAAGAAACCAACCTGTTCAATTTTGTGGGTAATGTTGAAGGAAGAGACTTGTTTAATGAAAAAGCGGATGTAATTGTTTGCGATGGATTTACGGGAAATGTAATGCTTAAATTAGCAGAATCGTTTTACGTACTTACCATCAAAAAAGGACTCAAAGATGAGTTCTTCGATCGTTTCAATTACGAACAGTACGGTGGAAGTCCGGTTTTAGGTGTTAACGCTCCAGTTGTTATCGGACACGGAATTTCCAGTCCGCTAGCTGTTAAAAATATGGTTCTCCAATCCAGAGAAATGATTACCACCGGATTGGTAGAAAAAATTAGAATGGCATTTAAATAATTTATTAAAATTCTTAAAATGAGTAAAATTCACGCTGCTATTACAGCAGTAAATGGTTACGTTCCCGACTATGTGCTTACAAACGCAGAGTTAGAAACCATTGTTGACACTTCGGATGAATGGATTACCAGCAGAACGGGAATTAAAGAACGTAGAATTTTAAAAGGCGAAGGTTTAGGTACTTCCGATATGGCGGTTCATGCCGTAAACGGTTTACTTAAAAAGAGGGGTATTGATGCAAGTGAAATAGAACTGATTATCTTTTGCACCACTACTCCTGATTTTACTTTCCCTGCTACAGCGAACGTTTTAGCTGATAAAATCGGAGCTAAAAATGCCTGGGGTTACGATTTGCAGGCAGCTTGCTCCGGCTTTATTTTCGGTCTTTCTACCGGTGCATCATTCATCGAATCAGGCAGACATAAAAAAGTTTTGGTAGTTGGTGGCGATAAAATGTCGTCGATTATCAATTACGAAGACCGTACCACCTGCATTATTTTTGGTGATGGTTGTGGTTGTGCTTTGTTAGAACCAAATGAAGAAGGTTTGGGTATTCAGGATTCTATCCTGAGAACTGATGGCGCCGGAAGAGATTTTCTGGGCATGAAAGCCGGTGGTTCTGTTAAACCAGCTACACACGAAACGGTTGATGCAAGAGAGCATTTTGCACACCAGGAAGGTCCTACCGTATTTAAATTTGCCGTAACCAATATGGCTGATGTAGCTGCCGAAATTATGGAACGCAACAGCTTAACTGCTGATGATGTTGCCTGGCTGGTACCACACCAGGCCAACAAACGCATAATCGATGCTACCGCAAACCGCATGGGTGTTACCACAGATAAGGTAATGATCAACATCGAACGTTACGGAAATACAACCAACGGAACCATCCCGTTATGCTTATGGGAGTGGGAAAGCAGGCTAAAAAAAGGCGATAACATCGTTTTAGCTGCCTTTGGTGGCGGTTTCACCTGGGGCTCAATTTACCTTAAATGGGCCTACGACTCTGAGTAACTGAGTTGAGAGATTGGAGTTGGGAGTTAAACCGGTGCCTGATTAAGCACTATAGCCATTAACTATCAACTATTAAACCATCAACCTTAAAGGGTTGCAAAGAAAAATAAAACAAAAAAAGTATAACTTAGTTAATTCAATAAACACTATTTTTTACATAACTAGCCTAAAAAATGGATATCAAACAAATACAGGAACTGATTAAATTTGTTTCTCGTTCTGGAGTAAATGAAGTTGCTATTGAGCAGGAAAACTTCAAAATCACGATCAAAACAAACCAGGCACCAACAGTTGTGCATGCTACCGTACCACAAGCTCCGCTTGTACAGGCTGCTGCACCAGTTGCTACAGCTCCTACTGCTCCGGTTGCAGCAACACCTGCTGTACCTGCCGCAGAAGACACTTCAAAATACTTAACCATCAAATCACCAATGATTGGTACTTTCTACCGCTCAGCTAGTCCGGAAAAACCAATGTTTGTAAACGTTGGCGACGAGATCAGTGCAGGTAAAGTAGTTTGTATTATTGAAGCGATGAAACTTTTCAACGAAATCGAAAGTGAAGTTTCTGGCCGTATCGTTAAAATCCTGGTTGATAATGCATCACCGGTAGAGTACGACCAACCGTTATTTTTAGTAGAACCTATTTAATCGTAACGTCACCTTACGCCTCGGCCTGTGTGCTCACTGACCGAAATACCGTAAAATTATGATGATCTTCAGTTTTGCATTTTAACAAACTGAAAAAATATAAATGGTTCGTGGCGACACGAACCATGACATTTAATTTAAAAATTTGATTATATCGGTTTACATTACGCAAATGATCAGTGTAATCATATCATCGGTGGAATCATCAATTAAAAAATTATGTTTAAAAAAATACTAATTGCCAACAGGGGTGAAATCGCTTTGCGTATTATCCGTACCTGTAAGGAAATGGGCATCAAAACGGTTGCTGTTTACTCTACCGCAGATCGCGAGAGTTTACACGTACGTTTTGCTGATGAGGCTGTTTGTATTGGCCCCCCGCCCAGTAAAGATTCTTATTTAAATATTCCAAATATTATTTCGGCTGCAGAATTAACCAATGCTGATGCCATACACCCGGGTTACGGTTTCTTATCAGAAAACGCTAAATTTTCTAACATTTGCCGTGAGTATAACATCAAATTTATTGGTGCTACACCAGAGCAGATTAATGGCATGGGTGATAAAGCCTCTGCAAAAGAAACCATGAAAATTGCCGGTGTTCCAACCATCCCGGGTTCGGAAGGTTTGCTTACCAGCGTTAAAGAAGGTATTGCTATTGCCAACGAAATGGGTTACCCTGTTATCCTGAAAGCAACTGCCGGTGGTGGTGGCCGTGGTATGCGTGTGGTTTGGAAAGATGAAGATTTTGAAAACGCCTGGGACAGTGCCCGTCAGGAATCTGGTGCAGCATTTGGTAACGATGGTTTATATTTAGAAAAATACATCGAAGATCCGCGTCACATAGAGATCCAGATTATTGGAGATCAGTTTGGTAAAGCCTGTCATTTATCAGAGCGCGATTGTTCTATTCAACGCCGTCACCAGAAACTGGTAGAAGAATCTCCTTCTCCGTTTATGACCGAAGAACTTCGCGAAAGAATGGGTGAAGCTGCAATTAAAGGTGCAATGGCTGTAAATTATGAAGGTGCAGGTACAATCGAATTTTTGGTTGATAAACACCGCAACTTCTACTTTATGGAAATGAACACGCGTATCCAGGTAGAGCATCCGGTTACAGAAGAGGTTATCAACTTCGATTTAATTAAAGAACAGATTAAAGTAGCTGCTGGAATTCCGATTTCAGGCAAAAACTATACACCAGAAATGCACGCCATTGAGTGTCGTATTAATGCTGAAGATCCGGCAAATAATTTCCGTCCTTCTCCAGGCAGAATCACTAATTTCCATTCTCCGGGTGGACATGGTGTTCGTGTAGATACGCACGTGTATGCAGGATATTCAATTCCTTCCAACTACGATTCGATGATTGCAAAATTAATCTGCGTAGCACAAACCCGCGAAGAAGCGATCTGTACCATGGAACGTGCGCTGAGTGAATTCGTAATAGAAGGGATTAAAACGACTATCCCATTCCATTTACAACTGATGAAAGATCCTAACTTCAGGGCAGGAAATTTCACCACTAAATTTATGGAAACGTTCGAATTTTCTGAATAATAGAAATTACTATAAAATTCAAATCCCATTTTGGTAAAACGAGATGGGATTTTTCTTTGTTAAAAGTTTAAATTTATTTCAGTAAATTTGAATTATGGAAACATTAATTGTACATCCGGAAAATAAGGCCCAATTAAATGCCGTAAAGCAGGTATTAAAGGCCATGAAGATTTCTTTTGAAAAAAAAGAAAAGCCTTATAACCCAGAATTTGTAGAAAAAATTTTACAAGGGGATAAAGATTTCAAAGAAGGAAACTTCACAAAAGTTGACTTAGATAACTTATGGAAATAGTTTTTCTTCCGAAAGCTAACGATGATTTAGATTTTTGGAAGAAATCAGGAAATAGTATTGTACAAAAGAAAATTCATAGTCTTCTGGTTGCTATAAGCGATTCTCCATTTGAAGGCATTGGAAAACCAGAGCCACTAAAATATAATCTAACAGGCAAGTGGTCTAGGAGAATAAATTCAGAACATAGAATTATTTACGCTGTCTCAGAAATTGAACAAATTATTAAAATCTATTCGCTCAGAGGGCATTACAATTAACTTTTAGTTTGAATTTGTCAATATATTCAAGCATTTCTCAGAATAATATAAACTATTTCTATATTTAACACGTAAATACCATTCTATTCAAATAGAATGGTATTTTTGTTTTCAACATGAGCGACACTAAAAAAAATCTACTTACAAAAGCTATCGGGCAAAAGAGCACTACATTAGAGGCAGAAATGTCTTTTTTCGATCACCTGGATGTTCTCCGTAAACACTTAATCAGAGCCGTAATTGCCATTGCCGTTTTTACGGGTATCGCTTTTTACTTCAATGAAGAGATCCTTGATAAAATAATTTTCGGACCGAAAAAACCAGATTTCTGGACCTATCGCATGATGTGTAAACTGGTAGAACATTTTCCATCATTGGGTAAGGATATGTGTATCACCAAAATTAATGGCGAAATTATCAATACCGAGATGGCCGGCCAGTTTAATCTCCAGCTAAACGTTTGCGTAATGTGTGGTATTATTCTCGGGTTCCCTTATTTATTATGGGAAATCTGGCGTTTTATTAAACCAGCCTTACATGAGAATGAGCGAAAATCAGCCAGCGGCTTTGTATTTTTTGCGTCTGTACTTTTTATCATTGGCATTATTTTCGGGTATTTTATTATTTGCGCATTGTCGATTAACTTTTTAACGGGTTATACGGTGAGCAGTGAAATTAAAAACACATTCACAATTGATTCATATGTTTCTTCGATAGCAACATTAACTTTGGGAACCGGAATTATTTTTGAACTGCCTATCATTATTTTTATCCTTTCGAAACTTGGTTTAATGACGCCAAAATTAATGAGATCGAGCAGAAGATATGCAACTGTAATTATATTGATTATCGCAGCTATTGTAACCCCAACGCCTGATATCCTTACCATGCTAACCGTTGCAGCTCCGTTATTTTTATTATATGAAGCCAGTATTTTTGTTTCGGCATACATTGAAAGGAAGAAGAAAAAAGCCGAGGCAGCTTTCTATGCTAACTAACAAAAACATTACGAACGGATTTCATAATTCTCTATAAATTTGACAATGTCTGATACAAAAATTAAAATTGCTATTGGAGCGGATCACGCCGGGTTTGAATACAAAGAAATATTAAAAGATTTTTTACAGGAATATGAGCTAAAAGATTTTGGTACCTATTCTGAAAGTTCTGTAGATTATCCCGATTTTGCCCATCCGGTGGCCTCAGCAGTAGAAAACGGCGAATTTACTTATGGTATTTTACTATGTGGCTCGGCAAACGGAGTAGCCATTACGGCTAATAAACATCAGCATATCAGGGCTGGTTTATGTTGGGAAAATGAAGTCGCTTCTTTGGTCCGCAAGCATAACAATGCAAATATTTTGTGCATCCCGGCAAGATTTGTATCAGAGGAACTGGCAAAAGAAATTACCACTACTTTTTTAACCACTGAATTTGAGGGCGGCCGCCACCAGAACAGGGTTGAAAAAATTTCGTGTTAATAATAAACTCAACTAACTATTATCATAATGAACAAAAAATTTTTAACCCTTGGTTTGGCGTCGCTCGTATCAGCGAGTTGCTTTAGCCAGATCACGCCCCTTAAGCCTAACCAGGATGCGATAAAATTCAGCAAGGCCATCAATCCTGAGAATGCTTACAAACACCTATCTGTTTTAGCTTCTGATGAGTATGAAGGTCGCGAAACAGGAACTAAAGGCGCCTGGATGGCCGCAGATTATATCAGCAATTACTTTAAGTCGTTAGGCTTAAAAGCACCTGTAAATGGCAGCTATTTTCAAAAAATCGATCTGGTTAACGTTACTTTAAAAGAAAGCCAGTTAACCGTAAACGGCCAGCCGAAAGAATATCAAAAAGATTACCTTGTATCACCCAGCTTGATCAGTGATAAAGGTTTCACTTTCTCTACAGACGAAATTGTATTTATTGGTTATGGGATAAAAAAAGATAGCTACAACGATTTTGCCGGTACCGATATTAAAGGTAAAGTAGTAATGATGTTCAACGGAGGCGATCCAACCTTAAAACCAGGTACAAAAATCGACAGAGCAGCATATCGCGCAACATTAGAGGCAAGAGCAAAATATTTTGCTGAAAACAATGTAAAAGCCATTATCCTGATTGATCCTGCTGTTGACAGAATAACCGAAAACACCAAACAAACCTTGAAAAAAGGTAGGGTGATGGTTAAAACCAATGCCGCTATCGAAGCTCAAAAGCAAAATGAAACACCTCGCGTTTCAATTTCGGTAGCTTTAGCAAATGAATTGTTTAAAGCATCTAATACGACTGTTGCTGATCTTCAGAAAAAAATAACAGAGAGCCAGGCTCCTGCTTCAAAAGTATTAAATGTACCTTTCTCCGCAAGTGCAGCAAAAACAGAAACACCTGTTAGATGCGAAAATGTTTTGGGTTATTTAGAAGGTTCTGATCCGGTACTTAAAAAAGAAGTATTGATCCTTACAGGCCATTATGATCACATTGGTTTAGAAACTGATCCAAATGCAAAAGACAAAGTAAATAATGGTGCTGATGATGATGGATCGGGAACAACCGGCGTTTTATTAATGGCAAAAGCATTTACTGATGCTAAAAAAGCTGGAAAAGGTTCTAAACGCAGTATTCTTTTCATGACTGTTGTTGGTGAAGAAAAAGGGTTGTGGGGTTCTGAATGGTATTCGGAGCATCCTGTTTTCCCTGTTGAAAATACCATAGCAGATTTAAATACCGATATGATTGGCCGTACAGGTGAAGAATATTTAGGCAAACCAGATTCAGCAAATTATATCTATTCAGTTGGTTCGAATATGTTAAGCAGCGATTTGGGTAAATTAAGTGAGCAGGTTAATGCAACTTACACCAAAATGAAACTGGATTATAAATATGACGATCCAAAAGATCCGGAGCAGATTTATTACCGCTCAGATCATTATAACTTCGCTAAATTAGGTATTCCGATCATCTTTTATTATGATGGCATGTTGCAACAGGACTATCACAAACCTGGTGATGAAGTGAGTAAAATCAACTTCCCACTTTTATCTAAGCGGGCAAAATTAACTTACTTTACCGCATGGGAACTGGCCAACAGACCTAAACGCCCTGTAGTAGATATGGACGGAAAAGGCAATCCAAAGAAATAATAAGTAAAAATACCAGGCCCCGGCAAAATGTCGGGGCTTTTTTGTGGTTGATACTTTTATTTCATAGCCGTCACCCTGAATTTATTTCAGGGTCCATCTCACAGAAAAGATGCTGATCCCGATAAATTCTATCGTATGGACACAAGTCTCAAGAATCTTTTTTCCGCTCCTATGCCGCGGAGGCATGGTACTTTGGAGCGCCAAATTACCCAAAGCGCTTCGTCAATCCAGCTAGGTGCTTCCACACAAGCCTATCTCACATCAAAAAAACAGCGGCACTCTGTTTTGTGCAGTAATATCGAAGAATTTAAAGTTTTGCGAGATCTGCACAAAACCACTGCGTTTTAGGTTTGATAATGCCAATTGTACCGTTTTGCAACTGTTTTTTTGAT
Source organism: Pedobacter jeongneungensis (assembly GCF_039538295.1). Taxonomy (NCBI): domain Bacteria; kingdom Pseudomonadati; phylum Bacteroidota; class Sphingobacteriia; order Sphingobacteriales; family Sphingobacteriaceae; genus Pedobacter; species Pedobacter jeongneungensis. Next base: position 64,442 of record NZ_BAABBY010000008.1, on the reverse strand, counting down.
TTCCATGCACTTGGGATTGACGGGCGTTCTTCGGTAAAACCAGGTTGTTGTTTAAAGCAAGTTTGCATAACGCCTTAAAAATATATGTCCACACATTAGGATAAATCGGGACAGCATGACGATCTTGTTAGTTACACAGGCTTAAATTAGTCGGTACGAATAAATATTAATCGAATTGAGGTTTATATTTTAAGATTAAAATGTTATTTTTAATAAAGCGGGTTTATGGATCAATTGCATATTTTAGAAAAAATTAAAACGATCCCTGTTGCCTACCAGCAACAAGTAGAAAACTTTATTGACTTTATTTTATACAAGGAAGTAAAAAAGAGGGATGCAGGAAAAACCACCAGAAAATTGGGTTTACTAAAAGGAAAAATGAAAATTAGTGATGATTTTAATGCGCCATTAAACGATTTCAAAGAATACACCTAAAAAAAGGCGTTTTTCTGACAGTATGGTTCAATTTTTATAAAAATAAACTCAGTACGGTTTCCTATCTTTGAATTTATAACGAAATAGCTAAAAACTAAAATCAGTTAATATTCGTTACCCTATTACAAAATAAAATTAATGAATATTGCCGAAGAATTTTTAGAGAAATCTGACGAGAAAGCTTTCGATTTACCGCATCGTAAAACCATAAACTATAATATTAGCAAATACAATGTAGCTGTTGAACGCGGCCTGTCAAAATTCGAAAATTTAGAGGCATCCAAGAAAAAGGCACACGTTACCAAGTGGCGTGTAATGGAAAACCTAGATAAGTTCCTGCCAGAATTCGAATCTAATTTCCAGCGTCGTGGTGGTAAGGTAATCTGGGCCAATGACGCAGAGGAAGCACAGCAGGAAATCCTCAGCATCATCAAAAGAAACAATGGTAAAACGGTAATCAAATCAAAATCGATGACTACTGAGGAAATCCACCTGAACGATTTCCTGGAAAAAAACAACATTGAATCTTTAGAAAGTGATCTTGGCGAGTATATTGTTCAGTTGCTTGGTCAGGCTCCATACCATATCGTTACCCCGGCCATGCACCTCAGTGCAACTGATATTGCACAGTTATTTCACGATAAATTTGGCACCCCAATAGATGCCACTCCACCACAACTTGTACAAAAAGCACGCGAATTACTCCGAGATAAATATTTAAAAGCCGATATCGGCATCAGCGGTGGCAATTTTTTAATTGCAGATACCGGAAGTATTGCCCTGACCGAAAATGAAGGCAATGCACGTTTAAGTACCACTTTTCCTAAAATCCATATTGCTATCGTAGGGATTGAGAAAGTAATCCCTTCTATGGCCGATCTGGATCTCTTCTGGCCATTATTAGCCTCACACGGAACCGGACAAAACCTAACCGTTTACAATACCATTTTAAGCGGTCCACGCCAGCCTAACGAAACGGATGGACCAGAAGAAATGTATGTCATTTTGCTGGATAACGGTCGAACCAATTTATTGGCACAAAAGGATCAAAGGCAGGCTTTATATTGCATCCGTTGTGGCGCTTGTTTAAATGCCTGCCCGGTATATAAAAATATTGGTGGCCATACCTATAATACCACCTATAGCGGTCCGATTGGATCAGTAATTACCCCACATTTTAAAGGGATGGAAGAGTTTAAACATTTAAGCTATGCCTCCAGCCTTTGTGGCAAATGTTCGGAGGTATGTCCTGTTAAAATCGACATCCATAAAATGTTACTCCTAAACCGCAGAGATGCCGCAGCTGCTCATGATAATGGCAAAAAAGAGGAAATTGGCTGGAGCATGTTTAACAAAATGATGCAAAAACGTAAATGGATGGATTTTTTTGGTGGTAAGTTTAAAAACTTTATGCTCAAAAGCTTCTTCAAAAAAAGCTGGGGCAAATACCGCGAAATGCCAAAGGTTGCCGATAAATCTTTTGCAAAACAGTGGGAAGAGTTGAAGAAAAGTCGGGAGTCTTGAGTCCGGAGTCTTTAGTCCACGGCATTAAATCAGAAAGTATATTTAGTCAACCCCATATTTTGTATATTTGATATAGACACTAAAAAAATATGGACACGGTTTTGTTGCAAATCAAAAACGATAAAGCTTACAAACTTATACAAGATTTAGAGGCTTTAAGTATTGTTAAAATCTTAGGAAAAGATAACAAGCCAAAAGAAAATCTTCACAAAAGATTTAGAAGTTTTTTAAATCTGACTGATGAGGAATTTCAACAATCTGTAATTGATGGTAGAGGTAACAGTAATAACTCTTAAATTCCATTTAAGCCTTCAATCTGTGGGATATTTCTTAAAGATTCAATCAAAAACAACTTATGCATTTCAATCGCGGAGATAAAGACGACAAATTCTTACTGAATTTATACAAAAGATTGGCTTACCCCCGGATGGTTGAAGACAAAATGCTTAAACTTTTGCGTCAGGGGCGGATTGGCAAATGGTTTTCAGGGATTGGTCAGGAAGCCATTGCAGTTGGCAGTACTCTGGCCATGCAAAGCGATGAATATATTTTGCCCATGCACCGCAATCTGGGCGTTTTTACCTCACGCGATATTCCTCTAAAAAAATTGATGGCCCAGTGGCAGGGCAAAATAACCGGTTTTACCAAAGGCCGCGACCGCTCCTTCCACTTCGGTACGCAGGATTATAAAATTGTTGGGATGATCTCCCACCTCGGTCCACAAATGGCCCTGGCCGATGGTATTGCACTAGCTAATCTTTTAGCGAACAAACAACACGCTACCTTAGTTTACACTGGCGAAGGTGCCACAAGTGAAGGTGATTTCCATGAAGCCGTAAACGTTGCCGCAGTGTGGGGCCTTCCGGTTATTTTTCTCATTGAGAATAACGGATATGGACTCTCCACCCCAAAATCTGAACAGTTCAGGTGTAAAAACCTGGTAGATAAAGCGATTGGCTATGGCATTGAGGGTGTTCAGATTGACGGGAACAATATTTTGGAAGTTTACAATACCATTAACCAGCTGGCGATGGAAATCCGAAAGGATCCAAGACCGGTTTTGGTAGAATGCCTTACCTTCAGGATGCGTGGGCATGAAGAAGCATCAGGCACCAAATATGTTCCTCAGGAACTTTTTGATGAGTGGGAAAAGAAAGATCCCTTAAGCAATTACGAAGCCTATTTAATTGAGCAGGGTATTTTAACATCAGATTCGGTAATCGACATCAAAATCCAGATCAAAAGAGATATTGAGTTAGAAGTTGAAGAAGCCTTTAATGAAGCTGAACCAGAGACAAATGCAGACCGGGAAGAGGCTGATATGTATTTTCCTTATGAGCAACAGGTTATCCAACCTATTCAAGCTTCCACAGAAAAAAGATACCTGGATGCCATAACCGATGGATTGGACCTGGCCATGCAAAAATACCCCAACCTGGTTTTAATGGGACAGGATATTGCCGATTATGGTGGGGCTTTCAAAATTACAGATGGCTTTACCGCGAAATATGGCAAAGACAGGGTTCGCAATACCCCAATCTGCGAATCGGCAATTGTAGGAGCCGGTTTAGGCTTATCGATAAACGGGTATAAAGCTGTTGTAGAAATGCAGTTTGCCGATTTTGTAACCGTTGGTTTTAACCAGATTGTAAATAACCTGGCCAAAACACATTACCGTTGGGGCGAAAAGGCCGATGTTGTGGTACGCATGCCAACAGGTGCAGGAACAGGCGCCGGACCATTCCATTCGCAGAGTAATGAGGCTTGGTTTACTAAAACCCCCGGATTAAAAGTCGTGTATCCCGCTTTTCCGGAAGATGCAAAAGGCTTGTTGCTGGCAGCAATTGAAGATCCAAATCCAGTACTTTATTTCGAACATAAATACCTGTACAGAAGTTTAACAGTGCCTGTTCCCGATGGCTATTATACTACAGAGATTGGAAAAGCTATTAAACTTAGCGATGGAAATAAATTCGCGATCGTTACCTACGGTTTAGGTGTTCATTGGGCTTTAGATTACCTTAAACAACACCCGCTAAGCAGCGCGACCTTAATTGATTTGCGCACGCTTCAGCCCTGGGATAAAGAAACCGTTCATGAAGCGGTAAAAAATACAGGGAGAGTTTTAATTTTGCACGAGGATACCTTAACCAATGGCTTTGGTGCAGAAATATCAGCCTGGATTGGAGAACACTGCTTCCAATACTTAGATGCGCCGGTAATGCGTTGTGCGAGTTTAGATACGGCAATTCCAATGAGCAAAATACTGGAAGAAGATTTTTTGGCTAAAGCAAGATTAGCAGAAACGATAGATAAATTATTGAAATATTAATGGTTTTGCCACGGAGACACAGAAATCACGGAGAATATTGATTATTATTTCCGTGCAAATCCGTGTCTCCGTGGCTAATTTATATAAACAGCATGAGCAATTTTAAAGTCGAAGGAAATATTATCGACATCACCAAGCGGAATATTTTCTTTGGAGAAGTAGTGGTAGAAGAAGGCAGGATAAAATCCATCATCAAGATTTCTGATCAGCGTGATGGTGCTCATTTTATTTCTCCGGGCTTTATTGATAGTCATGTACATATAGAAAGCAGCATGTTAATTCCGAGCGAATTTGCAAGGCTGGCCGTTGTGCATGGTACGGTTTCTACCATTAGCGATCCACACGAAATTGCCAATGTTTGTGGCATGGAAGGGGTCGATTTTATGATCGAAAATGGCAATACTGTACCATTTAAATTTAATTTTGGTGCACCTAGCTGTGTTCCGGCCACGATTTTTGAAACCGCAGGAGCCGAACTTAACCACGATGATGTAAAAGCTCTTTTAGAACGTCCTGAAATAAAATACCTCAGCGAAATGATGAATTTCCCTGGTGTACTTTATAAAGATGAAGAGGTACTAAAAAAGATTGCTGCCGCGCACCAATTGGGCAAACCTGTTGACGGGCACGCGCCTGGCTTACGTAGCGATGCCGTACAACAATATATCGACGCAGGGATTTCCACCGATCACGAATGTTTTACCGCCGAAGAAGCGCTGGATAAACTGCAGCGCGGCATGAAAATCCTGATTCGTGAAGGAAGCGCAGCCAAAAATTTCGAGGCTCTGATCGATTTATTGAACGACTGGCCGGAAATGATGATGTTCTGCAGCGACGATAAACACCCTGATAGTTTGGTCGAAAACCACATCAATCAGCTTTGCGCGAGGGCGGTAGAGAAAGGCATCGATATTTTCAATATCCTTCAGGCAGCATGTATTAATCCTATTCTTCATTATAAATTAGATGTTGGTTCATTGAATATTAATGATGATGCAGATTTTATCGTAATTGAAGATTTAAAACACTTCAAGGTTAAACAAACCTATATCGACGGATTATTGCTTGCCGAAAATGGTAAAACTGTGGGCGATTGGATAAAACATGTAGAAGATAAAGAATCGGTAAACCATTTCGATTGTAGCTTAAAAAAAGAAGAAGATTTTGTTTATACTTTTAGCGGACAAGAAGAAATCCCGCTGATCGAAGCCTTAGATGGACAGCTGATTACGAACAGGTTATCTGCTAAACCGAAGGTTTCGGACGGAAATATAATCAGCGACCTGGAAAACGATGTTTTGAAAATGGTGGTGGTAAACCGCTATCATGATGCGCCTGTTGCTGTATCTTTTGTAAAAAACTTTGGCTTAAAACAGGGAGCCATTGCTTCAAGCGTAGCACACGACAGCCATAATATCATTGCTGTTGGTGCCGATGATAAAAGTATCTGCGAGGCAGTAAACCTGGTGATTAAGGAAACCGGTGGTGTAGTAGCCTTGGGGAATGGGAAAGAAGAAGTTTTGGCTTTGCCGGTAGCCGGATTAATGAGTAATCAGAATGGTTACGAAGTAGCAGAAAGTTATACTTCGATAGATCAGTTTGCTAAAGAGCTGGGCTCAACTTTAGTCGCTCCTTTCATGACACTTTCTTTTATGGCTTTATTGGTAATTCCACATTTAAAGCTAAGCGATAAAGGTTTATTCGACGGAGATGAATTTAAGTTTCTGTAGTTTATTTTACTCCCTCAATCCGATCAATAAAGACATTAATTAATTTAAAGTCTTTATTAAGTTCAATTACCTGAAGCCATAACTTATTAAGAACATCATGAAATTAATTCATTTTCACATTCCCTAACTTAATATGAATCACTTTCGGCGGAGGATTATGAAGCAAAATATGGGAGGAGAAATCACTATCTTTAGTAATGATTGTCAGATTTTCTGATTGAGCATATTTCCAGATTTCACTATCCGACCATTCATCACCAAGCTCATATTGGTGAATATACTCATCAGAATTCCACAAAGAAAAGAATCTGGGCAGATTTACATCAATGAGAAAAACCTTTTGCATTAAGCTACCGCTTGCTTAATCACAAAACTATGGTTCATCAATTCTGTGGCATAAAGCATACAGGCAGTAATATCTTCAGCCTCTAAAGAGGGATATTGTTTTAAAATCTCTTCTGAAGTCTCTCCTGCTGCCAAAAATTCCATTATGGTCTGCACGGTAATTCTTTTACCTCTTATAATAGGTTTACCACCGCAAATATTTGAATCAATATAAATACGGTCAAAAATTTTTTCCATAACCTAAAGTTAATCAATTAGTTTAATTATTGACAATCTTATTCCACTACAAAAACCTCTGCCAAAGGATTAAACAGATACAAACGTTTATCATCCAAACATATACAACGATACCGCTTCCTGATCCTTTCGCCTTTGGTAAAACGCCTGCCATCTTTAATTTTAAAGTTAGTATTAACCGGAAGTTGTTCTAAGTGTAAAGTCTCTGTTTGATTACGATCATACTTTTTTAAAGCACGCGATAAATGCAGATCTGAACAACTTGAAGCAGCCGGATTAGACATATAATTGTCAATCGCTTTATGGATATCATCAGGAAAAATATTTAATTCGAAAAAAGGAACCATCATCCGCTGAAAATTCTTTTTCCACTCAGATCCGTGAGGCTTTACTTTATTCTTAAAATCATTCCAGGTAAGCAAATGTGCAAACTCATGCACCGTAGTAACCAAAAAAGCGTAGTGGTTGAGGTTAAAATTTACTGAAATGCGGTGGCCTTTGCCCTGATAAGGATGACGGTAATCGCCCAGTTTTGTAGAACGGGTTTTAGAGATCTTAAATTCACATTGAAAATAATCAATCCACTTTGCAATTAGCGGCGCCGCAGGTTCGGGCATGTATTGCGCTAAAACTTTAACTTTCTCCACGGATGCTAAGATAAGAAATTGCTAAAATATTTAAACCATATGAGACATATAAGAACATTTAAGATTTATCATTGAATTAGCTTAATGCAATAATCTGTACAGATCATTTACATAGGTTTTTTGCCCACCCTCATAAATATTCAAACAGTTAAAATTAATTATCAATCCCATTGGCACCTCCAAAAGTTTCATATAGGTTAAAATTTGCGCCTCATGTATTGGTAATAATTTCTCAACCGCTTTTAATTCTACAACTATACTATTTTCAACAAACAAATCACACCATAATTCTGCCTCAACTAAAATTTCTTTATAGTAAACCGGTACTAACATTTCAGATTTGTAATTTATTCCACGAAGAGTCATTTCATGTTTTAAACATTTGTGATAAACACTTTCCAGTAAACCTGGCCCAAGGGCTTTATGAACTTCGATCGCTGCTCCATTAATTTTATAAATCATTGCTTTCAGATATTCTTTATTCACCATGGCTAATATGTTCTTATATGTCTTATATGGTTAAATAGCAAGCTTATTCCTCCGATGGAAACAACGATGCCAGCACCAGTTTAATCTCCCCAAACGAATAATCTTTCCCTAAAAATTCCCTTATCACAGCCATTGATTTTGTTTTCTGACTTTCTACAGCATCTGCAATATTTCTGATTTTATTCGCCTTTACCAGTTTGGTCACATCCAATTGCTGGGTTGATACATAGTAAGCCAAATGCCCTTCAATGGTACCCACAGAAAAACCTCGCTCTTTAGCAATTTCATCCATAGTTTTGCCTTGCTCGTAAAGCTCAAAACTGACCAGTTTGGTATCGATTTTTGGTTCCTTTTTCTTTTTCTCTGCAGCTGATTTCACTTTCAGTGTTTCTCCTTTTAACTGAATAGCTTTTTGAAGCTGTTTATTCCGCTCAACTGTGTTTAGTAATGCGTCTGTATCTGCTTTGCTAAATTCTTTACCCTCAATCAATGCCTGTAAAAGCGCTTTACTTTTGTGCATTTTTTTAAGTTGCTCATAAACCAGAATTTCGAGTTCGAGCAGCTCGGTAACATAAGTTTTGATCTGCTTTTCTTCTTTTATAACTTCGATTTGAGCCAGAAAGCGGTCTGAAATCTCTTTAACCAGCGGATTAAAATATTTTAATGCGGCCACTACCCTTTTCGATACATTAAATAAAGTATGCTCTGTTTGTTGTGCAAATAGGTTTTTCAATTGGTTAACGAAGGTGTCGGCTGTTGCGGTTATTTTTTGGAAATCAGTATAAACGGTATCCGTCCATTCTTCATGCCTTTGCTTAGCCGATTTTTCACTTTTATCAAAAGTTTGACGGTGTTCTTTAAGATAGTAACGGATCAGGTTCAGGTCGAAAGCTGCCAGAAGGTAACTGCGGATAAAAGTATAACTCTCTACGCTGATCTGTTCGTTAAGCACTTCAGAAGGTTGCTTGCTTTTTGAAAAATAATGAACATTCTGATCTTGTTGCAAGCCACTCTCACGCAGATGGGAGGTTAAAACAAGGCCTTTTAAAGACCGTAAACGCGATAGTGCCACATAAGCCTGTCCGGGGGCAAAAGCTTCGCCCACATCAATAATAGCCTTATCAAAAGTTAAACCCTGACTTTTATGTACCGTGATGGCCCAGGCCAGTTTAATGGGGTATTGAATAAAAGAGCCGGCCACATTTTCTTTAATTTCGTTCGTGGCTTCATCCAGTTTATATTTGACGTTCTCCCAGGTGTAGGGTGAGATCTGGATCACCACTTTATCTTCCGGCAGTTCAATTTCAATTATATCTTTTTCTATGTGGTGCACTACGCCGATTTTACCATTGTAATAGCGTTTTTCGGCGGTCATATCATTTTTAATGAACATTACCTGCGCACCCACTTTTAATTCAAGGCTCTTATCATTCGGGTAGGCATATTCATTAAACTCTCCCTGAACTTTTGCCTCGAAAAAGTAAGATTTATTTTTCAGCTGAGTCAACCGCTCACGGTTAATGCTATCCGCTTTATTATTATGTGTGGTTAATGTAATGTAATTCTCGTCTGCCGAAGGTTTAAAATTCTGCTTAAAATGTTGCCTTAGCAATGCGGTATCCTCAGCAGTGATTTTATTGTTCCTCAGGTTGTTTAACAGATCGATAAAAACAGCATCATCCTGACGGTATATTTTATCCAGTTCGATATAAATCGGCGGATTATCCTGCAGGGCCAGTGCATCAAAAAAGTAAATGCTCTTGTAAAATTTGGCCATAATGCGCCACTCGTCATTTTTTACTACCGGAGGTAACTGATGCAAATCGCCGATAAACAATAATTGTACGCCACCGAAAGGAAGATTTCTATTCCTTCGCACATAACGCAAAGCGAAATCGATGGCATCGAGCATATCGGCCCGCAGCATACTCACCTCATCAATAACCAACAACTCTAATTCCTGTAGCATGCGGCGTTTATTGCCTTGCATGTTTAAATGTTTTACTAAAGTTTTGGGCGTATTAAAATTGAAGTTAATATTTTCGTTAATCAAAGCGCCCGCAGCATCAGGGAAAAAAGCACCAAAAGGCATCTGAAACAACGAATGTATGGTTACCCCGGCTGCATTAATGGCAGCAATACCCGTAGGCGCTACAATTAAGGCTTTTTTATGCGTAAGCTGAATGAGTTTCCTTAAAAAAGTGGTTTTACCAGTTCCGGCTTTTCCGGTTAAGAAAACATGTTTCGAGGTGTAATTAACAAATTTGGCCGCAATTTCTGCGGGCATAGAAGTTTCTTCTAAAGTGGGCATCGGCAGTAAAATTTTAGTTAGCAATAAACGGAGGGACGAATAAAGCTAAACATTTTAGCACAAACTAAAGAATGATTGATGAGAAATTTTAATTTTAAGTGGATATTTTTCGGACTAAGCCTTTGTTTAGCCAATAAAGGCTTAATTAAGTCGAATAAATGGCGTTAATAGAATTACTACAAAAGCAACCTAAACCTGACAGAAACGGCAGCCTTCGATTTTTTCTATCGGAGCTACAGTGTATGGCAGGGCTGCAGTAAAAAAAAACCATTGTACCTGCTTTCCAAATCTCAAAAAATTGCAATCACTTTTCAATTAAACAATTAACCAGTTCAAACAGTTAACCAAATTACTTATCTTTGCACCCTGATGAAACAACAATATTCAAATCTTATCGCTGTTAAATTCCTTTAACAAGGTTTCATCTTTTTACACCCAAAATTTTATTATGCTTAACCCTGAAATAGAAAAACGTAAAACCTTTGCCATTATTAGTCACCCCGATGCGGGCAAAACCACATTGACAGAAAAATTTCTGCTTTTTGGTGGTGCCATTAACACTGCTGGTGCGGTAAAAAGGAACAAAGCGAACCAAAGTAATACTTCCGATTTTATGGAGATCGAAAAGCAGCGTGGTATCTCGGTTGCAACTTCGGTAATGGGTTTTGAATACAGTGGCAAACGCATTAATATTCTGGATACACCTGGTCACAAAGATTTCGCCGAAGATACTTACCGGACTTTATCGGCCGTGGATAGCGTAATTTTGGTGGTCGACTGTGTAAAAGGTGTGGAGGAACAGACTGAGAAACTGATGTCGGTTTGCCGGATGCGTAATACCCCGGTAATTATCTTCATCAACAAAATGGACCGTGAGGGTAAAGAAGCTTACGATTTATTGGATGAGATTGAAGAAAAATTAAATATCAGCCTTTGTCCGCTTTCCTGGCCAATTGGTCAGGGGCATACCTTTAAAGGCGTTTATAGCATTTATAACAAACATTTAAATTTATTCAATTCGGATAAAACCAAGGTAACCGATTCGGTTGTGGCGGCAAACGATTTGAATGATCCATCTTTATTAAATTACCTCAAAGAAAACGAGATCAATACCTTAAAAGACGATGTAGAGCTTGTTGATGGCATTTATGGTAAAATAGATAAGGATTTATATACCGATGGTTTGGTTGCGCCTGTATTTTTTGGCAGTGCGATTAATAACTTCGGGATTAAAGAGCTTTTGGATACTTTTATCGATATCGCTCCAAGTCCACGCCACAGAGAAGCCGAAGAACGTGATGTATTGGTTGGAGAGAAAAATTTCAGTGGATTTGTATTTAAAATTCATGCCAACCTTGACCCGAAGCACCGCGACAGGATTGCCTTTTTAAGGATTTGTTCAGGTAAATTTGAACGTAATAAATTTTATTACCATACCCGCCAGGATAAGAAACTAAAATTTTCTAACCCGATGGATTTTATGGCAAACGAAAAAAGTATTGTTGAAGAAGCATGGCCGGGCGATGTGGTGGGATTATACGATAGTGGCAACTTTAAAATCGGCGATACCTTAACCGAAGGTGAAAAACTGCAGTTTAAAGGCATCCCGAGTTTCTCTCCGTCTATCTTCAAAGAGGTAGAAAACATGGATCCAATGCGTACAAAACAATTGGAAAAAGGTATTGAGCAGCTTACCGACGAGGGTGTGGCGCAGTTATTCGTGATGCAACCCGGAAACAGGAAGGTGATTGGTGCCGTGGGCGAACTTCAGTTTGAGGTAATTAACTTTAGGCTAGAGCATGAGTATGGTGCAAAATGTCGTTTCCGTACCTTAAGTTACACCCGTTCGAGCTGGGTAACTTCTACTGACAGAAAAAAACTGGAAGAATTTGTGAAGCGTAAGCAACAGCACATCGGTTTCGATAAAGAAGCCAATCCGGTTTATCTGGCCGATAGCGAATACATGATTAATTTAACCAAACAGGATTATCCTGATATCGAATTCCATAAAACAAGCGAGTTTAAGAGTTAGAATTGAAGGGGAGAGTGATTGAATGAGTGAATTTTGAATGAGAGAATAGCCTCATAGCTGCCAACATTCTCTCATTCAATCGTTCATTAATGTAATTATTCATACTGGCTAAAAGTTTGCTCTAAACGTTTTTTAATTTTAGAAATCAAGAACCTCGGCGAAAGCACCTTAACGCATTCTCCAAAACCCAGAATTTCCCGTTCGAGTTCATAGTTTAATACGACATCGATCCGAAAAGTGGTTGTTTTATCGTTTTTTGATAAGATTACCTGCGATGCATGCAAAGGTTTGGTTACCACATAAGGTGCATGATCGTTGGTAAATTCAAGAATCACTTTCTGGGCACGATCTTTCTCATTTTTGGTTACACCTATTAAATCTTCGTAATACCGGTCGAAATCTACACCCTGGTAAGGAACAAATTCTTCGTTGGGCAATTCCTGAAATTCTATAATCCGATCCAAAGCTAAATTTAAGATCCCTGGTCGTTTTTTGGCCTTACAGATTAAAAACCACCTGTTTCTATACTCCTTTAATAGATATGGAAAATAAATACCCTGTTGCGATTGCTGTGCTTTGAATGATTTATACTCAATTAATAACGACCGTTTATTTAAAACTGCCTGGTACAAGGGTGGAATGCACTCTAAACCCTTAACCAATTTATTGCTTTCCAGCTGGATATTATTCCCGCTCTGCTTGGTCGATTTGTAGAGGTTATTTTCCAAACGGGCAATCATATCGCTCATTTCGTCGAAATAATTGAAGGCATTAAATTGTTTCAGTACTCCAACAATTTCCTTCATTTTATCTACATCCGCATTGTTGATGGGCGCCTTGGTAATACTGAAATTTGGATCTTCATAAGCGTAAAAGCGTTTATCTTTCACAACTATTGGTGCATTGTAACCCAGTTTATCACTCCGCATCAGCTGAATATCGGCCTGAACAGTGCGTTTACTTACCCCGGTGGTAATCCCTTCCAATTCGTAAAGCGTTTCCGATACTTTCTCGATAAGATCTTCTAATGTCCATTTCCGGAAACGGTTTCTCAAACAATCGTCTATAGTTTTATACCTGATTAGCGCTAATTTATTTACTGCCATTTTGGAGTGGTTTTAGGTTTTTATCAAAAATGTGGTGATTTTCTTTAACCTAAATATACAAAAGCGCTCCACATCTACGCAATACAGATGCGCAGTTTATGATAAACAGAAATATTTTTCACGAAAAATAAAATTTATTGCGTTAATTATCAAATAGTTAAATTTTTTGTCATAAAATAATCTTAACTACGCAAATAAGCCGCGTAGTGGCGATGGCATCTTTGTAATGTCAGAACGGCAAAGAGAATTGCACTGATTAAATAAAAGGTTAAATACTTAATTCAACGATTATGAAATTCAATTTCTTTAACAAAAACACTCAGGTAACCAAAAATCATGAAGGTGCAAAAGCATATATCATGAGTCCTGAAATGGAACTGTACACTGCAGTTGTGACTACTGGATTGAACGATTCGTTTTACGAAGCTGGCAACAGCAAGCTGGAAAGAATTAAGGGTTTAATCCAAAAATGCAATCCAGAATTTATTGCGAGGTTAGCTGTTTATGCCAGAACGGAAATGAATTTAAGATCAATACCAATGGTTTTATCGGTAGAACTGGCAAGAAAAACATCTGGTAACTCTATCGTAAGCAAAATGGTAAACCGAGTTGTTTTACGTGCAGATGAGATTACCGAAATGTTAGCTTACTATCAAATTGCAAATGAGCGGACTGAAACCAAAAAATTAAATAAACTTTCTAAGCAGATACAAAAAGGTTTGGTGTCATCTTTTAACAATTTTGATGAGTATCAATTTGCGAAATACAATAGGAACGCCGAGGTAAAATTAAAAGACGCTTTGTTTCTGGTTCACCCTAAAGCTAAAAATGCTGATCAACAGTTGATATTCAACAAAATAGCATCTGATAGTCTAGCAACGCCCTATACCTGGGAAACTGAGCTTTCGGCTTTAGGAAAAAACAGATTTGAAAATGAATCTGCCAAAGCAATGGCCTTTACCAAAAAATGGGAAGAAATGATCGAAAGCAAAAAAATTGGTTATATGGCCTTATTGAGAAACCTGCGCAACATTTTGGAAGCTAACGTTTCAGGTCATCATATTGAAATGATCTGTAGCTATTTGTCGAACGAGAAAGCAATTTTAAGCTCGAAGCAATTGCCTTTCAGGTTTTTATCGGCTTACCGTGAGATCAAGGTAATGAAATCGAAATATGCTTCGGCTATTTTAGACGCCCTGGAAGATGCGGTAATGTGCAGCGCAAAAAACATTAAAGGTTTTGGTATTAATACCTCGGTAGTAATTGCCTGCGATGTATCAGGTTCAATGCAACATGCCATTTCGCCAAAAAGCTCGATATTTTTATACGATATCGGATTGATGCTGGCGATGCTGTTACAATCACAATGCAAAAATGTAGTATCGGGCATGTTTGGCGATACCTGGAAAATAATCAATATGCCAAAAAGAAATGTTTTGGCAAACGTTCAGGAGTATTACAGACGAGAAGGTGAAGTAGGCTGCTCTACAAACGGACATCTGGTTATTGAAAGCCTGATTAAAAAGAGAGAAGTGGTTGATAAAGTGATGTTATTTACAGATACACAAATGTGGAATAGTAATCATACCAGTCATTCTTTTGCCAAATCATGGGCTAATTATAAAAAAATTGCTCCGGATGCAAAGTTGTACTTATTCGATCTTTCAGGTTATGGTAAAGTGCCTTTAGATATACAAAAAAATGATGTTTATCTTTTGGCAGGATGGTCGGATAAAATTTTCGATATCCTTTCAGCTATGGAAGATACCAAATCTGCTTTAGAAAAAATAAATCAGATTGCATTGTAAACCCCTCCCGCAATATTTGGTTGCGGGAGTTTAAAAGAAATTAAAAAAAGCAAGTGTCGTAAGGAAGAGTTACTTCGCACTCTTAATGCCCGTGTCGCAGGTTCGAATCCTGCCCCATGAAAATGGGTAGCTCAGTGGTAGAGCAGGAAACAGTCTCTTTTTGCCTTTTACCTTGCTAAAATAATTATGTATATTAAAGAATTAAAACATGAATTACATTAAAAACCCCTCCCGCAACATTTTGACTGTGGGAATTTGAAAGAAATTAAAAGATTAGCAAGTGTCGTAAAAAAGAGTTACTTCGTATTTAGGGATACCCGGGTTGTAGGTTCGAATCCTACTTCTTATAAAATAGAATAGCTCAAGTGGTTAGAGCAGGAAAACAGTCTCCTTTTGCCTTTTACCTTGCTTAATTAAAATAAAACAGAATGCCGTAAACAAGAGTTACTTCGTCACAATTGAGGGGAGGAATAATGAAGTTGTAAAACCAGCAAGATTATCCGGTTCGACTCCGGCAACGACTTGCCCCGTAAACTTTTGTTGCTTTTTTGCTTCTGTTAATTAAAAAATTAAGATGCCGTTGTGCAAGTGTTACTTCGATTGGTTGAATAAAGTGCAGGTTCGAATCCTGCTAGTAAATACACACTTGCCAGTATTGCTCTTAAAAATTACGCGCTCTCAAAAAATGGGTGCCGTTGAAAAATGTTACTTCGTCCAAATTAGAATCAATACATTTTTCGCTTATCGCCTCATTAATTAAATAAGCTAAATTTAGAAACCCCTCGGTTAGGTTCATGTTGCCTGCCGGGGATTAATAAAAAATAAAATGAAAACCACCATCATAAATAAGCTTGCAGAAATAGAACGATCTAACGACATCAAAATATTATTTGCCTGCGAATCAGGAAGTCGTGGATGGGAATTTCCATCACCGGATAGCGATTTCGATGTCCGTTTTATCTATGTGCGTCCACTTAATTATTATCTTTCTGTTTCGGAGAAAGACGATCATTTTGGTTTCCCGATCAATGACGAGTTAGATATATATGGTTGGGATATAAAAAAGGTGCTTAAATTAATCCGTAAATCTAATACCACTCCTTTCGAATGGCTGCAATCCCCTATTGTTTACGGAGAACAGGCTCATTTCAGGGATGAATTATGGACATTGTGCCAATCTTATTTCTACAGGAAGAAGAATATCAACCATTATTTAGGAATAGCACATGGCGCTTTGGAAACCGTAACAAATGGCAACGAAATCAAGATCAAAAAGCTTTTTTATGTGCTTCGTTCTTTACTTTCGGCAAAATGGTGCCTGGAGAAAAATACAATCGCACCAATGACCATCGGTCCGCTTTTAACCCTGATGCCAGCCCAGCTTCAAAAATTGGTAAAGGATTTAATCACGCTAAAATCGACTTCTGCCGAAGGATTTGTCATTAGAATAGATCCTGAATTAGGGGAATACATCGATGAAGAATTTAAAAGCTGTACCGAACGTGCCAAAGATCTGCCCAAAGAAAGTTTCGACACCGAAATGCTCGATGCCTTTTTTAGAAACACAATAAGCCGTTATGACCATTAAAGATTTAAAAGATCAAAACCTGCTTTTATTTGAATGTTTAAGTGGCAGCAAAGCTTACGGATTGGATACGCCACAATCAGACACTGATATTAAAGGAATTTTTTACATGCCAAAAGAAATGTTTTTTGGACTGAAGTATATTCCTCAGGTCAGCAATGAAAGCAACGACGAAGTATATTATGAAATCGGCCGATTTGTTGAATTACTGATCAAGAACAATCCGAATATCGTAGAAATATTAGCTACTCCAGAAGAATGCATCCTGTATAAGCATCCAATAATGAATAAGCTAAATATCGGTATGATTTTGTCGAAACTATGCAAAGATACTTTTGGTGGATATGCCTTAACCCAGATCAGAAAAGCAAAAGGCTTAAATAAGAAAATTTTAAACCCAATGCCAAAGGGAAGGAAAACAGTTTTGGATTTTTGTTTCATTACAATTAATTACTCATCAGTCAAAGTTAAAAGCTGGCTTACAAGAAACGGTGTTGCGCAGGCAGATTGCGGATTAGCGAAAATTCCGAACACTAAAAATCTTTATGCTCTATTTCATGATGCAGAAAAGAAATTTAATTATAAAGGGATTGCAAATAAAGAAACTGCTAACGAAGTCTCCGTATCATCTATACCTGCCGGGGAAAAAGAAATTGCCTATCTCTTTTTCAATCAGGATAGTTATTCATCCTACTGTAAAGAGCATAGCGACTATTGGGAATGGGTAGAAAAACGGAATGAAGTACGGTATGCAACAAACAAAAGTCACGGTAAAGATTATGATGCCAAAAACCTGATGCACACCATCAGGCTGCTTCAGGTAGCGCTCGAAATTGTACGTGATGGAAAACTTAGCGTAAAACGGCAAAACCGCGAGGAACTTTTATCTATAAAAAATGGCGAATTTGAATACGATCAAATATTAAAAATGGCAGAAAATCTGATGTTACAAATAGAAAAAGAAACAGTAAAAAGTAAGCTTCAGGAAAAGCCTGATGCAAAACTGATTGAATCTTTACTTGTAGAAATGAGAGCAGAACTTTATGCCAGTTAATAAGTTAAAAAATGAATAAAAATATAAGTGGTAACAACCTGATAGAAAAAGGTTATACCAAAGAGATAAATACAAATAAAATATGGTTTACATCCGATAACCATTTTGGACACAAGAACATTATCAGGTTTACGAACCGGCCTTTTTCAGATGTTGAGGAAATGAATCAGGAAATGATTAACCGGTGGGACGAAAAAGTTGGAAAAAATGATGATGTTTATCACCTTGGAGATTTTGCCTTGGCTTCGGCGGGTAAAACCCGACAATTAAGAAAACAGTTAAATGGAAAAATCCATCTGATAAAAGGAAACCACGAAAGTTCGGCACTGGAATGTGCTGATTGTTTTGAATGGATAAAAGATTATTATGAATTGAAAGTCAACGATCGTAATGGCCCAAAACATATCGTATTATTCCATTATGCCATGAAGGTGTGGAATGCAAGCCATCACGGAACCTGGCATTTATACGGGCACTCTCATGGAAGTTTAAGAGATGACGAAACTTCACGCTCTTTTGACGTTGGCGTAGACAATCACAACTTTTACCCATTATCATACGATGAGGTAAAAAAAATAATCATGCAAAAGAAATGGACACCTCCTTTTGGTCCAAGAGATAAATAAAATTACAATGAACAACGACATAACAGGTAATAACCTGATCGAAATAGGTTATACCGAAGGAAAAATAGTAGGCCTGGCCTTAAATATCCTGAAAGATAATTTTGCAGATATTGAAGAAAAAGAATTATTGGCCTTATTTAAAAAAGTAAAAGACTATCCCGAAAGTTTTTTGGACGACGAGGTATTGAATACATTGGCAGCAGCCGTGGTGGAAGAAGCTAATCCAAAATCAGACGGATCTATCGAACTGATCAACGATGCTAAAAACTATTCCATTTTTGGCGCGGATTATATTGAAGAAGGTGCAAGAAATCAAATGAATATTGCCATGAAACTGCCTGTTTCGGTAGCGGGTGCATTAATGCCCGATGCGCATCAAGGTTATGGTTTGCCAATCGGTGGTGTTCTAGCCACCAGAAATGCAATTATTCCATACGGTGTTGGTGTGGATATCGGTTGCCGTATGGCTTTGAGTATTTTCGATATTCCTGAAAAACATTATTTCGGGAAAGATGCGATGTACAAAAGAGAATTGATCGCGTTTACCAAATTCGGCGCAGGTCAGAATTTTAAAGGCAATGAAAGGGCCGATCACGAAGTTTTAGAAGATGAAGCGTTTAACTCTACTCCCTTTCTTAAAAACTTACATGGAAAAGCCTGGGCACAATTGGGAACTTCGGGTGGCGGTAACCACTTTGTAGAATGGGGAATTATTGATTTTGCCGAACGCGATGAGATTTTAAACATCGATAAAGGCCGTTACGTGGCTTTGTTAACCCACTCCGGTTCGCGTGGTTTTGGAGCTACCGTTGCTGATCATTATACCAAACTGGCGAAAGAGATCTGTAAACTCCCTAAAGAAGCTGTAAACCTGGCTTATCTCGATTTGAATAAGGCCGAAGGACAAGAATATTGGATCGCGATGAATTTAGCCGGGGATTACGCCTCGGCTTGCCATGAAGTGATCCATAAAAGATTAACAAAGGCAATCGGTGCAAAAGTTTTAGCTAAAGTAGAAAACCACCATAATTTTGCATGGAAAGAGATATTTGAAGGCGAAGAAGTAATTGTGCACCGAAAAGGTGCTACCCCAGCAGGCAAAGGTGTAATGGGAATTATTCCGGGAAGTATGACGGCTCCAGGTTTTTTGGTGCGCGGTAAGGGCGAAACAAACGCCATCAACTCGGCGTCGCATGGTGCCGGACGTGCAATGAGCCGCTCCAAAGCCTTTCAATCGATTACGAAATCAGATATGAAAGCGATTTTAAAGGACCATAATGTAACTTTA
Source organism: Pedobacter jeongneungensis (assembly GCF_039538295.1). NCBI lineage: Bacteria > Pseudomonadati > Bacteroidota > Sphingobacteriia > Sphingobacteriales > Sphingobacteriaceae > Pedobacter > Pedobacter jeongneungensis. The sequence goes on along the minus strand of NZ_BAABBY010000008.1, from coordinate 44,893 downwards.
ATCGGTGCAGGTTTAGATGAAGCACCAATGGCTTATAAAGACATTAACAAGGTGATGGCAGCACAAACAGAACTGGTTGATGTGGTGGCTAAATTTGAGCCGAAAATGGTGCGAATGGCCGATGATGGAAGTAGAGAGGATTAGTCCCCGGTCTAAAGTCCTTGGTCAAGAGTATATAATAAAATCCAATAAAAAAGTCGTCATCTCGACTGAAACGCAGTGGAATGGAGGGATCTATCTCGAGATAGATTTCTCGACTGCGTTGCACTCCGCTCGAAATGACGGTGAAATTAAAAAACCCTCTTCAAAATTAACTGAAGAGGGTTTCCTGTATAATTATAACCTTATTTCAATTTATTCAAAGCTGTTTTAATCCTTGGCAACATGTCTTTGATATCCTGTAAAGTACAAGCACCAACAGATGCCCTGAACCATGGCATACTATCTTCGTTCCCGAAGGCCGAAAAAGGTACCAAAGCGGCTCCGGCTTCTTTGATCAGGTAGAAATTTACATCTGCACTGTCTTTTAAAACCTGACCATCTTCGGTCGTTTTTCCGATATAATCGATTTTAATGGTTAAATAAATGGCACCCATCGGCTCCACGGCATCAACGTTAAAACCTTCGGCTTTTAGCTCGTTAAAACCATTGTATAGCGCATTTAAACTATCCTGGATTTGCGCTTTAAAGCTGGTCAAAAATGTATCAACCTGTGTTTTCTCGTTAAAATAATTAGACATGGCTACCTGCTCGGCTTTTGGTGCCCAGGCGCCCATGTGGCCCACCAAAGCTTTCATCCTGTTAATAATATCTTCAGGACCAAAACCCCAGCCAACACGCACACCTGTAGCCGCTAAACACTTAGAGCTGCCATCAACAAAAACGGTAAATTCGCGCATTGCCGGACGTAATGAAACCGGATTGACGTGCTCTTTACCAAAAGTTAGAAGCGAATAAATCTGATCGTACATCATGTACAATGGTTTTTCATCGGCGCCACGCGTAGCATTTTCTTCTAAAACCGCATCGCAGATTTCGGCTAACGAATCTGCATCGAACATCGTTCCGGTTGGATTTAATGGTGAACATAAAGCCAATAAAGTTGCGCCTTTTAAATGCGGTTTCAACTGTGCTGCAGTTGGCATAAAATTATGTTCCGCATCAGTTTCTACTGCAATGGTTTTAGCAGAGGTTAAATGCGAGTAGTGGTTATTGTTCCATGATGGTGCCGGGAAAACCACAGTATCACCCGGATCGATCAAAGCCAAGTAGGTAGCATAAATCAAAGGACGCGAACCACCAGAAACCAAAATACTGTTGGTATTATATTCCAGTCCGAACCTATCTTTTAACAACTCTGAAACGGTTTCCCTTAAAGGCAAAACACCATCTGCAGGTGGATAATTCGTTTGATTTGCGTTATAAGCCTCCACAATCCCTGCTTTTAATTCAGTTGGAATCGGGTAGATGTTGGCATCGAAATCGCCGATGGTTAAATTGGCAATTGAAGCGCCTTTGCGTTTCATTTCGTTAACTTCGTTACCAATTTTAATAATTTCTGAACCAATTAATGAACTGGCCAATACTGAAACTTTCATATGTATATGTTTAATTTCTACTTTAAACTGTTTGGTAACATTGTTAAAAATGGCAAACATTTATCGTAGTCTAGTTCGTAAAAATTAACCCCCAGGTTAATATATTTATAATATTCCGGCTGGTGTTCTTTATAATATTTCTCTGACGGAATTTTCCAAAGGTCATTTCCTAATTTTTGTGCCAAAAACCATTTTTCAAGCAATCGCGCGGCCCTGCCGTTTCCATCTCTAAAGGGATGGATATGAGCAAACCTCAGGTGTATTAAGGATGCAAAATAAAATGTTTCTTCAACACTTAACTTTGCCAAAAGCAATTCAGCAACTTCCGCAAAAAGCGTTTTCATAGCATCTGTTAAATATTCAGCCTCAATAGCTAAATAGACTAATCCAGATTGACCGAACACACCAACTTTATCGTTTCTGTACTTTCCACGCAGGCTTGAAATAAGCAATTGCTTTGCCAATAGTTTATGGCATTTCAGAAAGTTATTTTCTGTTAGTTTATTCTCCTGAGCAGTTTTATATGCTAAAATCAGGTCTTCAATTTCCTGAATCTCTTTAGTAGGTTTAAATTTTTCTTTTGAAAAAGCAAGATTCATAAAAGAATTTAAATCAATCGTATTTCCTTCAATGTTTGAAGAATATACTGCAGATACCTGAGTTTGATAACCCAGATTTCCATTTTGCTCAACAAAATCAAACTGATTTATAAGGGTTTCTAAATCCTTACCTATTAATTCATGATACTGATCAAAATATTTTTTATCTGTGATTTTCATTCAGTTCTACCTAGCGGCTTAAAAGAGTCTTTCTCGTTTAACGGATTAAATCTTCTATTGCTTTATTCACTTTTCCGAAACCAAATTGCGAGAGCACATTCTGCATTGCTCCACTAATTTGCTCATTACAAAGGTTGCCTATGCTTCCTTCGTGCGTATGATGTATTTGGCCAGATGGAGCAAAAGTACCATTTTCTATCTGTTCGCCAACAATTTTATAAGCCTCTCTAAATGGAACGCCTTGCAGCGCCAGATCGTTCACTACTTCAACGCTAAACAGGTAATCATATTTTTTGTCCTTCAAAATATCATCTTTGATGGTGATGTTCTGAAACATAAAAGTGGCGATTTCCAAACATTCGTTTAAAGAAGTAATCGCCGGAAAAAGGTTTTCTTTTAACAGCTGCAAATCGCGGTGATAACCTGATGGCAAATTGGTAATCATCATAGCAATTTCGTTCGGTAAAGCCTGAATTTTATTGCAGCGCGAACGGATCAGTTCGAAAACATCCGGATTCTTTTTATGCGGCATAATGCTCGAACCTGTAGTCAATTCTGCAGGAAAGCTGATGAAACCGAAATTCTGGTTAATGAACAAACAAACATCCATTGCCATTTTGGCTAAAGTTGCGGCTACAGCGCTCATGGCCTGCGCTAAAATCCTTTCGGTTTTACCACGTCCCATCTGCGCATACACTACATTATAGTTTAAGCTTTCAAAGCCTAATAATTCGGTTGTTAAAGTTCTGTTTAAAGGAAATGACGAACCATAACCAGCAGCAGAACCCAATGGGTTTTTATTGGTGATTTTCCAGGCAGCAAGCATCAGCTCCATATCATCGGCAAGGCTTTCGGCATAAGCGCCAAACCATAAACCAAATGACGATGGCATAGCAATCTGCAGATGCGTATAACCTGGCATTAATTTGTCTTTATGTGCATTACTCAACTCAATTAGCTGGTTAAACAGGGTTGAAGTTTGATTAACCATATCTTCAATACATGCCCTGAAAAACAACTTCAGATCGACCAAAACCTGGTCGTTGCGCGAGCGGCCGCTATGGATTTTTTTACCTGCTTCGCCAATACGCTGGGTGAGCAGCCATTCTACCTGCGAGTGCACATCTTCTACACTGTCTTCGATGGTAAAATTTCCGGCTTCGATGTCAGCATAAATGTTTTTAAGTTCCTGCTGAACGGTTTTTAATTCATCAGCTGTTAACAGATTGATGGTTTCTAACATTTGTGTATGTGCCAAAGAGCCCAAAACATCAAATTTTGCCATCTGCAGGTCCAGTTCGCGGTCTTTCCCTACTGTAAAACTTTCTACAAACTGATTAACATCTATATTTTTTTGCCAGATTTTCATTATAGTCTTTATTTTTTAATGGCAATGAAGCTTGCTACGCAGGTTTCATATTCCATTATTTACTGAAGTTCTAAACAAGAAAATTCATCCTGTTTAACAAAATCGTTTATTAATTCTTTTTTTTCTATTAAGGTTTTTGCGATTCCAGTGGTGATATTATTTCCAAAACGAAGCCAGACTATTTTGGGAGGATGCCCATATAAATTCGAAAATTCGTAAAAATCTGCATCGAAGGTTACAATTACATAGCTTTTCTGACCAGCAAAAGTCCAGATTTCCTTATCTGATTTGTTTTCTAATTTCAACCGTCTTATTTGATCACAAGCTGAAAAATCAGCCTCTAAAAGTTTTGTTATCCTATGTGATATGTTTTGGTCGAACAATAATTTCACTAGGCAACTCTTATATTATGTTCCCTGTCTGCAGAGTAGGCCAGACAAGCCAGTACTTCTTCCTCTTTAATTTCAGGAAAATCTTCTAAAATATTCTGAATAGTCATTCCGTTAGATAACCAACTCAAAACATCATGAACAGCAATCCTGGTTCCTTTGATACAAGGTTTACCAAAGCGTTTATTCGAATCGATTTCTATGAAATTAGAATAAGTTTTCATTATGTAAAGATAAACAATATTATAAGAATTTACTTATAGGATACTTTTAAGCCTTTGATTTCGAACCGTTAATCTACAATAACCGGTTTCAGCATATTTACATAACCTGCAACTCCTTCGGCCACTTCGCGTACGTACAAAAACTCATCCGCCATGTGCGATCGGCCTGAAAAACCTGGTCCACATTTTACAGAAGGGATATCCAGTAAAGCCTGATCAGAGGTAGTTGGCGAGCCATAAGTAGTCCTTCCCAATGCCACACCAGCCTGAACTACCGGATGGTTTTTATCAATTGATGAAGGTTTTAAACGGATAGAACGCGGGGTAACATCACAATCAACATTTGCACGGATAATTTCCAAAACTTCTTCATTGGTATAAGCATCCGTTACACGAACATCAACCGTGAAAGTGCAATTTGCCGGCACCACATTATGCTGCGAACCTGCATTGATAATGGTTACTGTCATTTTTAACGGACCAAAAACTTCAGATACTTTATCGAATTGATAATTTCTGAACCATTCGATATCTTTCAGCGCTTTATAAATGGCATTTTCTCCTTCTTCACGGGCGGCATGACCAGCTTTACCGTGAGATACACAATCTAACACCAATAAACCGCGTTCGGCAATGGCTAAATTCATTTCTGTGGGTTCGCCTACAATTCCGAATTCCAGTTCACCTAAATCGGGCAGAACCAGTTCTAAACCGTTATTGCCAGAAATTTCTTCTTCTGCAGTTGCGGCCAGACAGATGTTGTATTTCAGGTTTTCCTGTTCGTAATAATATAAAAATGTACCTATTAGCGAAACCAGACATCCACCTGCATCATTGCTGCCCAATCCGAATAATTTGTCACCTTCAATTGCGGCATCATAAGGATCGCGGGTATAACCAGAATTTGGCTTTACCGTATCATGATGCGAATTTAAAAGCAATGTAGGTTTATTTGCATCAAAATGTTTGTTATAAGCCCAAACGTTGTTCATTTTACGCTGGGTCTTAATCCCTCTCTCCTCCAAAAACTGCGCAATTAAATTCGCCGTCCGGTCTTCTTCTTTACTAAAAGACTGGATGCGGATTAACTGTCGCAATAAATCCAGACTTTCTTTTTGTATATTTTCTAGTAACATAGTATCAAGTAGTTAGTATCAGTAGCAAGATAAGTTTTATCTTTAACCTGTTACTTTTAATTTTGGTTAGGTATATCATCCATCTTACCTTAACCATTTTACATCGATTTTAACCTTCTTTGGTATATAAATTCCCCGCTTTTAAAGCCGAGAGTTTAATACCTTTTATCAGTGATGAACTAAAACCGTTGTGCTCCATTTCGTTTAAACCGGCAATGGTACAACCTTTCGGCGAAGTTACTTTATCTATTTCTGATTCCGGGTGTGTTCCATGTAATAAAAGCAAATCGGCGGCACCTTTTGCAGTTTGCACGGCCATTTTTAGCGCCTCATCTGCATGGAAACCAATTTCTACACCGCCCTGCGATGCAGCCCTAATTGCCCTTAAAAAAAATGCAATTCCACAAGCGCAAAGGGCAGTTGCCGAAGTCATTAAATCTTCGTTTATTTTAACCACAGATCCAACGGTTTCAAACATCCTGGTCACATTTGCTATGTTTTCCACCGAAGCATTATCACTGGCCATACAAGTCATTGATTGGCCGATGGCGATGGCCGTATTTGGCATTACGCGGATTACCTCAACATCAGCTCCAAGCTTTTCCTTCACCGCAGCACAGCTCACACCCGAAATTACCGAAATAACCAAATGTTTAGCAGGAGCTATTGAAGATTGAATTTCATCTAAAACTGTATTTAATTGCTGGGGAAGAACCGCTAAAATCACCACATCAGCATTAACAACAGCTTGTTTATTGTTATTATTTACCTTAAAACCGGCTTCAGCATACGATTTTAAGTGGTCGATATTTCTACGGGTAAGTGTAATGTCGGCAGCTTGTGCAAAATTGGCTTTTACCAAACCTTTTGCTAAAGATAAACCGATATTTCCACTACCGATTATGGCTATTTTTTTTGTCATGTTTACTAATTTTCCTGCGGGTTGATTACACAGATGATTTGATTACACAGATTTATATTTTCCTTCGGTTTTTGAAAAGCAATTTCAGTAATTCTATTGATGTTCAGTCCTGCTATCCATTACAAGTCCCGATGAAAAATCGGAAGCTTTCCATTACTATCAGGTTTAGTTTGCAAAAGCAGTGGTAAATCGGTTTCTTTTTCCCTCCAAATGCCTATAAAATTTACATTCAGAAAGTTAGCACAACAAAGAATTACAAATGCAACTCGGTGCCTTTGTGTCCTGATTGTTAAAATCTTTTAGCGATGAGTTTATGCATCTCGACAACTCCCTCCGCCTTCTACCTTCCTGCCTTCTACCTCTATTTTAGCATTTTGGTTCCGAAAGTACCTTCGGCAAGTTCAGCTAATTCATCTGCTTTACCAATGTACACTGCCGAAACACCTTTTTTAATCGCTTCGAAAGCGTTATGTAATTTAGGGATCATGCCGCCTTGTACCGTTCCATCTGCTTTTAAACCTTCAAATTCATCAGCTCTGATTTCTCTTACTACCGAAGCATCATCATTAACATCTTTTAGCACGCCTTTTTTCTCAAAGCAATATACCAAACGCGTTTCATATAAACCCGACATGGCCACTGCAACAGAAGAGGCAATGGTATCGGCATTGGTATTTAAAAGTTGCGTATCACCATCATGCGTAATGGCACATAAAACCGGAACGAAGCCAGCTTTTAACAAACTATCTAAAGTTGTTGAAGAAACAGAGTTTTCATCCAGATCGCCAACGAAACCATAATCGATTACGGCACCAGCCAATGGTCCTGGAGCAGCACCATGTGTTACGGTTTTTAACGGACGCTTGGTTGCTTTGATCACATTTCCATCTGCACCGCTCAATCCGATGGCATTACTGCCTTTGGCCTGTAACTGGGCTACCATATTTTTGTTGATCAAACCAGCGTAAACCATTGTTACAATCCGCAGGGTTTCGATATCCGTAATCCGTCGGCCTTCAACCATCTTAGCTTCAATGCCTAACGATTCGCCTAGTTCGGTAGCAATTTTACCACCTCCATGCACCAGGATCTTATCTCCCGGTAATGCGGTAAAATCCAGTAAAAACTGGTGCAGGTTTTCTGAATTATCGATTACGTTGCCACCGATTTTTATGATAGTGAGTTGTTTATTCTTCATTTTTATAGAAAATTTCTGAAAGCTGGTGTAGTTTTTCTACAAGTAACTTTTTATCAATGAGTTTAGTTTCATAATCTGCAATTAAGGCTGGCGACAAGTTTCTGGCCAAGGCATATTCCACAACCTCAACATCTTTACCTTTGCACAACAAGACACCAATACTTGGGTTTTCATGAGGCCGTTTAACATCTCTATCCAAAGCTTCGAGATAGAAATTTAATTTTCCCAAAAATTCCGGTTGAAATTCTTCTATCTTCAATTCAAATAGAACCATACACTGCAAATCGCGGTGATAAAATAATAAATCTGTATAGTAATCTTTATTTCCTACCTGCAGTCTGTATTCACTCCCCATATACGTAAAACCTTTTCCCATTTCTAATATGAAATTTTGCAGGTTTTTAATCAATGCCTGCTGCAGGTCATTTTCAGAATGAATTTCGGGTAAAGCTAAAAACTCAAAAACATAAGGGTCTTTAAAAATTCCTTTGGGTAATTGTTTCGTCATTGCTAAATTAAACTTACTACCAAGCATAGTCCGTTCAAAAGTAGCAGAATTTAACTGGCGCTCAAGTTCTCTTACAGATAATTTTTCTTTGATAGAATTATGGATATAAAATAGCTTTTCCTCTATAGTTTTGGTTTTGTTTAAAATGTGTAAATGAGAAGACCAGGGTATTTGTGTCAACACTGTTGTCACAAATTTATTTAACTCATTATCAGCATCTTGAAATTGTGTCATCAGTGTTGACACAATTTCCTTATCACTATAAACTTCATAAAATTGTTTCATTCTATAAAGCCCACGACGATTAAACCCTTTTAAAAAGGGTTGTTTATCTGCAATATAGTTTACTAAATCATTTACAGTCCCATCACCCCATTTCCCATTGGCAACTTTTTCGGAAACAATTTGACCAACATTAAAATATAACATTACTAATTCTGCATTCGCTTTACTGTAAACCCGGTTCCGGGCTTCTGTAATAAGCAAAATAATCTGCTCGAAATCTGTTGTTATATTTTTCATTGGCTTTCCCATCCAACTAATGCTATTTCAATTCCTCCAACATTGCCTTAATTACTGCCTGTGCAGCCCATAAACGGTTTCCAGCTTCGTGGATTACCAATGAGTTTGGCCCATCTAAAATTTCAGATGATAATTCTAAATCACGGCGTACGGGTAAACAATGCATTACTTTGGCATCGTTGGTAAACTTCAACTTTTCGTTGTTCATCATCCAGCCATCGGGGTAGGTTAACACTTTGCCATATTCTTTATAACTGCTCCAGTTTTTTACATACACATAATCTGCCCCGGCTAAAGCTTCCTCTAAATTATACTGAATATTGGCTTTAGGCGTAAAATCTTCTGAAAGTTCATAACCTTCTGGCTGAGCAATGGTAAAATCGATCATACCTTCTTCCTGTGCTTTACACATCCATTCTGCAAAAGAATTGGGTACTGCCTGAGGCAAAGCCTTTACATGAGGCGCCCAGGCTAAAACTACTTTTGGTTTGCGTCCGTCAGGCTGTTTTGTCCACGTTTCGTGAATGGTAATAATATCAGCAAAACTCTGTAAAGGGTGGCGTGTTGCACTCTCTAAACTCACTACAGGTACAGCACAGTATTTCACAAATTTATTGAAGAAATCTTCGCTGTAATCCTCTTCACGGTTGTTCAATTTCGGGAAAGAACGCAAGCCTAAAATATCGCAGTATTGTCCCATAACGGCTGCAGCTTCACGGATATGTTCAACGGTTGTGCCGTTCATCACCACACCATCCTGAGTTTCTAAAGCCCAGCCTTCTTTGTCCATATTCATCACCATTACATTCATACCCAGATTTAAGGCGGCCTTTTGCGTACTTAACCGGGTACGTAAACTTGGATTCATGAAAACCAGGCCCAGGGTTTTGTTTTTACCTAAATCCTGGTGCGCATAAGGATTTGCTTTTAACGCAAGTGCATCATTTACAAATTGTTTGATGCTTGGAACATCGTGTACGGAAGTGAACAAGTTCATCTTTTCTATTAGGTTAAAGGTTGAGCGCTGAAAGGTTGAAGGTTTGTTCTCCCTCAATCTCGCTATCCCTCAAAATTTATAATTGCGATTTATATCGCCTGATTTATTTTTTTATTTTATAATTCATAGCCTTATCCCAGGCCTTCCACCCTGCTACCTTCCTGCCATCTAACTTATTTTACTAATTTTCTAAATGCCGCTAAAAACTCATCCGCATGCGCTTTAGTCAAGTTTAAAGCAGGCAATAAACGGATTACGTTAGGTTTAGCTTCGCCGGTAAAAATATGGTGTGTAAATAATAGTTCTTTTTTAACATGTGCAAGTTCTTCGGGTAATTCAATCCCGATCATCAGTCCGCGACCGCGTACTTCTACCACCTGCTCAAATTTTTTCAGTTCAGCAATCAGGTAATTTCCAACTTCTTCGGCATTTTTGATCAGGTTATCTTTTTCCATCACTTCTAAAACCGCCAGTGCAGCAGCGCAGGCCAAATGATTACCGCCAAAAGTTGTACCTAATTCGCCATGCCAAGGTTTAAATTTAGGTGCAATGGAAATCCCGGCAACAGGAAATCCGTTCCCCATTCCTTTTGCCATGGTATAAACATCGGCTTCAACACCCGAATAATCGTGTGAGTAAAAAGAGCCGGTGCGTCCGTAGCCACACTGTACGCTATCAGCAATATAAACGGCATTATATTCATCACAAAGTGAACGGATTTTTTGAAGAAAGCTTTTTGAAGCTTCTTTAATACCGCCAACGCCCTGGATTCCTTCGATAATTACTGCTGAAATATCATTGCCCTGTGCTTTAAAAGTTTCTTCTAAAGCAACTTCATTGTTGAAAGGCAAAAAGATTACATTTTCGGTCTGGTTAACCGGAGCCACAATTTTAGGGTTATCGGTTACAGCAACGGCCAAAGAGGTACGTCCGTGGAAAGCGCCTGTAAAGGCAATCACTTTTTTTCTTCCGTTGTAAAATGAAGCCAGTTTTAAAGCATTTTCGTTTGCTTCGGCACCAGAATTACATAAAAACAGCTGAAAATCTTTTTTACCTGATACTTCACCCAATTTTTCGGCAAGCTGAACCTGTAAAGGAATTTTAACCGAGTTAGAGTAAAAGCCAACTTTATTTAACTGATCTGTCAAGCGCTGTACATAATGCGGATGGGTGTGACCAATTGAAATTACAGCATGACCGCCATATAAATCTAGGTATTGTTGTTCGTTAGCATCCCAAACATTGCTGCCTGCTGCTTTGGTAATTTCTATATCATTAAGTGGGTAAACGTCGAATAAGTTCATTTTTTAATAAGTTTAAAGACCAAAGACTAAAGACCAAAGCTTCCTGCAATATTTCATATATCATCAAGCCTAATCTATTAGTATTCAATCTTGGTTATTGTCTTAGGTGTTTAATTAAGCCAATTAACATTGCTTTAACTTCACCAGCCATTTTATAAATTTCTAAATATTTGCTTTCTTCAAGATATTCTAAATCTTTTGCCAGAAAACAAGCGTATTCCATTTCTTGAACAGAGCCTAGAGCATTATCAAGAAAATGTGCAAAATCTTTTTCGGTCCGCCGCCCTGCCCCTTCAACAATATTTAATGGAACAGAATATGCCGCTCTTTTTACCTGACTTTGCAAATCGTATTTTTCATGAGCAGGAAAATCAGGCAAAATGAATTTATAGACATATAGAACCATCAAATGTGATTTCTTCCAAACATCCAATTTCTGATAATCTCTCATTTTCTAAGCTTAAAGGCAAAAGCAAAAAGACTAAGCTTAATGCAATATTTAATCATTATTTAATTTATGTTGGCATCATGCTATCTTTGCTTTGGTCTTTGGTCTTTCAGCTTTGGTCTATAAGCCTTCTACCTAGAAATTAGCGGCCTTTAACTTAAGTCCCGCTGTTTCATCAAAGCCGAACATTAAGTTCATATTCTGAACGGCTTGTCCGCTGGCGCCTTTTAACAGGTTATCTATAATGCTGATGATAAATAATTTACCGCCATGTTTTTCTACATGAACCAGTGCTTTATTGGTATTCACCACTTGCTTTAAATCGATATTATTCCGGCTTACATGCGTAAAAGGATGCGCACTATAATACGCTTCGTAAATATTTTGTGCTTCTTCCAAAGTTAAATCAGTTTCAAGGTACATCGCAGCCAAAATCCCCCTGGTAAATGCTCCACGCTGTGGAATAAAGTTTAAAGCCTCAGAAAGTGATGGCTGTAACTGCAACAAACTCTCGCTGATTTCGTTCAGGTGCTGATGCTCAAACGCTTTATAAATGGAAAGGTTATTATTTCTCCAGCTGAAATGCGAAGTAGTTGATAAACTCTGTCCGGCACCGGTTGAGCCCGTAGTTGCATTGATGTGAACTTCTTTATTAATCAGGCCTTTTGCAGCCAGGGGCAATAAACCCAACTGAATGCAAGTGGCAAAACAACCTGGATTGGCAATATTTTTGGCCGTTTTAATTTTATCTCGGTTTAATTCCGGCAGTCCGTAAACAAATTCGCGGTTTTCGAATGCCGATTTTTCATGTAACCTGAAATCCTGTGATAAATCGATGATTTTAATGTCTTCGCTGATCGGGTTAGCGGCTAAAAACTTTTTCGCATCGCCGTGACCAACGCATAAAAATAAAACGTCAATATCCTGTGGAATATCGCTTACAAATTTTAAATCGGTATCGCCAATTAAATCAGTATGTACATCAGAAATCAGGTTTCCGGCGTTACTGGTACTATTTACAAAAGCAATTTCAACATTTGGGTGATTAACCAGGATGCGCAACATTTCGCCACCTGTGTAACCTGCACCACCAATTATTCCTGCTTTAATTTTATTCATCTCTATGAGTTTAGTGCTATTTTATAAAGAAAAAATTCCTCGTCATTTCCCTGCTTTACAAAACCGATACTTTCGTACAGGTGCTGCGCAGTAAAATTGTTAATAGCGGTTTCTAATTGTACAAATGTAGACCCGTTGTTTCTGGCAAAATCCATGGCGGTTTTAATCAGTTTTTCGCCGATCCCCTGCTCGCGGTAATCTTCAGCAACATATAAATCGTTCAGAATCCAGTTTTTACTTAATCTTACTGAAGAATATTTTGGATATAACTGTGTAAAACCCACGGGCTGCAAACTATCATCATCAATGGCTACAAAAATGACCGATTCGTTGTGCTGTAAACGTTCATTGATAAAAGCACTGGCCATGCCGATATCCGAAAACTGTTTATAAAAAATACGATACTGGTTAAACAGGCCAACTATTAGGTGAGCTTCTGTTAATCCTATCTGTTTTATCGTTATATTATTCACAATCAGTTCTGTCGTTTTGGGTTGATGGAGTTGAAAAAAGTATAAATTCTAAATCATCAACGCCAGTGCTCATGATTTTATGTTTATCACCGGCTTTAATCTGTAAACCTTTATTGGCATCAACTGTAAATGTTTCGCCTTCAATTAAAAAGGTTGCCTGTCCTTTCAATATGAAGAAAAATTGTTCTGCATAAGTATGGAAATGTAGTTTTTCTGCTGTTTGAGCCGGCATTAATTCTTGTTTAATTGCCGCCTCCGGCTTGTTTACAAAATTCCATCCATCACAATTATCGCCCCATTTATAATGACTTAAACAGTTATCTTTTGAAAGGATTTCGCTCATCTTAAGTATCAAGTTGATATTGAGTATCAAGAGAGGACAAAAACTTCCATTTCACCTCTTCCATCATACATTTTACATAAAACTAGGCTTCCTCACCATTCACTTTGTGCCAGATCATTACCTGGTTGCCGAATATTTTAGAGAAACCTTTAACATCTTCTCCGCTCCAGGCATTGTTCATTTCGCCGTAGCTACCAAATTTATTGCTCATTAAATCATGGTTAGATTCAATTCCGATAATCTGGAAACGGTATGGTAACAGTTCTACAAATACTTTACCGCTCACAAATTTTTGTGTATCGGCTAAAAATGCCTCGATATTCCGCATAATCGGATCGTGGAACTGACCTTCGTGCAGCCAGTTACCATAAAAAGATGATAATTGCTCTTTCCAGCTTAACTGCCATTTGGTTAAAGTATGTTTTTCTAAAGTATGGTGTGCTTTAATGATGATGATTGGTCCGGCAGCTTCAAAACCCACACGGCCTTTAATACCAATAATGGTATCGCCCACGTGGATATCCCTGCCAATACCGAAAGGTTGTGCAATAGCCTGTAATTTCTGGATTGCCCTTACCGGCGCCAGTTTTTCGCCATCAATAGCAATCAGTTCGCCTTTTTCGAAAGTTAATTCTACTTTACGTGCTGCTGTTTCGGTAACCTGGGTTGGCCATGCACTTTCTGGCAAAGTTTCGTGTGATGTTAAAGTCTCTTTTCCACCTACCGAAGTTCCCCATAAACCTTTATTGATCGAGTATCTTGCTTTTTCGGCACTATATTCAACACCATGCTGCGCCAGATATTCTATTTCTGCTTCGCGTGATAATTTTAAATCCCTGATCGGGGTAATAATTTCCACTCCCGGGATCAGGATATTAAAGATCATATCAAAACGTACCTGATCGTTACCTGCACCGGTACTACCGTGGGCTACATAATCAGCGCCGATTTTTTTAACATAGTTGGCAATAGCAGTTGCCTGACTTACGCGCTCTGCACTTACCGATAGCGGATAAGTTGCATTTTTTAATACGTTACCAAAAATCAGGTATTTAATACAATCATCATAATAACCTTCTGTTTCATCTACCACAGCATGCGATTTTACGCCTAAAGCATATGCCCTTTTCTCAATTTCCTGCAACTCTTCGTCAGAGAAACCACCGGTATTTACAATTACCGAGTGTACTTCCAATCCGCGGTCTTGTGCCAGGTAAATACAACAAAATGAGGTATCTAATCCTCCGCTAAATGCTAAAACAACTTTTTTCATGCTACTTAAATAAAAAGGTAAATAAAAATAAAAGGGCTTTTAAGCCAGTTTTTGGCTTTGGTTTAACAACTAAACGTTGTTTAATGCGCATAAAACGCTCGTATAATTTGGGTTTTTTCTGTAATTCTTCGGCAAATCTTTTAGCTGCATCGTGTTTTTGCGTAGCCGGATCGTAAAGCATAGCCGTACACATGCAGTTTTTACGTTCCTTCATTTTCAGGATCTCGAAGTTTACACAGCTCTGGCAACCTTTCCAAAATTCTTCATCCTGGGTAAGTTCAGAATAGGTAACCGGCTCGTAACCTAAATCGGAATTGATTTTCATTACGGCCAAACCGGTTGTTAAACCAAAAATCTTTGCTTTAGGGTACAATGTTCTCGAAAGTTCGAAAACCTTTTCCTTAATGGCATGTGCTAAACCTGCTTTTCTAAATTCAGGAGATACGATTAAACCGGAGTTGGCTACAAACTGTCCGTGGCTCCAGGTTTCGATGTAACAAAACCCGGCCCATGTGCCATCCTTATGGAAAGCAATTACCGCTTTGCCTTCGGCCATTTTGCCTGCAACATATTCCGGAGAACGCTTTGCGATACCGGTACCGCGTGCTTTAGCAGATTCGGCCATCTCGGTTACAATTTGTTCTGCAAATACACGATGTTCAGGAAGTGCAACCTGCACTATAAATTCGTTAATATCCATTCGTTTTCTAACGAAAAATTATAAGTATTCTTGTTAATTGGGTTTTTAGAGAGGATCAATTCCTCGTTACGTTTAGTTTAGGTACTAAATACGTGGAGTGAAATTTTGCCGGCTTGTGGGGTAATAAAAAACGGGCTGAAAATGATTAATAAACAAACCTTTCCCAGGCACCATTTGCGCTGTAGAAACAGAAAGTTTATGTAAAAATTGTTTAATCATTTCTTGCGTATTAAAACGGCTTTAACTCTATTGAGGTGCAAAGGTTTAAATAAAAATCGAGTTACACAATAATATCATGATTTTTTTATGTTAAGCTTTTGTTTTTTTTAAATTAACCTGACTTTATAAAGGTTTACAGAACTGTTCGCTTTTAATTTTTTTTTAATTTCATCTCTGCTGCCCCAATCAATATTAACATTGTTAAAAAGAAGCTTTAAACTTTAACATCTGCTTAACAACATTTAACATACTGAAACACGGTTAAAATACAATATTTGTATCGCTGTAGCGAATGCTGCCGAACTGTCGTTTTATTAATGTTTCTAAATATTAAATCAAATTTTAAAACTCCATGAAGAATTCTACTCCGTTTTATTTCAAATCCCTTACTTTAATTTTGCTGATCGCTTTTACAACATTTACCGCTTGCAAAAAGACTGAAACTGCCGATCCGAACATAGCCTACATCAGAGTTGTGAATACCTCGCCATCTTTAGCTACATACAATGCTTATTTTAACAGCACCATGGTTAATACAGCTGCTTTACCTTTTGGTGGTGCAGCTTCTTATACCTCTTACGCAGCAGGATCATACAGTTTAAAATTTACAACGGCCAGCAGTACCGAAAGTTTATTAACCAAAACGGTTGCACTAAGTGCCAGCAATTATTATTCTACTTACTTAATTAACAAACCTGCAGCATTAGATATTTATACCATTGGTGATGACCTTTCTGTACCGGCAGCTGATAAAGCTTATATCCGGTTCATCAATTTATCGCCGGATGCAGCTGCATTCGATTTGGCCAAAACCAGTGCAACTACGGCTTTATTTACCAGTAAGACTTTTAAAAATGCAAGTGGTTTTATCAGCGTAGATGCAGGAACTTACTCACTTGATGCAAAAGAAACCTCGTCAGGTACGGTTAAAGCAACAACAGGTAGCACTACTTTTACCGCTGGTTTCCATTATGATGTGATACTAGGCGGTTTGGTAACACCTGCAAATGATACAGAACGCCCATTGAGCTTACAGGCCATTGTAATTAAATAAAAATATTTTTTTTTCTAATTGCCCCAATACTATTGATTTAGTATGGGGCTTTTTTATGTTTAAATTCCTGAAAGATTCCTGTCTTTCAATATTTTTCAAATTCATCTTTCCGCCAATAATTTAACCAGAAATACAGGTTTTAAGCACTGAAAATATAAAAAAAGCCACGAATGAAAGCTTTTTTTTAATCGTAATAGAATTTTAACATTTTATTATTTAGAATAATTCAAAATAATTTGGATAATAACATTTTCTCCCGTTATTTTGCAGCTCTTTAGAATTAATCCAAATAAATCTTATCATGTTTAAAATCAAACTTTTCAGTTTAACTTTTCTATTAACTTTTCTCAGCTTACTCTCCTTTGCCCAGCAGTTTTCTACCATCAGTGGTACCGTAACCACATCAGATGGAAAACCAGCAGCTTATGTTTCAGTAGGTTTAAAAGGAAAAGGCTTAGGAAATGTAACCAACGATAAAGGTGTTTTTGAAATTCAACGCGTTAAACCAGGCTCATACATTTTAAGGGTTTCGGCAGTTGGTGTACAATCAGTAGAAAAGCCCATTGTAATTACTGCCGGCGAAAATAAAACTGTCGATTTTGTAATCAGCCAAAATTCAAACCAGCTTAGCGAAGTAAATATCAATAAAGGCAGGGCCAATAAATATGGCGCACAAAAGAGTGATTATGTATCAAAAATGCCGATTACCAATTTAGAAAACCCACAGGTTTATACCACCATTACCAAAGAAACATTTAACGATCAATTGATATTCTCTGTTGACGATGCAACACGTAATGCTGTAGGGATTCAAAAAATGTGGGAATCAACTGGTCGTGGCGGAGATGGTGGTGCATACTACGCATCAAGAGGCTTTATTGTTCAATCCAAACTCAGAAACGGCATTGCAGGTAATGTAACCAGCCGTAATGATGCTGCAAACATCGAAAGTGTTGAGGTAATTAAAGGCCCATCTGCTACCCTATTCGGTAGTACTTTAACCTCATACGGAGGTTTAATTAACCGCGTTACTAAAAAACCTTTCGAAGGTATGGGCGGAGAAGTAACCTATTCGGCAGGTAGTTATGATTTAAACAGGGTAAGTACCGATTTCAATTTCCCTGTTGATAAAGCCAACCACATTTATGCACGTATTAATGCTTCTTATAATTACAAAGGATCTTTTCAGCAAAATGTATTCGACAGGGGCTTCTTTGTTGCTCCGAGTTTAGCTTATAAGGTAAATGATAAACTGGATTTTACTTTTGATGCCGAAATTGCCAATGGTAAAAACACGTTAAAACCATTCGTTTTCTTCTATTTCCCGGTAAAAGACCTGGGTTTTGACAGGGCAGATCAATCAGGCATACCTTACGACAAATCGTTTACCGGTGATGCGATGAAACAAAAGTATAACAGTACAAATTTCTTTGGTCAGGCAAATTATAAATTTAACGACAACTGGTCATCACACACCAGTTTCTCCTCCAGCTATAGTTTTTCTAACGGCCGTGGAACATATTTGTTTCTGGTTCCCAACAATTATCCCCCACTGGGTAACCCCACAGCTGGCCCAGGTGCTGATATGATATCCAGAGCCGATCAATCAACCGACAACAGCAAACTTTATAACTATGAAGTTCAACAAAACTTTAACGGTACTTTTAACTTAGGATCTATTAAAAACAGGGTTGTCCTTGGTCTGGATTATTTACGTCAAAATTCTGATCAATTGTTCTATTCGATCGATACTTTCGATTTAACCAACAAAAACGGAAATGGTGCTAACTATAACGATTTTACTGAGGTTAACCTGGCTGCATTTTACGCTTCGCACCCTTATTCTAAATACCTGTCTAACTTTAAATCCAATACCTACAGTGCTTATGCATCGGATGTTATTAATTTAACCGACAGGTTAATTGCCTTAGCCGCTTTAAGGGTGGATCGTTTTGATAACAAAGGAAATTCAGACCGTTCGGGTTCTGCACCGGTTGGCGCTTATAAACAAACGGCCTTCTCACCAAAATTCGGTCTGGTATTCCAACCCATTAAAGATCAGTTGTCGTTATTTGCCAATTACCAAAACGGTTTTAACAACGTTAACGGTATAGATTATAAAGGTGATGCATTTAAGCCGGAGCAGGCTAACCAGATAGAAGGTGGTGTTAAGAGCAATCTTTTTAATGGTAAACTAACCGGATCGGTATCTTACTATTATATTAAAGTGAAAGACATGGTTAGGGGCTATAACCAGGACCCATCGAACCCAAATGCACAGATCCAGGATGGTAACAAAATCAGTAAAGGTATAGAGGCAGAAATTGTTGCCAACCCTGTTAACGGTTTAAACATTATTGCAGGTTTTGCTTATAATGATAACTACCTGCAAAATGCTTCACCTGATGTTGAAGGACGCCGTGATGCTTATTCAGCTTCACCTTACTCTGCAAACTTATGGATCAGCTACAAATTTGCTGCAGGTTCGTTAAGAGGTTTTGGATTAGGTGCCGGCGGGAATTATGCCAGTGATAACAGAATCGTGAATAACTTAATCATCACGCCAACATCTACCACTGAAAACGTGTTTATACTTCCTGCTTACAAAGTTTTCAACGCATCGGTATTCTACGATCATCCAAAATTCAGGATCGGTGCTAAAGTAGATAATTTCACCAACCAAAAATACTGGACAGGTTACAGCACCATGAATGCTCAGGATTTAAGAACTTTTACCGGCAGTGTTACTTATAAATTTTAATTAAATCAATCGTGAGCAATTGGATCAGATCAATTGCTCACGGTTTTAAAAACCGAAAACATGAAAACTAAAATCTCTTTATTAGTATTATTCCTTGCGTTTAGCATTTCGAGCGCATTTGCACATGCTTTGTGGATAGAAACATCGGCAATGGGTAAAAAAGGACAGCCACAGGACGTAAAAGTTTTTTTTGGTGAGTATGAACACAATGAACCTGATACGGCAGCAAAATGGTTCAGCAACCTGAAAGATTTCAAATTGGTTTTAACCGCTCCCAATGGCACTACCAAAGTTTTAACAACTTCGCCGGATGTGCTTTTTTACAAAGCCAGTTTTACACCAGATCAGGATGGAACATACAAAATTTCTGTGGTACATGAGGTAGCTGCAGTTTACGAGAAAGCAAAAATTGAATATTATGCATTCGCAGATGTTGCAGTGGGTGCTTCAAAAATTAACACGGTTTTTCCTGCCGATGCTGCTTTAACCATCAGACCGGATAAACACGCTTTAAAAGTGGGAGAAACGGCTGTTCATGAAGTTATTTATAACAAAACGCCTTTTGCAAACCAAAAATTAACAGTTGTTGGTCCTGATAAAAAAGGCCAGCCTACCGAAACCGATGCACAAGGTAAATTCACCTTTAAACCAGCAACAAAAGGAAGTTATTTCCTTGAAGCTTTTACCGAAGATAAAACACCGGGAAAACTGAACGGCAAAGACTACGAAAAAATCTGGCATTTGGTAACTTACACTACAGAAGTTAAATAACCAGATTAACTCAATTTTTATAACCAATTGGCAGCCAGATTGTCAATTGGTTCTTTTATTAAATAAAGCTTTAATGGCGCTTACAAAACCTATACAGAAAAAACCAAAAAAATCGCGGATAAGAAGAATCAGCGATTGGCTGCACTTGTGGCTGGGCATCGCATCAGGCCTGGTGGTTGTTCATCTGGGTGTAACGGGTTGCATTTTTGCTTTCCAGAAAGAAATTACCGAGTTTATCCATAGAAAAGAGTTTTTTGTTGAGGTACCGGCAAATAAAAAAAACATTCCTTTAAGTACATTAACGGCTACTGCAGAAAAAGCTTTAGGCGGAAAAAAGAAGGTAACGTTTATGACGAGTTACAGCAGGCCAGACAGGGCCTGGGAATTTATGACCTATAAACCCGGCGATCCTAAAGCTTTCTGGTATTTCGATTCGATAGATTATTACGATATCGTTCTTATCAACCCATACACAGGTAAGGTTACATTGGTTTCTGATTATAAGTATGAATTCTTTGGCATCATTAAAATGTTGCACTGGAGCTTTCTTATTAACCATCCCATCGGCCAGCAGATTATCGGATGGAGCACCATCATTTTTGTTTTTCTGCTAATCTCCGGTATGGTAATGTGGTGGCCTAAAAATCTCAAAAAATCGAATTTCGATAAAAGTTTCAAAATCAAATGGAAGGCGAAATTTAAACGCATCAATTACGATATGCACAATGTACTGGGTTTTTATGTGATGACGATTTGCCTGATGCTGGCTTTAACCGGCCTGGTTTGGGCCTTTCAATGGTTTCAGGCAACAGTTTATGTTGTTGCATCAGGTAGTGTTAGCCCACCAAAAGAAGTAACAGCCAAATCAGATTCGACCAAAACCATCAAAGCCATTCCTTTCGATGTAGCCTTTGAAACGGCAAAAAAGACCTTTACAAATGCAGAACGCATTGGGATGTCGCCAGCCGGAGGTGGTACAGCGCCTATTTATGCAACCGGCTACAAAGGAGAAGAAACCTTTTGGAATTTCGATGTTTTGCTATTCGATCAATACACAGGCAAATTATTGGCACGTAAAAACCAAAGCGACAAAAATGGCGGCGAAGCACTTATTGGCATGAATTACGATATCCATGTAGGCGCTATTTTGGGCCTGCCTGGAAAAATTATGGCATTTTTTGCAAGCCTTATTGCAGCAAGTTTGCCCATTACCGGATTTATCATCTGGTGGGGTAAAAAGAAAAAGAAGAAAAATCCCGCAGTTGCGGAAAACTAAGCACACCCTAATTAATCATAAAAATGAAGTTTTTAAACCTGATTTTAGTATTAACCGGTTTGATCGCCCTTAATGCTAATGCACAAACGAAAGCAGATTCTCCGGAAGAAAAATTGGAAAAAGATAGAAAAGCCATTAAATCTTTAGCAGGCTTTTACGAAGTGAATTTCAATTACGGCGAAGTAACCGCTCCGGATCCGAATTACAAATTCAGCAAGCCTTACGAAAGCCATGGTAACGAATGGGCCGAAATTATTGTTGATGAGCCTAAAAGGATCGTGATCCAGCACATGCTGGCCATTAATGATACTACTGTAATTAAACACTGGCGCCAGGACTGGACGTATGAAGATACCGACATTATGCTTTACACCGAAGGTAATGCATGGAAAAAAGGCAACTTAACTCCTGCCGATGTAAAAGGAAAATGGACGCAAAAAGTTTATCAGGTAGATGATAGTCCACGTTATCAGGGTTACGGAACCTGGAGCCACGTAGGCGGACATGATGCTTGGCAAAGCGAAACCGACTCTCCACTGCCAAGAAGAGAATCGACCGTGCGTAAAGATTACAATGTATTAAACCGTGGCAGCAGGATCACCATCACTAAGGATGGCTGGATGTTCGAACAGGATAATAAAAAGATTGTACGTTCAGCCAGTGGCGATAAATTATTAGCAGTTGAAAAAGGTTATGAAGAATTTACTAAAATAGACCCTAAAACTTTCGCCAATGCACAAAAATGGTGGGCCAGCCAAAAATCTTACTGGGCAGATGTTCGTGGCGTTTGGGCCGATATTATCGGATCTCAAAATACTTTCAAAGTACAAACCATGGCAAATGGTAAATTGCTTTACGAAACACTTTTTAGCTTAGGCGATCAGTCTATCAAAGAAAAATGGACTGCTGCTCAGAATAAAGAAAAAATTAAAACTGCTTTACAGCCTTATCTGCTAAAGTAAAATAAGCTCACTTATATGAAAAGGTTGGTGATTAATAGCATGGCTGTTAACATCAACCTTTTTTATGTTTAAACATGAAAATGTTTGCGCTCGTTTCCAAACGAGGCATAAATAGCTATACGATTCTATCGTTTGTAACGATAAATTATTCGAGTAATGGCTATGCTGTTACTCGTCAACCTTTTTTTGAATGTTAGTCGGGATTTGCAATCCCGACTTAATAAACTGTGGATTTATAATCCACTAAAAGGATTAAAAATCCTTAGTACCAGGGTCGGGATTACAAATCCCGGCCAACAGTAACTTTATTTTACTAAATTCCGGCATGAAAAAATCTGGCTTCATCTTCTTTCTATTTCTGACCATTAACAGTTTCGCTCAAGATTCTGTTTATACCCGTAACGTAATAAATACGCTTACATCAAAAGCATTTTGGGGCAGAGGTTATACCAAAGATGGCATGAAAAAAGCGGCCGATTATATTGCAGATGCTTACCACCGAATGGGACTTTTACCTATGGGTACCAATTACAAACAGGATTTTTCTTTTCCAGTAAACACCTTCCCGGGAAAAATGATGGTTAGCATTAATGGCCAGAAACTTATTCCCGGTAAAGATTTCATTATTAATAACGAAAGCCCCGGCATCAAGCAAAAAGCGAATTTAACCCCTCTGGACAGTCTTAATTACCAGGCTACATCTTCGTTAACCGTTTCTTTAAAAGATAAACTCACCTGGTCTGTTGCAACCGAAGTCGGAGAAAAAACAATCCTTCAGGTTAATAAAAAATATTTTACGGCCATACCAAAAGAAATCAGTGTTGATATCGAAAATAAATTCGTTCCCGGTTTCCAGGCAGCAAATGTTTGTGCTTTTGTTAAGGGAACCAGATTTCCTGATTCACTTTTAATGATCACTGCACACTACGATCATTTGGGCGGAATGGGTGCCGATACCTATTTCCCGGGTGCCAACGATAATGCCGCCGGTGTGGCCACATTATTAAGTCTGGCAAAATATTATGCTGCCCATCCACAGCCCTACTCTATCGGTTTCATCTGTTTTGCGGGTGAAGAAGCCGGGCTATTAGGTTCGAGGTATTTTGTAGAAAATCCGCTCATTCCTTTAAATAAAATTAAATTTCTCCTTAACCTTGATCTTGTTGGAACAGGTGAGGCCGGAATGACGGTAGTTAATGCATCTGTTTATCCAAAAGCATTTGCATTGCTTAATCATATTAACAATCAACACCGCTATATTTCAAAAATCAATTCGAGGGGAAAGGCCGCCAACAGCGATCATTATTTCTTTACCGAAAGAGGGGTTCCTGCATTTTTTATCTACACCCAGGGCGGCCCATCAGCTTATCACGATGTATTTGATCAACCCGAAACTTTACCGCTTACCGAGTATAAAGATCTCTTTAAACTGATTGTTGGTTTTAACGAAAAACTAATGGAATAGGTTCTTTTTCAGGACAAAACCCTGAAACCACTATCCAAACCTTTTAATTCCCGTTTTACCGGATTGGGATAATATAATAAGCCTTTGGGATAATTAAATATAGCAGGCAAGTGCGTATGCTCATCTTTGAATCAACAAAAAACGAAACAAGATTCATTATGAAAATTATACAAAAACTTAGCCTGGCATTTTTATTATTAACTGCAATTGCGTTTAAATCGAATGCCCAAAACCAGCTCGAAATTGTTATAGTAGGCTCAGCCCACGATAATTCTAAATCGGCACAAAATTTTCAGGCCATCATCGATAAACTGAAAAACTTTAAACCTGATATGGTTTTTGGGGAATATTTACCGGAAAGCGATTATGCAAAGCTTGAACAAAGCAACTGGGCAGTGAAAGTCTTTAAAAAAGGCCACGATTATGTTGAAAAACTAAACCCTGAACCGGTAAAAAATATTGCTGCACAAATTAAAAAAGAACATAAAGCACTTTCATCTTTTGCTTACTATCATAAAACCCGTATGGATTTAGCCGTTAATTATGCTAAAAACCTGGATAGAGCAAATGCGGAATACCAGATTTTTATACTCGAAAATTACATGAAAGATAAGTTTGGTAAAGAAGAGCAGGCACAATATGCAAAAATGTTTGGAAGTGTAGATTCTTTAAAAAAGGCTGGATTGTACAGGCCAGAAAGCGAATACAGCAAAATTTATTTTCCGCTTATTTATCAATTAGGTCAGGATCAGGTTTACAAAATGGATTGCCAGACTTATGATAAACCCTGGAGCGAAGCCTGGGCCAAAACAGATTCTTTATACAAAATCATGATCACCAAAGCCAAAGCAGATAGTACATCTGCCGAAGCAGCAACGGTTAAAGCCATCGAAACTTATTGGAGTTATAGTGATGAGGAATCTAAAGTTTTCAACGCCGATCAATATGCCGGCATGAATACTGTAAAATATGGCGTGTTGGATGAAGCATGGAATTTTTATGGAGGATCTCATTTTTATGGTTATACAGGTTTCCCTACTGAATCGGTAAAAGCAATGATTGCCCAATGGATGTTAAGAAATGAGGGCATGTGCAAAAACATCATTGAGCAAGCGAGGGCACAAAAAGCAAAACGGGTTGTAGTGGGTGTTGGCGCATCGCACCGTAAATGGATGGAAGAAATTCTGGCCAAAAATCCGGAGGTAAAAATTATCAATTATAACGATCTGCACTAATTGCCAGAGTTTGTGTCTTCACAAACCGCTACCTTATAATGTTCATGGTCTGCGCGGGGCAAAAACCATGAACATTTTTATTGAAAAATCTCAGCGAGCAATTCGTAGGATCTTATCCGGTCTTCAAAATGCTCGGTAATGGTAACGGCCATCAGTTCGTCTACGTCATAATCAGTAGCTAATTGGGTTAATCGTTCTTTAATTACAGCTGGTGTACCATAAATCATCCGCTGTTTATTGGCCTTAATCCGTTCCTGTTCAGCAGCATTGTAACTTACATCCTTAATATCGGCCCAGCCAACGGCAGGCAACCCCTTCCCTTTTTCCAGTTGTAAAAACCGGTAATTCATTAAAGCTTCCTGCTGTTTTACCTTTTCCTCATCCTCCGAACAGAAAACATGGAGCGCTACATTTTCGACCGGCTTAGTCAGATCTACCGAAGGTTTAAAGTGCTCCCGGTAATACTGAATCGCTTGTGCACCGCCTACCGGATTAATGAAATGCGCAAAAGAAAAACCCATCCCGAAATGTGCTGAAAACAAAGCGCTTTGTCCGCTGCTGCTTAACAACCACTGTTGCGGAACGGTTTCAGAAACCGGAATCGCTTTTATTTTAGCTTGTATGCCGCAATCAGAAGTATCATGTAGATAATGCTGCAGTTCGCGCAGTTGCTCTACAAAATCCTGTTCGCTCCAGTTGTTTGATGGATTGAGCATTGAGGCCGTAATCCGGTCGGTTCCTGGCGCACGCCCCATCCCTAAGTCGATCCTGTTAGGGTGCATTACTTCCAATAAACGGAAACTCTCAGCAACCTTCAAAGCACTGTGGTTGGGCAGCATAATGCCTCCGGAACCTATTCTTAAAGTTTTGGTATGATTAGCCAGATGTGCAATTAAAACTTCTGGAGTAGAACCCGCCAGGCTGGTGGTATTATGATGTTCTGAAACCCAAAAACGGTGATAACCTAATTTTTCAGCTTCTTGTGCAAGTATAGTGGTTTCTTCAATGGCGCGACGGGCGGTAACACCTTTTCGTACCGGCGACTGATCTAAAACACTGAGTTTAATTTTTGTATTGCCCATAATCGTATTAAACAAATTTATGAGCCTGCTGATTTAAATCGACACGACAAAAAGCTTTATGACTTTTAGATTATTAGGCTAAAGTCAATTTTACTAAATACTGATCTTCTCCATCATCAAAAATCAGTTCAGCATCCCAACCTGTTTCTTTTGCAGTGCTTTTAATGGTTTCTTCATCTATATAAATCCAGTTGAACCAATTGCCTTTTTCCCCTTTATATTCGTACTGGTAAGATACTTCACCATAATATTGATTTTCCGGTTTTGGCATATCTTCATATAGATAAGCGATATCCGAAGAATCGAAAAGTACCTGCCCGTTGGGATTAATGAGATCTTTCAATCTGATCAGAAAATCTTTGAATCCGGGCAATGTTCCCGTCAGGCCGATACCGTTCATGAGCATGATAATGGTATCAAATTTCTCCCGATAGGTGAAAATATCCTGTACAAATGCTTTTTTAACGCCGCGGTCTTTCATGATATTTACCGCAGCCTCAGAAATGTCGATAGCCGTAACATCAATGTTAAAAGCCTGTAAAAGCAGGGCATGACTGCCAACGCCGGCACCGATATCCAATACCTTACCACTGCACATATGCAAAGCCTGCAATTCTAAAACCGGCATGTCTTCATCATCACGGAAGAAAAACTCTAAAGGCATTTCTTCAGGTTCGCCGTACGAATTATGCAGCCAAAGGGTATCTGCCTCGCCTGTTCTGTAAATATCTGTTAGCGCTTTACCAAAAACATCCATGGGGGCAAAGATAGGGAAAAAGGATGATGGACGATGTAAGATGGATGAGGTGTGGTGGACGGGGCAAGGAATAGTTAGTCGGGATTTGTAATCCCGACTTGAGAACTAAGGATTTTCAATCCTTACAAAAACAGATTAAAAATCTGGAATACATGGGTCCGGATTACAAATCCGGACCAACGCTTAGTTTATATTACTCCAGCTCAAATACCTGATGATACTCGGGAATAGCAACATGTTTAAAACCTGTATTTTTTAACCTTGTAGCGAAATGCTGCTGTACCTCGTATTCACCATGAACCAAAAACAACTGTTTCACCTTTGCCGGATCCTGACAAGATAAAAAGTGCAGTAAATCTTCATAATCGCCATGTGCACTCATCGATTTAATCGATCTTACCTCCGCCTTCACTTCATATTCATCGCGGAAAATTTCAACTACTTTTTGTCCGGCTATTAACTTGCCGCCAAGTGAGTTAGGCTCACAATAACCCACCATTAAAATCGTATTTTTCTGGTTGCTGATGTTATTTCTGATGTGGTGTTTTACGCGACCAGCCTCAGCCATACCCGATGCCGAAATAATTACACATGGCCTTGGATCTTCATTTAAAGCTTTCGATTCTTCTACACTTTCAATAAAACGCAGCCCTTTAAAAGCAAAAACGTCATGATCAACTTTTAAAATTTCCTTAACACCATTATTGTACACTTCAGGGTGGTTTTTAAGAATTTCGGTCGCTTTTGATGATAGCGGACTATCTACGTAATAAGGCACATCAGGCAATTTGCCTTTGAGTTCCAATCCGTTTAAAGCATAAAGCAATTCCTGTGTGCGGCCAACGGCAAAAGCGGGAATAATTACTTTGCCTTTTTTTACTTTACAGGTATTGTTGATGATCTCCAGCAGCAAATTTTCAATCGGATCGAGGTCTTTATGCAATGAATCACCATAGGTAGATTCCATTAAAATATAATCGGCCTGATCAAACTGCTGCGGGCTTTTTAAAAGCAGGTCGCCATAACGGCCCACATCACCAGAAAAAGTAATACGTGTTGGTTTCCCATCTTCGGTGATGGTAAGATGAACCGCAGCGCTGCCCAAAATGTGGCCGGCATCGGTAAATTTCAAATGTATATCAGGTTCAATTTCAAAGTCTTCTTCATACTCCACAATCTTCATCAAACTTAATGTTCTGGTAACATCTTCTTCCGTGTAAAGCGCTTCTTCCATTTCCTCTCCATGGCGGAGGTGGCGGTTAGCGTATTCGGTATCCTGTATCTGGATTTTTGCCGAATCCATCATCAGTATCCGGGCAAGGTCCATTGTGGCCGAAGTACAAAAAATTTTGCCTTCAAAACCTTCTGCAACCAGTTTGGGCAATAAACCACAATGATCGATATGTGCGTGGGATAGAACGAGGTAGGTAACCTTTTTAGCATCGAAGCCAAAATAATCGTTTAATTTATCGGTAACGCGGCCCATCCCCTGGAATAATCCGCAATCTAATAATATTTGGGTACCGTTTTTTAAGGTAATAAGGTGCTTACTCCCCGTAACTGTACGGGCGGCTCCATGAAAAGCAATGTTCATCTAGAAATGTTGGTTAGAAAATATTTAGAATAAAAATGCCGGATATTTCCGGCACTTCCAATTCTTTAAGCATTTATTTCTGATGCTTTATCTTTAACCTTATCCACAACACTGGTGGCTTTCTCGGCCAATCCTGCTAATTTATCTTTCGAGGCATCTAAAAGATCAGCAAAAAAGTCTGTTACCTTACTTTTAAGATCGCTGGTAGAATCTGATGATAATGCCAATGCGATGGTTGCACCAAGTGCTGCTCCGGCTAATACGCCTACTATAATTTTTGTCTCTTTTTTCATGATCTTAGTGATTTACTTATTAAACATATTTAATCCACAGGTGTTTTATTTTTTTCATCTTACAAAAACCAATCCACAATGAAAAGTATATTTTTTATTGATCTCGACAATACCATTTATTTTACAAAGCCGAACGAAGAACAGTTAATGGGTGAATTATACCGCTTTTTAGAAAGTCTGGATTTAGGAATCAGTGATGAAGACTTTCAGCTCGCCAAACAGGATATGCTAAGAACCCCTTTTTTAAAAGTGGCTAAGAAATATGGTTTTAGGGAAGAAGTAATGCCCGAAGTGCTTTCTTACCTTGAAAACCGCGAAGTAAGCAAGCCTTTGAAACCCAGTGATGATTACCATTATATTAAAAACCTGAAGGGGCGGAAATTTATTGTAACAGCAGGCTTTCAAAAACAACAGGTATCGAAAGTTAGAATGCTGGGCATTGCCGATGATTTTGAGGAGGTGCGTGTTGTGGATGTTTCTGTTAACAATAAGAAAGACGTTTTTGAAGAGTTGATCGATCAGCACAATCTTAACGTTAACGACATTTTAATTATTGGCGATGATGCTGACTCAGAAATTAGGTACGGACTGGAACTGGGAATCAGCACTTTTTTACTCGATCCGGATAATTTACACCCAAACGCAGAGAGCACGTTTAGATGGAATGATTTGAGTATGCTACATAAAGCGGCGGAGCAATAAAAGTATTTATTTCCGGTATATCTTGATGGTATAAAATAGATACTTTTGCAAAATTGTTTTGCTCAACCATATGGATAATCTACTTTATAAGCTCAAATTCATTTATTCACGTTATCTCATTATTGCACTCGGTTCGATAATAGGCTTTTCGTTATTAAATATTTACTTTTTCCAAACGCAACTTATACCGCTCGAGGATTTCTTTTACGAATTTTTAATGCCGCTTCTACTTCCGGTTATACCTTTGATCTTTTGGCTAAGGCCCTGCCGGAAACTTTTGAAACTAGAGCAAAAGAATGGCAGGGATCTGTTTAACCTATATGTTCTATTGGCATATTTTGCCATACTATTTCCTTTTTTCTTAAGTCAGAAATACATTCGTGATGCAGTGGGCAAACTAACTAAATTGCCGTCTATTAATCAGATTGATAAAACCCATTTAACAAAGTTTTATCATATCAGTCATATTTATCTTGATAAAGCCCATTCTAATATAAGGTTTGTTTCTAAGATAAGCGGCAAAAACAATGCGAATCTTACATTTACTGCATATGTTGCGGTTCCCATTTATGAATACCCGATCCCCCCGCCGTTATGGGCATCTTTACCTACACGAGAATCAACCCACAGTGATGGCCCTTTGTTATCGAACATACCTTTAAACTATTTTGTGCCTAAAGCCTGGCTAGGTTGGCAAAGATCATTACGTATAAGAAACAGACAACCCGATGCAGTTAAAGATTCGGTGTTTAGAAGTTTTATTAAAGAAACCTATCTGAATTTTAAAAATGATAAAATTTATGGCTTTGATTACCTTCAGAAAGCAGGCCTTAGTAAAGAAAATGAAAATTTCAACCTGGGCATTCGCAATGTTTATTATGCCAAAAAGCCAATTATATTGATTCCAAAATATAATCTGTTCGAAAAAAGAGGTGATGTTTATCTGCTTTGTACAATCTTATCATTTTGTATCGGTTCGATCATATGGTTTCTAATATTGATACCCGTAAAACTAAAAGAAGATAAACTGGCCAGCTAATAAAAAAAGTCCCGATTTTCATCGGGACTTTCAATTTATCCTCTGCCACCTCTTGATGGTCTTCCGCTTTCACCACCACCTCTTTGTTGAGGCGGAGCCTCCGATCTTCTTTGTTCTTGTCT
Source organism: Pedobacter jeongneungensis (assembly GCF_039538295.1). Taxonomy (NCBI): domain Bacteria; kingdom Pseudomonadati; phylum Bacteroidota; class Sphingobacteriia; order Sphingobacteriales; family Sphingobacteriaceae; genus Pedobacter; species Pedobacter jeongneungensis. The sequence goes on along the minus strand of NZ_BAABBY010000008.1, from coordinate 14,259 downwards.
CTGTTGTTGTTGCTGCTGTTGCTGAACCCTCTGTTGTTGAGCCTGAGCATCACGCTGCGCTCTTTCCTGTTGCTGTTGTTGTGCCTGTTGTGCACGTTGTTGTTGCATTTGCTCATTACGTTGCTGCTGAGCCTGCGCATCGCGTTGTGCTCTTTCCTGCTGCTGTTGCTGTGCCTGTTGTGCACGTTGCTGCTGCATTTGCTCATTACGTTGTTGCTGTGCCTGTACATCGCGCTGAGCCCTTTCCTGCTGCTGTTGCTGGGCTTGTTGTGAACGTTGCTGCTGCATTTGCTCATTACGTTGTTGCTGTGCCTGTACATCGCGCTGAGCTCTTTCCTGCTGCTGTTGCTGGGCTTGTTGTGAACGTTGCTGCTGCATCTGTTCGTTACGCTGAGCTCTTTGTTGCTCCATTTGAGCCGCACGTTGTTGATCATCTGCACCTCGTTGTGGCTGAACATCACGTTGCGTACGTTGCTGATCCTGGCTCATACGATCCTGATTGCGCTGCTGCCTCATCTGCTCTAAACGTTGCTGATCCTGACCGCGGTTGGCATTATCCTGTCTGTTGCCATTATCAATACCATTGGTACCTCCACGGCTAACACGTCCGTTTGCATCCCTGTTATAAGCTTCGCCCCTGTTATTTGGCTGGTTGTTATCTCTGCCTACATTACCGTTATTTCTGTCGGGTTGTGTTGCATTGCGGTTATCCCTTGATCCGAAACGGTTATCGTTATTGCCTGGATTACCACCTCTCTGATCGCGGTTGGTATAACCTTCATTTCTTCCACTTCTGCTGAAACCCGCATTGCCCTGTTCAAATCTTTTAGGTGCAGCACTGCGGTTATCCACATTACGCTCTGGTCTTGGTCTGTAAATAGAAACCTCTCTGCCTCCAACCCTGCTTGCGCCAGGTCGTGAACTCTGAGCATATCTATAAACGGTTACATCCCTGTTGGTTGCACGTCTGATATCTTCAACCCGTGGTCCGCCATAATAAGTTCTTCTGTTATACACATAAGTATTATTAATGATGGTTGTGTTACGGATATACACATTGTTGCGGCCATAATCATATCGTGGGAAAGTATTGATATAAATATTACGCTGCGGAATAAAATTCCAGCAGAATTCCGGCACTACATAACGGCGGCCAAAGCTTAAATTAATACTGATGCTTGGTGCCATTGGTGCCCAGCCGTAATAACCATCGCCACTTCTCCAGTCAACCCATGCCGGTCCCCAATTGGTATCAGGCAACCAGATCCATTGTCTGTAACTGTTAATTACCCAACGGCCGTAGTGGAAAGGTGCCCAGCCCCAATCGTAATTAGATACCCAGGTATTGCCATATTCTGTCATGGCCCAACGTCCGTTTGTATAATATGGACGGAAATCACTTTGATCTACATCCGGACGCCAAACGTAGCCATATTGCGGATCCTGAATCCAGGTTCCATAAGGCGAAAGTTCGTCGTAAAAGGTTTGTAAAGAAACATTGCCAGTGCTGTAACCATCATCCTGGTAATCGTTTTGATAGTCTTGTGCCCTGACAAGGGTTGTGGTTCCGGCAAGGAGCGCAAAGAGCCCCAGCACAAGTGCCGTAGATTTCAGTGTTTTCATTTGTGTGTTTTATTTTTAATAACCTAATGTGTGTGTATCAATTAGAGAACCAAAAATGCAGATGGTTTAATATGCAAGCATAGTTTTTGCGTTTTCCTTTAAATATTGCCCCGGAAGGCATATTTAACTAATATTTAACGTTTTAAGTACGTTTTAATTGTGCAGAAAATTAGTCAGTTAGAAATAAAATTTGCTACACCATTACTTATAAAAGAGATTATATTGCCAGTACCCTAAAGTTTAGAACTTAAATTCTATTTATTGTGAGTATTTTTGTAACATGCAAAAAGGCACTTTATACCTCGTTCCCGTACCATTGGCAGAAGAGGTAGCACACAAAACGTTTACTCCTTACCTGGTTGATACCATTAACCACATTGATACGTACATAGTAGAAAACAGTAAAACTGCACGCCGGTTTTTAAAGGAGGCGGGATTAAAAACCCCTCAAAAGGATCTGATTGTACATGATTACGGCAAACATAACCGTACCGATTTGGGTCAGTTTTTTGTTGAACTTAATGCCGGGAAAGATGTAGGTTTAATGAGCGAGGCAGGCTGCCCGGGCATTGCCGATCCGGGTGCAGATATTGTAGCTGAAGCACATAAACGCGGTATTAAAGTGGTTCCATTGGTAGGCCCAAGTTCAATTTTGCTTGCTTTAATGGCATCAGGTTTTAACGGACAGAGTTTTGCTTTCTGGGGATATTTACCTATCGACAAGGAGCAGCGTACCAAAAGAATTAAAGACCTTGATTTATCGGCAAGCCGTTATAAACAAACTCAGATTTTTATCGAAACCCCCTTCCGTAATAACCAGCTTTTCGAAGAGGTATTAAAAAGTTGTAAACCAAACACACAGGTTTGTGTAGCCAGTAACCTCACTGCAGAAAACGAATTTATTAAAACCCAGAGCGTTTATAACTGGCGCAAAGAGGAAATAGACCTGCACAAACAGCCAACTATATTTTTGTTGTATTAATTGGGTTAATTGGTTAACTGGTTTTGCAACTTCCACGCTTCCGTCATCTCGACTGGAGCGAAGCGGAACGGAGAGATCTATTTCAGATAGATTTTCTTTGACTACCACAACTTTCAAAAAATCAAAACATATCCAACATCACATTGGTTGTTAATACAGCGCTCTGCAATATTATTCACTAAATTTTACAGTTATGAAAAATACAGGCACACCAAAAAACAATCCAACGGTTCAGGGCAGTTCAATAGCAGATCGTGCAAATCATGATGTTAAAACGGATAAAAAAATCCAGGGTATAACCAATGGCGGCGGGCAACGGTCTGACCAGACTTCGAACAAAGACAATCAAAGGAAACAAGACAATAAAAAATAATAAAAAAGGTGGTGATCGCGTGATCATCACCTTTTTTGTTAATCATAAATTCCTAATCCGAAGGATGTCCGGGATAAACACCTTCTGTAGCAATGATATATATTGCACCTTCTACTGACAGAAGTTTAGGCAAGGCAAAATTCGACATGCCATCGCCACCATACCTTGTTTTGAGGATAGAAAACAACTTTATATTTTTAGTAACGGACAGCAGCGAGCCATCACATTTAGCAAATCCAACCGGTGCATAATCACCGGCAAAAAGGGTTATAGTCCCCAGCATTAAATCCATAGCGTTTTATTTAGTGTTTAATACTACTAAATAAACAAATTATTCTTATTTCGCCATTACATTATAGAAATTATAATCCGTCATTGGTGCCCCTGTAATGCCTAAATTATGGCACATGGTGATGATCTGACCACGGTGATAAGTACTATGGTTAAAAACATGCAGGACATATTCAAAATTCTGAAAATCGGAGGTAAACCACGGGCTCTGAATTTCTGTTTTCTCATTAAACTTATCTTCGCCAATAGCAGTAACATAAACAGCCAAATTTTCTGATTGTTTCAATAATGAATTAAAAACATCAGCTAAACTTCCATATTCCCGACACTCAAATTCGGTTTTGGCAAGAATAGAATACCAATATTCCTGTGTTTGTAAAATATGCGCAAGGGTTAACTTTACACTTTTAAAACTCGAGGGCACTTCTTGTTCCAGTAACTGCTGCGGATGTTTTTTTAACCAGTTTATCAGGGTCAAATTTGCCCAGAAATTGTAGTTAGCATAATTTTTCATCAAATAAACAAGGGAGGTTTCTTCCGTTGTTTCTGCGAATAATTGTTCTTGTACCATATCTTTTTTGTTTTAGTTATACAAAGAAAACATCGGGCACTGACAACCCTATGGCAGCGTAAAACCAGATTAAAAAATATTTTTCGCCTACAGTTTACTTCTTTTATTAAGGCAAAAACTGCTTTGCAAAACTCTTTTTTAACAAAAAAATTATCCTGAAATACGATAGTTGATGTAAATTTTTAAATACAATTAAGGTTTTAAATAATTACAACACATACTAATTAAGTTTTCGTGTAAAATTCTGATATAGGCCAAAATTTATGTAACACGTTCTGTTACATTTGTTTCATCAGCACTTAAGGATTAACTAACCTAAACAAAACATGAAAAAAAATCTAAAAAGAATCGCTATCGTTGCGATGGTTGCAATGGTAATTGCAGCCTGTAAAAAAAACCAGGAATCGGCACAAACAGAACCACAGGAAACTGTAAAAAATGCCGACAAAGTTTTACAGTATATTAAAGATCTGGGCTTCCCTGCATCGAGTATCGTAGATAACGGAAGTGAATTTGTTGTAGAAGAAGATATTTTGTTTCCTAAAAACATGCAAATACCGGCTGATGGTGTTGGTACAAAAATCGAACAATATTATACCGGTAGTATTGTAAACGCAACAAAAAAACTGAACATCAGGATTTTTGTAGATCCATCTATGACATCTATGAGCAGCGAGATCAATAGTGCAATTGCTCAATGGAATGGTGTACCAAATTCTACCTTGCGTTTTAGTATTGTAACCACAGCCCCTTACGATATTTTAATTAAAGACGAAGCTTTAGCTGCATCTCCGGGATTCGTAACCTGCGGACAGGCACAATTTCCATCGGGAGGCAGTGCAGGAGCGCTTGTACGCATTAATAAATCGGCTATAGCAGGTAATTCTTTTGCCCAACGTGCACGAACCATTTGCCATGAATTTGGTCACTGTATTTCTTTCAGACATACCAACTGGTCTGCCCAAGGCGAATCTACAGCAACAAATGTACCTGGCGTTCCCGGAACTGATGCTTCATCATTGATGAATGGTGGTCAATGCAATTCGGGTGCTACTGTATTATCGCAAAAAGATAAAGACGCAACAGCTGCCTTATATTAAACCCAAAATAATCAATTAACCTAAACCAAATCCTTAACCAGTTGAAGATGAGCTCGGGTATCTACACGATACCTGAGCTTATTCTTTAGCTAAAGCAATGATGTCTTTCCCTTCCAAAACACGTCTTTTATCGTTATGGCTTAAGGTGTTAATCATTGCCTGCCCCAGCTCGGCCATGGTACAGAAACCACCAGGGTAAATGGCCCTGCCAACCGGAAATAACCAGTTAATATACTTATAGAATTTATGTGCATATTTCTGCCCCGGCAATGGTTTAATAAAACCCGGTCGGAAATTAAAAACCTGCTCAAAAGGTAATTTTGTTAAATCGCTTTCGGTTTTGCCTTTTACCTGTGCCCATTTCAAACGGCTATTTTCATTGGTTCCTCCGCCAGAAACATAACAAAAAGTCATATCATTATTGAGCTTACTTAATGTTTGCGCTACATGCATGGTGAGGGTATAGGTCATTTGGTAGTAGGTATCGTTATCAACGCCTACTGAAGTTATCCCTAAGCAAAAAAAACAGGCATTATAGCCGGTTAGCTCACTTTCTATTTTCGAAAAATCGAAAAAATCAGAATGGATAATTTCTTTGAGTTTTGGATGAACATAACCACATGGTTTGCGGTTAATGACTAATACGCTGTTAATTTCGGGACTATTCAGGCATTTCATCAATACGCCTTCGCCAACCATCCCGGTAGCACCGGTAATGATAACGTTATTCTGATCTCTGGTTTTTCCCATGATAATTATTTAAAAAATAAACCGACAGGAGCGGGCATTGTTTACTATAATATAAAAAAAGAGCAACCGGTTAAAGCTGCTCTTAGAAATTATCTTGATGTTGGACTTTTCATCTGGTAATCTTTTGGAGGTTCTGCCCCTAAAAGGTTTTGGACAAAATAATCCCAGCGGCGACGCATCATGTAAGGTGAGTAAGCACCATAACCATGGGCACTGTTAGGAAAAATAACCAGGTCGAATGATTTATTTGCTTTTTCAAGCGCCTCCACTACCAATAGTGTATTATATGGCGGCACGTTATCATCCATTAAGCCATGCACCAGCATCAGTTTGCCTTTAAGATTTTTAGCATAATTTTGATTCGCCTGAGCTTCATAATCAGAATTTTCTAACAGGCCGTTATAGCGTTCGCCCCAATCGTCCTCGTAGTTTCTGTTATCGTGGTTTCCTGATTCGGAGATACCTACTTTAAAGAAATCGGGATAACGGAACATGGCCGCAGCAGTAGCAAAACCACCACCAGAATGCCCCCAGATGCCAACTTTTGTGGTATCAATAGGATATTTTGCCGAAAGCTGTCTGATGGCAGCAATCTGATCTGGCAAAGTATTTTCGGCCATATTGCCATAGCTCATATCGTGGAAGCTTTTAGAACGGTCAGGATTGCTGGTTCCCTCTATCACCACTACAATAAAGCCGAGTTCGGCCAAAGCCTGGTTATCGCCACGCGATGCGGCAAATGCCCAGCTACCCACACTACCACCCTGCGGACCAGGATAGATATAATCGATAACCGGATATTTTTGACTGGCATCCATTTTTGTTGGCGTAAAAACCAAACCATAAATATCAGTTTTACCATCTTTAGCTTTAAGTGAAACCGGGGTTGGTGCTTTCCAGCCTGTAGCGGTTAATCTCGAAACATCAGTTTTTTCTAGCGTGTTAATCAGTTTTCCGTCGATGCTCCTTAATACGGTAACAGGCGGCACATCTGGTTGTGAATAGCTATCTACAAAATACCTGAAAGATGGAGAAAATACCACCTGATGATTACCGGCTTCTGGTGTTAAAAGGGTTAAATTTTTGCCGTCGAAACCAATTTTATATAGGTAACTGAAATAAGGATTATCTTTTTCGCGGCCATTGGCGAAAAAATATAGAGTTCTGGATTTTTCGTCCACTTTAACTAAACGTGAAACCACAAAATCACCTTTGGTAATCTGGTTTTTCAATTTTCCATTACCGGAATCGTACAAATAAAGATGCCCCCAGTTATCTCTTTCCGAGTACCAGATGATTTCTTTCGACGCCGGAAGATAGCGCCAGTTAATCGCGCCCTGACCCGACTCGAACTGTGTTTTTACGGTTTCTTCGAAAACTTCTCTCACCGCACCTGTGGTGGCATTGGCAATACGGAATTTTTCGTTTTTATGATCGCGGGAGGTGGACAAAAAGGCCACTTCTGAGCCGTCGGCTTTCCAATCGATATCATCAAAAGTACCGCTGCTCGAAATATCATCGCTCAACGTTGCGCGGTGCGGATCGGCAGGAATATTCAGTGAAATTACTTTTGGATTTTCCACATCAATGATTACCCTTCTGATGGTCGCGATTTGTTTATCACCCGGCAAAGGATATTTCCAGGCTTTTAATACCGGCGCGCCCACATTGGTGGTTACTAGGTACATATCTTTTGAATTGCGCTGATCTTGCTGAAAAGTAGCTATCTTTTTCGAATCAGGCGACCAGCGTAAAATTGGCGCATCGCTATGTTTCCAGCCTGCGTTATCGGTGGCGTAACCGTAATCTTTAATGCCATCGGTAGTGAGTTGTGTTAATTTGCCGGAGGCCACATCTTTCATAAAAAGATTGTAATCTTTAATTAAAATGGCTTTTTTGCCATCGGGAGATAAAACCTCATTGCGGCCTCCTATGCGTCGTGATGACATTTCGCCGCCTTTATAATCGGTAGTTGGGGTTTTGGTTTTCTTTACCGGATCTACCAAAAAAGTTTGTTCGGTGCCATTGTTTTTGATACTGTACCAAAATTTATCACCTTCAAGCCAGTTGGGCTGCCCGCTGGCATTGTCGATATACTTTGCGGTATTATAGCTCATAAAACTTTCCGCTCTTTCGTAATCGTTTACGGTTAAAGCTTTTTGCTGAGCATTTGCTGTAATGGCTAAAGTACAAGCCGTTACAGTAAGCCAATATTTATTTATCATGTTAGTTAATCTTGCGATAAAAATAATACTGTTTTGGCAAATGATTGGTATTAATCGTGATACAAAATTGGAGCGGAGAGTGTGGGGCGTTGAGCGAAGGGCGATTCTATTTGCGTCATAACTTAAGACTTTCGAACATCTGACCTCCGACTGATTAACTTTCCATTTTTACCGCAAAGGACACAGAGAGAATCCATAGAGGGTGCAAAGCTAGGCGGCTACTTAAGATACAACCAAACTTCGGACTTTCGAACATCTGACATCTGAATATTGACACAAGTAGAAACAAACTTTAAACGTTTATCGCCAAACGCCCACGCTTTTTCAGTTAAATTTACTACTTTAGCATAAACAACAGACATGAACAGAAAGAGCTGTCTTCCTCCTCCAACACCTTAATAAATAGCATTGCTATGTAATGGCATGGTGCTGGTTTATTACCGGTACTTAAACTTTGCCTAAACAATTTATTTATTAATTTATGCCCTACTGGGGGCGACAGCTAGTTTTTTATGAAAAAATCATATCTGGTATTACACTTTGCGGTAATACTTGCAGGTTTTACCGGCATCTTCGGTAAACTTATTTCCCTTAACGAAGGTCTTTTGGTTTGGTATAGGGTATTCTTCTCGGCTATTATTTTATTGCTGGTTTTAAAACTGTTTAAGGTTGCAACCAATATTAAGTTCAAAGAAAAGTTTCATATCACTAAAATCGGGATGTTTATTACTGTACACTGGGTGTTTTTTTACGCCAGTATCAAGTACTCGAATATTTCGGTTGGTGTGGTGTGTTATTGTTTAACCAGTTTTTTCACTGCAGTTTTTTCACCATTAATTAACAGGCAAAAATTTAACCTATCCGAACTTTTATTGAGTTTGCTCACCCTTTTCGGCATAGCCCTGATTTTCCATTTCGATTCTTCTTTTCAACTAGGAATTGGTTTAGGCGTGATATCATCAGCATTTGCTGCGCTTTATACAATTTATAACGAAAGACTGGTTAAGGTGTACGATAGCAGGCTGATCAACTATTACCAGATGCTTGGCGGAACAATTGGTTTAGGTATTTTACTTCCGGTTTATCTGCATTTCTTTCCGGTTGAAAGCATCATTCCAAATTGGAAAGATACAGCTTACCTGATTTTACTGGCTTCTTTTTGCACCGTTGGCCTGTACGTTCTGTTTGCCGAATCTTTGAAAAGGATTTCTGCATTTACAGTAAACCTGAGTTTCAACCTCGAACCTGTATATTCCATTATACTGGCTTTTTTATTTTTTAACGAAGGCAAAGAGCTGAATTTATCTTTTTATATCGGTTTAGCTTTTGTAATGACATCTGTTATTTTACAAACGTTTATTTCGATCAGAAAATAGTTAGAATCTAATACCCAAAAGCGCTGATTGCGCTTTTGGGTATATTTAAAATTAAAGGAGTTCGATATAACCCTCCGCACCATTTACCCTGATCCGTTGTTTATCTTTAATTAGTTTCGTAGCATTTTCTACACCAACAACTGCCGGTAAGCCATACTCACGTGCAATAACGGCGCCATGAGTCATCAGGCCGCCAACTTCAGTAATCATGCCTTTAATGGCTACAAATAATGGGGTCCAGCTTGGGTCGGTAAAGGTGGTTACCAATATATCTCCCTCTTCGAGATCAGCATCTTCTATGTTTAAAATTACACGTGCCCGTCCTTCTGTTACACCAAATGATACCGCCAAACCTACAATGGCATTATCCGGAAGATTTTCATGGTGATATCTGCCTGAAATAATTTCACCATCAGAAGTGATTACGCGTGGTGGATTAAGTTTTTCAAACAACAAATGTTCATCTTTTCGCTGTGCAATAAGATTTTCATCAAGTTTATGGGTAACGACAACTTCCTTTAATTCCTCGAAAGTGAGGTAATAAATACCAGATTTTTCGTTAATTACCCCGGCTTGTAAAAGCTTTTCGGCCTCTTTCATCAAGGCTTCTTTATAAATATAAAAACGACTAACGATTCCGTATTTTGGATATTCGCGATAACCGGCAAAATTGCGGAGCAGGCTGATCATTTCTTTGGTTTCACTGATTTTTTGTTCACTTTCTGGTAATAACGCGAGCCTGTCCAATAATTCTTTTTCTTTTTCCAAAGCCTGTGCTCTTCCCTGATTAAATTTCAGCTTACCGGCATCTGGCTCAAAATTTTTGATGTTACTGAGGATAACCGGAATCAATATAGATGGTTTTTCGCTCCAACGTGTATTTGTAATATCAATTTCGCCCGCACACCGCATGCCATACCTATCCAGATAATCATCAATAGCATTTTTAACTATTTTTCCGCCCTGAAAATGTAGCAGTTTATCTAAAAAATGATCGTCTTTAGTATCTTGTAAATAACCGATGATTTCAGGATAAGGACGAACTACATCAGCTACATCCAATAGTGCCAAACCCATTTCGGAAGTGATATTATTTGATACGGATTGAGAAAGTACATCTGCTACGTTTTTTTCACCTAACCATTCGCCCATTTTTTCATTAATCCAGGATGCAGCATTCATGGCTGCGATGATCACACTGATATGTTTCGAATCAAATGTCATCTTTTTTGATAGCCCGATGTCTTCAAGAATAAAATCAAATAGCTCCTGTCCTGATTTTGTGCGGATACTTTGTTTTAAAATTTCTATCGATGCTTCACTATGCTTAATCAACTCAAAAACAATTGCAGGGTCGCTTCCTACCGGTGCTAAAATATCGGCAGACGATAAACCCTTAGTGCTTTTTACAACTTCTGGCCCTCCTCCATCGTCTGGTAGCGACTTTATAAAATCTGCCCGCTCTGTGATGGTAATCAGTGCATCTTTAATCAACGGATCGTGCTGCGCCATGGCCTCCAGTAAGCCATCCTTTCCTGCAGGGGTTTTCAGGTTATCTGTAACATCTACAAATAATCTTCCACCCGCTTTAAACATGGGCCTGGCGGCTCTTAACTGCCATAAAGATAAACCAAGGGGTTTCATTGGGTCGGTCATCATTTGCTGATGACCAACAGAGATATAAACATGCTTCTCCTCATCGCCTGCCTCAGGCACCGGATATAAAGTTGTGATTGGCCTGCTCTGAACGATATGAAACAGGCCACCAGCCAAACACCATTCGATATCTTGTGGCTGGCCGAAATGTGTTTCAATTTTCCTGCCTATACTTTCGAGTTTCAAAACCTGTTCAGCTGTAAGCGCTTTTTGATCTTGTTGTTCAGCTTCGATTTCTTTTGAAATGGTGCCTCCGCCATTTATCGCATGAATGGCCAATTTTTTGAAAGATATTTTCTCACCAACAATTTTGCCATCATAAACCTGGTAATTATCGGCATTTACCAAACCCGAAACCATGGCCTCACCTAAGCCAAAACTGGCGTCGATGGATAGTACTTTCCGGTTACCGGTAACGGGATCAGCAGTAAACATAATTCCGGCTACATCAGCAAACACCATTTTCTGTATTACAACGCAAAGCCGAACTTTATGGTGAGCAAAGCCATTCTGGATGCGGTAAATGATGGCCCGGTCGGTAAATAAAGAGGCCCAACACTTGCTGATATGTCTTAGGATAGCCGTTTTCCCAGCAATGTTCAGATAACTATCCTGCTGACCCGCAAATGATGCTGCAGGCAAATCTTCTGCAGTAGCACTAGATCGCACTGCAAAAGCATCATTTTCATTAAATTTTTTGAGGAAAGCTTCAATTTCATCAGTTATATCTTTTGAAATCGACATATTTTCGATAATCGCCCTGATTTTTTTACTGATTTCGCTAATTACATTCAGATTTTCTGCCTCAAGCCCTTCCAATTCATCTAATAAGTTTTTTAGCTCCTCATTGTTTCCAGTTATTTTTTTATAAGCTTCGGTGGTGATGCAAAAGCCATCAGGTACAGTTATGCCTTCAATTTTTGATAGTTCGCCCAGGTTAGCACCTTTTCCTCCTGCTGTTAAAAGATCTGACCTGCCGATTCCCTGAAAACCAATTACGTAATTCCCCATATGTTTCTTTTTTTATCCGGTCGAAATTTCAATCCTCCTGATCTCAGCAAGAAAAAACACGCTGTATTTCAACACTTTAAACTATTAATCAGGAAGAAGAAAGGCCAAAAGTATAGGGTTAGAACTGCGAAAACAACGTTTTTTAACTATATTTTTCCAACCGCAATAAGGGTAGCTGTATCTACGTTATTCTTACAACAAACAGACAATATTTAATATCAATTCTCTTCAAAATATTTCTTGATTCTGAAAAATGATTTAAATATTAGGTTCGATAAAACCAGCCAATTTATCTGCAATTTTTGAAACGAAGACGTATTTCTCACCAGTGGAATTAAGGCAGTGGTTTAATGAGCAGTTCGTGTAACTACATTTTGTCAAAATAAGTGTTAACAAAACCGTTTATTTTGACATTTTTGTTAAATCAAATCGGACAGGGAAATTTTCTGGCAGTTATCTTTCTACAATTAGAATCCAGCCCGGTGATTGATTATTAGCTAAAATTGCAATTTTTACAACCTTAGATGAGAACCGACCTGAATAATGAGCTGGCCACCAAACCCCACTACCCCATACTAGACGGCCTTCGCGGTATTGCTGCCATAATCGTTGTTACCTTTCACCTTACCGAACCTTTAGGAACAGGACACTTAGACATTCTGGTTAACCACGGTTACCTGGCAGTAGACTTTTTCTTTTTATTATCGGGTTTTGTAATGGGCTACGCTTACGACGACAGGTGGAATAAAATGACGGCCGGCAATTTTTTTAAACGCCGTATCCAGCGCCTTCAGCCTATGGTAGTTTTAGGAATGACCCTTGGCGCGATCGGATTCTATTTTACGGATTCTACCATATGGCCACTCATCCATACCATTCCTGTCTGGAAAATGCTGCTGGTAATGCTGATCGGTTATACGATCCTTCCGGTACCCTTATCGCTTGATATACGCGGCTGGGAAGAGATGCATCCTTTAAATAGCGTAGGATGGTCATTGTTTTTTGAATACATTGCTAACATTCTGTATGCCATCTGGATCAGGAAATTTTCCAAAACGGCTTTAAGTATTTTAGTTGTTATTGCGGCTATTGCACTTGCACACCTGGCCATCACAAATGGTGATGTAAGCGGTGGCTGGACATTGAATGTGGAACAGGTTAGAATTGGGTTAACCCGTACCATGTACCCTTTCTTTGCCGGTTTATTACTCTCACGCATAGCGAAGCCCACCCGAATTAAAAATGCATTTTTATGGTGCAGCCTTTTGGTAGCCATTGTACTCTATATGCCGCGTATTGGCGGTGCAGAGCATCTCTGGATGAACGGGTTTTATGAATCTATTTGTATTATTATCGCCTTCCCGCTGATAGTGTACCTTGGCGCGAGTGGGGTAATCCAAAGCCAGAGAGAAAACAGGATTTGCAAATTTTTAGGTGATATATCTTATCCGCTTTACCTGGTACACTATCCGCTGGTTTATTTTTATGTTGCCTGGATCAGCAACCATAAAGGTATAACAATTGTTGAGGCCTGGCCTTATGCGCTACTCATTTTAACCAGTGCGATTGTTTTGGCCTATGCCGCATTAAAATGGTATGATGAGCCTGTTCGAAGATGGTTGCGAAAAAAGCTTGTTTAAAATGAGAAATGATAGCCTAAAAGTAACTATGGTTGTTTAAAGCGGAGAGGGCGGGATTCGAACCCGCGGTACCTTGCAGTACACACGCTTTCCAAGCGTGCTCGATCGACCACTCTGACACCTCTCCGGTTATATGATATTATGTTGTTTCAGATATAAATATCCATTTATGGATTTATAATATTGTTCTCTTCTAAAAGCTTCACTTCTTGTATTAAATTCCTCAAAATAGTGAATAATGAAAGGGCACCTGGCTTTTGTCGATTTCACCCCTCCGCTATTATGCTTAATTAATCTTAGTTCGAGGTTTTCTGTACTTCCATAATATTACTTCCCATCTTTCTCGCTTTTTAAAATATAACTATAAAACATAATTATCTATTATTATTGCAAGTGTTCGAAGTATAATTTATTAGCTCCTTTCCAAGCGTGCCCTATCAACACTCCCCAAAGGGGTCCTTCGGACTGACACCTCTCCGATTGGGTTGCAAAAATATATTTTTTATTGGTAAAAAAAATGCTCCCGATATAAAATAGACTGAACCCAAAAAGTTGGACAAAGTTAAAAAATTAATTAGACTGATGAGCTCGATATTTTATCGGGCTCATCCCGTTTAAATTGAGTCTGATTCTGTCGTTATTATAATAGTGAATATATTCT
>NZ_BAABBY010000007.1:0-430246 GCF_039538295.1 Pedobacter jeongneungensis | reverse complement strand
TGATTAGAAAACGGTATTTACTTAAATAATTCCGCTTTAAGGTAAGGTCGTTAGTGTTTATTCGCATAAATTATAATTAGCTATTTACAAAGCTAATTCTGTTACCGAATTACTAAACCTTTACAATTGCGAGGAACGAAGCAATCTTAATACACTCGCTAGTAGCGATCGTTGTAAGATTGCTTCGTCGTTCCTCCTCGCAATGACGTCTGATCTAAAAGAAAAGGCCGCAAATTAATTTGCGGCCTTTTCTTTTATACTATTTACAACCTAGCTTACGCCGTGTAACTTTACTTTTAAACCGTCCATATTGTTGTTTAACTGCAACTGGCAGGCTAAACGTGAGTTTGGTAACAGATCAGGTAAAGTATCCAGCATGGCATACTCATCGTCTGTCATTTCGTTAAGTTTCTCTTCGCCTTCCAAAACATCAACACAACAGGTGGCACATAAAGCCATTCCGCCACAGGTGGCTAAAATATCGTATTCCGAAGCCTTTAAAAACTCCATTAGGCTTAAACCCATGTCAGTTGGGGCAACGTGTTCAGTAACCGAGCCATCCGGCTCCTGCATGTATATATTGATATTGTTTTCCATTTTTAGTTCTCTTATTATTTGAATAGCAAATATAGGAGAAAGCTTAAAATTCTGAAACTCCGTTTACAGTTGTATATTTCATCGTGTATTTAACACCCGGATTCATGTACGAATAAGCGCTGTGGCTCATTAATGCTGCCTCGTGGAAACCACACAGAATCAGCTTTAATTTGTTGGTGTAAGTGTTAATATCGCCAATAGCATAAATTCCAGGGATATTTGTAGAATAATCATCAACATTAACCTCGATCGCACTTTTGTTGATATTTAAGTTCCAGTCTTCAATCGGACCTAATTTAGGACTTAAACCAAACAAAGGAATTAAGTGATCAGCCTCAACAACTGTTTTTTCCATGGTGCGGTTCTGAACAATCTCAACCTGCTCTAATTTATCGGTTCCCTGAACGGCCTGAAGATTGCTGTTTAAAACCAAATTGATTTTGCCACTTTCGGCCAGTGCCATTACTTTGGATACCGAATCAGGCGCACCACGGAAACTCTCGCTTCTGTGAACCAATGTTAATTCAGAACAAACTTCTGCTAAGTAAATCGTCCAGTCTAAAGCTGAATCTCCACCACCTGCAATTACCATTTTCTGGTCACGGTATTTTTCCGGATCAAGGATCATGTAATTTACACCTTTACCATTCTCAAATTTCTCTAAGTTTTCTACTGCTGGTTTACGTGGCTCAAAACAGCCTAAACCACCAGCAATAACCACAACCTTAGCTTCGATAACAGTACCCATATTCGTCGTTAAAACGAAATCGGCTTCGCCACGCTTTTCTAAACCTTCAATACGCTCGCCTAAAGTAAACGTTGGATGGAAAGGCTTAGCCTGCTCCATTAAGTTATCGATAAGTTCCTGGGCCAGCACAGATGGGTAACCTGGAATATCGTATATCGGTTTTTTAGGGTAAATTTCAGACAGCTGACCACCAACCTGAGGAAGGTAATCAATTAAATGACAACGCATTTTTAATAAACCGGCTTCAAAAATGGCAAATAAACCAACCGGACCAGCGCCTATTACGGCTATATCAGTAGTGATCATTAAAGAAAAATTTGACGCAAAGTTACAAAATAAAGTCTTATCAATTCTGCTATTTAGAAATATTCTAGATAATTTTGCAATCCTGTTATATTCAGTATTTTATATGCTTTGAACTAATTGAAAACAAAAGTTAAAGGTTTTTAGTGATTTAAAGCAAATTATAATTGGTCTATGGGTTTAGTGGGGAATTGATAAATTAACTTTAAAAGATGCTAGAGAACTGCAATAAAATTATCAGATACAGCTAAAATTCCAAAAAAGTAATAACTTCCCTAAAATTTTAGTTTAATCATGCTTGATTATTTTTTTATTGCTTTGCCTCTAATTGCAATTTGGGTATTGCTGTTTCTCTTTTGCGGACGGAGCTGGCAGTTGCCAGCTGCCTTTATTCCTTTCTGCATCTGGGGCCTTTATTCAGGAAATAGCCATTGGAAATGGCTATTAATCATCCCTTTGTTATCCCTATTAGTCATTGATCTGCACATTACAGTAAAAGAAACCAAATTTAGTCGGGAGATCACTATTTTGAGTTATGTTTTAACTATTCCGTTTTTAGTGCTCTATCTATTTTATGGACGGGGATTTGTGAAGGATGGAACTTTGGTTTCTGTTATTTGGGGCTATATTTTTCAGATCCTTGTTTTAATATTTGTGTCTAAATTCTGGTTTTCTGACATATTGTTGTTATTTATAAATCGCTTGTCACTAAAGGATAAGCATTATGTAGAAACACAGGTGATAAGTTGATGAAAACGGTGGGCAGATCTACAAATTATTATGTTGTGTTTTATAACCTAGGTAAGATGAAAGTTTCGGGTTTCTTCTATGTGTACCTAAAGTTTAAAGGGGTGCAGGCAGAAGATAGAATAGAAATTGTAATTAAGACGGGCTGCTTGGGTACGGAATTTATCACAGGCTTCCCGAAAATTCTATCTCGATGATATATTGCCACAGAAGCAAAAGTCTGCATGGGGAAATTTTCCCGGGTTTTTTACTTCTGTGGCGGAATGACAACTACCAACTCATTCCCAAATTCTGAAATACAAAACTCCACACATCAGCAGCTTCTTCAATTAATTTTGTGGTGGGTTTACCTGCGCCATGGCCAGCTTTGGTTTCAATCCTGATTAAAACCGGGTTTTCGCCTTTATATTTTTCCTGTAAGGTTGCCGCAAATTTGAAAGAGTGCGCAGGTACCACACGATCGTCATGATCGGCGGTGGTGATTAATGTAGCAGGGTAGTTTACGCCGCTTTTGATGTTATGAAGCGGTGAATATTTGATCAGGTAATCGAAATCTTCTTTTTTGTCGCTCGTTCCGTACTCCACTGCCCAGCCCCAACCAACGGTAAATTTATGGTAGCGCAACATGTCGAGCACACCAACGGCAGGTAAAGCCACTTTAAAAAGATCAGGCCTTTGAGTCATGCAGGCACCAACCAGAAGTCCGCCATTTGAACCACCCGAAATGGCAATTTTAGATGGATTAGTGTATTTTTCTTTCACCAGGTATTCGGCTGCGGCAATAAAATCGTCGAACACATTTTGTTTTTTAGCCAACATGCCTCCTTTATGCCAGGCTTCGCCATATTCGCTTCCGCCGCGCAAACTTGGCTGAACGTAAATGCCGCCACGCTCTAAAAACAACATGCGCGATAAACTGAATGCAGGCGTTAAACTGATTTGGAAACCCCCATAAGCATAAAGATAAACAGGATTATTGCCATCAAGTTTGATCCCTTTTTTATGCACGATGAACATCGGTACCTTAGTGCCATCTTTAGAAGGGTAAAATACCTGTTTGGTTTCAAAATCTTCGGTATTAAACTTCAGTTCCGATTTTTTGTATAAAATTGATTCGGCCTTAGCCACATCATAACGGTAAATGCTGCTTGGCGTGGTGAAGTTGGTAAAAGTGTAGAAGAATTCTTTGTCTTCTTTATAACTGCCAAAACCACCAACCGTGCCTATGGCAGGTAATTTTACGTCGCCAATTTTCTTGCCTGTTAAATCAAATTGAATAATATTAGTGCTGGCATCTTTTAAATAGGTTGCCCATAAAAATCCGCCGCCAGTTCCGATACTTTCCAAAGCTAATTTTGATTCCGGAATAATTTTCTGCCAGTTTTTCGAATCTGCATTTTTTGGATCAATCAGAACAACCTGTTTATTTTCTGCGCCTAAATCGGTATTCACCAGCAATTTATCGCCAACATTATCCACAACGCTATGGTTATGTTCATAACCTTTAATCAGCGGTGCTATTTTGCTTTCCGGTGCTTTTAAATCCTGATAATATAATGCATTTCCCGATGTACCCGCACTGGCATATACCACCAAAAAGCGTTCATCTTCGGTAACGCTGGCACCAAAATATAAGTTAGGATTTGTTTTATCTTCAAAAATCAGCTGATCATTTTTCTGCAGATCGCCTAACTTGTGATAATAAACTTTTTGATACTTATTGGCAGCCGAAAGATCGGTTCCTTTTGCAGGCTCATCAAACTTACTGTAATAAAAACCATCACCTTTCCAGGCTGCTCCAGAAAATTTGGTCCATTTCAGTTCATCACCCATTTTCATTTTGGTGGCAATTTCCATTACATAAATATTGCTCCAGTCTGATCCGGCCTGTGCTACAGAATAAGCAATGTATTTCTTATCGTGCGAAAAACCCAGGATTGAAATGGCCGCCGTTCCATCAGCTGTAAGCGTATTCGGATCGAGAAAAACTTCTTCTTTGCCGTCTAATCCTTTTTTAATAAACCAGATGCTTTGGTTTTGCAGTCCATCATTTTTAGTAAAAAAATAATATTCGCCAACCTTAAATGGAGCACTTTCTTTTGGGTAATTCCAGATTTCGGTTAAACGTTTTTTAATGTCGGCGCGGTATGGAATCTGCTCCAGGTAATTTTGCGTCACTTTATTTTCGGCATTCACCCAGGCTTTTGTTTCGGCAGAGGTATCGTTTTCCAGCCAGCGGTATGGATCGGCGATGGTGGTACCAAAGTAATTATCTTTAGTGTCGTCTTTTTTAGTTTCAGGATATTTCATCAATGTTATTTTTTCTGCAGGTTTTTTGCCCTGGTTACAGGCGAAAAGGCTTAATGCAAATAAGCTTAATACAATTTGTTTTTTCATAGTGAAACAGATTTATTTACTAATATATGTCTTTTTTCCTTTGGGTTGATTTCCCAGATTGTATTGCTTTAGGCTTTGGTCTTTCGGCTTTACTCTCTAAGCTTTCCACTTTTTTCTTTTACCTTTGAGACTGCACATGGCTAAGAACATTTATTTCGCTTCCGATTTTCATTTAGGCACACCAAATTATGCCGAAAGCCGTGCCCGTGAAGCGCGGATTGTGAGCTGGCTGGATTTTATAACGCCAGATTGTAGCGAACTCTTTTTAATGGGCGATATTTTCGATTTCTGGTTCGAATACGCTACTGTGGTTCCAAAAGGTTTTATCCGTTTACAGGGTAAGCTGGCTGCCATGGCCGATGCGGGAATAAAAATTTACTTTTTTAAAGGAAACCACGATATGTGGGTACGCGATTATTTTATCCTTGAAATTGGGATGGAAATTATCAGCGATGAACTGATTATTGAACGCGGTGGAAAGAAATTTTACCTGCACCATGGCGATGGTTTGGGGCCTGGAGACAATAAGTATAAATTTTTAAGAAAAATTTTTAGAAGTAAAGTTTGCCAATGGCTTTTTGCGCGTTTGCATCCTAATTTGGGTATTGGCATTGCCAACGGCTGGAGCAGGGGCAGCAGGGCAGCGCAGACCGAAAAAGAAGTGTTTTTGGGCGAGGATAAAGAATGGCTGGCCATTTATGCCAAAGCGCAATTGCAAAAAACGCATTTCGATTATTTTATTTTCGGGCACAGGCACCTGCCGCTCGATATTGATTTGGGCAGCGGGAGCAGGTATGTAAATATCGGCGAGTGGCTAAATTATAATTCTTACGCAGTGTTTGATGGGCAGGAGTTGAAATTGGAGTATTATAAGCCTAATTTATAGTCCCTATTTGTTTTTTTGGAAAGCAGCACCTGTAGCATCAGTTTAATGCTCGCCGGGCTTTTCGTTGTAGTCCCGATTTTGAAGGAAAATCGGGAGCTGCCACTGCAATCCCGTTTAGATACCCCGGTTTCTGCTGCTATTTAGGGTTGCGAGGTGCCTAAAATGCACCACCCTTTGTATCTAAACCCGATAGAACGAAAAGCCCGGATCCCGATTTTTCATCGGGAGAGGACTTGAAGTGATAGCGGGACTACAGGCCACCACAGAAACAGAACCCGTTCATTTCCAAAACCATTTAAATAATATAATACCCATCCTTAAACTTTAAACTTAACGATTCAAACAGTTAGCCAATTAACCATTCTCCCCAAACAACAAATTCAGCTTTTTTCCTTATTTTTGCATTTCCTGAATTTTTGGGCCTATGCCAATCGTCAGGAAATTTCAACAAGAATAAATATGTTAGATAAATTAGAAGCTATAAAGCTGCGTTGGGAAGATGTGGAAGAATCGTTGAGCAATCCGGATGTAATCCAGGATATGAAACGTTTTGCGGCTTTAAATAAAGAATATAAAGACTTGGGCAAAATTGTAGATGAGTACAAAATCTACAAAAATGTGATGAGTAATATTGATGCCAATAAAGAGATTTTAGCGACTGAAAAAGATCCTGAAATGCGCGAAATGGCAAAAGAGGAGCTTGATCTGCTGTTGAAACAACAGGAAGAAATGGAAAGCAATATCCGTTTGATGTTAATCCCTAAAGATCCTGAAGATGCTAAAAATGCCGTATTTGAGATCCGTGGTGGTACTGGTGGTGATGAAGCTGCTTTATTTGCCGGCGATTTATACCGCATGTACACCCGTTATTTCGAAACCAAGGGCTGGAAAGTGGAAACTGTAGATGTAACCGAGGGTACGGCTGGTGGTTATAAAGAGGTGATTTTGAAAGTAAGCGGCGATGATGTTTATGGTCAGTTAAAATACGAAAGTGGCGTGCACCGTGTGCAACGTGTGCCTGATACGGAAACGCAGGGGCGTGTGCATACCTCTGCTGCGTCTGTAGCGGTTTTGCCGGAAGCAGAAGAGATTGATTTGTATATTAACCCGGCTGATATTGAACTACAGACTTCGCGCTCTGGTGGTGCCGGTGGACAGAACGTAAACAAGGTAGAAACCAAGGTGCAGTTAACGCACAAACCTTCGGGTATTGTGGTAGTTTGCCAGCAGGAACGTTCGCAACTGGGTAACCGCGTAATTGCAATGGAGATGTTGCGTAGTAAACTTTACGATATCGAATTGCAGAAAAAGAATGGTGATATTGCTGCTAAACGTAAAACAATGGTATCAACCGGCGACCGTTCAGCAAAAATCAGAACCTATAACTACCCTCAGGGGCGTGTTACCGAACACCGCATCGGATTAACGATGTATAACCTGCCAAGCATTATGGATGGCGATATTCAGGAGATTATTGATGCACTTCAGTTTGCTGAAAATGCAGAAAAGATGCAGGAAGGCGCTGTAGGTTAAGGGGTTAAATATTTTTGAAAAAAAAGTTTGCGAATTAAGATATAGTCTCTATATTTGCAACCTCGAAAGAGACAAGAGGTTCTGACTTTAAAGGAGAACAAAAGGAGTGGTAGTTCAGCTGGTTAGAATGCCTGCCTGTCACGCAGGAGGTCGCGGGTTCGAGTCCCGTCCATTCCGCAACAAAAGCCTTAACTTGCAAAAGTTGAGGCTTTTTTGTTTTAAAATGCTCTCTTAAAATTATTTAGAATGAGCATCAGTGAGTTACATAATTATAGCATTAAATGTTGCTTATTATGGTAATAAACGGAATATTGTCTTTATATTTGCAATCCCGAAGGGGGAAAGAGGTTCAAACTTTAAAGGAGAACAAGAGGAGTGGTAGTTCAGCTGGTTAGAATGCCTGCCTGTCACGCAGGAGGTCGCGGGTTCGAGTCCCGTCCATTCCGCGAAAATAGTTTTAAATTCAACTAAAAGCCTGTAAATTAAATTTTTACAGGCTTTTTCGTTTTCTGGAAATACCAAATTATTCATTTTTTCGTAAGAAAAAGGTGAGCAATTCGGTGAGCACAATAAACGGTATGAATGCTCACCAATTATAGCTTAAACATTTGTTTTATGAGCTGGTTCAATCATTAAACATCTTGACTGTAAGTGACAGAATTAACAATTTTGTTTCACTTTATTCATTTGTCATTGAGAACAAACATGAATCTGCTTTTTTATTTAAAAAAGCGCTCTACTTACAAAAACGGTCCAATAACCATTTATTGGCGGTTTACAGTTGATGGACGACGGGCAGAAACCTCAACGGGAAAATCTTGTGATCCCAATCGCTGAAACACACATGCCGGGCGTGCTGCTGGTACCAAAGAAGAAACCAGGGTTTTAAATGTTTATCTAGATAAGTTGCAGTCAAAGGCTCAGGAGCTTCACCAAATAATGACGGTAGGGAACGAAACCGTTACGGCAAAAACAGTTAAGAACTGTTTCATTGGCAAAGCGTTTCAATCAAGGACCCTGGTTGCCGTATTTGAAGATCACAATGCCAAGATGAAAAGCCTCATCGGCAAAGAATTTGAAAAGAGTACCCTTGAGTGTTACGAGACCTGTCTGATGCACGTTAAGGGCTGTATGTAGTTAAATTATAATTTTTCAGAAATTTCAGTTACAAAGATCAACTTTGCTTTCTTAGTTGATTTTGAATATTATCTTAGTAGCGTCTGCAACTGTGGGAATAACTCAGCGATCAAATACATCAAAAATCTCGGCAAAATCGTCCGTATATGTTTAGGTAACGGATGTCTGGCTGTTAATTAGTGTCTGAATTGGTCTCATACCTAAATAATAATCAACCTAAATTATTGTTTAAAATAAATTTCAGAAAAATATTTTTATTTCAATATAGATAATATATTTACGTCCATTAAAAATTAATAATCTGTAATGAAAATTTGTATAGCTACTGTATTCCTAATATTTTATGTGTGTATTATTTCTGTATTTGCACAGAATGTTTTATCAGGAAAGGTGATCACAATTAAGGGTGAGCCGATTGAATACGCCACGATTATAATTTTAAATGGGAAAAAAAATATTGTTTCATCAACTCTGTCAACAGCCGATGGTAGTTTTAATATTACAGCAGACTCATCTTCAATCTATATTTATGCAACTTATCTTACTCAGAGATCTGATACAGTAAAGATGAGTAAACAAACAAATATTATCTTAACTATTGCCTCAAGGGAAAAAATGCTTAATGAAGTTCAGATTCAAGGGACGAATCAGATGATTTCCAGAAGAGCCGATCGATTTATCTTTACACCAAACCAATCGATTACTCAAGGAGCCGCCGCTATCGATATATTAAAACTTGCCCCTTTTATACAATTTGACAATAAATCTGAGATTTTCTCAATCTTAAACAAAGAGAATACGATCATTTATATTAACAATCGAAAGTCAAATGTTCCAAAGGAGATGATAATTGCTCAGCTACGGTCTACGCCAGCAGAAAATGTAAAGGATATTGAAGTAATAACCAATCCTGGCAGCGAATACCAAGCAAACGCAACTGGAGGTATAATCAATATAAATCTTAAAAAACTTGCTGGTGAAGGTTGGTCTGGAAGCTTGATGTTAAGTGATGAGCAGGGGGCTTATAATACTGCAACGCTTAACGGGTCAGTAAACTACCGGAAAGGCAAAGTAGGGATTAGATTATCACCATTTACTAACAATAGCTATAATTATAATACCTCACAGAATTTAATCATAGAAAAGGATGGCATAATCTCACAGAACAATGATAAAAGTTACTTCCGGCGTTATTTGGTACTTGGAGGTGGTCTGGGGCTTGATTACGATATAAATAAAAAAAATCTATTAAGCTTCAATGGTTTTGCATCTTCTGTTGGCGGGACAAGCAATCAAAGCAACCGGACAGATTATTTGAATCTTCCAGTTAAAAAATTAGATTCATCTATTCTGTCTCCCGTAAACGGAAAGGACCGCTATTTATATAATTTTGGAAATTTATATTTTCAGCACAAATTTGATTCTTTAGGCAAGAAGCAGTTAACTATTAATATTGATTATAATCAGTATAATCAGAAAAATACAGATTTAGGGCAATTTATAAAAAGTAATGATAGCCAAGGATTTGGTGGAGCCAGCTTTTATAGAAACGTACTTCCTCAAAAATTTCTCAATTTCTCGGAAGGAATAGATTACGCTATTGAAATAAATGCAAAAACACGTTTTAACTTAGGTGGACAGATTAGTAATACCAGAATGTTAAACAACCTTTCTTATGCTAACCTCGTTGATTCAAAAAATGAATATGTAGAAAACCACAGCATATCAAATATTTACAAATACACTGAAAACTATGCTGCATTTTATTTGGGTTTTACAAGGGCTATAGGTAAAAAACTACAGGGGATCGTCGGGCTTAGAGGTGAGCACATTAATTATTCTACTAAAAATGAGTCGAAGGGGCAATCAGCAGACTCTTCCTATTTTAGTTTATTTCCTAATTTTTCCTTGCAGTATTCTTTGAATAAGAGGAATAATTTTTCTATATCCTTTGCTAAAAAAATAAAAAGACCCGCTATAGAGCTATTATTTCCTGGTCGTACATACTTTAATCCTGGATATTTTTCTGAAAACAACCCATTTTTGCAGCCCGTTAATACATATAGTACTGATGTGCTCTATATCTTTGACAATAAATATTATTTCTCTGCAGGGTATAGTTCTTCTCAAAATCAATACAGCCGTTTTATTACTCCATTCTATAATGCTGAAAGCACTTTGCTGAAAAGAACATACTTGAATTATGGAAATTCAAATAATTTATATTTGTCTTTTTTCACAGCACAAAAATTCTTCAAAGGAATATGGGAGGTAAATTTTTCAGCGGTATTAAATCGAAACAGTTATCAATTCGAGAATAATAGCATCGCCTCGACGCAAAAAAATCTTCATAATTTAAATTATAGCTTCTCGACAAATAGTACCCTTTATCTTTCAAAAAAGAAAATGTTGCTTGGATTTGTAACCATGAAGTATCTGGGACCTACACAGGATATTTCTGTAAGAAGAGATAACCCACTTTTTTCGACGGATATCGGAGTTCGGAAAAACCTTGCTAATTTCAGTTTTGCGTTCTTCCTAAGCGATATGTTTAATACAAATGCTAAGACGACCTTGTTGTACCAGGCAAATGATGCATTTTTGTCTAATGTTCTGAATCAGAATAATTATACGCAATCAGTATCTTTAAGTGTACGTTATTCATTTGGAAATAATAAGTTAAGAACAATAAAGAGTAAAAATACCGCTAACGAGGAAATAAAGAGAAGATTAAATTGATGGGATACAACTAAAGGAATAGTCGTTATTTAGATTCAGTATAATTAGCATTTTTTTTATGTATATTAATTACTTATAAGTATATTAGATTATTGATAATAAACGCATATTAATCATACATCTAAGTCTCTCTTATATGAAATCTAAATTAGCCAATTTCAACATCTCTAGATTTGAGGTAATTTCCGAACAAATCGATGGGCTACTTCTCGGTGGCTTTTCTGCTAGCTATTCAAACCAATCTGAATCGGCTTTAGATTCAGAAGGCGGTGAAAGAAATAATTGTATGGGTGGAAACTGTCAGACTGGCTGTGGCGAGGGACAGAACAAGGATTGTAACACCATTGCGCACTGTGGTGCCTGATACTCCGATTATTGAATGCATCAATAATATAAAAAAAACATTTTTATGAAATTTAAATTAAACTTTCAAGTCAACGACTTTGAAACAATCAGTGAGGATTCGGAAAAAAAATTAATCGGTGGTTTTTCAGCAAGTATGGCAATGATTAACAACGAGGAAGGAGAAGGTGGGGGAGCCAATAATTGTGCAGGTGGCAATTGTGTCGCGAAGTGTGGTGAAGGTCAAAATGTTAGCTGTAATGCTATAGCGGGCTGCGGAACTAAACCATAGTGTCTATGAAAGATGCAATACTTTCATTTGAGTCTATTTCAGAAACAGGCGCAAATAGTATTATCGGTGGTTTTTCTTTAAGCTTTTTCACAAATTCTGAAGAATCTGGATCGGACGGGACTACGAATAATTGTATTGGTGGTAATTGCTTGGACATATGTGGCTCTGGACAAAATATAAAATGCAATACAGTAGCCGGTTGTCACGGTTAAATCGCTGGGCTTAAATTTTTTTTAAAAAATATTATGAAAACAATAATCAAATTTAATGTAACGGCATTTGAATCTATTCATGAAAGAGACGGCAATCATTTAATCGGTGGGTTTTCTGCAAGTTTTGCTAATAATGAGGATAGTGGAGAGGGAGGTGGCGAGACCAATAATTGTCAAGGAGGTAACTGTAGAAGTACTTGCGGAGAAGGACAAAATATTCAATGCAATACAAAGTCTCTTTGTGGTGTATAAAAAGTTGAATTAAATTGATCTCTCAGATCGAGGTTCAACCACTAATACTACTCTTTAATTTATAAATATATGTCATTAACAGCCAAATTTAATATAAATCATTTCGAGGGGATTCAAAATGATTTAGAGTACAAGTTAATAGGAGGATTTTCTCTCAGTTTTAATAGTGGGAACCCCGATGGAGACTCTGAAGGAGGAGGCGCAAACAATTGCCAGGGTGGTAATTGTACATCAAGTTGTGGCTCCGGACAAAATGTGCAATGCAACGCGGTGGCGCATTGTGGAGCATAGTGATTTGTTGCCGGATAAATAACTAAAACATTATTCACCGACCGGACATCAAGAGTATGTAAGGTCATTAATAAGATTGTATGAATTTAGAATTTAATCCATCATTTTACGATGATTTGACCACTGATTCGCAAAAGGAATTGGTCGGTGGTTTCTCTTCAAGTTTTTCCTCACTAGAAAGCGAGGGAGACTCTGGTACATCAAATAATTGTTTAGGCGGAAATTGCGACGCTTTCTGTGGTGCATGGCAAAATATTGCTTGCAACAATTATAAAGGGTGTAATTGATATTAACTAACATTTAAAATTATGAATTTAAGTCACAATTTGAAAGGTTATGAAGTAGTCGAAGCAGATTATAGTAATAGCCTAATCGGAGGGTTTTCGTCGAGCTTTTCGTCGTCTAAAAACGCTGAGGAAATCTCCGGCGAAGGCTCTAACAATTGTCTAGGTGGTAATTGCGCACCAGGTTGTGGGATGTATGGCAATAATGACGCTAATTGCCATAACAATATTCAGCCTCACTG
Source organism: Pedobacter jeongneungensis (assembly GCF_039538295.1). Lineage (NCBI taxonomy): Bacteria > Pseudomonadati > Bacteroidota > Sphingobacteriia > Sphingobacteriales > Sphingobacteriaceae > Pedobacter > Pedobacter jeongneungensis. The sequence continues at coordinate 417,244 of NZ_BAABBY010000007.1, read as the reverse complement.
CGGCAGCTAAAGCCAATTAACTATTTTTAGCAGTACTCCTAAATAAGGAGTGCTGCTGCTATCACTAAATTTTTTTAACGCTATGAAATACAGTCAATTTAATTCTATTATACCGTACAAAGACAAATTCACTTTGTATAATTCTTTTAATCAGAAGTTTTTAATAATAGATCCTCTACTAAAGGATCTATTAGATGCCGCTAAACACGAAGAAATTGATTCGCTTCAAGAAGTTCATCCTACGTTTTATGATTATCTGAAAAAAGAAGAATACTTAGTGGATAAGAATGTAGATGAAATACAGAAAGTTAAAGATGTCGTAAAGCAAGTTGATGAAAATTTAAATAGTTTTTTACTGACCATTAACCCGACTATGAATTGTAATTTCAAATGTTGGTACTGCTATGAAACACACATTAAAAAATCCAGTCTTTCCGTTGATATGGTCGATAAAATCGGTTTTTTCATAGAAAAAACAGTACGCAGACCTGGAATGCACAACTTTAACGTTGCTTTTTTTGGTGGTGAACCACTACTTTATTTTGATAGGGACGTTGTACCAGTTATTGTTAAGTTACAACAAGAATGTATTCAAAATCGAGTAGACTACTCTGTAAGTTTTACCACAAATGGTTACCTAGTAACGGATGAATTCATAGATTTTTTCAAGCATTGCGGAATAGTTCCTGCACTGCAAATAACATTAGATGGTTATAAAGAAAAGCACGATGAGGTAAGGTATGTAAGTGCAACAAGAGGATCTTACGATGTTATCATAAAAAATATTAAGAAGCTGCTGTTGAATAAATTTCCGGTGAGGTTACGGGTCAATTATACCTCAGAAAATATTGACGACGCTTATAAAATAGCTGAGGAATTTCACGATATTTCTACCGATATCAAATCGACATTTCTATTAATGGATTACCACAGGGTTTGGCAAGATGCTAAGGTGGATGATATTGGTGTGATCGTAGGTAATAATATTGAAAAAATCAAAGCGGAGGGAATACAGGTTAAGCACATGTCACCAAACAATGTAAGAGACTCCTGTTATGCTGATAAACGTAACAGTGCAGTTATTAATTATAATGGAGATTTATTTAAATGTACTGCTCGTGACTTCACAACCGCAAAACGTGCCGGCTATCTAACAGATGAAGGTGATTTGATATGGGAAGATAACTATCTCGAAAGAAGAATGAATGCAAAGTTCAACAATAAGCCATGTCTTAGCTGCAGATTAATGCCGATTTGTAATGGAGGCTGCTCACAACATGCTCTTGAATCTTTAGGAGAAAAAGAATACTGTGTATATTATGGTGATGAGGCGCTTAAAGACGAAGTGGTAAAAACCAAAGTTGAGGAGATCATCGAAGCATTGCAACTTAATGAGGCTTAAGTTTTTTAACCAGCTTGAAAGCAACGATTGTGGACCCGCCTGTCTGACCATGGTGGCTAACTTTCATGGGTACGATGTACCGATGAAAACAGTGAAAGAATTGTGTTCTGTAACCCGAATGGGGGTGTCAGTAAAAGATATTTTAGACGGTGGAAGAAAACTTGGATTACAATCCAATGGATTGAAATTGCTTCCTTCTCAACTTACTGAAATTCCTTTGCCGGCAATTCTTTTTTGGAAGCAAGACCATTTTGTTGTCCTACACAAGATAAGTAAGAAAGGAGATAAACTAAAGTATCATATAGCTGATCCTGGTTATGGTAAGACTGTAGTTGATGAAGAATTATTAACCCGGGAATGGCTTGGGAATGGTGATAAAGGCGTAACACTTGTTTTTCAGAGGGAGGAGACGGCGCCAGTGCCAATATCTTTAGTGCCCAAAATAAAAGTGAGTTTCTGGCAGGGGAAGCTCTTTATGGATCTGAAGAAATTTGTATTTGCAAACAAGTTTAAGTACATCATTTCATTTGTCCTACTTATTGTTGGATTAATGGCCAATTGGCTGATCCCTATCCTTTTTAAGAAAGTTATAGATCAGGGAATTTTAGCAAAATCTTTGAATTTGGTTGTGGTATTATTGTTAGCCCAATTTTTCCTGTTTCTTGGTAATTTTGTCTCCGGTTTCGTGAGTGATCTTATTCTTACGAAATCTAATTTCAAATTAGCTATTTTATTAAAAACAAATTTTCTTAAAAAGCTTATCCGTCTGCCAGTTAACTATTTTGATACCCGGTTAAATTCAGATACCCTTCAACGAATGTCTGATCTTTCTAAAGTCCAATCCTTTCTAACTTGGAAAGGAATCAGCTTCATGATTAATGTTCTGAACCTTTTGGCATTTAGTTTGATTTTAGTATTCATGGACAAACTTATATTCAGTATATTCTTTTTGTTGAGCGGAATCTCTATTATTTGGATTGCTTATTTCTTAAAAAAAAGAGCAACGCTAGAATATTCTATGTTCATAAGGCAATCAGAAAATAGCAATAATCTTTATGAATTTATCATGAACATGCCTGAGATCAAAGTTAATCAAGCAGAAAACACTCTGATAAATAAAATTACTAGTCTTCAAAAGAAGTTGAATGAATTAGAGCTGAGTTCCCTTTATCTCAATATGTATCAATTATCGGGAGCAAATTTTATTCTAAAGCTCAAAGAGTTAATAACAATAGCCGTAGCTGCATATTTTATCATTAATGGGAAAATGTCAGTAGGTACATTGCTCAGTATATCCTATATTATGGGGCAATTAAGCAGTCCAATTATAAATATTATCAATAATATAAGAGACGCGCAAGATGCAGCAATATCTAACAGACGGGTGGAGGATGTTTACACTATCTCGGATGAGGCTGCAGGCTACAATGAAAATAATGAAAATATCAGTGTAGAAGATCTGAATCTTGATCAGGTAGGATTTAAATATCCAGGAAGTTTTAACTCATTTGTTTTAAAAAATTTAACACTTACAATACCTAAGAATAAAATTACTGCTATAGTTGGGACAAGTGGAAGTGGTAAAACTACATTGATGAAGTTGTTATTGCTGTATTATAATCCAAGCGGAGGTAGCATTGTATTGGGTGACAGATCACTAGCAATGGTACATCCAGATGGGTGGAGAAAGAAATGTGGTGTTGTACTTCAAGACGGACATATTTTTGCTGGAACAATTATGTTTAATATTGTTCTCTGCGATCCACAGGATGCTGATATGGATCGGCTAAATAATGCAATTAGAATCGCTTGTCTTGGTGATCTCATGCAAACACTGCCCTTAGGATATAATACAAAAATAGGAAACGTAGGCATGCAATTGAGTGGGGGGCAGAAACAACGCGTTTTGATCGCAAGGGCGGTTTATAAAAATCCTGAGTTCATTTTTTTTGACGAGGCAACCAGTTCACTTGATGCTAATACAGAAAAATCTATTATGAATAATCTTTCTGAATTTTTTAAGGGAAAAACAGTTGTCGTGGTTGCTCACAGATTGAGTACTGTAAAGAATGCAGACCAGATAATTGTTTTGGAAAAAGGAGAATTGATAGAAAAAGGTACCCATGAAGAATTGCTAAAAGTTAAAGACAAATATTTCTCACTTGTGAAAAATCAACTTGAACTAGGTTCCTGATTAAAATCTGTAGTCATTGTACATTTATGGTATTTGTTTTAAATTTTTACCGTTATAATAGCAGAACTAGTTTTTAAATATCATGGTTTATAAAAGTATCAGTGTGATTTTACTCACCATTATCATATCGACAATAACATTTGCTAAAAATCCTCTCATGGAACAAAGAATTATACACCTTTCGGGCCTCGTAGTTGACTCCAGAACACTTCAGCCCATAGATTCTGTTATAATTTCCGACGAAAATGGTAATCGATTGGGGGCAACAGATAAAGCTGGTTACTATGAGGTTAAAATCAAAAATATCGATAAGGGAAGCATAAAATTTCAAATAGAATTAAAAAAAGATGGGTTTGTTTCTTTCAGGCAGAGAGAAAACTGGGGAGACCTGAAGGGTGATACAAGATTAGTCTTATATTTTGGGCTTAAAAGTTCTGTAAGCGATGTGGCCGGGTTTTCTGAGTTTTATTCTGGTAAATTGAATAACGGATACAAAAATGTGTTAGAAGGATTTTCCGAAGTAAAAAATAAAAAGTCCTTTGAAAATGCTTTGAAAGCTGCTAAAGAAAATAACGAGAATGTTTTTTTTAATATTGCTGGTATGGCATTTATTGTGAGCGATACAGGATGGATAAAACTCTATTCGGAAACGGATGCCATATCTATAAATGGCAAGAAAATAGTTAAAGCAAATATGCTCAACAATATTCTTAAAAGATCTTCTATAAAAAAAATGACTCCCGTAAACGGTAATAATCAATACAACTTCTACATCGAGGCGAATTAATAATATCTATTTAAGATATTAGTTAAGGGAGTAATGACAATTAAACTTAGAACGAATTATGTTGAATTCTAAATATTTAGATTATTTAATTCTCCAATGGTATAATTGTAAGCATAGTTGCTTTTAGAAATGACTACTGCAAACGCTCGAGTCCCGTCCATTCCGCAACAAAAGCCTTAACTTATAAAATTAAGGCTTTTTTGTTCTGATAAATTCTTTCAAAATTCTATCACTCAGTTGCTTGTGTGCGCAAGGCTGCGAACTGATCAAAAGTCAGTTTTGGGTTCTTATCCATAATGAGGAAATGTGTATCGGTATTTCCCCTTAAGTACAGTTCCGATTTATCATAAATGGCTGTATAAAGTTCCTGGCTGTTTGCGTTAATATCAGCACTTGCATTTCCCTTTAAAATAATCTGGAGAAATTTCGTAGATAAAATTCCTTGTGTTTTTACTGTAGCATTTTCGTCGGCTTCTATTCTGTAGAGATCGTTTACGTAAACAATAATTTTGCCCCGCATGGCACTGGTTCCTATAATGGCTAGTATTTCTCCCTGTTGTGTTACCCTGGCGGTTCCTTCATTATCATCAGCATAAGAAATCCCAACATCAGGCTTTTGAACCAGGATCACATCAATATTTCCTTTTATTAAGATTTTCCTGAAGGGCGCAACCTTATCAGTTTTTACAGGTTTATCTTCTGCAGCGCTGGCGGTTGACGGAAAAATATAGGTCAATAATAAAATTAATACTGATACCGTGGCAATTTGGGATTTTAAGTAAGCTTTCATAGCGTGTGTTAATTTGAATGTTAATTAATAATTCGTTAAATAATATGAAGCCATTGTTTCTTTCGGTGATCATATCGTTCAATTGCATGTTAACGAAGGAAGTGCCAAAACCATTAATTATAGTATTTATCTAATAATCAAATGTTTAACTGTGTTTTTGGATGGTTTGAGTGTTCATTATCGAACAGTATGTGTGCGCCAGTGAACGGCTATAATCAGCGCAGATTTCAAATTGCTGCGGAATGGGCCAGTTTGTATGGTATTTTTTATAAATTGACGTATTGAAACTCAGTGCAGTTTTACGTTACCTTAACCTTACCTGTAATGCATACCATTTTACCTTTTTTACTTGCCATGGTAGCTATCATTGTGCTACTGAATATGTGGGCTACCAAACTCAAAATTGCTTATCCTATTTTATTGGTTATTGGTGGCTTACTAATCAGTTTCATACCTGGGTTGCCGAAGGTGAAAATCGATCCCAACCTCATATTTTTTATATTTCTTCCCCCGCTGTTATTTGAAGCTGCCTGGTCGATCTCTTTTAAGGAAATGAAAAAATGGTGGCGCATTATTGGTAGTTTCGCTTTCCTCGTTGTATTTTTTACTGCACTTTCTGTAGCGTTGGTTACCAATTATCTTATTCCGGGGTTTACAATTGCTATAGGGTTTTTATTGGGAGGTATTGTTTCTCCGCCCGATGCCGTGAGTACGGCAGCCATTACAAAATTTGTAAAAATCCCAAAATCTACTGCTGCCATTTTAGAAGGAGAAAGTTTATTGAATGATGCTTCCTCGTTAATTATCTTCCGTTTTGCATTGGTTGCGGTTGGCACAGGTCAGTTTATCTGGCAGGATGCGGCTGGCAGCTTCTTGTGGATGGTAGCTGGCGGTGCAGGCATTGGTTTATTATTAGGTTGGGTATTTGTCCGGCTGCATCAGTATTTACCTACCGATGCACCTTCTGATATTGCATTGATGCTTATTGAGCCTTATTTTATGTACTGGATAGCCGAGCAGGTACATAGTTCTGGCGTACTGGCAGTGGTAAGTGGGGGATTGTTTATGTCGGCCAGGCGATTGGTATTTTTAAGCAGCACCAGCCGCATCAGGGCATTTAGTGTATGGGAAAGTTTTATATTTATTTTAAACGGTGTAGTCTTTTTAATTATTGGTCTGGAGCTTCCTGAAATCAGGGATGGATTGCGTTCACAAGGTATTCCCTTAAGTACCGCCATCGGCTATGGCTTACTGGTTACCGGCGTACTGATTGCGGCCCGCATCATCAGCTCTTATGCCGCTATGTTTGCCACACTTATATTTCGCCCAGGCGTAGCACCCGCTGCACGTTCCAGGCGTACACTGATGTTTATGCCACTATTGCTCGGCTGGACAGGCATGCGCGGAGTGGTTTCATTAGCCGCAGCATTGGCTATACCTTTAACATTCGATAATGGAAAAGCCTTTCCGCAAAGAGATTTAATCTTGTTTATCACCTTTGTGGTAATATTACTTACGCTTCTGGTACAAGGGCTTACACTTCCGTCTATCATAAAACGTACAAGGGCCTTTGGTTTTATATTTAAGCAGGAAAATGAAGAAACGGTTAAACAAAACATGAAACAAGGCTTAAAACAACACAGTTATCAGTTTCTTAAAAATAAATACGAGAAGGAATTAAACGGACATGCGGGAATGGAAAAGTTGTTAAAGCATTGGGAAGAAAAATCGAAAGCCAGCGATGAGAGCTGGATGAACGACCAGATCAAAACCATTTTTATCGAGATGCTCGAAAGCCAGCGGGCTTACCTTACCGAACTGAATAAAGACCCTGCAATTAATGAGGAAATCATCCGCCATCAATTGTATCAGATGGATCTTGAAGAAGAAAGATTGAGGATTATTTGATTCGTGCCTGGTATATCTATGAAGTCAGGCTTTTTTGTTGTTAATAAACCTGGTTAAATCCCGGCTTATAGCAATTCCCATTAATCGGTGTAACATATGAAATAGTTTATTTTAAAGGCTTCTTTTTTATGGATATTTTGTTTAGTTTAGCTAAACAAAATCATTTATATGTAAACATTATTTTAACCTTAATTTAACTATGAAAACATCAAAGCTTTTAACATCCCTCACTTACCTGATGATCTTGGCAACCATTTCCTGTAAAAAAGCCGACACGGCTAACTCAGCAGGAGAAAAGATTTCAGATCAACAATCTTTAGCAAACAATGCTTCGCTAGCAAAACCCAAAAAAGTATTATTTATTGGTATAGATGGCTGTGTATGGAAAGCCATTACCGCTTCAAATGCACCTAACCTCAAAACGTTGATGGATCAATCGTACAACAGTACCAACGCGCTGGCGCAGGTTCCCACCTGGTCGTCAAATGGATGGTCGGCTTTGTTTACCGGGGTTGGTGTAGCCAAGCACAAAGCATCTGATAATAGTTTTTCAGGCTCAGACTTTGTAAACTATCCTTCTTTTTTCAGGCAGATTAAAACCAGTTTGCCTGCATTACGCACTGCATCGATTGTTACCTGGTCGTCCATTAACGATTTTATCGTGGCCACGCAGGATGTAACGGTAAAACAGAACAGCGCAAGCGATAACGCAACAGAAACCCGGATTATCCAGGAAATTACCACCAGCAATTCGGATGTTTCATTTTGCCATTTCGATGATGTAGACCATGCCGGGCACGCCAGTAATTATAGAACCACCACTCAAATGTATATGGATTCGGTAAAAGCGGTAGATGCACGTGTAGGAAGAATTTTAACGGCTTTAAAAGCCAGACCAACCTATAACAATGAAGATTGGCTGATTGTTGTGGCTACCGATCATGGTGGAGATGCCAGCCACGGCGGAGCCAGCTATCCGGAACAAAATGCTTTTATTATTTTAAATAACAGTGCCATTTCACCTCAATTGGTAAATGCCCTGCCAACCACAGCAACAGAATCAACACCACATAGCATCTCCACAGTCGATTTTAAAACCAATGTTTATGGTCAGTTACCTGCCCTGAGTAATTTTAACCTGAGTGCAACCAGTAGTTTCACGATCGAGTTTAGGGCGAGGGCAACATCTGCTACAAGCGATCCGGTAATTATCGGAAATAAGAACTGGGCAAGTGGTTATAACAAAGGAATTATTATTTCTAACAGGAACGGCGTAATCAGGGCCAATTTTGGCGATGGTACCCACAGGCTTGATGTTGATGGGGTTGATTTAACCGATCAGCTTTGGCACCAGGTAGCCATCGTAGTTAACCGCAGCACGCAAAAAGCAACCATTTATGATGGAGGTGTACAAGTTGCTGAAGGTAATATTTCTGCCGTGGGCGATTTAGAAAGCGGCACCACATTTAAAATAGGGCAGGATGGTACGGGTAATTATAATCCTTATTTTACCGGTAACATTTCAGAAATCAGGCTGTTTAAATCGGCTTTGCCTGCAACCAGCATTAGTGCCTATAGTTTTACGGCTTTAACTTCGTCGCATCCGCAAAATGCTGACCTAGTTTTGTACACTAAAGGGAATGAAGGTACGGGAACAATCTATAACGGAAGTCTGGTTACGCCTAAAATAAATATCCTAACCAAAAATAGTGCAACCATTACCTGGAGTGCCTTAACAACTCCGATATTTAAGCGTAAAACAACAGATTATCATGGCGCGCCTTATTTATACAATGTTGCACCTACCATATTAAAATTCCTGGGCATAACTAAGCCAAGTTATTATGACGGCAATACGCTGATTAATTTTTAAACCAATACCATCATATCAACCAAAAAAGCTGTATCCTCATTGAGAATACAGCTTTTTTATAAAATTTAGACCGGGAAATAATATTAATCCAGCAATGTCCAGGTTTTTCTGGCCTGTACCTGTTGTACCACCTGCTGTTCGGCAACCACAATGTTTTCTTTGCGTTGACCAATGTATTCCAGTCCGCTTAATTTATTCCAAAGTGCAACCAGTACGTTCATAAACTCGTTGGCCATCACCATGCTGTTATTAATCTGTTTATGATCGTACACCAGTTCGATGGTTTTAGCTAAAAGTTCTTCAAAGTTTCCAGGCGTTACATCTTTCCACTCATAAAAGTATTTTAACAGTTCTTCTCTTTCGCGTGGATCAATCAGTTTGATTGCCGTAAAAAAGATATGTGCCAGACTTGAAAAATAACCGACCAAAACCACTGGCGATTCGCGGTGCGCGATGTTTCTATATTCATAAAACAAACCTGCAATATAATCTACAATCTTTTCCGAAATCAGGCGGATGTTTTTACCAAGCGGTGTGATATTATCACGTCCGCCCGTTTTATCGATAATCTTAAACGCGGCCAATTGTAAATCGTTCAATAAAACGCTAAACGATTCATAATACCTGATTAATGCCGGGTGGCTTGTTATTGTTGTGCTTGGTGGGATGTAGCTGTTATTGATCGATAACCTTCCGTTCTCATAATAAACCTGCCCGATGGTTAAAAAATAGCTGTCGGCCGTTTGCGAGCCTACTTCACTTTCAGGTAAAACCGCAATAGAATAACCTTTTGCCAGTTCAGGGTAACGGATCGGACTTTCATCAGGGCTTGGAGTGCCGGTTGGTACACGGTTAAACGGGCTAACTACCAATAAAATAACATAGTTGCGGGGTTCTGACTGACCAAAATAATGGTTATGAACCAGTGTGTCCATATTATCAGATTGTGTAATATCGATATGGCAACCCTCTGGCGTAACCGCATTACAATACCTTACACGTACTTCAATGTGGTTGGTTGCCTTTTCAATAATTTCGATATCGTGCGAACTTTTATAACCTGCAAATGGGGGTAAAAATCCGTAATTACTGTTGTTCAGCTGTAGCGATACAGCATCGCGTACAAAATCCTGTAAATAGAGATCGCTTACGGTAAAGTGATCACTGGAGAGCTTCATGCCATTAATCCAGTTGATGGATTTATATTTTAGCGGCTTTATCATGATGGATGTTTTTATTATAGATTAGATAAAGATAGCACTTTCGCCAACTTCGTTAGGCTTATTTACGTTTTCCGATACGCGTTTCGCATAAATCGTCATTTTTTCGGTAATACCGTTTTCAATAATATCGAGGTCCGGATCAATAAAGATATTCCGTTTAAAAAAGGAAGTTTTGATAAAGAAAATCCATTTATAGTTTTCCAGATCATCGCCTTTAAACTCTACAGGGCTTTTGGCAAACTTTAAATTGTAATCATCAATAAATTTATGGAACCAGATACCAAAGTTCATATTTTCTACCGCCTTTACCTTTACTTTTAAAGGTTCAGGATCGCTGCTTTTTTTGTACAGTTCAAGCTCCAATACCAGTAAACGGTTAAAATCTACATGGTCCATGTTGATATCCAGTGGGGTGTCAGGATATCTCCAGATCTTATAGATTTCTGAAGGGATGCCCAGTAGGGAAACATAGGCCCACCAAAAAATAAGCGGTACAAAAAAGCAGGTGATGCTGCCGGCACCAAACCAGCCAAAGTTTACCGAGCTTAACCAGTTAAAGGCCAGCTGAAACAGATATACCGATAAAATGGCCGAAACCAAAGTGGCAAAAAAGATAAATACCTTACGCTCAAGTAAATCTTTCGGATAATATTTTGTTAATAAATAAACAAAAACCGAACCCATTAAAATGTAATAAATACAGCAGATAATGTAGCCCCAGGGCATGAAATTAAAATTCAGAAAGCCTAAAAAACCCGGAATTGCTAAAATAATACCAATAAGCAGAACACTTACAATGAGTCTTTTGTTGTTGAGAAACTGGTTCTTCTTGTTAATGATAGAAAGTACTGCCGTTGAAACCAAAAAGATCAGCGGGAATAAGAGAAAGCGAATAAAAAATGATTGAACGTCCATTAATTTTTATAGATGTGATGTACTACAAATATAGTATCTTTAGTATTTGATTATAATCCTATTTTTTTCGATAATATAAATTTAACCTATAACAAATAACTAAGCTTAAAGTTTAAATGAAAAAAGAAACTTTGATTAATAACGAACTCTTTACAGATTATAAAGCTGTAGCGCATGCTGCAGACCTGATTGAACGTAAAGTAATTGATGCTGATAGGATTGAAATTATACCCCTTGGGCCTGATAAACGAGCTTTTGCCAAAGATATTGACACTACCAATGTTTATTATTCGGAAAAAAGAAGGCATGACCGGATCCGCATTAATACCAACCGCGAAGGTTTGTACGATATGCTGCCCGAAGGACTTTTCCACAGGCCGCCAACAGGCAGTGCGGGGATGGATGAGGAATCAATGATTAAAGACATCAGGGACAGGAGAGAGGAAGAAAAGGAAGCCAGGTTATTTTTTACTCCCTTTGACGCTGAAATTAATTATGTAAGGATCATGACCGAGCTGTATGAAAACATGCTCGATAAAAAAACAACCTATGCTGATCTGAGCCAGATATTCGAGTTTGGCTGGGACGAATTTAACCTGTTGAATAAAGAGCAGAGCATTATCTGGATGCACCTGTTACCCGAAATCCAGCAGAAAAGAAACGATATCGATTTTGTATCAAAGGTGTTAACCGCCTTGTTTAACCTGCCTATCGCCATTGTAGATGCCACAGCAAATATTGCCCCGGTAAAAATTGCAGAAGAAATGCAGATGCAGCTAGGCCAAAGTGCATTGGGTATTGATACCATTATTGGCGACAGCTTTAGCCCCGAACACGAAGCTTATAATGTAAACATCGGTCCAACTTCCCCGCAGGAACTGATTAAATTTATTCCCGGGCAAAAAAACAGGGCCATTCTGGATATGGCTATCAGTTATTTAATGCCGGTAGATGCTGAGGTAAATGTAGAATTGCTAACCGCACCCGATTATCAGGAAACGGTATTAAGCGAAGATGGAGAAAATGCTTTTCTGGGTTATACAGTTTATATATAATATTTCTCTCAAATTATCTTATCATCATTGCTGAGGCTCGAAGCAATCCTACAACGATTGCTGAATATGAAATTGATTAATCCAGCCTATAGTAGTAACATTGCATCGTTGTTCCTCCTCTAGTAATGACGACTTCTTTATTAAACTGCCCTATACAAAGCTGGCTTTAGCATTAACCTGTAGTGCACATTCATGGTACTTCTTAAATTTAATTTCGCCAGCGTTAAACTCAGCAATTCTTCCCAATCCTGCGCATCAAGTTTAAGGTTTTCTGCCGGCTCAATCAGAATATCGGTGGTTTTAATAAAGCCTGCATTTGGTTTATTATCCATTATTAAGCCTTTAGCCAGGGTAATGCCTTTTAATTTGTTCCCCAGTTCATAACGGCAAAAATTTATAACATCGGCCTTGGTAATAATCCTGTCAGCAGTTGTTAAGCCATATTTATAAGCCTGTACCCTGTTGGTCGCGTTTAATCTCGATCGGCCTCCTTTTGTTTGGCTCAATAAAAAAATACTCTCTGCGTTAACCTTATTATTGTCATACACCGCTAAACGACTGCCTGCATTAATATGATTGGCTTCTTCGGCCTGCGTAACCCAGATGTCTAAAAATAAAATATCCGCATCATCAATCGGTTTCAATACAATATAGCTGGGCAGTTCTTTTATATCTTTAAGTGCCGAACGGCTTTTTTGTTCAATAAGTGCAATGTTTTGTTCCAGGTTTTTAAGAATTGTGCTTAAAAAATCTGGTCCGTAGGCAGAAAACGCTGCTTTTTCATCGCGTAATAATTCAAAAAGATAATCTACCAGTTCTTTTGCATTTCTGGTGTCGAAACGCTCCGTACCCCCGTACCTGATTGAAAAAGAACCATCGCCTTTTTCGTTCTCGTTGGTATAAGGAATTTCATTATAACTTTTCCCCTTATTATCCTTCAGGTTTTCTACGGCCAGCATCTGGTCGAGCGCTTCAGTTTTAATAGGGATGATGTTGTTCATCGTTTTAAGCCTGTGTTTAATCTGGCTTAAACGTTTATTTACAACCGGGAAAGCATTAATATAAATATGTAGCTCATTCAGCATTTCCTGGTTAATGGCCGCTGGAAAAACTACTTTAAGCCATTTTACCGAATCATCGATCTTATTAAGCGCTGCGGGTTGAAATAAGTTTGCAAATTCGGCAGGGAGCTCCTTGGTATCGTCAATATTGAAATCGTTCAGGTCGCCAAGCGTAATAAACCTGTTGCTGTAAAACTGCAACACGTCGGCTTTAATCAGGTTAAGCAGTTGTTTGTGTTGAAAAGGAGCCTGTATTTTACCCGTTAAAGGCTCATCCATAAACCGTTCGGTGTAACCTGTGAGTTCGTTTTCCTTGTAAAACCATTTTCCTAACGATAGCAGGTCGTAAGTGTTTTCGGGCACCGAATAATTTTTCCAGTCGAAAAATAAATTCAGTTTATTAAAATCCATCCAGTTATTTAAGCCGCTAAAGCCAATATAAAGGGTGTTTTTCTCCATCAAAGTACCCGGAAGCGTGTTATAAGCCGGTTGCTTGCCCATTTGTTCTACATCAAAAAGGGTATTTCCGGTAGCAATATATCTTATAGCAGCATTGTTAACCTTTACATTGTGCAGCGGACTAAAAAAAATATCGGTTTTCTTTGGTTTATCATTTTCCTGCTGGATGTTTTTCTTGAAGGCAAACTGGCTGTATGGCGATAGGTAATCTTCCTGTTCAATGGGCCTCGCATGCATAATGGCATGTGCAGGTAAGGATGATGTTAAATGATCAGGAGCTAAAATGCGGCTAATCTTATCAAAGATTCGGTTCTCCAGGTTTTTTACATCATTCGCAACGTTAAAAAGCTCGTTGCTCAGGGCTTCAATAATCAGCCTTACTAATGGATCGAAGTCGTTACTGTCTTTAACATTCCAGAAATCTTCGGCATTTTTTACAATTCTATTGCGGATTTCGTCTTTGGATGAATAAAAAACTGGTTTCATGTGTAGGATATTTTGGGCGTTTTAGATTAGGTTGATAGCGGGCTGAGGAATAAGGCGGTATTAAAAAAATATTTTTCACCTGTGGTTTTTATGAGCGCCCGTACACTAATATCTACCTTTTTTTTGATCTCCGTGATCTTACGCAGCGGATAAACATTCTCTACTTCGGTAATGCGCACTTCTACCGCGGTATTATAGATTCTGAACTCATAATCGGTGATCGATTTTAGCAGCGATTTGCGGAATTTTTCCTCCCAGATGCTTTCACTCACGATTAATTCAAAATCAAGGTCCCATATCTCGCACCCGAAATCATTGTGGTACCGGTGCTCACCAAAGCGGGTAAAAATGATCAGTTCTATGTGGTTTGAAATCGATCTCCCAAGGTCAGCAGGCTGAAGGCCAGTGCCTGAGAAAACAGACTTAAATCTGAAGGGTTTGTTGTAAAAATTTTCAGACATAGATGGTTTGGCTTAAAGTTTGTTAAAAGTAAAAGAAATAAAATCGTTTTAATAACCAAACAACAAATATTAAAAATTGTTATAGTACAATGTTAATTTGAAAAGGTTTGTGTGATTTTGTGTGAGGTTGATGTCGGATTAATATGATAACTAATGCTATGTGAAATTATTAATGCTCTATGAAACCCATTAACGCCATCGAAATTAGAACTGCTTATACCAGGTTTATTTTAAACTTTGTATTTCTGACGCTTTTCTCCATCCTTGCTATTTATCTCTTTTTTGCAGCATCCGATTATGAGTACACCCTGCTCGATAAAAAGGTAAAAGAGACCGAAAAGCTGTCTTATCTAAGAAAAGATATCAATACCAATTTCGACCTTATCCTGCTCCGCTTTAAAGAACTTGCCCAATACCGCGATTATAACGCTAACGAAATGAGCAAACAGAGTATTTTGCTTGGCGATATCCAGAGTGCCAATAACAGGATAAAAGATCTTGTATCCAAAAAAACACAAACCAGTCCGAGTTTCGATCTTTACGAAAAACTAAACAAGAATGTTGGTGCAATGGCCGATCTGCAAGATTCGCTGATCAATACCAGGGGCGACATTCAACGCTACAAAGAGCAGATCAACGATTGCCACCGCGCAAACCAGGCTGCAGCAAACAAAATTAAAAACGGAAGATTCGGCCGGTAATTAAAAAATTATGATAAAATTAAGCATAAAAGAAAGGCGCGAACAATTCTTGTTTTTTGTGGCGCTGTTTGTTTTTACCGTTGGGCTTTTAAGCTTTGGTATTTTTTATAGCAATACCTCACGATACGAAATTTCGAAAGAAGAGCTTGAGGTTAAGATTAATGAGAACGAAGCATTCGAAAGCATGGTGAAGGAAACTTCGCCTACCATCGATACCACTTATAAACAGATTACCCGTTATAATCCAAATGTACAGGCGGTTTTCTTAAAAAATGATATACAAAACTCATTAGGCTCTATCAGGGCTGCGTTTGACCGTAAGGCATCAGACTCACGCTATAAAATCTTTGTTCAAACCGCCCAGCTGTACGACAGATTATTTTACGATAGGCAAGAACAGAACAGAAACATTACAGATATTGAATTGCACAAAAGACAACTGGATGATTGTATTACCAACAGGCGCCAGTTGCAGCAAACCATGTCTGCACGATAAATATCCCAAAAACAACCTATAAAAAAACGCTACCTATGTCTGACACAAACACCAAGCAAGTTAATTCAAATTCGCAAGGCTATGTTATTCTCTACATCCTATTAGCTGTACTGCTCTTAACAGGCCTCATTTTCTTATTTAAAAGCTCATTATTCGAAAAAAGAGCAATTGATGCGCGGATTTTAAAAGATGAAATTTATTTAAACGAAGATTTAGTTTTCACCGATAATACACCTAAAGCCTCAAAATGGTTATGGGAGTTCGGAAATGGCGAAAAAGCCACGACCAAAACCGGTGCTTACCATTACACAAAACCCGATACCTACATTGTGCGCCTGACTGTTGATGGCGAACTCCGCCAGGAGTTTCCGGTAACGGTAAGAGATACCGTACATACACCGGTTATAGACAGTGTATTAACCATTAGCGGGCCAACTGCTGGTTTGGTTAACGAAGAAATCAGGCTGGAAGGCGATGGCGAGGGGAAAGATTTCGAATGGTCTTTCGGCGAAACCGGCCGTGTAGATGTTAAGGGAAAAACGGCCTTATACACCTACCGTGCACCAGGAAAATATGTGGTTCGTTTACGTTCTGATAAAAGCCGCAAACCTGCATTTTTAAATATTTTGATTACCGATCCTAACGCAGAAATTGTAGAAGATCTTGTTGCGCCCGGCGATGGTGAACGTAAAACCATCGATGATATCAGGGCACGCTTACAGGCCATTGCCAACGGTGCCGATTTTAACTCCAATTATTACTACCTCGTTAACAAGTACATGTGCGGCAACGAAAAAGTAACGGTTAATGTAGAAATGAACGGGAAGAAAAAACAGACTGATATTTATTCGTATTGTATGGGACTCACTTTTGGAGGCGAAATAGCCGTTGATGAAGCGCAGCTCACCATCAAGCCAAATTCTACCTGTGCCAGTTTAGTAAACATTAAACAACATTCGGGAACGGCCCAGCCAACGGCAACAAATGCTGATGCCCCGGCCAAAACAAAATAGATTAACATCTCCTAATTTTAAGCTCATCCACAGATTATGAAAAAATATTATGCCTTAACCATCCTGTTTTTAGGAATATCGTTTGCCTACGCACAGTCGCCGGCATCCTTTGGCAAAAAAGTAAAATACATGCCTAAATCGTATGAAAGGCCTTCTGAAACCATAAACGTTAACGACAATACCAGCAGCAGCAGTTTGCCATGGATTGTTTTTTCCGACCGCGAAGATAATTATACCACCACAGCGCCCGGCGGAAGCCTGATTATGAAAAAAATCAGCTTTATGGAACCTTTTTATGTTTCTAAAGAGGAAAACGGCTACTTGAAACTGGTTAAATATAAAGCCGGAATGATCAGGGGGAGAAAAATTAACGATAAAAAAAGTGCCATCAGCTATGGCTGGATCGCAAAATCGAAATTGCTTTTATGGCAACGCGCTTTCTCTAACCAGAAAACAGGTTATGCAGAAAAAGCCATCGGCATTGTTAACGGAAAAAATGCGTTAACCGAACCAAAATTCTATTTCGATACTACCGATTCTATTTTAGTTTACAATACACCTGAACTTAAAGACAGGCGCACTAAAGTGAGGTTACACGAAATTACCTATATCTATAAAAAATCAGAAGATGGCAAAAAATACCTGATCGGTTCTGATGATCAGCTGGTTGCCGATACTGCTTTAAAGAGCATATATGGTTGGGTTTCTGCCGAAGCCGTACACAGCTGGGGCGACCGTTTGTACAT
Source organism: Pedobacter jeongneungensis (assembly GCF_039538295.1). Taxonomy (NCBI): domain Bacteria; kingdom Pseudomonadati; phylum Bacteroidota; class Sphingobacteriia; order Sphingobacteriales; family Sphingobacteriaceae; genus Pedobacter; species Pedobacter jeongneungensis. The sequence goes on along the minus strand of NZ_BAABBY010000007.1, from coordinate 399,674 downwards.
CACCTCGGTTAAGCCGGGAAATTACGACAATGATGATTCTACCGCAACATCAATCAAAAATGGAATTGATAAAGGAACTGCTTTTGTAATAGACCCATTATTGCCGGGAGAAAACCTGATTTTAAGAAGTGTACCAGTGGTTTCGAATGATGAAGGTACAAATGTGGTAGGTATTGCTGCTGATGTTTACAATAAAAAAGACAATAAAATATTAACCATTAATGGTTCAGCGCTTTCTTATCAGGACTACCTGAAACTACGTAAAAATAAAACCAAGGTAAACGTAGTTTTTGTGGTAGACGGCGGTAGCCCAATGACCAAGTATTTTTCCGGAATGACCAACACCATTGCTTCTTTCGAAAATATAATGGGCGATTTTGGAAAAGGAACAAAAGTGAACTATGGAGGTGTGGTGTATCGCGGTGAAAGTGGTTGTGCATTGAAAGGAATTTTTGTGAGCCCGATCCAAAATGATTACAGGCAGTTGATGACTTTCCTTTCAAATCAAGCCAAAAATACGGTTAGATGTAATGGAGAGGTAAGTGAAGAGCCTGTTTTTCAGGCCATCAGAACAGGTTTGGGTTTGTTTAAAGCAAAAAAGAACGAAACCAATTTAATTATTCTCGTAGGTAGCACCGGAAACACCGGCGGAACCAACAATTATCTGATTAACGAATTGAGCGAGCAGGTTGCACAAGCAGATGCACGTATTTTAGCCTTGCAGGTGTACAGCGATTTTAACCAGTCGTTTAACGATTTTGTAATCCAATCGCGTAAACTCGTTTCAGAGTCGGCTATCCGTTCTGCTGAGTACAGAAAAAATACCATGGTAAAAGGCGAAGGCTTAAAAAGCTTCCAGCCTTATAATACCAGTTTGCAGGATTCTATTTCTTACTATTTAGATTATCCTAAAAACAGTTTAATCCAGGGTGGGGTGGTTTTCCCGACCAAAGGATCGGTAAATTCCAACCAGAGTATGACGATTGCCTTGCGCCGTTTCGTAAAAGAAACCAGTTCAGATATCTATAACCAGATCAGTTCATTAGATAGTGCGTTCCGTTTAACGGGTATTTCACGTAAAAACCTGTCACCTGAGGTAGAAAGCTTGTTGCCAGAGCCGGTTGGTGCAGAAGTTGCAGACCGCATGCCACACAATGCCTTTAAATATTACAGTACCGCAAACTTATCAGCCGATGCTGTAAAAAATAACCGCTCTACCTTGCAATATGCCATTGTCTTAAATAATATGGAGTACAAACAGATTGTAGATGTGTTTTCGATCATGTTAGGGCAAAACCTTCAGGCCGATCAATCTTCTTTCAGAAGCAAGCTGGTTAAAAATTATGTAAGGATGCCAAAACAGATGCTCGGCATAAAAATATCATCAGGCGATATTAAGAAAATGACTTTGGATAATTATATCAAACTGGTAACCGGTTTGCCTTTAACTAACGAATTCCTTGCTAAATACACCGTAAACGATTTAAAAAGCACTTCAAAAATGCCTTTAGATCAGTTTGAAAACTATATTAAACTGTTAAGCCAATCGGTACAGCAAATTAAAAGGGCCACGCAAATTGAGCAGCAGTTTATTTCCAACGGCAAAATATATTACTACATCACCGAAAATAATTTTAACCCGGCAGTATTGCCTACAACCAACTAAGGCATATGGCAGTTACAAATTTAAGCGAATCGGTAAAAACAGCGCTCCACATTGCACAATCTTTAGCCAAAGAGTACAGAAACGAAGTTTTTACTGCGGCTCACCTGCTAAAAGGCTTAATGCATAAAGATGTTGGCCTGAGGTCGTTCATTACCTCCATTGGTAAGGATGAAGAATACATTAGCGAATGGGCAGAAGTGCGGATTGATGAACTGCCTAAATCGGCAAGTTTTACCGATACCGTAAGCGGAGCACCAGAAATTGCCGTGATATTTGAAGAAGCAGATAATGTGCGCATTAAACTCGGACTGGATTTAATTACTCCGGTATGTGTTTTAACCGCATTGGCAAAGCCGGGTATTGGTTTTCAGCCCGATCAGTTAAAATCTTTCCCGATTAAAGAACGCGAAATTTTAGACCTTTATGTTAAAGACGAAGAAATTTCGAGGGTGGTTTCTCCTGATAAAGCAAGCGCTGGTACCGAAAATAAAAGTACAGGCAATGCCTTGTATAAATATTGTATCGACCGCTTGCAAACCGTTCGTGATGGTAAAACAGACGAAATCATTGGTCGCGATAGAGAAACCCGCCAGATGATGGAAATTCTTTGTCGCCGCACCAAACCAAATGTAATTTTAACAGGTGATGCCGGCGTAGGTAAAACTGCCCTGGTTGATGGTTTCGCCATTGACATTGTAAACCAGAATGTGCCCGAAAGTTTAAAACCTGTTCAGCTTTTTGAGCTCGATTTAGGTTCATTAATTGCAGGCGCATCTTACAAAGGTGAAATCGAAGACCGTTTAAAAAACATCATCAAAGAAATCAAGCAGTTTGAAAAAGCGGTACTTTTTATTGATGAAATCCATACTTTACTAGATAGCAAAGGCCCGCTGGGTGCAGGGATTGGTAATTTATTAAAACCAGAACTCGCCCGTGGCGAAATTACGGTAATTGGTGCTACAACCATTGATGAGTACCGCAAAATTATCGAGCCCGAGCAGGCTTTTAGCAGGCGTTTCGAAGTATTGCAGGTTAACGAGCCAAATGAAGAAAGTACCATCAAAATGTTGCAGAAACTGGCCGTAAAGTACGAAGAGCACCATACTTTAACCATCGAACCTGATGCTTTAGGCGAATGTGTGCGCCTGGCCAAACGTTACATGAAAGACAGACGCCTTCCTGATTCTGCCTTCGATTTATTGGACCGGACGATGGCCGCCATGAAAATGATGAACGACACCTCCGATCAGGTTATTGAAAGTTTGGAAGCCGATTTACAAGTTTTAAACAGTAATTCTGAACAATCAGAAGCAGATAAATTTGCCGATTATAAATGGCTTTTCTCTTTACTGCAGAATAAATTAAGTCCGGTTTTGTTAGGCCGCTTAACCGATGAAACACAAACGGATGCTTTCGAAACTGCTGATGAATATCAGGGATACATCAACAGCAGCTTGCAGGAGTTAAAAAAATACGCTGCAGAAAAAAGCGACCGCATTACCAAACAGGATATTGCCTCAATTGTAGCCTATAAAACAGGCATCCCAATGGGGAAACTGCAAGCAGGCGAAAAAGAAAAACTGCTTAATATGGAGCAGTACCTTAAAAAGCGTGTGGTAGGACAGGATCAGGCTTTAAAAGCTGTTTCTGATGCCATACTCGAATCGCGTAGCGGTTTAAACAAAAAAGGACAGCCCATTGGATCATTCTTTTTACTGGGCCCAACCGGAACCGGTAAAACCGAACTCGCCAAATCAATCGCCGAATTTTTATTTAACGATGAAAAAGCGATGATCCGATTCGATATGTCCGAATTTAAAGAGGAGCACAGTGCTGCACTACTTTATGGCGCGCCTCCGGGCTACGTGGGTTACGAAGAAGGGGGCTTGCTGGTGAATAAAATCAGGCAACAACCTTATTCCGTATTGCTTTTTGATGAGATTGAAAAAGCGCACCCTTCCGTTTTCGATACCTTTTTACAGATTCTGGACGAAGGCCACATGCACGATCGTTTGGGCAAAGAAGGCGATTTTAGCAATTCATTAATCCTCTTTACTTCCAACATCGGTAGCGAATGGATTGCAGAACAAATTGGTAAAGGCGTAATTCCGGCTTCCAACCAGCTTATGGAAGTGATGGCCGGGCATTTCCGTCCCGAATTTTTAGCCAGGATTTCAGAAATCGTTCCTTTTGCACCAATTAACGAAAGTAATGTGGTACGCATTTTCGAAATCCAGTTAAGCAGTCTGGTACAATCGTTAAACAAGATGGGAATCGAATTCGAAATTGCAGATGACGCCAAGAAAATGATTGCTTTAGATGGTTTTACACCAAAATATGGAGCAAGGCAGTTATCGGCAGTTATCCGTAACCTTTTACGCAGGCCGATCTCCAAATACATCATTTCCGGAGAACTAAAAAAAGGATCGAAGATCGTTGTTAGCAAACATCCCGAAGAAGATAAACTAGAATGGAACATTATTCAGCCAGAAGTTGTTACATTGGAACAAAAATTGAGTTAAAACGTTAACTATTATATTATTAGAAAAAATTAATCGTAAACCTAAATCTACATACTATGTTTAATTATGAAATTGGCGGTAACGAGCGAAAAATTGACACCTCAGAAGCTTTCGCTGAAATTGCCCACAACAAAACACTTTTTGTACAAAAACTAACCGATAACGAACCCATTAAACCAGAAAAGGTAGAGGGCTTAAAAACGGTAAAAGAGGTATTTGAACATTATAAACCAAATGTGAGGGTAGCCTTCGAAAAAGAAGATGGGTCTACCGTTGCCGAAACCATCAACTTTACCGATTTAAGCGATTTTGGTGTAAAAAACATCATCAATCAAAGCAACTACCTCACCAATGTAAACATCGAGAGAGAAATGTCGCTTAACGTAATCAAACAGTTAAAATCAAACAAAACTTTAAAAGCTACACTTGATGACGAAGAAACAAAATCGGCCTTCATTAGTGCTTTAAAGAATTTTGTTGACGAATTGGAGCAAAATAAATAATCTTAACGCCGAAAAAACATGTCAAATCCTCAAGAGTTAAAAGCAGACCAAAATACATCTGAAGCAGGTTTTAAACCGGCCGAAGTTAAAACCATAGAAAAAACATCCCTTAAAGATAACTTAGAAAAACTGGCCCGTGTTGGCGGTTTCGATTTGTTAGAAGCTACGGTTGATGGCCTTCAGAATTTAAACCCTGAACGTAAAGCCCGTAAGCAAATCTTTTTAACCGGTGATGAAAAGAAAAAAGAACGCGAAGAACTGAAAAAGAAAATCCAGCTTTGGATTGATGTGCTCGAATCTTCAAACTCTGTTGCCGATATGGTAGAAAAAAGTACCGAAAAGCTGAATGCAGCAGAACAAAACCTGAGCAAAAATATCGGTACAGCTTTAGAAAGTACCAGAGAATTAGAGCAGGCCTACCGTTCAGTTCATTTATTCTATAAAAATACCGAATCTGACAAGCTTAAAAACGTGGTGTTGTTAAATGCATCAATGGATCAGATTAAAGATTTGGATAACCCACGTTTTATCGAATATGTAGATGATGAGTTAAAACAAAATTACGACCGTTTAGACCTGCGTAAAAACTATTCTTTAATGGTAGTGCCAGGTTACATGGGTTCTAATAAAGTGGTAGAAAGATGGGGTAAAATAGCCCACAACAACAAAGCCATGCTGGTAACCGATTTTGCCGATCTTGATCAGCCTGATGATGTACTTGATTTATTTACAGCTGCTAACCTTACCGGCGCTGATGCATTCAGATCGAACGTAATCATGACCTGTAACTGGTTGGTTGGCCGTGGTAAAGTTGCTGAAGTTGGTGAAGAAGATGATTTAACCGTGCCGGGATCTGCTGCACTTGCTGGTAAAATGTATTATACCCTGATGTCGCAGGTTACTGCCGGTAAAAAACATGGTGCTATCAACGAGGTAGACGGCGTAAAATTCGATCTGAAGAAAAGTGAAATATCTCATTTAGAGCGTGTTGGTTTAGTGCCAATGGTTAACGAATATGGTAAAGTGATGGCTTTCTCTGCTAAAACTTTGTTTAATGGCGATAACATTGGTTTACAAACTTATTCTGTTGTGCGTGTATTCGATTACGTAACCAAAGTATTGTTCGATTTCTTAAACAGAAGGGCTTTCGAAAACTGGACTTCTAAAACAGAACAAGACCTTCGCGGGCAGATTGTTAAGTTTTTGGATGGCATCCAGGGTGCAGACCGTTTGATCGAAAGATTTAAGATTATGCGCTTCGAAAGAGACGAACAACAAAAAGACAGAATCCACCTTGATATCCACATTACACCATATTTTCCTGCAAAAAGTTTTGTGGTAAAACTGGATGGACATAAAGGAGAAGATGAAAATACAACCTGGAATACAGAGTACAATCAACAATAGTTTTTGATTGATGAAAATAAAAACCCAACCTTAGCGTTGGGTTTTTTTATGGTTATGCATAACACTTAACAAATTCTTTATAATTTTGTAATGCATCGGCCAGATCAGATTAATCAAAAAAAATGAAGCAAGTACTTATCCTGAATGGGGATATTGAAAAAAACGCATCTACAAATTTCCTGATTAACGCCTATAAGCAAGGTGCTGAAAGTGTTGGCGCTACCGTAAGGGAGCTGGCCATTATCGATCTGATATTTAATTCAAACAAGCTGTTTAATAACAGGCAGATTGCTGAATTAGAGCCCGATTTGCAGAAAGCCTTAACGGCCATTAGGCAGAGTAGCCATGTGGTGCTTTTTTGCCCTGTATATGTAGACCATATCCCGGCAAAAATTAAAGGCTTTTTCGACCGCCTTTTTATGCCCGATCAGATTTTTACTACTCAATTGCAAAACGTAAACAACAATTTTGGCGGTCGTTCGGCAAGGATTGTGTCTATTTTAGACGAAGCAACATTCAAAGAATGGAAGGCAAATAAAAAAACCACTTATCTTTCTATCAAAAAAGTAGTGTTCGAAAAATGTAGAATGAGCCCAGTACTTACCAATACCATTGGCGAACTTCATTCCCTTGAAAACCACTACAGTCAGAAATGGCTGGCAAAAATGGAAAAGTTTGGCTCACAGCTGATTTAAAATTGCCATGGTCTCTGTCCCCCGCCATGGTCTGTATCTTAGCCATGGTCTGTGTCTGCACAGACCATACGTATTAGTATTATTTTGTCCTATAACGTTAAACCTTGGGTTCTACAGTTTTATATTGCTTATTGCCCGCCATGTTCTGTGTCTCCACAGACCATCCCTATTTAAAGCATCAATTTGTCCTAAAACGCTACACTCTGGGTACAATTGCTACAGTATCGTAGTGGTGATGGCTGTTCTAATGTATTTGTAACACTAAAGATAGATTCGGATTTTTCCACATCTTTTCCACAAAAACATATTGCATAACTTCGTTTTTAGGCGATATGCCTTAAATTGTCATTTTTTTAAAATCTGGTTATCACTTATCAGTGAGGAATATGCATCACGTTTGGCCTGATATTTGGTTACATTGCTGAAGTAGCGGACGCTACAATTAAACCAATTTTTTAACCTTTAAATTTTAAAACTATGGCTTTCAAAGCTAGATTAAATTTTTCAGGCAAGGAGTACGATGTACTTCATTGTGCCTATGCGTTAAACCGTGATGTAGATGCTAAAGGAAGACCCTCTTCCGGAGTTTACGGCGGTACCATCGACATTGAGATCGAATCAACCGAAGACACCTCAATCATCGAGGCGATGGTAAACAACCAGTACAAACCCATTACAGGAACCCTGCTGATCAAGAAAACAGAGGAAGATGCCAAAATGAAAGAAGTTAACTTCGAAGACGGCTACATTGTTAAATATTCCGAAGGGATTAACATTGTTGGCGATCACCCGATGACGCTTAAGTTCCAGATTTCAGCCCGCAAGCTTAAATTAGGTAACGCAGAGCACCTTAACGATTGGCCAAAAGCCTAAAGAGAGGTTAAGGCAAAGGTTTAGGGTACAAGGCAATAAAACGCCAAACTCCACACGCTTATCGCCAACCGCTCACCGCAATTCATTCATTTAAAAACATTAAAAATTACTACAATGGCATTCAAAACCCGTTTAAACTTAGGATCAAAAGAATTTGATGTACTACAGTGCAGCTTTTCATTAAACAGAGATGTTGACGCAAAAGGCCGTCCATCGTCAGGTGTTTATGGTGGTACCATCCACATCGAAATCGAATCAACTGAAGATACTTCAGTAATCGAATCAATGGTTAACAACCAGTACAAGCCGCTTTCCGGAACAATTGTTTTCAAAAAAGGCGAAGAAGATGCTAAAATGAAAGAACTGTCTTTCGAAGATGGTTACATTATCCAGTATAACGAGGGTATTGCAGTAAACGACAATACACCAATGACTTTAAGTTTCGTAGTATCGGCCCGTAAGCTAAAGCTGGGCAATGCAGAACACGAAAACGATTGGCCAAAAGCTTAGTCATCACTAAACATATAGTAATTAAAGCGCGCCGATTTATCGGAGCGCTTTTAATTATTTGTTATTTTATTATCCCGCATCTACCTTATCATCCCAAAATTAATATTGCTTTTTGATGTGTATATTAATTTAAAAAGCTACCTCAAAAATTAATGCTCAATTATGTCCAGCCATTCCAAACATATTGCAGTAAAAAATCATTACTATTCTGGTAAAACGTTTGGTTCGGCATCAATACACAATAATCATCCGGACATACGGTTTGCTGAAAATGGATCCATTTTTAATATAAGCGCATGTGCATACCCGGCATTTAACCTGGGGTAATTTGTTGTGAATAAGATTAAATCAATATGGAAAAGAAACTCATTACAGAGATCAATATAGAAGGGAAAGAAATTACGCATTTTGCTTCCTTCAGCTTACATCAGGCTTTTAACGAGCATCACTATTTCGAGCTGCGTTTTAACCACGACCAGATGGGTGCACCTGGTTTAATCAGCCTGGACGATAGCCGCGATTTTGTAGGTAAAACTCTAACTGCTTCTTTCGGGCATTCATCAGAAGGTATGCAGAATTTTGTAGGTCTGGTTTCAAAAGTCGAACTATCGCAAAGTCATGGCTACCATGGTGTTTTGATTGTAAGTGGCTATAGCCCAACAATTTTAATAGACCGCGGCCCTGATCTGGGTTCTTATTTAGATAAGGACCTGAATGAGATTGTAAAACTGGCAACCAAAGATACACCTGCAAACGACCTTAAAGTTGTTGCCAATGCAGCCAGAACCAATCCCATTGATTATATTATCCAATACAGGGAGAGCGATTTTGCTTTTTTGAACCGTCTTTCGGCTGAGTACCACGAATGGTTCTTCTATGATGGCAAGCAGCTTAATTTCGGTAAGCCCAATACGCAAAAAGATATATCGCTGTTTTATGGCAGGGATGTACAGGAAATGCAGTATGCTATGGAAATTGCCCCGATTAAAAACAAACGTTTCTCTTATAATCCAAAACAGGACGAAATGTTGTTGAGCGAAAGCAGCGGGAACGTAGATGGAACACCCGATTTATCGCATGCTGTTAAAGCTTCAAACCTTACTTTTAGCAAAACTTTCAATCAACCATCTTTAATCCGGGTAGATAATAACAACGATATTAAAAATCTGGTCGAAAATGAAGAAAAAGCCAATACCAGCGAACTTTTAAAAGTAACAGCAAGGGGCGATAACGCAGGTTTAAGTATAGGAAGTATTGCCGAAATTACCATGAGCCTGAGAAAAGAACTGGCTTTTACAACCGAAAGCCTTGGCAAATTCCTCATCACCGGGATTAAACATCATATCGATGAGAATGGTAAATACCACAATACTTTCGAGGGGAAAATAGCTACTACCGAACGCATTTTGGTAAAAAACTTCCAAAAGCCACAGCCTGATATGCAACTGGCCGATGTAGTCGATAACAACGATCCGCAGGGGCAGGGACGTATTAAGGTAAAATTTAAGTGGGAATGTTTAACCAACGATGTTACCGAATGGTTACGTGTGGTAACACCAAGTGCCGGTATTGGCGAAAGGGGTAATAACCGCGGTTATTTCGCTATTCCAGAGATTGATGATCAGGTAATGATCGCCTTTGAAGAAGGAAATATTGCGCGCCCGGTGGTGATGGGAAGCGTTTACCACAGCGCCAATGTTGATAGCAGTCCGTTGATTAAAAATCACCTTAAAAGCATCATTACCCGGAGCGGGCATCTGGTCGAATTTGACGATGATGCCAACAGTCAGGGGATAAAAATTACCGATATCCATAACAATATCATCCACATCGATACCAAAGGTAATAATATTACCATTACCGCCCTTGAAAACATGAGTTTGAACTGTAAGAACATGCAGATTAACGTACAGGAGAATATGGATGTGCAGGTGGGGCAAAACCAATCTACCAATGCAGGTAAGGATATTGTCACTACAGCGGGTAATAATTATTCGTTAAGTGCTGTTGGCGATGTTTCCGAAACATCCAACAACCGTACAGAACTGGCAATGAAAGATTTTAAAAGAACGGCTGATACTTCAAACGAAATTGCTTCAGAAATAAGCATGTTCAGTGCAAAAGAGAACATGACGATGCAGAGTGGTAAAATTGTGGAGCTTAATAGCGCCGAAAAATCTAACCTTTTCTAACAATGGCAATTATAAAACAAGCTAAAAATATCAGCATTGAGGTAATCCAAAAATATGAACTACGTGTTGGTGTTAAATTGGAAAAAGTTGCCCAGGTAATGAATGTTGAGGCTACTTCACAGAACCTGTCATTGGCCAGTAGCAAAAAAATTGTATCAAGCGGTAACAAATCATGAGTTTTAGAAAAAACAGGTATTTATTGCTGGCGTTCGTTTTACTGGCGATAACAAGTTGCAAAGGACAAAAAATGGAAGAAAAATTTGAGTGGACAGGTACGGTTTCGGCTCCCGAAGAATATCCGATGGAAATATACAAGGGGGCTTTAATTGCTAATGATTTTACCTATAGTTTTGATGCCATCTGGGGAACGCAGAATACTGGATGGGGAAACGACGGCGGCGTGATGAGCGTAACGACCAAGCAGATGGAAGCACCGGATTCGTTAAGTTTTACCTGGCTATCGCTAATGGAAAAGAAATTTTATACCGGTAAATGGAAATTAAATAAGGCCCGCATTGCCCAGTTATTCCATGACGGATTTAAGGATAACCTGACCAATAAAAAAGATAACTACACGTTGATCAAAATTGGTCTTGCGCCAAAAGGTAAAGTAGTGGTTTGGCTTAGCGGCCCAGGTTTCCAGACGGAAGTGGGTGCTTTTGAGGCCAATGAAACAACTATTTCAAAAGAACAGGCTTATCCCAATGCAAAGTATATGCTGGAGCCGAATTTTATCACACTTACACTGGAAGATAAAATGATTATGAAGCCGGAAATTTTAGAACGCATTAAAGCTGAAGGCATGCCAGACCCGGCTGTTTATGAACTTTACCGCAAAAAATATCCCTGGCATCCGGAAGTTCATTTACCAGTTGGAGATCAGTTGATATTATGCTACTACAACTTCCTTAACGGCGAAGAAGAAAATCGGTTTGGAGCAGATCTTACAGCTAATCCATACGTTTCCAGGGCCGTGCCCAAATACATCACTTTGGTTTGGAAAAAGGAAAACGGAACGAAATACGGGCTTGAAATAAAACCTTTTGACGAAAAGGAAACAATGGCTGCTTTTGAGAAACTTGGAACATCAGGTGAGATAAACCTGGTTGTATCGCTAAATGCGGACGGAAAAGGAGCAAAAATATCGCTAAAAAATAGTACAGAAGAAATTCAGCTCAACAGGGCGAAAATTGATATCAGTAAAGTGGATTAGTATGACGAGCGTTAAATTGGGCAGTTATGTACCGCCAAACGATAAAGTAGAGTATTTAGATCTTTTAGTAGGTGTGTTTTTTGATGGAACAAAAAACAATATGAATAACTCTGAAGAGCGTAGAGCCAATACACCTACCTACCAACGTAACGGAACAGACAGCGACAGCAGTTACCAGAACGATTGGTCGAACGTTGCCAGACTTTGGGATATTTACGATAAGAGTAAAAGTATTTATTTAGAGGGTATTGGTACTGAAGATGGGCAAAAAGATAGTCAAATGGGTTATGCCTTCGGTACCGGAAGCACAGGAATAAGGGGAAAAGTGAGAAAGGCCTGCGAAAAAATTTTTACAGATAAACTGAAAAGTGCGATAAAGAGCAGCGGAAAAAAGAAATTAAGAAGCATTACTTTCGACGTATTTGGTTTTAGCCGGGGAGCTGCGGCAGCAAGAAATTTTGTTTATGAGATCGGTAAAAATGAATACCGGTCTAGGATGACTGCAGACCCACATACCGGAATCGTATCGAGATATGATTCGGATGGGGAAGCAACAAGTTTAGAAGTAATGCCAGCCTGCGGCCGTTTAGGCGAAATGTTTAGCGCTGCCGGACTTAAAATAACTCCTAACCAAATTAAGGTAAGGTTTTTGGGCATTTTTGATACCGTATCGTCGTACTCAAAATATTTTAGTGTATCTCCTAATTTCAACGATGTTGAAGAATTACATCTCAACCAGATTGGTCGTGCGCAAAATGTTGTCCATTTTGTAGCTGAAAATGAGCACCGTAAGAATTTCTCCTTAACACATACAAATGTTGGGAGAGAACGGGTTTTTCCGGGTGTACACAGTGATATTGGAGGAAGTTACGAAACAGATACAGAAGTAGTATCCGAATTGGCTACCTCGTGGACCCTTAAAGGCAATCTTGATGCTTTTAAAGCAAAACTTATAAAAGAAGCCTGGTATAAGGAAAATCAATTGAAAGTTACCGGTGGCAATATGTACTGGGCCCTTGAGGGAAGAAGGTTTATTTACAAAGAATACAGTTATATCCCCTTACAGTATATGGCAGAGCATAGTCAGAATCATGGTTTGCCACTTGCTAAAAGTAAAACTGAAACAAAATACACCATCAACGGCAATCCTTTGCTACTCAGGGTTAAAGCCAGGCTTAGAGATTATGTAATGGCTAACGGATCACAATATGTTTTTTCTGCAGAATTACCCAAAGATCCTGCGCAGCGGCAACAGCAGGAAGACCTTCGCAAATTGAGAAACCAGTATTTGCATTGGTCGGCAGATAGAAAAAGTTCTTACGGTATCATACAGCCTATGACGCCAAATGCCGATGGCAAAAGGGTTACTTATTAATACGCTCGGTTATGGAAAAAGTAAGTAGCCTTTCAAATTCTGCAGCTCAGGGCAAAATTAAGCTCAATATCGACCATGCGATTGATTTTGCACCCAAACCCCGTTCTACTAGGAATTATGGCATTACCATTAAATACTATAACGATGGAAAAGCGGAAGTGGCAAAAAGATTAGATTACCAGATCCACCTCAAAGTGAACCAATTTAGAGATGAAAATAAAGTCTGGCAGTTATGCTTTGATAAAACGGATCTTTTTATAGACAGGCATGAGCCTGATTTTATTGGCGAACAACTGGCCAGCATGGGCATGGGTGCAATATATCCCCTAAAGGTTGATGTGAATTCCAGGAACGAAATATTCAGAGGAATTATTAATCACGGAGAAATCCTAAACCGCTGGAAACAGGTAGCCGAAAAAATCTCTGATAAATATGAAGGCAGCTATGCGGAGCTATATTTAGAAAAGATGGAGAAAAAGATATCAGATAGGTTTGAGCTTGAATATGCATTAAGAGCAGATATGTTCTGGAATGTGTTTTTTCATCCCCAGTACCTAAAATATAATGGTTCATTATCCCGGCAAAGCACATTATTTTTTCCCGTTATCGCTTATAAAAACATGGCTTTCGAAGGTGTTCAATCTGTCGAGCCCAACTATACCGGTTATGGGACATTCAAAGTGAATTTTTCTTCAGAAGGTGAGATTACCGAAGAGCAAAAAATACAGATGGGGCAAAAAGGGGCTTTAAAAATGAAATTAAATGCCGACTTTGATTTAGATCAGGATGGAGGTTTGCTTAAACATGCGCATGTAAACTGGAATTTATATAAAAAGGAAAAGGGAGAAGAAATAAGCATTAAACGCATTGCTTTCTCTGCTTATGAAATTGAAAGCAGCATTCCGGCAACAGATCAGCATTTGTTAATTCAGGAGGGAAATAACGGTTTTCCTGTTGAAAAGAAAAAGGGATTTTGGGCAAGGGTATTGGGTTAAATAAAGGAGAAGAGAAATGTCACAGAAAGAAATCATTGTACAAGGTGCCACCTGCCAATGCCAGTTTGGTACCACAACCGATAAATTGAAGGTACTTACCCAGCAAAAGCATTATGTGAACGATAAAGATGGCGCGCAAAAATTAATTGCCTCTCATGTAGATATCGGGATGACTTTTGAAAAAAATACCTTCGGACAATGTAAGCTACAACCCACGCCAGGCGGTTTTAAACCCTGTATGCCCGCCCTAACCGAATGGAAAGGCATGTACAAGGATATGGTTTTGATCAACAACGGGCAGGTGCTGGTAGAAGACAGTAAAGGAGTTTGCACCATTAGCGGTTCACCCTGTATCTTTTTTGCTAAAACAGGACAAAAAGGACAGCCTTCGCAGCAGAATATCGATAATGCTGATGAGGAACAACAATCGCAGATTAATCCATTGGTGAATATGAAGGAGCTGGATAAGGCCGGTTTATACGAATTTTTAAACGCTGAATAGTCATGCCAGATAAAATAGAAGATACAAGAGGATTGCAGCATTGTTATTGGAGGGAAAACGGCAAACTTTATTCGCTTACTAAAGGGATGGGAATTTACCTGAATACCGAAAATAAAAATGAATTTGTAGTTGATGAAAGGTGTGTAGGCGGAAAAACCACCAATCCTAAACACACCATCGAAAATGCCCGATGGGCGTTCATATATGATGTGTTTTTTCAAAGCCTGGAAAAAGCAAAATCCGGCGAAATTACCGATAACCTCTGGGGGCCATTAAGCGGCGGAAAAATTCCGGTAAGTAAATACGGATTGGGTCTTAAATATAAAGTTGGCAGCACTTTTTTATTTAATCCTTCGGGTTATAGCTATTATTACGGCTTTAAACAAAGAGTAGAGCTTTTTAGCGAAAGTCCGGGTACCGGCTTTTATTTTTATGTAATACCGGTAACCAAATCAAACATCTGTTATGCCTACTTTAATAAAAGTGAAGACGTAAAGCGTTATGGCGATTTTGCAAACCTCGAAATCATGCTGCACGGCTATAACCTGGATAAGAAAAACAAATATCGCGGAAAAGTATATCTATTGGAAGAAGATAAAGCGAAAGGTTTAACCGGTACAGATGATTTTAAAAAAAATAACCTGTGGAAAGAACCAAAGGTTTTTGCCATATCTCAGGATGCTGGAAGTTCAAGCAATTGCAACAGCTATTATAAAACTTCTTTTCCGATAGAAATTGCCTGGAAAAAGGACCAAAAAGCAAAGAAAAATTTTACCGTAGTACTCGAAATATATAAATATCATACCGAACCCGGATTAATATACGGTACAAATGAAAAAGAAGAACGGGTAGTCTTCAGGAACTTTGCCGATGAGCCTACCACTGATCTGGTTACATATGATGCTAAAGTATTAGGGCTAAAGGATATCGACAATAAATCGTCTATTTCAAGCCGCTTTATCGTATCTGAAGAATTGATGACTGACTTTTTAGACAGGATTGAAGCAAAAAAAGTAAATCAGATCCAGTACATTGGTGATATCAGGTACACCAGAAAAGAATTCGATCCCTGCGGTTATTCAAAAATCGTGATCAAAGATGATGGAGATAAAGAAAGAAGTGCTTTTACCTGCTTTGATGAAGACCTTTTAACCACAGGGGGCGACAAAACCGGTCAGCCGTTTTCCATCATTGCCGGAGAAAAGAGAAAAGATGTATCCATTACGGTAGAAAACCTGCATAATAAAAATGTACCGTGTAACGGCCTGCTACTTCCAAGCGGACAAAAGCATGATTCCCCTGACCATGTTTTCTTATTGGATAGGGCCATCGCGGCAGAAAAAACAGATAAAGGCTATACTACTACTAAAGATCCTACACAAGAGAATGATACCGATGTAATTCCGGATAAAAACAAGGCGCCTTCTGAGGACGTATCGGAAGTACAGGTTTTACAAAGTGAATTTAAAGGTGAAAACCAGATTGTTTTAAAGCTCAATTATATTTATAATAAAGTTTGGCTGGAAAGGAGTTTAGGGGATAATGCAGCTTCTGAATTTATGTGGATGTTCAACTATTTCTGGTTGAGCGATTCGTTGGCGCAAAGTTATTATCTCCCGGTGAGCACTTGTAGATACCCCAACCAGATTGCAAAAATAAACGTGTATCCGGATATGGAATGGGAGTTTAGTTTAAAGCTATCTTCCGATACACCAGAGGTTTATTCGCACACAAATATGCCTGCCGGTGTTACTTCAAGGCAGAACAGGATAAAAACTTTGGCTGCTTCCAACAACCGCAGGTTTTTAAATGGTGAAGTATCATTCGATCTGGCTATTAAGGCAAAATCAGGTGATTTTACCAGGGAGATATCAGGCGGGTATGCGGCAAAAATAGAACCTTTTTTAAGGGCTTTAATTAAGGTAAAAGAAACATTGGATGATATAACCGGTGTCACCAAAGCCAAAAATGGAATGGCGGCAAAACTGGCTTCAAAACTGCCGATAAAAATGCTGCCCATTACTTTCCAGATGGATTACCCCGTAATATCGATTGCGGGAACCTGGAAACTTGAACCGGACAAGGAAAAAATATATAATGTAAGGAGAACAGGGACCATATCCCTTGGTTTTACACCACTGATAAAAGGAACAGGTAAACTCGATCTAATCGCCTGTGCCGAATTTATCCCTGCTGCAGGGCAGGTTATCAAAGCAATACGTACCGCTGCCGATGTTGCAGGAATAGAAATCTGGTTTAACCTCCTTGCGTTCGGACAGATAGATTTAAAGGCAAATATTACATTGGGACAAGAGTATGGTATGGAACCTTTAGAGGCCAGTACTACGGTAGGTATCGGGGCTGAATTGGGGATCAAAGCGGCAGCTGATGTCCCAAAGATCAGTTTTAACTCACGTCCTTCGGGTGAAGGTTTTGGAGTCGAATTCGAAGCCTCTGCAAGAGGAGAGACTTCACTTATCTTTTCTGGTAAAACCGGTGCAAGCAACGAAGGCATGTATGTTGAAGCTGGCATAGGATTTGGAGGTCTATTGGTTTATGTAACTGCAAAGGCAAAAATATGGCGGGCAAAGGTTGGGGTCGACAATGAAGCCCACGAATTGGTAGAGCCTAAACCAGATATGCTTAAAGGACGTTATTACTATATTAAAAACAAATAAATGGGCAAAAAAATTATACTCGGCATCTCCATTTTAATTCAATTCTTGAATATTGGATGTCAGGCACAAAATGATAAAAAAACAATGGAACAAATTATTAACGATATCAAATCCCAGGTAAAAACATATAGCGAAACACCTGTTTATACTGTTCAGATGAATAAACAGGGTTGCAAAATGGTGTTGGAAATGCAGGATAACGTAGATTACAGGATGGTGGAGAACAATGGCGAAAGTATGATGTTGCCTCTTAATGCGATGATTACCAAGAGCGGTCCACAAACGGCTATTGTTAAAATTTATCCAAAAGATGGGGACGAATTTATATCTAAATATGCACACGTTACACTAACTTTTTATCACGCACCCAATAAAAACAGCAGGTTGTCTGAGTATAAAAAAATAACAGAATTTGAACTTCCTTCTGGATTGGAGGAAAAAAAACTTCCGTATTACGAAACCAGGATCCAGTTTGCGGCCACGGTACCTTTTGATTACAGTAAAGAACTGGCCGAAGCAAAAGACCTAAAAACTGTTCCCAACATTGAACAAAAAGTAGTACAAAAATATAATGAGATACGCAATGCCTGCGAAAACTTTGATTCATTGGCGTACAATAAATATTTGGTACACTCTTCAGCCTTAGTTTACAATACAACATACACCAGTAAGGAGCAGATCGAAGAAAAGGAAAGTTCTGGTGATTTGCTTGCCCTTGTTGATCCGCAGGTAAAGAAAAGATCGTTTACGCCTATTCAGAACTATTCGGTTCAGTATTATGCAAACGGAAAAATAGTAGCTTTATGGCAAAAAAACCATCACCCTGTTTTACATTTAAAAGGTGAAGTTGCTTCCTCTAAAGAAGGCTCAGAAGCGAAGTCATTTGAAGCTGGAGATCCGATTTTTCTGTACCTGCCAAAGAATGCTGAAGGACTGCAGGTTTGGTAGTAAATATTACATCTAAATTTATGTTAATTAAAAAAGAACTGCACAGGTAGTTCTTTTTTATGAACAAGCTATGATAGCCAAAAGAATTTCAATTGCACTATTTTGCTATTTCCTTTTTTTTAGGCTCTATGCTGTATGTGCTTTATTTTATTCCTTCATCATTCAGGCATCTAACGAAAACCTGATCAGAAAAACAAACGATGGTTTTCAGCTCACCATTTTCCAGTTAGAGTTTTATTTTTTCCTGATCGTTATTTACGGTTTCCGGCCATCGCGTTTTAATAAAACAATTATTAAAAGTTACCGTGTGGATGAACCTAAAAAACTTTCAAAAAAGGCTTTTTTTTGGACCGTATATTTTGGAGTGCTGCTTGTTGTTTTTGGAATTCCGTTCATGATATTTAAGAGTGCTTTGGCAGGTGTTTTTGATATCCTTACCGGAGCCAACCAGTATATCGTTGAACATACAGGCTTACTCATAATGGCTATGATTTTTTTAGGCCTTAATATGCTGGGCTTTTACTACGATTTTAAAAATGCTTTCGGTCATGCAAAAATTGAGTTTATCAGGGTTTTATATTCATTTATGCTGGCAGTTCCCATTGCTGTTGTGCTGTATCTGATTACTGTTGTATTACAGCTGAAAGCAGATGCATTGATCATTATCTGCCTGGCATTCAATATTTCATTTCTTTTTCTCCAGGTTATGGGCTATAGGGGAAGAAGGAAGTTAAATTAACCGAACACCCATAGAATGGACCGGACCAGCAATAAATTTTTCTTCGATCAGCCGTGAAAAGAAAATGGATTAATAAGTGGTGTAATACTCCCCCCGGATCTAATTCAGAAATCATCAGATAAAATTTATATGAAAAGAATTGTTGTTATTTTAACCATTGTCAGTAGCTTTTTCATACACGGTGTACTAAATGCTCAAAATCCAAAATCCATTTGCATCACTTGTGGCCGTTTTGATTTAGCCAAAATAAATTTCAGTGAAGATATTAATGTTTTAGCCGCTCAGAATAAAAGCAAAACTGTACTTTCAGGGCAGCAGCAAAATAATCAGACCAAACTTTACGAAACATTTTTCCTTTTTAAGGATGATAAGGGTAAAAATCCTGAAATCATTACCTACCAGAACTGGTTTACATTCAATAATGTCAGAATCCTGAGCAATGATAAAAGCAAGATCATTGCATTTGCTGCCTTTAATTTTTATGATCAGCCAATGTCGCAAATTGATGCCTTTGTTAATCAGCTCAAAAATAAATTTAAAAGCAGTAATCCAAAAATTGGAAAACTGGTAGACGGAGCCATCGTTTATCAATGGTTTCTTAATGATGTTATTGTACAGCTTGAAAGAGATACGAAACAGGAAGTTGAGAGTACCAGTGTTAATGGTAAATGGGTTGATAAGAAAACCTGCCACGTGAAGTTAACTGTTTTTAACAAAGCATTGCTGGATGATAAAATGAAAATATCATTGGCAAGAAATATCAATTTTCTATTCTATCAGAAAGAACATTTTAAAGGTGGTTAAATAATCTTTAACACAAAACATTTAATGCTACCTGCAGTAAAATCCAACCTCACACTGTGTTATCATAAAATATCGGTAATCCTTTAAGCAAAAGGGTTCTAAAGGAGTATTTTAAAAGATGTTGCTTTTAATAAATTGCTGTTGCAAAAAGCAACACTTTGCCCTAAAATGCTACAATGTTTTAAGCTATTGCATGTAATAAAAATAAGACATTAAATAATTTGAAAAAAAATACAATTTTTTTCTGTGCAATAATCTGCATTTTTTATAGCGTGAGTTAGGATTTCTGAATTATTTCGGGGTTGTTACTGGTTATATATGAGGCAGATACACAATATTTGGCCTAATATTTGGTTAATGATATACAGTAGTGGACGCTACATAAAATTCAATTTTTTTAACCTTTAAATTTTAAAACTATGGCTTTCAAAGCTAGATTAAATTTTTCAGGCAAGGAGTACGATGTGCTTCATTGTGCCTATGCGTTAAACCGTGATGTAGATGCTAAAGGAAGACCCTCTTCCGGAGTTTACGGCGGTACCATCGACATTGAGATCGAATCAACCGAAGACACCTCAATTATCGAGGCGATGGTAAACAACCAGTACAAACCCATTACCGGAACCCTGCTGATCAAAAAATCGGAGGAAGATGCCAAAATGAAAGAAGTTAACTTCGAAGACGGCTACATTGTTAAATATTCCGAAGGGATTAACATTGTTGGCGATCACCCGATGACGCTCAAATTCCAGATTTCAGCGCGCAAGCTTAAATTAGGCAACGCCGAGCACATTAACGATTGGCCAAAAGCCTAAAGAGAGGTCTAAGGCATAAGGTTTAGGGTACAAGGCAATAGAACGCCTTACACCAAACCCATGTGCTTATCGCAACCGCTCACCGCAATTCATTCATTTAAAAACATTAAAACTTACTACAATGGCATTCAAAACCCGTTTAAATTTAGGATCAAAAGAATTTGATGTACTACAGTGCAGCTTTTCATTAAACAGAGATGTTGACGCAAAAGGCCGTCCATCGTCAGGTGTTTATGGTGGTACCATTAACATCGAAATCGAATCAACCGAAGATACCTCGGTAATCGAATCAATGGTTAACAACCAATATAAGCCACAGGCTGGTAGCATTATCTTTAAAAAAGGTGAAGAAGATGCAAAGATGAAAGAACTAACTTTTGAAGATGCCTACATCATCCAGTATAACGAGGGTATTGCGGTAAACGACAATACACCTATGACTTTAAGTTTTGTGGTATCTGCCCGTAAATTAAAGGTGGGCAATGCAGAACACGAAAACGACTGGCCAAAAGCTTAAATTTTCTATAAATGAGGTAGAAATTGAAATACATTTCTACCTCATAAACATTTAAGTTATGGGAAATATTGATTATGCAAAGCTCTTCCGCGATAAGCGGTTGGATATTGCTATTGGAGTGGGCTATGAATTTGCTGGTGAAAAGCCCGATTTCTCTAATGAACTGAATGATATCATAACAGTATTGCTCGGCAATGGCTTCCGCAAAACAGCAAAATCATCATCAGATTTATATTACGATACTTACTATTTACGTAAAAGGTACTATTTAACCGCCACCAAACAGCTGGTTGATGTTGATATTTATGTTTACATCACCAGTTCAAAAAAGAAAAGTCCGGCAAGCACCTTTGCCTCATTTTTAGCAACCAAAGAGATTGTAATTTATAGCGGCCATGGGCGTATAGGTATAGGACCCGATTTTGACGATGAGAAAAGCAGTAAAGAAAATTTCATTGTTGGCTTGAATACGGTTGCCCATGCAAATAATCAGCTTAAACTTCAAAATTCTCCCCACGATAAAGCCCTGCGAATAAAATATGTAAAAGGGATGCACTCCCGAAAGGATAACGATTTAGAAAGTATTACCAAAAAGAATCTTTTTAGCGAAAACTTATACCAGGTCTGGTTTTTTAATGCTTGCTCCTCTATCGATTACCTGGACGAGATCAGGGGGAAATGGTCGGTAAAGGATAAAATGCAAAAATTTGGCCTCGTACGTACCGAAACAGGGAAAATCAAATCGAAGGCTAATTTAGTTATTTTTGGCACTAAACAATCTGTTAGATCTGATGCAACACCTATTTTAAAACAGATTCTGGCCGGTAAAAGCATGGACGATATTGTAAAAACTATGCAGGCGTATGAAAAATTATTTTCTCCGGATAATAATAGCAACAATATATACTTCTCCGATTAAAATGAAAATATTAAAAAATATAGGAATACTGTGCTGCTGTTTTATAATGGCATCATCCTGTAAATCAGACGGAAATAATGAGAGAGAGCAGGTGAAAAAAAAATCTGAAGACTTAACCGACACAAATATGGCCAATAAAACAAAAGCCCCGCAGTTGGATACAACAACGGTAGATATGGAAAAAGTAAAAAAGGATTTGGATTGGGCTGATATCAAATTGAAGTTTATCAGCGAATGCCTGAATCCTTTTTTAAAGGCCAGAAAAGTTACAACTAACTGTAGCGATTGCGATAAGATTTCTTTTAGCTATACCCTTACTTCAAATGAAAATGGAGAAGTGATAAACGTAAGGCGGGAGTCTGAAACCATACAGTGCAAAAAGCTGAGCAGCAATGATATTACAGCACTTCATGATGCGATAGAAATCTATTTAAAAAAGCAGGTCTTACCCAAATCGTTTGGTAAAGGCAGTTATACCGGCCAATTGGGTTTTATATTAAAATGCTAATTAACCCTCAATAATCAATTCTAAACCGAAAAACATGTCTACAGCAAATAAAGTACGGGCAGAAATATTTGTAGATGGTGGAAAAATCAGCCACTTCACCTATCTTAAGCTGTCACAGTCATTTAACAACCACCATGAATTCGAATTGCACCTCAGTTTGTTCGATCTTGGTTTTGCCGGAACATTTGATGTTTACCAGTCGAGAAATTGGATTGGCAAGGATATTACTATAGAACTTTTTTCTGCACTTGGTCAATCTGCAAACAAGTTTAAGGGGCTGGTTACTAAAATAAGTGTGATAAAAGCACACGGACAGAGCGGAGGATACGTACTGAGTGGTTATAGCCCTACTATAAAGCTTGATGGCGGAGCCATTATGCGTTCATTTAACCAGCTTAATCTGGAGGCAATAACTGCTAAGGTATTAAAGGCCGGCGGTGTTGAGGTACAGATTAATGTAAACCGTAATGCAACGCTCGGATATTTTACACAGTATAAAGAAAGTAACTTCGATTTTATAAACCGGATTTCGGCATTATATGGCGAATGGTTTTTCTACAATGGCGAGCAACTGTGCTTTGGAATGCCCGATAAACTGGAAGAAATCCAGCTGGTTTATGGCCGCGATATTGAGCAGATGGATTTTTCTATGAGGGTTGCCCACCTTAATTTTTCCAATTATTCCTATAACTCCGAAAACGATCAGGTATTAAGTGCTACCGCAAAACCAGATACAGGTGGCTTATCTGAGCACAGCCTTTTTGCCATCCAGCAATCACAGGAAACTTTTAATGAAGAAAACAATACTCCACTGCGTAACCGCATTACTTCGCAAAAGGAACTGGATGATATCCTAAAGGTAAAAAAAGCTGCTGTTTCAAATGATCTCGTAGGTATTAATGCTGTGGGCGATAATCCTGCAGTTGCCCTTGGCAAAATTGTTAAAATCATCAACTCGCAGCGCGAAGAACTGAATTTTGTAGAACAGGATGAAGGAAGTTACCTGGTACTCTCGGTTACCCACGAGATCCAATCGAATAATGAATATAAAAACCATTTTTACGGAATAGATGCCGGAGCCGATGTAATCCCTGTGTACAATATTAAGATTCCGATAGCTGAAAGCCAGATAGCCAAAGTGGTTGATAATAACGACCCCAAAGGCATGGGCCGCGTAAAAGTACAGATGCTTTGGCAAACCGGTGCCGACAAAACAGAGTGGATCAGGGTACTTACGCCCGATGCCGGAAGCAGCGACAAGGTAAGCAAGAACAGGGGATTTGCATTTGTACCCGAAACCGGCGATCAGGTGTTAATTGGTTTCAGGTATAACGATGCCAACCGGCCATTTGTAATGGGCAGCATGTACCACGGTAAAATTGGTGCCGGTGGCGGCGAAACCAACAAAACGAAAAGCTTAACCACCAGGAGCGGTTGCTCGGTGATATTAGATGATAGTAAAGGAAGTGCAACCGTGAAAGATCCGAGTGGTAACATACTGGTAATGCATGGAGATGGCACCATAACCTTAACCGCGCCCAATACCTTTACCATTAATACCAAAGATTTTATTATAAATGCCAGCAACAGCATTGCCATTAATGCCCAGCCCGGCGAAGAAGGTGGCGGAGAAGGAACCATTAATATCAATGCCAAAAAATCGATAACAACCGTAGCCCAAGACGAGAATATAACCACAAGTGCCAAAAAAGATATTTCCTTTACAAGCCATACTGAAAATATAAAACTTACTTCATCGGCCAAGGATATTGCGATTAATGCAGACAATGGAACTTTAAAAACTTCTTCTAAAAAAGCAGCGTTAAGTTCAACAGATGAAATGAATCTTGACGGAGGAACGTTGGCGAAAATTGGAGCCACAGATGTAGAAATTAACCAGTCATGATAAATTTAAAAGATACAGTATTCTATCAAATCACTTCGGCCAATAAAGTTAGGATTGGAACTAAACAAAGTGAATTTATCCATGATAGATGGGTTGAGGTTAAATTCATTGATCAAAAGGATAATTACTTTTTGTTTGAGTATAAGCTCTTAGATCAAAAAATGGAGGGTACTGCTTTAATTCATCAATGGGCAGAAGATTTAGAATGGTTTCAAAGTCCCTTATATTTTATGCTCGATTTTGAAGGCAAATTTATAGGTATGAAATTTTTGAACCAGCTTCATGAGCGCTGGGAAACAACATTTAAATCGAAGCTTTCGAAAAAATATGGTGCTAAACCAGGCATTAAGCAAATGATTGCAGAAACAGAAGCAATTTTAAAAGATGATAAGCGATTGGTTAGTAGCTTTATAGGTTATAACCATTTTAGGGCCTTGTTTCAGCCATTTTATAAACCACAACTTCCAACTGAAGAACTGGAACTAATTCTGTCGCAATATTTTGGAACAGCTGATTTACCCATCATCATTCAAAAAGAGGCAGAAGGCAAGCAAAATATTACTATTAAAAATAAAGGCATACTTAACCATCAAAAATTTAATCGCAAGCCCTTGGTAAGAATGCTTAAAGCTATTACAAACACTTATAACATTAAAGTTGATTTGGCAGTTGATCTTGAAGAAGAATATATTATTAAAAATGGGTTGTTACACCAGTCAGATCTTTTTTTAGAAGCCTATGTGCCCGATTTTTATCAGGTTATTACCGCACATCAGCTAAAAATAATTTTACCTGAAAAAAAGGAAGTAGAAACGGATAAAATAAACAGATGGACTTTGCCTATCCATCATGGTAATTAGAAAGGGAATACGATGTCGAAAAAATACATTCCAGATAACAGCTGTTTAATGTGCGATAAAGGTTCGGCGCCTTGCAGGTTGAAAGTTACACACCATAACAACGCCAAAATTTATGGTGAATTTTTGGCCAGCGAAATGGATATGATCCCTGGCGAGAATATTTTACCAATGGGTACCTGCTCGGTTACTGGCAGTACCTGTGCGCCAGACCCCATTTACTGGGATAAAACCAATAAAGGGGTAAAAGTTAACGGTTATAAACTATTATTTGAAGATGCAAATCTGCTCTGTAAAAAAGGAGGCAGGATTAGTGTAACGTTTAACGTGCCTCAGGGTTGTGGGGCTGATGTGCTATCTTTGGGTATTGGTGCCCAAAATGGATATAACTATCTAAAAGAAAACTTCGCAGAAAGATCTAGCTTGTTAAAAGCTACAGATAAAGAGTTTTTGAAAGGTAAAACTATTGACGAAATTGCACAGAGCAAAGGAGATTTTAAACGTTTATATGGAGAAGAAAACATAAAGCAAGATTTAAAAGCAAAAGGCTATCAGCTAAATGCAAAAGAGATGGGCACAGGTCAAAATGGGCTTGATATTGGCGCAAAAGATGCAAAAGGGACAACTGATATTGTTGCAGATGGCAAATTTAGCAGTAGGGGTAAAAAACCTAGGATGGAAACCACTAAAAAAACAGGTAAGCAATTAAGCAAAAGGTGGCTAAGCGATGGGGAGATAGAAGGGAATAGTAGAGTTCAGCAATCGTTGCCACCAGAAGACGCAAACAGGGTGTTGGACAAAATTAGCAAAAACGACCCATCCTTAAAACGTTTGGCCGGTGCGGTAGAACCCAACGGCAAGGTTACTTATTACAATGTTGATGATATGGGAAAAGTAGGTACTGTAGTAGAACTTGCACCCGCTAATGTAATGAAAGGAACTAGTAAAGCTGCCAATGCCATAAATAGCATTTCAAATAGCATACAAGGTACAAAAGCTATTAGCGCTGCAAATAAATTCTTGGTAAGCAATGCGGGCACTATAAGCAAAGTTGGCAAAGTAGTTGGCCGTGGGGCAATAGTTATAGGCATTGCCATGGAAGGCTATAATGTATATACGGCCTACCAGGAAGAAGGGCATTTTGGAGAAAAAACAAAAGAAGCCACCGGAGGTGCAATCGGTGCACTTGGTGGTGCAGTTGCAGGGGCAGAATTGGGAGCAATGATAGGAGTGGTTGGTGGCCCTGTTGGGGTAGTTATAGGCGGTGTGGTTGGCGGAATAATTGGTGGCATTGCCGGCAGTAGCCTTGGCAAGGCCATAGGTGATTGGTTTTAGTAAATTAAGATAAAACGATGTTCAGAGACAAATTTAAAAGTGAAGAATATTTTAAAAAAACCACAGCAAGGATTTTAAACAATCTTGAAGCCAAGAAAAACAATGGTTTAAACGACAAACCTTTAAGCAATATAGAAAATTACGTTTTGGCCAACGGGTTATATATATATGTATTCAGGGCATACTCTTTAGGGGATCCTGTAAAAAATTTAATAGACCCCTGTAAAGAAATGCTGATTTATAATATAGATTCTATACATCTTAACGAAGATTATAGTGATGGTGGAGATATAGCTTATACAGAACTACTCGGGATGGTTGCTATGGGCGTGCTGCTTGATGCCAAAGAAGAACTATACAAACTATCGCTAACCCTAGAAAAAGTGAACTATAGAGATTACCTAATAGATTTTCTGTTGAAATTTAGCAGACCAGACCTAGTTTTAACAGATAAAATGATGTGGCCAGATGATGTGGCTTGCAAACAGCTTAGAACGATTATACAGGCAAACAAAATCGATGCTGAAAAGGAGATGAAGGCGTATCTAGAAAAATACTATTATACAAAGGCCAATTTTGAAGATGAGTATAATAGTCATAAAAGAACAGATACTACTTATAAAGGCTATTGGAGTTTTGAGTCGGCTGCCATAGTTAAGATAATGGGGCTAAGCGATGATGGTTTTAAGTATAGCCCGTACTACCCTTATGATATGTTGCATGACGAGCCTCTGCAACCATCTTTTAGCCCTGTAATGCCTCTGCTGCCCGATGAGGATGAACATAAAAGTGAGGTTTCTCCAAACCCACCACCCAAAAAGAAATGGTGGCAGTTTTAGTTGCAATTAATTAGATTTAATTATTAAAACAATGGGATTTTTTAATAAAATTTTTGGGGGTACAGTTGAGCCTAAAAAACTTAGGACTCAATTTAAAAATGAAAAACATTTTTTAGAAGAAATTAGGTTTTTCCGCAAAATGATAAAAATTTATGAGGAAGATGATAGGAAAAAATTGCAAAATGGGGGTACTATCTCAGGTCAAAATTATTTGAGTTATTGCAGGAAATTTTTAAAAGTGATAGAATGTGAGTATAGCTTAGGAAAAGATAATGTTGAGCATGATTTTAAAGAAGCGGTTTCCTTTTTTTCTAAAGGCTGGTCCGAACATTATCAGGGATATCCCTTACTGTTACAAATGGTTTCATTTGCAATATTATTGGATGTTGAAGATGGGGAGATGAAGAAAATTAAGGATTTTTTAAAAAAGGCAGAGGAAAGTTCGATCGAGGAGATATGGAAACCAGATTCGTTGATCTATTTTTTAATAGGAGAAAATACAGAAAGAACCGGCGATACCCCTTATCAGAAACTTTATGAGATAAGCAAACTTTCCAAACCAGAAGCAGAAAGTGCCATAGAAAAATATTTAGATAAATGGTACGGTATGCACAAGGACGACCCTTGGTACAACACTCACCTACCTGATAAAGGCTATAGCGGTTATTGGGCCTGGGAGGTAGGAGCATTTGTTAAGGTGATGGGGTTAGATGATAGCCGTTTTAAAGATAATATATACTACCCTTACGATATGGTTCACCGGAAAGAATGATTAGTTTAATTAAGCGGTGTAATAGGTGGGCTGGTAGCAGTTCAGTAGGTTCTGATTTGGTTGATTATTTTAATATGATTTTAAAACTAAAAAAGAATAATGGGACTATTTGATAAAATATTTGGAAACAGAGAAAAAATTGAAAAAACGAACATTAGAGATCACCATAAAGGTGAAAAATATTTTAATAAAGAAATTGTTCGATTTTCTGATATAATTAAAGAAACAATACAGGAGACCAATTTAAATGCATTTAATTATTGGGCTATTTCAGCTAAATATCAACAGATTATTTCTCTAAAATTTTCATTAGGGATACCAGTTTTCCAAATTGTGGAAGATTATTCTTCAGCCCTAAATTATTATATAAAGGGTTGGGACGAAAAAGAGGCAACTTATGCAGATATGCTTCTTATGATTTCATTGGGTATTCTCTTCCAGGTTTCTGATGGAGATTTTGAACAACTTGTTGAATATGTTAGAAAAACCGACGCCAATAAAAAATTGGATAACTGGCATCCGGATGGATTAATCTGGTTCCTTTTGAATTCAAGATCATCTCATCAAAGTAAAGCAACTGAAATATTATTTCCACGTATTTATGGGTCACTTTATGAGATAACCAAACTTTCCAAACCAGAGGCAGAAAGTGCCTTAGAAAAATATTTGGAAAAATGGTATAACTTGCACAAAGGTGATCCCTGGTACAATACCCATGAGAGGGATAGGGGTTATTGTGGTTACTGGGCCTGGGAAGTGGCAGCTGTGGTAAAGGTAATGGGTTTAAATGATAGCAGTTTTAAAGATAATATATATTAACCTTATGATATGGTTCATTGGAAAGGCAATGTAAGTTGAAAATTATAGAAGAAAATTGTCCTTAAATTTCTTTGTAGCTTAATGAGTTTAAAACAAAAAAATGAGATTATTCGATAAAATATTTGGTGCTAGAACTGAGGAAAAAAAAATCAGGGCTCAATATAAAGATGCAAAATATTTTATGAGTCAAATTGAGCGATGTGATCGTTTTATAGAATCGGATAAACAAAATGAAATTGAATATTTAAAGAGTCATGATAGACTAAATAGTTTTCATTATTTAAGTAGTGTAACCATTAGACTTAAAAAAATAGAAAATATATACAGCAGAGGTGAGGATATAAATAAATTAGTAATAATATTTAAAGAAGCGACGAACTTTTTCTCCAAAGGCTGGTCCGAACATTACCAGGGATATCCCTTACTGTTACAAATGGTTTCATTTGCAATATTATTGGATGTTGAAGACGGGGAGATGAAAAAAATTAAAGATTTTTTAAAAAAAGCAGAGGAAAGTTCGATTGAGGAGATATGGAAACCAGATTCGTTGGTCTATTTTTTAATAGGAGAAAATACAGAAAGAACCGGCGATACCCCTTATCAGAAACTTTATGAGATAAGCAAACTTTCCAAACCAGAAGCAGAAAGTGCCATAGAAAAATATTTAGATAAATGGTACGGTATGCACAAGGACGATCCTTGGTACAACACTCACCTACGTGATAAAGGCTATAGCGGTTATTGGGCCTGGGAGGTAGGAGCATTTGTTAAGGTGATGGGGTTAGATGATAGCCGTTTTAAAGATAATATATACTACCCTTACGATATGGTTCACTGGAAAGAATGATTAGTTTGAAGATTTGATTCAAACAATTTAGTATAGTTAAATGTGATTTATCTTACTAGTGTAAAACAAAAAATCCACTTATAGTGGATTTTTTGTTTCATAAAAGATAGATAAAGCCGTATGCCATTGTGATAAAGGTGCAGCTCCTAATTTTTTTAAGGGACTTGCCAATCAGAATGTTAAAATAAACGGTTGTATGGCCTGCACCAAGGCTGATAAAATTCCCATGGCCAACATACCATCTTTTGGGGTATGCAGCGTTACAGGGTCGGCTTGTGCGCCAGCCCCGGTAGATTGGACAGATACCTATAAGGTAAAAATAAAAGGGAAAGAAACTTTGCTTTTCAAATCCAAACTTCCCTGTAGCGTAGGCGGTAAAATCGAATTCATCACGAGTGGACAAATTCCCATCAGCGAAGAGGAGCTGGCTAAAATGACGGATGAGCACAGCGAAAAAGAAGAAGATGAGGGATGGGCTGGTGGGATACTGCCGAGTTAATCCCCGTGGTGGGCAGTGTAATTGGCATTGTACGCTCAGCCGCAAAAGGCAACTGGTGGATGGTAGCCGCCAATGTTGGTTTCTTAGCGCTCGATATTGCTGGTGTGGTTAGTTTTGGCGCAACTACTGCCGCTTCTACCGCGGCAAAAGGAGGTTTAAAAGCAGGCCTGAAAGTTGCCGGTAAAGCCGCATTAGAGGCAGCCGGAAAAGCACTGACCAAACAGGGAGCCAAAGCATTGGCAAAGGCAGCAGCCAAACATGTAGATGATATTGCTGCAATAGTCGGCAAGTGTGTTACAGCGTATTTTACTGGCGAAACACTTGTTCATACTGATAAAGGCAAAATCCCAATTATGGATGTAAAAATTGGAGATAATGTATATAGCTATAATGAAGATAAGAATATCATAACATTGCGTAAGGTTACAGCTTTGTTTAGTAATGAGGTGGAAGAAATTTTGGAATTAGAAACCTCTGCAGAAAAGATTAGGACTACAAGAACACATCCTTTTTATGTAAATGGCGAATATAAAGATGCTGAACAAATAGCAATAGGGGAATCATTGTTCTTGAAGAATGGGAAAAGCGCACAAGTAATTTCTATAAATTATGTAGTCGAAATCACAAAAGTTTATACATTTGAAGTAGATGAACATCATTGTTATTTTGTAGGAGAAGCAGGTGTTTTAGTTTTAAATGCCTGTCACATAAAAGTTTTTTTTGAAGCTTTCCCTCATTTAAAAGGAATAGTTTCGCAAGTACATCATGCAATACCTCAAAAAGTATTTAAAAAATGGCCAGAATTATTTGATAAAGCAATAAAAAATAGTTTAGAAAATTTAAGAGGAATTCCTAAAGATGGCGCTTTTGCATTGCATCAAGGAGCAATACACAAAGAATGGAATAAGTTTATGCTGCTTTTGAAAAAGCTGGGCTAAAACCTACAAAAAGCCAAGTTGAGGCAATGGTAAAAAAAATAGATGATACTTTTGGACATTTATTTAATCCACCAAAATAATAAATAAGATGAAATATCAAAAAACAGTACCCGAAATAATGATGGATTTGGGCGAAAATACAGTTTTTGACAATCCCCATTCTGTACACCAAAAGATTATACATCTTCACATCAACTTAGAAAATTGGCTGGGTGATGACTTACTATGGAATTTACCTGAAACAATTGTAACAGAGAGATTAAAAAATGCATTAGAACACGAAAAATATACTGGTTTTACTTTTGATGAAATTGAAGTTACTAAGGATGTCTATTTCGATGATAATTACCATCTTAATAAACCATTTCCTAAGTTTTATTGGATGAAAGTTAATGGCAAAGAAGATATAGATGATGTTTTTTTAAAAGAATACACATTGTTTATGTCGGATAGATTTTTAAAATATTTAAAAATAAATTTTAGTATAGATCATTTAGAAATTAATCCTACAAGAAATGAGTTTGATGATTTTATAGATAAAATGATCTCTGATAGTAAAAAAGGCACAAGGGAGGAAAATCCAGAGGATAACTCCATTAATCCCGGTGATGACCCAGATAACCCTTGGTTACCAACAGATTGGAATAAAAATTGATTAAAAAGCGGCTTTATTGGTCGCTTTTTTTATTTTAACGGAAGTTTGCCTGTTTCCCCGAGTGAAAATTGTTGAAAACATTGAAGATATATTTAAAGGAATTGGATATTAAAAATTAATGAATAACATCACATTTGATCATAAATTTTACAATGATGTCCGTTATTCAATAATGGATGAAGAAAAAAGCTTAAATAACATCAAACCACGGGTTGAAGATGATATATCTAAAGCAATTTGGAAAGAATACGGTAAGCCTTCTTTCAAGTATTATCCTCTAACAATAGCTTAATCACATTCTTTAACGCCGGATTCCGGTTCGATTCTTTCCAGATCATATATAGCTCTGTTCTTTGCGGAATATGGGTGAGCTCTACAAACTTCACATTTTCCTGATAGCCATATTGAAGGCCCGTGGGTACAATGGCAATGCCTAAACCTTCCTCTACCAGTTTGTAAATGGTTAAAGCATTAACAGATTTATGGTAGGTTTTGGGTTTAAAACCATGGTCTTCACAAATGCTCATCATCAGGTCGTAATAAAATGGACTGTCGTCGCTAGAGAAGAATATAAAAGGTTCATCACCCAGTTTTTTCACCGCTTCAAAACTTGCCTTCTTCATGGGGTGGCTTTTGGGTAATACCAGCGAGAAAGTATCCTGGTGGATCATGTGTTTAGAAATACCGGGCTTAAACTGTTGCATCCTTACAAAACCCATATCAAGCATATCCTTTTCCAATAATTCGATCTGTAGTTTATTGGGCATTTCATCCAGATTGGTCCGGATTTCCGGAAAATCTTTGTTCAGTTTAAAAATTATCTCAGGTACAATTTTCTGTGCCGCCGAGCCTAAAAAACCGATCCGTAGTTCACCTTGTTTGCCCTCCGTAATGTTGGTTAACTGTTTTTTAATGTTTTCGATGTGGCTGAACAGAAAATCAACTTCTTCTTTCAGGTAAAGGCCGGCTGCGGTTAGGGTTACCTTTTTCTTGTTCCGATCGAACAGTGGGGC
Organism: Pedobacter jeongneungensis; assembly: GCF_039538295.1. NCBI lineage: Bacteria > Pseudomonadati > Bacteroidota > Sphingobacteriia > Sphingobacteriales > Sphingobacteriaceae > Pedobacter > Pedobacter jeongneungensis. Next base: position 366,813 of record NZ_BAABBY010000007.1, on the reverse strand, counting down.
GTTAAAAATTTCTTCCATCTGTTTAATCTGCCGGCTTAATCCTGGTTGAGAAATAAATAAGCGTTCAGCAGCCTTTCTAAACTTCAGTTCCTCTGCCAAAACCTGAAAATATTTTAGGTGCCTAAGTTCTATCTGATAACTCATGGTTATTACATGATGATGTAATTGGTATTTATAGGTATCAAATATAGGGCTTATTTTTGTTTAAAACCTTTATAATATGAGCGGGCAACAGATTTTTAATTACGGAACAGACCATTTAACTGCTAAACTGGCTTTAGCCATCAGCAATGGTGAAATAAAGGGCGTTTTAAGCGAAAGCACACGCGAAAAAGTAATTGAAAGCAGTAAGGTGGTAGAGCGGATTGCGGTTTCTGGCAAGGCCGTTTATGGCATCAATACTGGTTTCGGACCCTTATGTACTTCCATGATTTCGGCTGTTGATACCCGTAAATTGCAGGAAAATATTTTGAAAAGCCATGCTGTTGGCGTTGGCGAACCTATAGATACTGAAATATCAGGACTGATGCTGGTTTTAAAACTACAGGCTTTAGCTCAGGGATATTCAGGCATTAATGTAGAAACCCTCGACCGGATGATCTGGTTTTTAGAAACCGGTGCTACGCCGGTTGTGCCTAAACAAGGTTCTGTTGGCGCTTCAGGCGATCTTGCGCCGCTATCACACTTGTTTTTGCCTTTAATCGGCTTGGGTAAGGTTCATTACAAAGGCGAAATTATTGCTACAGCTCAACTTTTACAAGAATACCAGATGAGTCCGCTGCAATTGGGACCAAAAGAAGGCCTGGCTTTAATTAACGGCACGCAGTTTATCGCCGCACACGCCGTTAAAGTGGTACAACGTCTGGAAAATGTGCTGGATTCTGCCAATATTATCGCTGCCTTGATGGTCGAAGGTTTGCAAGGATCAGAAAAGCCTTTTCATGCACAACTTCATCAGTTAAGGCCATACCCCGCAAATATTTCGGTCGCAGAACAAATGCGGAAACTACTGCAGGGCTCTGAAATTATGAAATCGCATGCCGGTTGTGCTAAAGTGCAGGATCCTTATTCTTTGAGGTGCATTCCGCAAGTACATGGTGCATCCCGAACGGCATGGTTGCATTTAAAAGAAGCTTTAGAAATCGAACTCAATTCCGTAACCGATAATCCGGTCATATTTAATGATGATTTAACCATTAGCGGAGGGAATTTCCATGGGCAGCCATTGGCTTTACCACTTGATTATGCCTGTTTAGCCGCCTCAGAAATCGGGAATATCAGCGATAGACGGATTTACCTCTCTTTAGAAGGAAATACCCCTGGTGTGCCGAAATTGCTGATGAAAGAAACCGGATTAAATTCAGGATTTATGATTGTTCAATACACTTCGGCGGCTTTGGCCAGCGAAAATAAAGGGCTTTGTTTCCCAGCCAGTGCCGACAGTATTCCAACCTCCCTGGGGCAGGAAGATCATGTAAGCATGGGCTCCATCAGTGGCAGAAAAGCATTACAGGTAATCGAAAATGTAGAAAAAATACTGGGCATCGAGCTTTTTTGTGCTGCTCAGGCGGTTGATTATCACCATCCATTAAAACCTGGAAAAATATTGGCTGCGGTTCATGATTTTGTCCGCACCGAAATTGATCATTTTGAAGAAGATCAGATCATGTATAACAGGATGGAAAATGCCATCAACATGGTACAACGGGGAGAAATTGTTACTGCAGTAGCCAAAGCAGAACAGGATTTAAATTAAGATTTAAAATCGCAGAAAAATGGATTTTAAAGCACAGTTATTGGCAGGTATTCCTTCGGTTTTACCAGCAAAAAAAATAAGAAATGCACAATTAAGCCATGCGCCGGTGAGGAGAACGGTTTTAAATGCAGAAGAGAAAAAATTAAGTATCAGAAATGCCTTACGTTATTTTCCTGAAGCCTGGCATCAGGAACTTGCACAAGAATTTTTACAAGAGCTTGATAACTACGGGCACATTTACATGTACCGTTTTATGCCTGATTACGCCATTTATGCCAGGCCGATAACAGAATACCCATGCCATACACAGCATGCTGCCGCTATTATGCTCATGATCCAGAATAATTTAGATCCGGCCATCGCACAGCATCCTGAAGAACTGATTACCTATGGTGGGAATGGAAGTGTATTCCAGAATTGGGCACAATATTTAATCACCATGCAATACCTCGCCACCATGACGGATCAGCAAACGCTGAACATTTACAGCGGGCACCCACAGGGATTATTCCCTTCAAATGCTGCGGCACCGCGTGTGGTGGTAACCAATGGTATGATGGTGCCGAACTATTCTTCGCCAGAAGATCTTGAAAAATTTAACGCTTTAGGAGTAACTCAATACGGGCAGATGACCGCCGGCTCGTATATGTACATCGGGCCACAGGGCATTGTTCATGGTACGGCAATTACTTTAATGAATGCTTTTCGTAAAAAGGGTTTTTACGGAAAAGATGTGGCCGGAAAAATTTTTCTTACAGCAGGTTTAGGTGGTATGAGCGGTGCCCAAACCAAAGCCGGCAATATTGTTGGCTGCATTACGGTTTGTGCAGAAGTTAATCCGAAAGCTGCAACCAAAAGACACCAGCAAGGTTGGGTAGACGAGCTGATTGATCATTTAGATAAGCTGGTAAAAAGGGTTTTATGGGCTCAACATGAAAAACAAACAGTTTCATTGGCCTATATTGGTAATGTGGTGGATGTTTGGGAACGTTTTGATCAGGAAAATATCGAAATTACCATCGGTTCTGACCAAACTTCGCTTCATAACCCATATTCTGGCGGATATTATCCAGCAGGTTTAAGTTTCGAAGAATCTAACGAAATGATGGCCAATGCAGCGGATCAGTTTAAACTTAACGTTCAGAATTCATTAAAAAGACAGGCGAACAGCGTTAATAAACATACTGCAAAAGGAACCTACTTTTTCGATTATGGAAATGCCTTTTTGCTGGAATGCAGCAGGGCAGGTGCTGATGTAATGGCGGGCAATGGAGTTGATTTCAGGTATCCATCTTATGTAGAAGATATTTTAGGGCCATTGTGTTTCGATTACGGTTTCGGTCCCTTTAGGTGGGTTTGTGCTTCGGGCAATGAGGCAGACCTCGATTTAACCGATCGCATGGCAAAAGAAGTGCTGGAAGAAATTAAGCAAACTGCTCCGCCAGAAATACAACAGCAATTACAGGATAACATCAACTGGATTACTGCAGCAAAAGAAAACAGATTGGTAGTAGGCTCTAAGGCACGTATTTTATATGCTGATGCTGAAGGCCGTGCAAAAATTGCTTTGCGATTTAATGAGGCCATTAAAACGGGCGAATTATCGGCACCGGTTATTTTAGGCAGGGATCATCACGATGTAAGTGGAACGGATTCGCCTTTTAGGGAAACGAGCAATATTTACGATGGAAGCAGGTTTACTGCAGATATGGCCATCCACAATGTGATTGGTGATAGTTTCAGAGGCGCAACCTGGGTTTCAATTCATAATGGTGGTGGTGTAGGCTGGGGTGAAGTAATTAACGGTGGTTTCGGAATGGTACTGGACGGAACTGAACAAGCTGCAGAAAAATTACAGAACATGCTTTTTTATGATGTAAATAATGGAATTGCCAGAAGAAGCTGGGCCCGTAATCAAGAAGCCCGCTTTGCTATAGAACGCGAAATGGAGCGCACCGGAACGTTGAAAATTACGCTTCCAAATTTGGTTGATGATGGAGTGTTGAATGGATTGGGGATAAGGTAGATTTCTACTATAGAGAAATACCTTTGTTGTCATGCTGAACGTAGTGAAGAATCTTGGGGTTTAAAAAAGATTCTTCGTTTCACTACCATGATAGATTCCTATAGAAAAGTCGTCATTGCGAGGAGGAACGACGAAGCAATCTTTCTAACAAGGATCGCTAGCAGGAAAGATTGCTTCGTCGGCTGAAAAAGCCTTCTCGCAATGACGAAAAAAATGCAATAAATTTACCCTAATGGCAGTGTGAAATGAAAAACAGAACCTTTGCCTTCTTCGCTTTCTGCCCATATTTTACCATGATGCCTTTCGATAATTTCGGCGCTTAAATAAAGTCCGATTCCGAACCCTGAAATGGTATGGTTACCCTTTACGCGGTAATAACGCTCAAAAAGTTTATCGATATCATCGGGTTTTATGCCTATACCTTCATCTTTAATCTGGATTTCGACCTCGGTATCGCGCAATTTGCAGGTAACTTCGATACGGGTACCGTTATCTGAATATTTTAAGCCATTACTGATCAGGTTCGAAATTACATTCCCGATTTTATCGCGGTCGGCATGTATCGTTACCTCACAGGTTGGATTTAATATAATCTGATGTGAAGATTGTGAAATGTAAGTTTCCTCAATGGTTTCTTTCAATAATTCATCTAAGCTAAAATCGGTTTTTTCGATTAATAATTTACCAGATTCCAATCGTGATACATTTAAGAAACCGTTAATCATCGTCGTCATTTTTCTGATCTGGCTGTGTGCTTTATCTAAAGCAACAATCGCATAATTATCTTCGTCTTTCTTGGCTTTACGCTGCAAAACCTGCACAAAACCATTTATAGCGGTTAAAGGCGTTTTTAATTCATGACTCACCATTCCGATGAAATCATTTTTACGGAGTTCATCTAATTTTTGCTCCGTAATATCGATAAATAACCCCGAATATTCGGTTGCATTTCCATGTTGATCTACAAATACCCTTCCGGTGGCCCTCACCCATTTTTCTTCACCTGTAATTAAATTATTGATCGGATACTCGGTATCGCTTGATGAATGGTTTTTTAAGGCACTCTCCAGAGCTATATTGAGCATATTATGATAATCAGGATTAACGGCCTGCATAATAGCCTCCATTTCTGCAGGTTGATCAATAGGTAAGCCTAATAATTCCTTAACAAATCCCGACATACTTATCTCAAGCGTTTTTGGATTTATGCTCCAGGTGCCCATTCTACCGGTTTCTATTGCCTGGCGAAGTTTTTCTTCGCTATCAGCCAGTTTATTTACATACTGGATCAGGTCTTCATGTGTTTGGGCCAGTTCTTCATTTGTGGTGGCCAGTTCCTCATTTGCAGCGGCCATTTCCATGTTAATGTCCTGAAGTTCTTCCTGGTGAAGTTTTCGCTCTGTAATATCAGGGCTTACCGTAGCCATGGCAATCACTTCATTGTTTTCTTCATTTTTAATTGCGAAACCATTCCATTCAATCCAAAAAGGTTTTCCTGTTTCCTCATTCCAGAAACGGATTTCTTCCCTGAAATTCTGATTATGCAGAATCCCCGGTAAAAGTTGCTCTGCAGCTGACCGGTCATCAGGAAAAACACAATCTAAAATTGTCCTGTTGGTAATGCTTTTCCATCCCAGCTTCTTTATTGCAGCAGGGTTGAGGTACTGGATGGACATATCCAACTCTACCAGGCCTATAAATTCTGAGCTGGCCTCAATTAGCTTGCTCAGGTTTAACCTTTCCAGTTCAATCAGTTTTCGTTCGGTAATGTCAACGCACGAACTGATGTAGCCGGCAAAAGATCCATCGGCATGAAAACGCGGCGGCGCACTGGCCAGCAACCACCTGTAATCGCCTTTTTTGCTCAGGATCCTGAATTCGCCCACAAATGATTTTTTCTCAGCAAGTGCAGATAAATAAGCTTGTTTGTACTGTTCACGGTCTTCCGGGTGGATTAAACTCGTCCAGTCGAAAGCCAGCAGTTCATTTGCCGACCGGCCTGTTAAATCTGTCCAGGGTTTATTAAAATATATGGCATTTCCATTTTCATCGCCAACGGCAATAAAAATATCTGTGCCTTCTGCCATGGTTTTAAAGCGTTTTTCACTTTCCGAAAGCTGGTTAAAGCGTTCTAAAACCCTTAATTCCAGTTCATTATTTAAAACGTGTAATGTTTCTTGTGTTTCCTGGAGCTCTTCATTTGTGGCCACCAGTTCTTCATTCGTTGCTGCAAGTTCTTCTACAGTTGCCGCAAGTTCCTCATTTAAAGCTTGCTCACGTTCAAGTGCTTCGGCTTTTTCACGTTCTCTTTCCAGTGCTTCCTCTCTGAGTACCCGTTCGGTTACATCAATTGCAGTGTGTAAAATGCAAATGGTTTTCCCGTCATTATCTTTAATTGCGCGGTACTCAAAGTCAAAATAAAAAGTTTTGAGCTCGCCTTCAATCATGATATCAGCAGCCGTATCTTTCCCGGAAATAACCAATCCCTCCAGCCATACTTTTCTGAACATTTCGATAAAAGGCTGGCCTTTTAATTCGGGTAAAGCATCTTCTAACGATTTTCCGATAATGCTCCTGTCTTTCCCCCAGATCCTGAGCATGGCATCATTTGCAGCCTGAATTATTGCCGTTTCTCCAACATGAACAGCTGTTGCTGTATAGGTTAGGTTAAAAACTTCTATTAATTTATCGTTACTTAAAAAATGACTTGACTGACTCATTACGGGACTTTAAGGGGCTAATCTAAAATAAATATTTATCTAAGTTTCAAAATAAATTTAAATCATAAACCTGCGTATCAATATTTTTTTGATATAAACTATATACTAACCATAACCTCCTTAAAAAGGTTTTTAATTACATGAATTTCTGATGCGTATTGCGTGTTTTTCCTACAACCAAAATATAATATATTTTTTAGGGGAGTAGTACCTTGCCAAATCACCTTGATTTTTTCTTCTTCCACTTCTTTTTTGCACAGGAAGTCCGGGATAATGGCCAGGCCTTTTCCACCAGAAAGACATCTGACAATGGAGTTGAGATTGGGTACAATATAATTTGGCCTGAAATCGGCCCGTTTACTGAAATTAAGCTGCCAAAAACGTAAAAGGTGCTCCATATCGCCTGCCGTGCCATACCATTTCTGCTGTTTTAACCATTCTTCCATCGCCGACAAATCATTTTTCTTTGCCAGCGTTGCAAAAGCCTGTCCGTCAGTTTCTATTCCGCCTACCAAAACAATCGTTTCAGAAGAAAAGGCTTCATGTTCTATATTGGGCGAATTTCCTTTTTGTGGCGTAATAATCAGGTCTAAAATTCCCTTATCCAGTTGATCGAGCATTTCAGGATATTCGCCAAAGCGGATAATCACATTAAAGGGCAGGGTAGAGATATACTGTTCGAGGGTAATCTGAAAAGTTTCAAAGCACATGCCCACACTAATGGTTGGTGTATGCTTCTCGGTACTTTTCTGAAAGTGTTTTTCAGCATCTTCAAGTTTGGCCAGTGGCTCTACGATAAAATTATAAAGCACCTTTCCTTTTTCAGTCGGGATCATTTTCCGGCCGGTACGTTCAAAGAGTTTGTACCCTACATAACTTTCCAAAGAGCTTAAGTGCAAACTTACCCCGGGTTGCGAAATAAACAGGCTTTCGGCTGCACCGGTTAAAGTCCCTGTTTTATAAATGGCCTTGAAACTTCTGTACCATTCTAAATTAACCATAATCTACTATTATAATTCTGATACAAAGCTATGAATTAACTTGTTTTAATAATAGCTTTAAGTGCGGTAATTTTGTCTTATCAAAATAGAAAAAACGAAATGACAAAAATATTCATCATCAACGGAGGACAAAAGTTTGGACACTCCGGCGGAAGATTTAATGAAACTATAGCTAATGCAACAGCCGATTTTTTTTCATCAAAGGATGGTTTCGAGGTAAAAACCACCAATATTAACCATGATTACGATCCCAAAGAGGAAGTAGAAAAATATGTTTGGGCCGACGTAGTAATTTACCATACACCAATCTGGTGGTTCCAGTTGCCTCATGGATTTAAGAAATATATTGATGTGGTTTTTACCGAGGGACATAAAAAAGGAATTTATGTAAGCGATGGCCGCAAGGCTGATAATCCAACCCGAAATTATGGTACGGGCGGCATGTTACATGGCCGTAAATACATGGTAACCTCCTCATGGAATGCACCAAAAGAAGCATTTATCTTGCCAGAAGAGTTTTTTATGGAAACCAGTGTAGATGATGGCGTGCTGTTCGGCTTCCATAGGATGAATGCTTTTACAGGGATGCAACGGATAGATGGCATCCATTTTCATGATGTAGAAAAAAATGCCGATATCAATAGTGCACTGCAACAACACGAGGAACATTTAACCCAAAATTTTTTAAATACCGAAGTATATGAGCATTTATCTGACAGCAATAGTTAAGGGTAAACCGGATACCGTAAATCCGCTAAGAACTGTTTTATTGAATATGGTTGCTAATTCGCGCAAGGAAGAAGCCTGTATCCAATACGATCTGCACGAAGCTGCCGGCGATTTAACTTTTATCTTCCAGGAAGAATGGAAAAACCAATCGGGTTTGGATCTGCATAATCAACAGCCATATATTCTGGCTTTTGTAGAACAGGCAGGTGCTCTTACAGATGACATTGTAATTTATAAAACTGAAAAACTGGCCTGATTACAGTTTTGCACGTCGCGAAGTTAAGGCAGAACCCGCTGAAGCGATAACCACAAAAGCTACGGCAAAACATTCTTTAAGCGTGAGGTATTCTTGTAAGAAAACCAAGGCTGCCAGCGAAGCCATTGCTGGTTCGAGACTCATCAAAATACTGAATGTGCGTGCAGGGATTTGCTTAAGGGCCTTCATTTCGAGGGTAAACGGGATAGCGCTTGACAGTAGCGCAAGCGCTGCTCCCAAACCCAGTAATTTTGGATTTAAGCTGCTTAAACCGCCACCTAAAATGCCGAAAGGTAAAATTACAATGGTAGCAAACAACATCCCGATGGCAACGGCATCGCCACCTTTCATTATTTTCGAAATCCTGCCGCCCAATATAATATAGCCTGCCCAAAACACACCGGCTAAAAGTGCCAGTAATACACCGCTTATGTTCAATCCGGTGCCTGTCCACGGGGTGATGAGTATAATGCCTGTTGCGGCCAATATTACCCAGATAAAATCAATAGCTTTTTTAGAACCAAAAATGGCTAAAACCAATGGGCCAACAAACTCTAATGTTACACCTAAACCAATCGGGATCCTTGCAATGGCCATGTAAAATACCATGTTCATTACGCCTAAACACACCCCATAAAGGATAACATATTTCCATTGTTTGGCATTTAACTTAAACAGGTTGGGCCTGAAAGCGATGAGTAAAATTACGGCTGATAAACCGATCCGTAAGGATGCGGTAGCAGCGGCACCAATTTGTGGAAAAAGCCCTTTTGCAATTGCCGCACCACACTGTACACTGATAATAGACAGTAAAACAGCCGGAATTGGTGGAATATTAATTTTGCTTTTCATCAGGGCGCCCGTAAATTGAGGCGCAAAATTACGGAATTATAGTTTTCTAATTTTTTTAAAAATAAAAAGGGAGAATCAGATTACACCAATTCTCCCTTCTTTAATGCTCAGACGTTTGTTAGCAGAATAATTCCTGCTCGTCTCGGTTTTCGGTAGGTATTTTTTTCAAAAAGTCATCAAACGATGGTCCGTCGTTATCAGAATAGATACCATAAGCGTCTAGTATATACCCAATGTTTTTATCCTGATCTTCTAACAGATACAAAACAGAGTTATCTGCAGGATCCGAATCGCCTTCAAAGCGATAGGTTTTAACAATGGTTAAATCCTCCGGTTTATAAATTTTGCCGAGCGATTTGCTCTGCATTTTACCATGATCGGACATTTTTAGTTCATTATCTTTTCCTTTCAGCCTCAATTTCTCTAAAATTTGACTCAAAGTGTTCATTGCAATTGGCTGTTCCATAGTTATACGATTTTATACTGATTAAACAAGTGGCACTGGAAATGGTTTTACCAGCATCTATTTTAGATCAAACTAAATGATTGTCAATGTGTTTCGTTAGTAAACTAAATTTAATAAAATGAAAAAATATCTTTTAAGCATAGCCATTGCGGCTGTGGCATTAGTAAGTGCCTGTACCAAAACCGAAAAAGAGATTGCCCAGGCAACTTTAACAGAAACGGCCGATAACAGTAAAACCATCGGCACAGCAAAGTTTTATGAACTGAGCGACGGAAAAATTAAAATGGATATCGAGATGAATTTTGCTGGCCGTGCGGATAGCAATGTGGCGGTACACTTTCACGAACATGGCGATTGCGGCAATATGGGCGAAAATACGCACGGGCACTGGAACCCGACTAAAGAGGCTCATGGGAAATGGGGATCGGCAGCATACCATAGCGGCGATATTGGTAATATTAAATTAGATAGTAAAGGCCACGCCACGCTTTCGGTTACTACCGACCGATGGAGCATTAAAGACGGCGATGTTAAAAATATTATTGGCAGGGGAATTATTGTACATGGCGGTACTGATGATTATACCACACAACCAACAGGCAACTCCGGACCACGGGTAGGCTGCGGTGTTATTGAGGCAGTGAAATAATTTTGTATTAATCTGATCGTCATTGCAAGATGGCTTTTTCAGCCGACAGCATGCCCCACTTTTCGGGGAAGCCATCTTAATGCGGTAGCTATAAACCCACAGTTTTAAGATTCGGGATTTCTTCTTGCAATGACAACTTTTATAAAGCGGTTAATTTTTAACCGCTTTTTTTATGCAATTTGATCAAGGTTGTCATCATCATTAAAAAAATCTAAATCATTATGGCAACTTTAAACGAATCTCAAAGCGGCAAGGCCGTAAAAGGAAGAACCAAAAAAGCAACCCCAAAGGTAGATCTTACCGCCATGGTAGACCTGATGTTTTTATTAACTACATTTTTTATGCTCACCACAACCTTGGGCCAATTAAATGCTGCAGATATTGCAAAGCCAGATAAGACACTGCCGGATGTAATAGAAAAGTATCCTGAATCGCGCACCATGACCATTGTACTGGGAAAAGATAACAAAGCGGTTTCGTACCTGGGTACGATTGAAAAGGCCAATATGAAAGTGGTTCCGGTTGCAGATCTTCAAAAAGAAATTAAGTCGAATGAGCTACTGGTTGCAGCGGCGCATCAAAATAATCCTGCTAAATACATGATCGTGATTATCAAACCAGGCAAAACAGCAAAGTTTCAGAATTTTGTTGATGTAATTGATGAAATGAAAATTGCCAATATCAAATCCTATGCTATTGACGATGATCATATTACAGAAAAAGAGATCGCATTTATGGAGAAGAATAACTTCTAGATACTGTTTATTCTGACAATCTTACTCATTAATAAGCGAATAAAAAGAATATAGAATCTTTTATCGCTAATGAATAAATTGAATATAAAAACTATTACACTGGTTTTTTAGTAGAGATTGCGTTTTTGAGGCGCTATGGCATATTTATATAGGTTATCAAGTAGTTGTAGCGTTTTTGCTAGATGTTTAATACTACGTCTGTATAGCTAATATGATTACATTCGTTTAAGTGTTTGGCCAGGCATCAGGCGCATCCCGAAAAGCCTTCAAAAGAGTAGGATCTTAAACTCAAAAAAAATCTAGTATGAAAAGTTTAGAATTAAAAAATCTTGGTGTTAAAGAAATGAACACAACTGAAATGTCGCAAGTAGAAGGTGGCGGTATTGTTAACAATACTTTAAACGAACTTTTAGCTTCACTTTCAGGAACTTTAAACTCAGTTGGCGCAGATACTTCAACATTTTTGAACAAAACAGTAACCAATGTTTTGAAACTTGTTTGGAGTCTATAAGCAATTTATCGTATCCGCTGTTCCGGTTTTCCGGGATGGCGGATACCTTAAAATACATACCCTATGGCGCTAACCAGCTACTCTACAGAAAGAATTTCGAATACCGCTCTTGTTTACCGCTCTCAAATCAGTAAATCGAGCCAGTTAATCTACATCGTTACCGTGGTAGCAATATTAACGGTTTTGATGGCGCTTCCCTTTATTAAAATCCCCATCAGCATTAATGGTACCGGCATTTTACAATCTACTATCGAAAAAACAGAACTTATTGTGCCTGTTAATGGCCGCCTGATAGCATACCGGCTTGCGGATAATAAAAGATTAAAACAGGGTGATACCCTTTTGGCCATAGATGCAGGTTTGCCCAAACAGCAGGACGCTTTGGTAGAAACCCGCAAAAACCAGGTTACCCAATTTTTAAAAGATATTAATGCGTTACTGGCATTTAATGGCGGTTCTAATTTACAAACCGGTCAGTACGCGGCTTCATGGCAACAATATGTGCAGGAATTAAAGAACGCCGGTATTGCCAAAAGGCAGGCCACCAGCACCTTTGCGCGTTACAATAAACTTTATCAGAATAAAGTGCTTACGCAATCTGAATACGAAAAATACAAATACGAACTGGAGCAGGCCGAATCTGCTTATTTAATGGTGCGTACCAAATATAAAACCCAGTGGCAAACCGAAGCAAACGGCTTCAGAAACGAACTGCGTCAGCTTTCCGGTCAACAGGCCGAGCTGAACGAACAGAAAAAACAATATGTTTTACGGGCGCCCATTGATGGTTCGGTACAGAACCTGATTGGTTTACAACAAGGTGCTTATGTGTTTGCCAATCAAAAAGTTGGGGAAGTTTCGCCTGATGCAGGTTTGGCAGCCTATTGCTACATCAATCCGGCAGATATAGGCCTGATCAGAAAAGGGCAAGAGGTTCATTTTCAGATTAATGCCTACAACTACAACCAATGGGGCCTTGCGGTGGGTAAAGTAATTGATATTTCAGACGATATTGTCATTTTAAATGGAAATCAGCCCGCTTTTAAGGTAAAATGTTTAATGGATAAAAATTTCCTGAAATTAAAAAACGGTTACAAAGGATACCTTAAAAAAGGAATGAACTTTACAGCCCGTTTTAAAGTTACCGACCGCAGTTTATACCAGTTACTTTACGATAAAGTGGATGATTGGGTTAACCCAAACCTGATTCAAAAAACATAACAGGCCATGAGTACAAAAGTAAAGCAACGTGATATTACAGATTGTGGGGCGGCTTGTCTGGCTTCAATTGCCTCCCATTATAAATTAGATTTGGCGGTTGCCCGCATCAGGCAGCTGGCAGGTACCGATAAAAAAGGCACCACCGTTTTAGGACTTGTAGAAGCCGCTCAGAAATTAGGGTTTGAGGCCAAAGGCGTTAAAGCACCTTTTGATAGTTTATTTAAAATTCCCACGCCAGCCATTGCCCACATTATTGTTAACGAGATCCTGCAGCATTATGTAGTGATTTATAAGGTAGGCAGCAAGTTTATAGAGGTGCTGGATCCTATGGATGGGAAAGTGCACCGTAAAACACATGACGAATTTAAAAGGGAATGGACTGGTGCTTTAATATTGTTGCTACCCTCAGAGAATTTCCAGATCGGCAATGAAAAAAAATCGATTCAGGCAAGGTTCTGGAGTTTGATTAAACCGCATAAAGGTATTTTAACACAGGTTTTATTTGGTGCGGTTGTTTATACCGTATTGGGTTTATCAACTTCTGTTTTTGTACAAAAGCTGGTCGATTTTGTGCTGGTAGATGGTAATCATAACCTGCTTAACCTGATGAGCATCGCTATGATGGTGATCTTATTGGTGCAAATGTTTATTGGCTCAGCAAAAACTATTTTCACCTTAAAAACCGGTCAATTGATCGATTCACAGCTTATTTTAGGCTATTATAAACACTTGCTGCGCCTGCCACAACAGTTTTTTGATACCATGCGGGTGGGCGAAATTATTTCAAGAATTAACGATGCGGTAAAAATCAGAACTTTCTTAAACGATGTTTGTGTAAATTTTGTGGTGAACGTTTTTATTGTTTTCTTTTCGTTCATCATGATGTTTACCTATTACTGGAAACTCGCACTCATTACGCTTACTGTTATTCCCCTGTATTTTGTAATTTATGTGATTACCGATCGGTTTAACAAACGCACGCAGCGCAGGCTGATGGAAGATGCTGCCGAGCTCGAATCGCAACTGGTAGAAAGTTTAAATGCAGTAGGAACCATTAAACGTTTTGGCCTGGAAGATCATGCCAACGAAAAAACCGAAACCCGTTTTATCAAATTGCTTCAGGCTGGTTTTAAATCGAATATTAATGCCGTGGTATCGGGAACATCTACCGAATTTATTTCGCGGATGATTACCATTATTCTGCTTTGGGTAGGTGCAGGTTATGTGTTGAGCAATTCGATTACACCAGGAGAATTATTGTCGTTTTATACCTTGATTGGTTATTTTACAGGGCCGGTTTCATCGCTGATTGGCATGAATAAAACCGTACAGGATGCGGTAATTGCTGCTGATCGTTTGTTCGAAATTATGGACCTGGAGCGCGAAAGTGACGAAAATCAGATCGAATTGAGTACGGATAAAATTGGCGATATTTATTTCGAAAATGTTTCTTTTCGCTACGGTGCAAGGTTGCCTGTTTTCGAAAACCTGAACCTAAGCATTCCGCAGGGCAAATTTACGGCTATTGTAGGCGAAAGCGGGTCGGGAAAATCGACTTTAATGTCGATCCTCCAGAACATTTATCCTATCCAATCCGGCAATGTGCGCATTGGTAAATACGACCTGAAATACATCACTAATTCTTCGCTCCGTAAGATGATATCGGTAGTACCCCAGCAAATTGATTTATTTGCCGGTAATGTAATCGAGAATATTGCCATTGGCGAAGAAGAACCTGATATGCAACGCATTATTGATATTGCTACTAAACTGGGGCTGATTGGTTTTATTGAAGCCTTACCAAAAGGTTTTCAAACTTATCTGGGGGAAAATGGCACTTCTTTATCTGGGGGACAAAGGCAGCGCATTGCCATTGCCAGGGCTTTATACCGTGATCCGGAAATTTTAATATTAGACGAAGCCACTTCATCGCTCGATTCGGTTTCTGAGCAGCATGTACAGCGGATGATCGAACTGTTAAAAGCCGATGAGAAAACCGTAATTGTAATTACGCACCGATCGAGCACGCTGAACAATGCCGATAAAATTATTGTGCTTGATAAAGGTGTTGTAATAGAAGAGGGTAGCCACCGCGAGCTGAAGTATCTTTTGGCCTAATAAGGCGTTCCGTAGGAACGCTTCACGGATAGCCAATTGTAGATTGGCGTTTTCGTTCCGTAGGAACGTTTCGTGTTTTTAAACATGTGCCCATGCCGATTTCATAAGTTTCGCGTAGGGAAAAATATTTATATTATTTTTTGTAAAGCAGTTACAGTAGGATTTAATTTAAAAGATTTCTCCACTGCGGTCGAAATGACGATACTAAGGAGATTTCTGCCTCCCAAGAACCTCTGACCTGAGTTAAATAAACCCGACAGTAGCGTGCACCGAACGCAGTGAGGTAAAGCGAATGGCGGGGCTTTCGAAACCGATGTACACAGAACCCTGCTTTTCAAAAACAACTAACTAACTTTCGAAGTCTGTCTGGCAGAGTTCCATGCCGACATCATCGGTTTTGAACCAAAAAAAGGCGTTCTGCAACATTGCAAAACGCCTTTTCTATAAATTTATGTAAATTAAATACCGAAAGCAGCTTTAACCTGATCTACGTAATCTAATTTCTCCCAGGTAAACAGATCAACTGAAACCGTTTTTTCTTCACCGTTTGGTGTTCTGAAAGTTTTGGTAACCGTTTCCGGCGTACGGCCCATGTGTCCGTAAGCAGCAGTTTCGCTATAAATCGGGTTTCTTAATTTTAAACGTTGCTCAATAAAGTAAGGACGCATATCGAAAATCGACTCAACAATTTTTGCAATCTCGCCATCCGTTTTACCCACTTTACCAGTTCCGTAAGTGTTGATGTAAATACCCATTGGTTTTGCAACACCGATTGCATAAGATACCTGAACCAGAATTTCGTCGGCAATACCTGCAGCTACCAGGTTTTTAGCGATGTGGCGTGTAGCATAAGCGGCACTTCTGTCTACTTTACTTGGATCTTTACCCGAGAAAGCACCACCACCGTGAGCGCCTTTGCCACCGTAAGTATCAACGATAATTTTTCTACCGGTTAAACCTGTATCGCCATGCGGACCGCCGATTACAAATTTACCGGTTGGGTTAATGTGGTACTCAATTTTATCGTTAAATAAATGTGCGTAAGCCGGATTGTTTTTGATGATTCTTGGAATCAGAATATTTACCAGGTCAGTTTTGATTTTGGCTAACATTGCAGCTTCTTCATCAAAATCATCGTGCTGTGTAGAAATTACAATGGCATCGATGCGAACCGGTTTATTGTTATCATCGTATTCTAAAGTAACCTGGCTTTTTGCATCAGGGCGTAAATAAGTGATTTCGTTATTTTCGCGGCGTAAAACAGCAAGTTCCTGTAATAATTTATGAGAAAGATTTAATGCCAAAGGCATATAATCTTCGGTTTCGTTGGTGGCATAGCCAAACATCATACCCTGATCGCCCGCACCTTGTTCTTCTTTGCTGCTTCTATCTACACCCTGGTTTATATCCTGCGATTGCTCGTGTATGGCCGATAAAATACCGCAAGAATTGGCCTCGAACATGTATTCGCTTTTAGTGTAACCAATTTTCTTGATTACATCGCGTGCAATTTGTTGTACATCTAAATATGTTTTAGATTTTACCTCACCCGCCAAAATAACCTGACCAGTGGTAACCAAAGTTTCGCAAGCTACCTTTGATTCTGGATCGAAAGCCAAAAAGTTATCAATTAACGCATCCGAAATTTGATCGGCGATTTTATCTGGGTGACCCTCAGAAACAGATTCTGATGTAAATAAATATGACATTTATTAAATAATTAATGATAAATAAACAAATTTATAATTGCCAAACCCCTTGGAAACAGGTGGTAAAATGATTGAAAGGAGGCATTAGCAATTTTTTTAAGTGGTTGCAATCCGGTCCCGAGGTGTCGGGATAGCAAATCAATCCACTTTTTACTGTCGCAAAATTAGCATATTTTCTTTATTTCAAAAATTATAGATTATTTTGTGCACTCAATCTTACACTTTGCACACAAAGATCAATATCCTCTTTATCATAAATCCTATTTCTGGTGGGAGAGGGAAACTGCGTATTCCCGATTTTATCGACAAATACCTGGATAAGGAAAAGTTTAGTCCCAACTTCGTTTTCAGCGAATATGTGGGCCATGCCGGTGAACTGGCCGACGAAGCTGCTACCAAAAATTTCGATGTAATTATTGCTGCTGGCGGCGATGGTACCATTAACGAAGTGGCAAGCAAGGTACTTAAACACAATAAAGTTTTAGGTATTTTACCGCTCGGATCGGGAAACGGCTTAGCGAGGTTCTTAAATATTTCTAAAAATTTAAGGTATGCCCTATCAATTATCAATAATTTTAAAATTGATGAGATTGATACCGCCGAGTTTAACAACAAATGTTTTTTTAACCTGGCGGGGATGGGATTTGATGCCCATTTAAGTTCCGTTTTTTCGAAAGATAAAAAACGCGGATTATCAGGTTATGTTAAACTGGGTTTTCAGGAAGTTTTTAATTATAAGCCGCAAACCTATCAATTGAATATCGACGGGATTGAATACACCAAAAAAGCTTTTGCCATTAGTATTGCCAATTCATCTCAGTATGGAAACGATGTTTATATCTCGCCAAATGCCTCGGTAAAAGATGGATTGCTGGATGTTTGCATTATCAAGCCCTTCCCAATAATAAAATTGCCTGTTTTGGGTTATGTAATGTTAAGGGGCATGGCAGAAAGCTCTGATATGATTGAAATTATTAAAGGAAAAAACATAAAAATTATAAGGGAAAAAGCGGGGGCAGTGCATGTTGATGGCGAACCTTTACAAATGGGAACGGAGATCACAGCGGTGGTGAACCCATTATCGTTAAAAGTGATCGTTCCTTAATTGAGTTTGGAAATAATCTAGCTATTGACCATCAAACTATCAATCATCGACAATTTAGCGTTGAGCGCTAAGCGTAAAGTGGTTGGCGGATACGATCGGCTATTAAACTATGAATTATCAACCATTAACCAATTTAGCGTTGAGCGTCAATTAACCGATTTGCACAATTAACCAGTTAACCAACAAACCATCATCCATCTCCCATATTACATTATTAGCATGAAACCAAAGAAAAATAGTTTAAGCGATCTTGGCGGAATTATGTATTCTACCAATCCCGAATTCGAATACGAAGAAGAAGTTGATGATACCGTTACTTCGCCGAACAACCAGCAGGATTTAAGGGTAATGCTCGATAAAAAGAACCGTGGCGGTAAAGCCGTAACGCTAATTACAGGTTTCAGGGGCCGGTCAGAAGATTTAGAGGTATTGGGTAAAATGCTAAAGACTAAATGCGGTGTAGGCGGCTCGGTTAAAGATGGCGAAATCATGATCCAGGGTGATGTGCGCGATAAAGTAATGGGCATTCTGCAAAAAGATGGCTATAAAGTAAAAAAGGCCGGGGGATAACTGAAAAGTAGTTCCTGCGCCCCGTCATTTCGACTGAAGTGTAACGGAATGGAGAAATCTGATTCGAAAGTTATCGTTTTAGTCATCCTTCTTTAAATTCCACCCCTCCAGATACAAATACTGCTTCAATCGTTTCTTTTACTAGATTAACCAGATCATATCCTGTTTTAATGTTTCTTAAGCAGATTTTTTGCGAGATGTTTATGAAAAATTAAACGCATGAAAAAGATAATCCTTTCCCTTTTTTTTCTGGTTCTCGCTTTCGTAGTAAATGCACAGAAAACTGGCTATAAAAATTTTTATCCTGGAAGCCTTGGCAACTTTGGGTTTAACATACTTTTTACTGTTGATGAGTTTACACAAACTGTTGATTATTTTAATTCTATAGCCAATCAGCCTTTAAACAACCTTGTTTATTTAGAAGGATCAAAGGAAATTAATCTTTTCGGATTTATAAATAAAGATAGCTTATCGTTTTATCGATATAATATTGTTGAAAACGATAATAAACAGATTATTTCAGATGCGACACCAAATCAATCGGACATTAAAAGTCTGGATAAAAACCGGGCTCGGATAGATTTGGGAAAATTTAATGTAGAAAACAAAAAACTGACGATTAATCTTTATAAAATTACCAATAGGAGTGAAATAGCAACTATAATTATCTATAATAAAGCGATTAAGCCTGCATTTATTTCATTTGTTACATTAAATGTTAGCACTAAGAAAGGAGCAGTAGTGGAAATGCAGAACAAGAGAAATTCTCCAAATATAGATGTTGACGAGACCACCAAAAATTTAATGATAGCAATTAAAAGTACGGACTTGGATTTTATCTATAGTGTTTACCTTAGAAATAAATTGACAAGAAAAATTGTATTTCGTTCAAATGATTGGATTTATGGTTACATCACGCCTAGAGTACCTTATTTATTAATTGGTGCAGAATATTTTAATAATTCCGGAGATTATGAAGTATTGATTATTCCTAAACTTTCTCAAGGTTTTAATTCAAAATCCATTGAAAAAAGTACCACCCGTTATTCTTTTCATGTAAACAATGTTAGAAGAAAATATTTTTCTGAAAAACAGCTCATCATTTATGGACTCATATTGTGCGCCATAGCAGGAGCAATTTTTGGAGCTATTGTAACTTATATCAAAAAGAAAGAAGCTAAAAAACTGGCTTTACAATATAGAGATAAAGAAATCGCCAAACTCCAGTTAAATTCTGTTCGCTCGCAGTTAAACCCGCACTTTTTGTTCAACGCCCTGGCGGGAATTCAAAACCTGATGAACAAAAACGAAACCGATAATGCCAATCGTTACCTCACCAAGTTTGCCCGTCTAACCAGAAATGTATTAGATCATAAAGAACTCATCAGTTTAATATCAGAGAAGACCCTACTGGATGATTACCTGCAAATGGAGCAATTACGTTTCGGGTTTCAGTATCATATTTGTGCTTCACCTGATCTGGATGTAGAGAATATCGAAATCCCGGCCATGCTTCTGCAGCCTTTTGTAGAAAATGCGGTAAAACATGGTATTGCCGAAAAAGGAAATGATGGAAAAATTGAAATCAGTTTTACAAAAGGGGAGACAGACCTGGTATTAAGCGTAAAAGATAACGGCAATGGTTTCGATACTGCAAAAGATTATACAGGTTTAGGCCTGGCATTGACGAAAAACAGAATATCTTTACTCAATTCGATTTATAAAGAAACTCCGTTTTTATTAGATATGAAAGCGGATGCGCAAGGAACTTTAATTCAGATCACAATTAATCAATGGTTGTAAAATGCGGGCAATTTTAGTAGATGATGAAGCAGCCAATTTAGAAAATCTGAAGATTTTACTGAACAAGCACTGCCCTAACATTAAAGTGGTAGCCAATGCCAGCAATATTGAAGAGGCTTTTACACAGGTTAACCTGCATCATCCTGATCTGCTTTTCCTCGACATCCAAATGGGAAAAACAACAGGTTTTGATTTGTTGAACCTGCTTACTGAAAAAACTTTTGAGGTGGTGTTTGTAACCGCCTATGATAATTATGGCATCCAGGCAGTAAAATTTGCGGCATTGGATTATCTGCTCAAGCCGGTTGATCCCGAAGAGTTGAAAGCTGCGGTAGAAAAAGCTGAAATCAGGTTCAGGAATAAGATAAATGGTGAACAGCTCAATTTTCTATTGAGCCAGATTAAAAAGAGTGAATCCGGCAGTCCGAAAATTGCCTTGCCCCAGCAACACGAAATCCGCTATGTTTCGGTTAGTGATATTGTGCGTTGCGTAGCCGATAATACCTATACTTTTTTCTTCTTAACCAATGGCGATAAAATCCTAATTTCGAAACCACTAAAAGAATATTCAGATTTACTAAAACCCCATGGTTTTATACGAGCACACCAAAGCCACCTGGTAAACCCGAAATTTGTAAAAAGCTGGTTAAAAGAAGATGGCGGAACGCTGTTGATGAATAATGGTGATAAAATCCCGGTTAGTAAACCAAACAGGGAAATGGTAAAAGAAGTGTTAGGGAAATAATTTTAAAATAATTACGTCATTGCTGAGGCACGAAGCAATCTTAAAGCACTCGCATGTAGCGATCGTTGTAAGATTGCTTCGTCGTTCCTCCTCGCAATAACGAATCTTTGTTTTTTAAACATTACATTTTTGTACTTTTGCGGCTATGTCAGTTATTAAACCCTCATTAGCAAAAGGTACCCGCGATTTTACTCCGGTTGAAATGGTAAAACGCAACTTTATTTACGATACCATTAAAACGGTTTTCAGGAAATATGGTTACGCTGAAATCCAGACGCCAAGTTTCGAAAACCTTAATACCTTAACCGGGAAATATGGCGATGAAGGCGATAAACTGATTTTTAAAATTTTAAACAGCGGAGATTATCTTAAAGATGCGAAAAAGAAATCATTCGATTTTACTGAAGAAGATAATAGTAATAAACTGATTCCTCTGATTTCCGAAAAAGCCTTACGCTACGATTTAACCGTGCCATTTGCCCGTTATGTAGTAATGCACCAGCACGAAATTACTTTGCCTTTTAAACGTTTTCAGGTGCAGCCCGTTTGGCGTGCCGATCGACCGCAAAAAGGCAGGTACCGCGAGTTTTACCAGTGCGATGTAGATGTAGTGGGATCAGAAAGTTTACTGAACGAAGCCGAATTTATTTTAATCTATAACGAAGCTTTAAGCAAACTGGGTTTAAAGGATTTCAGCATCAAAATTAATAACCGTAAAATTTTATCAGGCATTGCCGAAATTATTGGTAAACCTGATTTAATAATTGATATGACGGTAGCCATTGATAAACTGGATAAAATCGGTTTAGATGGCGTAAGTAAAGAGCTCCTGGAGCGTGGCTTTACCGAAGCCGATCTGGAAAAACTCCGTCCGGTGATTTTACTGGAAGGAAGTAATGAAGAAAAACTGGCCAGCCTGAAAGATGTTTTAGCTCAATCAGAAACGGGTTTAAAAGGTATAGCCGAAATAGAACAGGTTTTTGAATATGTAGAAAACCTGATTGCTTATGCATTGCCATTAACAGCGAAATTGGAACTGGATATTACTTTAGCACGTGGTTTAAACTATTATACCGGTTGTATTTTCGAAGTTAAAACCAACGAAGTGGCCATGGGCAGTATCGGTGGCGGCGGCCGTTACGATGATTTAACCGGTATGTTCGGGTTGAAAGATTTAACCGGCGTGGGTGTTTCTTTCGGTGCCGACCGTATTTATGATGTATTGGAAGAACTAAACCTTTTCCCCGCCTCGGCAGAGATCGGAACCAAGGTATTGATCAGTAATTTTGATGCGGAAGCCGAAAAATATGCCTTACCAATTGTTCAGCAGTTCAGAAATGCAGGAATTTCAGCAGAATTATACCCAGGTTCGGCAAAACTGAAGAAACAAATGGCCTATGCCGATGCAAAAAAAATCCCTTATGTTATTTTAATCGGTGGTGATGAAATTGCCAGCGGCGAACTTACCTTAAAAGATATGCAAAGCGGTGAGCAGAAAAAACTGACTGTTTTAGGTATTCTGGAGTTGTTGAAATAGAGGTTTATTTAACCAGAGAGATCAATGAGTTTTCATGGATGGCATAGAGGTGGGAGATGCGGTCGTCATCCTGAACTTGTTTCAGGATTTATCTGGCTTAAACCTACCGCCCAATCCGTAATAATACCGGGAAATGCACATTTTTCTCCGCATCATCGCCCCAGGCTTCCTTTAACTCTGTAAACAGGTATTCCAATGGATTGCGATCATTGGCCTTTTTATAATGTTGCAAAGACGACCAGGTGTTTAAATACCCAATTAACTGGTTAAAATTCCAGGTGGTTTTAATCTGGAAATGTGGTGCTGTAATTTCTTCAAAAGGAAAAGGGATGGTTTTATAACCTTCTTCAATGTATCGGCGTTCGCTATCCCAGTATTTACCCAAAATGTCTTCGTAGAGCTTATGAATAACTTTGTCAACTTTTTTATCGATTGACATGATGCCGTAACCAATTACCGCAAAAAGTCCGTCAGGTTTAAGTGTTCTCCTTACTTCGGCATAAAATGCTTCAAAATTAAACCAGTGTATCGCCTGCGCAACCGTAATCAGGTCGAAACTTTCATTGCCAACCGAAGTTTGTTCTGCAGGCTCAACTTTGTAGGTAATGTTTGGAAGTTGTAAAGCATTTTTTAACTGATTCTCGCTGATATCTGTTGCGTAAACTGCACCAAAATACCGCGCCAATACGCGTGCCACCTGACCATTCCCTGTAGCACAATCCCATGCTGTTTCCTTGTTTTTTACCAGCGTAAACAGGTAATCGTAAAGTTCCTGCGGATATGTTGGCCGGTATATGGCGTAATCAGCAGATTGGGTAGAAAAATTGTCTTTCATTGTTATAATGATTGAATTTTAAATGAAGGAAGGAGTAAATAGGGTCGCGATGGAAATAACTCCGCTCTTTCTTTATAAAATTATTATATTTTTGATAAACAACTGGTGTTAATTTAAGTTTCATATTGGCATTTAATCACTCATTCAAAATTCTCTCAATCAATCATTCTATTATTCGTTCATTCTATCATTCACTCACTCTACTATTCACTCATTCAATAATTCTGCCCTATGGAAAAAACAGTACAAAAAGACGAAGTTAAGGATGTAGAATATCGGTTAAAATCTATATTTGGGGGCTCGGTAGGCAATCTTGTTGAGTGGTACGATTGGTACACTTATTCTGCCTTTGCACTTTACTTTTCGCCTGCTTTTTTTCCAAATAGCAATCCGACTGCACAGTTATTAGACACCGCAGGTATTTTTGCGGTAGGATTTTTAATGCGCCCTATTGGCGGCTGGTTATTCGGAAGCATTGCCGATAAATTAGGCAGGAAACGCTCTATGACGCTTTCGGTACTGATTATGGCCATAGGTTCATTAATTATCGGATTAACACCGGGTTATAAACAAATTGGTATAGCTGCTCCATTATTACTCATTTTTGCAAGGCTGATTCAAGGATTAAGTACTGGCGGCGAATATGGAACCTCTGCCACTTATCTCAGCGAGATGGCCACCAAAAAACACCGCGGCTTTTATTCGAGTTTTCAATATGTAACCCTAATTGGCGGGCAATTATTGGCCTTAGGCATTCAGTTGATCTTGCAAAACTGGTTGCTTACTCCTGCAGAATTACATGCCTGGGGCTGGCGCATCCCTTTTTTTATTGGTGCAGTACTTTCCTTCATTGCTTTGTATCTGCGAAGACATATCGATGAAACGGCTGCTTTTAAAAGTAAAAATGCGGAAGATAAAAAAGGAGGTATCGCTGTCTTATTGAAATATCCGAAAGAGGTTTTTACCGTAGTGGGCTTAACCTTAGGCGGAACCATTGCCTTTTATACGTTTAGCACCTATATGCAAAAGTTTCTGGTGAATACGGTGCACTTGAGTAAAGAAACCTCTACAAAGCTATCATTTATTTCTTTACTGGTTTTTGCCATTATGCAGCCATTATTTGGTTTACTGTCTGATAAAATAGGTCGTAAACCATTATTAATTGGTTTTGGTGTTCTGGGTACTTTATGCACTTATCCGATTTTAACAGGTTTAGCAGGCGAAACCAATACTACAATCATATTTTTATTGATGATCGGTGCTTTGATTATTGTAAGCGGCTACACCAGTATTAATGCTGTAGTTAAAGCAGAACTTTTTCCGGCAGAAATCAGGGCGTTGGGTGTGGGTTTACCCTATGCCTTAACTGTTGCCATTTTCGGCGGAACGGCAGAATATTTAGCACTGTGGTTTAAAAATATAGGGCACGAAAGTTACTTTTACTGGTACGTAACCGGATGTATTTTAATCTCACTGATTTTGTACACCACCATGAAAGATACCAAACACCATTCGAAGATTGAGGATTAGATTTTCACGCCATCTGTCGTCATTGCGAGAAGGCTTTTTCAGTCGACGAAGCAATCTTTAAACTATGGCTTATAGCGATCGTTGTAAGATTGCTTCGTCGTGCCTCCTCGAAATGACGACTTTTTGTATTGAGCTATCGTTGGTTATAAGTTTTCCATGATAATCAGGGATTCGGTAGCTAACTTATTCTCCATCAGAAAAGACAACGTATGATTAAAGATAATTACTCACCTCAATTAGATTCATGTCCGGATCGCGGAGATAAATCGATATAATTTTTCCATTGGCTCCGGTCCGTTCTACCGGCCCTTCTTCCACCTCTATACATTTTTCTTTAAGTTCCTGCATTACTTCGCGAAGCGGAAAATCGGTGATGAAACATAAATCAGCTGTTCCAGGCATCGGTTTAAATGCTTTTGGCTCAAATTCTGATCCATATTGATGAAGATTAATCTTTTGATTACCAAACTTCAGCGCCTTTCGGTATTCGCCAAACTCAATAATTTCCATTCCCAAAGCCAGGCTGTAAAATTTACAGGTACTTTCTAAATTGGCGACGGTTAATACAAGGTGATCTAAATTTTTGATGTCCATAATAATAAATTAGAACTAAAGCATTCGTCCTTTTGTTTTAGCTAAAGGATTTATGTTTCCGATATTTGGTTAGTAACTATCGGTTAACAAAATAATCAATTTTTATATATTTACCATTATGCAAAACCTGCCTCCTTTAGCCGAACGTATGCGCCCTCAAAATCTTGATGAATATGTTGGGCAAAAACATTTAGTAGGGGTAGGAGCCGTGTTGCGCAAGGCTATCGAAAGCGGCCAACTGCCATCAATGATTTTCTGGGGACCTCCCGGAGTAGGTAAAACAACACTAGCCTATATCATTTCGCAGGCTTTAGACAGGCCGTTTTTTAACCTGAGCGCCATTAACAGCGGGGTGAAAGATATCCGCGAGGTAATTGATCGGGCTGCACAGCTAAAAGACAGCTTTTTAGGTTTACCCATTCTATTTATTGACGAGATCCACCGTTTCAGTAAATCGCAGCAGGATAGTTTATTAGGAGCGGTAGAAAGGGGACTGGTTACCTTAATCGGCGCCACAACCGAAAATCCATCTTTCGAAGTTATTTCCGCATTACTTTCCCGCTGTCAGGTTTATATATTAAAATCTCTGACGGAAGAAGAATTGGCTGGTTTGTTGCAAACGGCCATTAAAAAAGATGCCGTTCTTGCGGAGAAAAAAATCACCATAAAAGAACATGAAGCCTTAATCCGGTTATCGGGTGGCGATGCACGGAAACTTTTGAATGTGCTCGAAATTGCCATTAACGGCATTGGCGGGAATAAAATGGTGCTTACTAATGAAAATGTACTGGCCCATGCACAACAGAACCTTGCACTGTACGATAAAGCCGGAGAACAGCATTACGATATTATTTCGGCATTTATCAAATCAATTCGCGGTAGCGACCCTAATGCAGCGGTTTACTGGTTGGCCAGAATGATAGAAGGTGGGGAAGATCCCTTATTTATTGCCCGCAGGTTATTGATTTTATCTTCAGAAGATATCGGAAACGCCAACCCAAATGCATTGTTGCTGGCCAATAACTGCTTTACGGCCGTAAATGTAATCGGTTATCCGGAGGCAAGGATTATCTTATCACAATGTGTAACTTATCTGGCCAGTTCGCCAAAAAGTAATGCCTCCTACGAAGCCATTAATAAGGCGCAGGCTTTGGTTAAACAAACAGGTAACCTGCCAGTGCCTTTACATATCCGAAATGCACCGACCAAACTGATGAAAAATATCGGTTATGGAAAAGATTATCAATATTCGCACGGATATGAGGGTAATTTCTCTCCACAGGAATATTTTCCCGAAGAATTGAGCGGTACAAAACTCTACGATCCGGGTAAAAATGCGGCAGAAGAGAAATTGCGCGAAAAACTGAGGCAAAACTGGAAAGACAAATACAAATATTAGTGTAACATTTTCTCCTGAATGCATACTAATAAGTATATTGACTAAAAATCAAACACCTAAACTAAATATGCTGAGTACTTTTTTAAGCCATCAAAGAAAATCTTTCTGGCGTTCGCGCAACAGGGGCAGTAGCATTGCCGGCCAGATTGTTTTGGGTTTCTTTATGCTTTACTTTTTTGCCATTGCCGTTGGCGTAGGTTTTGGAATGTCGCATTTCCTGCCAAAAATTTTCCCAAACAAAGAGGTAATTTCGAGTTTTAACGGTATTATCCTTTATTATTTCGCATTCGATTTTATCATGCGTTTACAGTTTCAGGAATTGCCAACTTTAAGCATTATTCCTTACCTGCATTTAAGAATCTCAAGAAGCAAAATCATCAGGTTTTTAAATGTTAAGGCGCTTTTTTCGGCCTTTAACCTTTGGCCGTTTTTTATTTTTCTTCCTTTCGTATTTATTAAAATTTTACCCGAATACGGTGCTTTAGTTACGCTGATGTATATTGTTTCGATATTCTCAGTGATGGTTTTTAATAACTATCTCGTATTGTACATCAAGCGGAAATCGATCACCAATACACTTTATACCTTTTTCGGGCTGGTGGTTATAGCTGTTTTTGCCGCTTTAGAATATTATAAGATAATTTCGATTATGGCTGCCTCTGATTTCGTATTCAGGGCCATCGCCACACATCCTTTTTATGGCTTTGCATTTACCCTGGCCGCTGTAGCCATATTTTACCTTAACTCCGGTTTTCTGCGTAAAAATCTCTATGTAGAAGAGTTGAGCACCAAACAGGAGAAAAAAGGCAGTACCGATTATGCTTTCCTTAACCGTTTTGGCAAAGTTGGCGAGCTGGCCGCTTTAGAGCTGAAGTTAATCCTGCGACACAAACGCCCACGTTCTGCAGTTATCCTGGGTTTCTTCTTTCTTTTCTACGGATTTATTTTTTACAAGGAAAAGGCAATTAATAGCGATGCTTTTGGGCAGATGATGTTTGGCGCTATTTTCATGACCGGTGTTTCCATCATTATTTATGGCCAGTTCATGTTTGCCTGGCAAAGTGCCCATTTTGATGGCATATTGGCCAATAAAATTAATTTTAAAGATTACATCAAGGCTAAATTTTTACTTTTTACCATTGGTTGTACCATTATTACTCTATTGGCCAGCTTTTACGGCTTTTTAAGCCCGAAATTATTGCTTCTGCATTTGGCGGCTTACTTATATAATATTGGTTTCGGTACGGTGGTGGTACTTTACCTGGCTACTTTAAACTATAAAAGATTGGATATTACCAAAGCAGCAAGCTTTAACTATCAGGGAACGGGCGCTACACAATGGCTTTTAATGTTTCCTTATGCACTAACCCCAATCCTGATTTACCTCCCGTTTGGCATCCTGAATAAGCCCTATTGGGGATTGTCCATCGTAGGGATATTCGGTTTAGTCATGTTATTGCTGCGGGGCTTTTGGGTAAACTACATTGCAAAGCGACTTGAAAAACAACGATATAAAATAGCCGAAGGCTTTAGAGAATAATTATGATTTTAGAAGTTAAGAAATTACAAAAAGTTTATGGCGAAAAAACCGTTGTAAACATCGAAGACCTGCAGATTGCTACCGGTGAAACAGTAGGATTGGTAGGTAATAACGGCGCAGGTAAAACTACTTTCTTCCGCATGCTTTTAGATTTAATCCGCCCAACCACAGGTGAGGTTTTATCAAAAGGCGAAAACGTAATGCAGAACGATAACTGGAAAAATTACACCGCATCGTTTTTGGACGAAGGATTCCTAATCGATTATTTAACGCCCGAAGAATATTTCATTTTTATTGGCAGTTTACATAACCTCAGTGTGGCCGATGTTTCCGCATACCTGAATCAATATGGGGAATTTTTTAATGGCGAAATCCTGAACAGTGGCAAATATATCCGCGATTTTAGTAAAGGGAACCAGGTTAAAGTGGGTATTGCTGCTGCTTTGATGCAGAAGCCTGAGATCTTAATTCTGGATGAACCTTTTGCCAACCTCGATCCAACTACGCAGATCCGGTTGAAGAAATTGTTAAAAGATCAGGCAGGTAACATGACTACTTTTATTTCCAGTCACGATTTAAACCATGTTACAGATGTTTGTAGCCGGATTGTACTGGTTGAGAAAGGAAAAGTGATTAAAGATTTCAAAACAGACGAAAATACATTAAAAGAGCTGGAGAGTTATTTCTCTGCCTAGTTTATGTACTAAGAATGATACATTATAGGAGAGTCCCGATCAGTTGGGACTCTTTTTTTATGCCCTTGATTGCCCTTTGCCGTGAAAATCGATCAAAATAGACAGAAAATACAATTTAGGTAGTTTTTGGCATTGTGTTTGAATATGTCGGGTAGAATTATAAATCTAGCATATCATGAGTATTTCAAAAGTAAGAATAGCGACATTAAGTATAGGATTAGCCGTAGGATCGATGGCATTCCAAAGTTGTGATAGTTTAACTAAAACACAAAAAGGTGCCGGTATTGGTGCAGCAGCCGGTGGTGTAATTGGTGCATTAATTGGTAAAAAAGCTGGTAATACAGCCGTGGGTGCTTTAATTGGTGGTGCTATTGGCGGTACAGCTGGAGCTTTTATCGGTCGTAGGATGGACAGGCAGGCAGCTGAAATCCAGAAAGCTATTCCTAACGCAGAAGTTATTCGTGAAGGTGAAGGAATTATTGTAAAATTTGATAGTGGTATTTTATTCGATTTTGATAAAACCGCTTTGAAAGATGCTGCTAAAACAAACGTACAAAGCTTAGCTTCTTCATTAAATCAATATCCTGATACAGATATCAAAATTATTGGGCATACCGATAGCCGTGGTACTGAACAGTACAACATGGGCTTATCAGAAAGAAGAGCAGCAGCTGTTAAAGCTTATGCCGTTTCTCAGGGTGTACCAGCATCAAGATTGGTTACCATTGGTAAAGGTTTTGCTGAGCCAATTGCAGATAACGAGACTGATGCAGGCCGTGCAGCTAACCGTCGCGTAGAAATTGTAATCGTTGCTAATGATGCATTAAAAGCTACTGCGCAGAAACAAGGATAATATCGCAAATTCCCTCTACCTATGAGGTCATTATATATGCAGCCCCGGTGTACATCCACCGGGGTTTTTTGTGTTTAAGAGTTTTGAATGTGGTATCTGATGTTGCCATCTGCCACTAATCGTGGAAATTCTTATTAGAAAAGTTCTGCGGATATCGGTTCCGAAAGTCCCGCCACTCGCTTAAGTTTTTCAGCGCACCTGCAACCCTAAATAGTTGCACTGGCATAATTTCTTAAACGGGATTGAAGCGGCATCCCCGATTTTTCATCGGGATACAGCGAAAAGCCCGGCTAAACTTAAAAAATACAGATAGCCCCTGCTTTCCAGAACGGTAAAAAAACAGTTATAAAAACCTGTCAGATGACAGCGCGAAAAGGACGGATTCTAAGAATAAATATCTTCAAAATAGCTCACTACAAGCGATTTCATCAGCATCTCCTGCTCCAGCATGGTATAAGGCGGAATGGCTTTAATTAGTTTCCAGTGCGGCCAGCCGTCCTGATCTAAACCTTCAAGTTCGTAGAAACCCATTTCGCTCAATAAACGGCAGGTAGCAATGTGCATCAGCTCTTCCTTCTGGCGCTTGCTGTATTTCTTTGGGCCTTTGCCCAGTTCCTGAACGCCGATGAGAAAAAGCATCACCTTTAAATCAGGAAAATCCGAATCAAATTCAGTTGAAATCCTTTCCTGTAAAACTTTCCATTTGGCATTAATCTCCGACGGCTTCATATCCTGCAAAGATAGTGTAAAAACGTGTAAGCCTTAAGTAAAACGTTTAGGCTTTTTAACACTTAAGCTTGAATGGTAATGGTATTTTTGGTTACATTTATAACCTATGGATACGAATATCAATAAAACAATTAATGCAGGTTTATTAGCTTACGGCATGTCTGGAAAGGTTTTTCACGCACCTTTTTTACATGCACACGGTGGTTTCAATTTAAAAGCTGTGGTAGAGCGGAGTCATAAAAATGCAGTTAACGATTACCCCAATATTATTAGTTATAACAGCGTTGAAGAGCTGCTGAATGACAAAGAAATTGAATTAGTGGTGATTAATACGCCTAATAACCTTCATTACGAACATGCTAAAGCAGCATTAAATGCGCATAAACATATTCTGGTTGAAAAGCCATTTACCGCAACCAGCGAGCAAGCCAAAGAACTTTTCGAATTAGCCGATAGCGTTGGCAGGCAGATTTTCTTTTACCAGAATCGCCGTTGGGATAGCGATTTTACTTCGGTAAAAAAAGTGCTCGATAGTGGTAAGCTCGGTAAACTGGTTGAAGTTCATTTACGTTATGACCGTTACCGCAATGTAATCGGGCCAAAAGCATTTAAAGAAAAGCCGGTAGAAGCCAGCGGACTGCTTTACGATTTAGGTCCGCACCTTTTAGATCAGGTTATCAGTTTATTCGGTAAGCCACTGAGTTTCCATAAAATATTGGGTAAAAACAGGGCAGGCACCTTAGTTGATGATTATTTCTCAATCCAGTTAAGCTATCCTGATAGTGTAAATGTTTTTGTAACCTCGAGTATGCTGGTGGTAAACCCGCAGCCAGGGTTTGTTTTGCATGGCGTAAATGGTAGCTTTATTAAACAAAGAACCGATATTCAGGAAGAACAGTTGCTGGCGGGTATGAAATTAACCGATCCGGCTTATGGCATTGAGTCGCCAAGTAAAGATGGTTTGTTAACCACCATTGATGCTGAAGGAAATAAAACCGAAGAAATCATTAAATCGGAAACAGGAAGTTACCTGCCCCTTTTTGAAGCCATTTATCAATCAATCACCAATAACAAACCTTATCCCGTTACCAGAGAAGATGTTTTAATTCAATTAGAAATTATTGAAAGCTAACCTCTGATTTGTGTAATCTTTAAATCGGTATAATCACTTTAATCTGTGTAATCCTTAATATGAACTCGTTGCCATTTGCTTATTTAATTCCTATTTTCCTGATTGCCCTTTACCTGATCCTTAAAAAGAAGAAGGTGGCCATTGAGCCTTTAACGGATGTGGACAAGAAAATATTAGATGATTATGTGGCTTATTACCATAATCTCGATTCGACGGATAAGCTAAAATTTGAACAGAAAGTTGCAGCATTTTTCAGTTCGGTTAAAATTGAAGCGGTTGGGCTGGAAATGACGACTCTGGACGAATTGTTGATCGCCTCGAGCGCGGTAATCCCGATTTTTGGTTTTGATGACTGGCAATACAAAAACCTGACCAGCGTTTTGTTATATCCCGATACCTTTAACAAGGATTTTGAGTTTGAAGGTGGAGAAAGAAATATTATGGGCATGGTAGGTACCGGTTATATGAACGGACAAATGATTTTATCGCGTTCGGCTTTACGCCATGGCTTTTCTAAAAGTGCCGGAAAAGAAAATACAGCTATACACGAATTTGTACATCTTTTAGATAAATCAGATGGGGCAACGGATGGCGTTCCGGAAAATTTAATGGCACATGAATATACCTTGCCATGGATTAAAATGATGCACGAAGAGATTGCAAAAATTGAGGATAATAAATCAGATATTAATCCTTATGCGATTACCAATGAAGCCGAATTTTTCGCGGTAGTTTCTGAATATTTCTTTGAGAAACCAGAGTTGTTTAAGGATAAACATCCTGAATTATATTTTCAGTTAAGCCGCATTTTTGCGCAACAACCTGCAGGTTAAAATGAAAAATTACCAAATGAGAATATTTGCAACGATTATTTGTAGTTTAATTTCAGTCAGTGTGTTTGCACAGAAAACTTATATATTGAGGCAAAATTTTCCAACGGGTTATAAATACGATTTCTCGATTAATTCCGATCAGATCATTAACCAGAAAATTGGCGGTCAGGAGGTTCATTTAACCCAAAATATTGGAACTGATTATACTTTTGATATTACAGAAGGCCATAATGGCGAAAAGGATGTTAAAGTAACCTATAAAAAGATTTTTATGAAATCGGTTGCCATGGGAACGACTATGACATATAATTCGGATGATCAGGACAGCACAAAGAAAAATCCATTTAGTGGGTTAAAAGGAGCTACTTTTTTGATGACCGTAACCCCAAATGGTGGGATTAAAACTGTGGCGGGCATAGATAAAATGCTCGATAATATGGCGGCAAAAATGAGCAATGATACCAGCGAGGTAAGGCAGATTAAAAATGCCCTGAGTAAGCAGTTTAGCGCAGATGTGGTAAAACAGACCATGGAATCCTCTTTCAAAATTTATCCTGAAAGAGCTGTGAAAATTGGCGACAGCTGGACGGTTGATACAAAACTGCAGATGAGTATGCCGATTGAAACCATTACAGAATATACTTTAAAGGAAGTTAAAGATGGCGTTGCTATACTCATTGTAAAAGGTAGCCTGGTATCAAAAGGAAATTTTGAAGCTATGGGCAATAAAATGGAAACCGATTTAAAAGGAACCAATTCTGGTGAAACATCGCTCGATATTAAAACCGGAATTGTGTTGAACAGTCATTTGCGGATAGAACTGTATGGAAAAATGAAATCAATGGGAAAAGATATTGATTTTGAAATGCAGGGTATTAATAAAATTGTGGGTAAAGAGGTTAATTAATTTAGTATTGTCGTCATTCCCAACCACATGCGCTAGAATGACGATTACGCAAGATATTTATATTACAAACTACCCGTTAAGGCCACCAAAAATTCCGTTGGGATTTCGATGTGCGGAATATGTCCGCAGGCATCAAATTCGATAATTTTAGCGCCAATAATTTTGGCAGCAGTTTGCTTGCCTAGAAGTTTGTACTGACCATGTAAAGCCTGCTGATCTGGCGTGAGCAAACCTTTGCCCACAATGGTTTTATCTTCTTTACCGATAAATAAAACCGTAGGCACCTTTAAATTCTGAAATTCGTACACCACAGGTTGTTCATAAATCATGGTATAGGTTAGCGCGGCCACTTTTGCCCAGCGTGGGTAATCGGCACTATAAGTTACCCCACCGGCTATATTAACCAGGTATTCGTATTCTGGTTTCCAATAGGTAAAATAAGAGCTCTGATAGTATTTCCTTACGCTTTCTAAAGTGGTTTTAAGCTCGGTTTGGTACTGTTGGGCAGTAGTAGTGTACGGAATAAAAGTTTTGTAATCTTCCAGTCCGATTGGGTTTTCAAGCAACAATTTTTCTGTTGCTTCCGGATACATTAAAGCAAAACGGGTGGCCAACATTCCGCCCATACTATGGCCTAAAACCACTGTTTTTTGAACGCCCAGTGTATCCAATAGCTTTTTGTTCCAGGCAGCCATTTGATGGAAACTATAATGGATAAATGCTTTTGATGATTTACCAAAACCAATCTGGTCAGGAACAATAACCCTGTAACCGATATTGGTTAATGCTTTAATTACGTTGCCCCAATAGTAACCGCCAAAATTTTTTCCGTGGAAAAGTATCGCTGTTTTGCCATTTGCATTTGCAGTAGGTGCAACATCCATATAGGCCATTTTAATATCCTGCCCTTCGGTATTTATAGGGAAATATTTAACCGGGTATGGATATTTAACGTTATCCAAAGTGATAGAAAGGGTATCCGTTTTTTGTGCCTGTACGTGGATGAGAACAAATAAGCTAAGGGAAAGTAAAAGGAAGTATTTTTTCATTGATTGGAATTGACTTAAACTAAAAAAACTAATTGGCCCAAGTTAAACTTTTGCCAGTTAGTTAGCTTAAAAATCATGCCCTTTTTACAAAGTCACTATAATATGTTACAGCAAATGCATCCCTGGTGCACCAGATACTATTTAATCAATTGCTTTAAATTAATAGTAGGTATCTGGATGCTTGTTTCATCAGAAAGATTGCCACTTGCTTTATTAATCTTTACATGTTGAAAATTAACATCATTTTTGCCCATGCTATTAAGTGAGAGCGTTTCTATCGGACCTATATTCTTAATTTCTTCATTCTTGAATTCAGCTTTTGCATCTTTCAATTTCAAAGCAACATTTAAAAGTGGTGTGTTATTTACGGTTAAGTATCCCGCATTGATGTCGGCATGCAAGTTTTCAATTTTTGCATCTTCAATGGTAATCCCAGGTATCACCACATCTTGTTCTTGATATGTAGTAATTTTTACCAGGTGCAGATTTTTAACTTTCATATCCTCTCCAAATCTGAAGTTTACACCTTTGGTGATCTCTACATTTAAGCTATCGGTATTTACCGATAATCCGTCAACCGATACATTATTAAAAGTAATTCCTTTTAAATTTGGTGAAAAAATCAATAGCGTGCCATGCTGGTAGTTGCGTTCAGGTTTTAAGGATATGTTAAGTTTTCCATCCTTATCTACCTTATATTCGATGTACGGAGCAAGTTCGTTCGTCGCTTTAAGCAAAAATTTATCGTTTGCAATGATTTTTATATTAAGGAAAGATGATTCTGATCCATTAATTACCACATGTTGAAATGCCGGAACAGAATATTTTTTGATAAGCCGATCAGCGTCACCGTTTATGGTTTCGGCTCCCATTAGCATTTTATCATAGGTCTTATTATCGATCCGGTTTGCTTTGGCAATTAAGATCATTACTGTTAATGGAATGATGAGCAAGGCAATTGCCAGCCCAATTAATAATTTATTGCTTGTTTTCATTTTTTAGGCGTTAAAGTTTTGTGATACAAAAGTTTGATAGCGGGATTTTAATTCATCGAAATCGATTTCCAGTAGATAAAGATTTCTGAACAGGTTCGGGAGTTCATCGTCAATAAAACTGGTTTTCCGATATTGTTTTACCTGATCAATGGTATCATCAGCCAAAAAGAAACCAATCCCCCTTTTATTGTTAAGGATATTTTTACCCTGTAACAATTCGTATGTCCGCATTACCGTATTCGGGTTTACTTCCATTTCTATGGCCATCTCCCTTACCGATGGAATCTTTTCGTCGGCTTTCCATTTACCTAATAATATCTGCTCGCAAACGTATTCAGCTATCTGTAGGTAAATGGCCTTGTTATTATTAAATTCCATTTTAAGCCTCCTTTTCTTTTAAACGTATAAATGAGATAAACCAGAATGCCAATGTTAATAATATGCCGATTAAACTCATGATGAAGAAAATATTGTGCTCGTCTTGCCAATAGTTATTTCCAACCCAAACGGTATTATTGGTTAGTTTTTGTATTACCCAAATTGTTGAAACAACCCAAAGCACTCCAAAAACCATTACAGAAATGGCTGTTTTAATGTAGTGGAAGTTTTGAAAAAATACAGAGCCTAAAAGGAATACACTATTAATTAATAGCGGCACATAATAAAATTGATAAAATTCTTTAACAGTTCCGGTTGAGAAAAAATAAGAAACATAATCTATTACCACCTTTTTTCCCTGATAATCGGTATAACTTCCTGTTAAGGTATGGGTTGCCCTAACAGAAGAAATAAACGCAAGATCGATCAGGTAAAAGCACAATAAGTAACTTGGTATTCCAATTATTAGGGTATAGAATATAGCACAGAAAAATTTTTCGATGTTAGATGCAGGTACCAAAATATTAATGATGGCTTTAGGTTTTTGTCCTAAGTGCATGAAATAACTGTTCGCTATAATGCTTACAAATAGAAAGCCAGTGATCAGAAATAAGGGATATCTAAAATTTAATGTGTTAGATGAAAGGTATTTTAAATTATTATCTGTTAAGCTTATGCTATAAAATAAGGCCAAAACGCCAATTAATACACCAAAACTGATTAAATAGATTTTTCCAAAATCAAGCCATTGTCTTTTAAGCAATAAGCCAAATCGATTAATATTAAATGTATTGTTCATCGCTTAACTGAATAGAGGTTTAAATTTGATTTTTTCTGCGAGTATGGCATTAAAAAGTAGCTCCATATCCAATTTGCTTTCTTCCTGATGGTAGTTCGGCATTACGGCGTTATAGCCAGAGAGGGATGGCTCAGCATAAATAATGCTGTCATCAATTTCCTTTACTTTTTTAAAGGTTAATTTTGCGGTAATTTCTTCTACTGTAGCTTTAAGGGCAATGTCGTTTTCATCAAGCATAATTACCGTGTCGATCAGGTTATCCAGGTCACGCACCTGGTGGGTAGAAATGATGATGCAGCGCTCATCTGTCATTGCAGAAGCCATAATTTTTCTGAACTGTGCTTTAGATGGAATATCCAAACCATTGGTAGGTTCATCCATAATTACCAGTTTTGCCTGTGTGGCCAGTCCGAATGCGATGATTACCTTTTTCTTCTGTCCGTAACTCATATTAATGAGTTTCTGCTCAACCGGAATATCAAATTCTTTGATCAGGTCGGTGAAATAATTATGGTCGAAATTTTTATAAAATGGTGCATTTGCTTTAATGTAGGCATCAATTTTTACAGATGGAAGGTAAAATTCTTCCGGAATAAAACAAATCTGCTCTAAAAGTGCAGGCTGTCGCTTGGCCGGATCGTAACCCATTACGTCTAAAGTTCCGCTCTGTGCATACACCAAACCGGCGAGATTTTTTAATAAGGTTGATTTACCGGCACCGTTTTTTCCGAGCAAACCGTAAATATGACCATTGCTTAAACGCATGCTCATATTTTTAAACAATGGCTTGTGCTTGTTATAGCCAAAGTTAAGATTGTTAATGTTGATCATATCTACTGTATTAGTTAAATAATACACTAAAGTATAATGTATTTTCATTACCTCCAAATTTTTAGTGAAAAAAGTTTTGCGGATGGCGGTTAACGGGTGGCGTTTTCATGCGATTAGTCCAACGCCAATCGCCTTGCGCTGGGCGCTAAGCGCCTGGCTTCGCCACGGAACAGTAAAATATCCGTTTAATAATCGTTGCATTAAAACTTCCTTAATGTGGAGATTGTATGTTTGTAGTATATCGATAAAATATGGATACAAAATGGGCATACCTACTTAGCCGTTTAGCAATAGGTTTAAGTTTTTTCGGACATGGCCTGGTGCGTTTACCGAAACTTGCAGGCTTTAGTCACTGGATGACCGGGCAATTTTCAAAATCTTTTTTGCCTGATGCACTGGTCATCCCTTTCAGCTACATTTTGCCCTTTGCCGAATTTATAGCAGGATTGATGATTATCTTAGGCCTGTTTACCAGACAAGGATTGCTGTTTGCCGGACTGATTTCTTTAGCATTGATTTTTGGAACCACAGTAATTGAGAATTGGGAGGCACTTCCTTCTCAGCTTATCCATGTGGCATTTTTATCGGTTCTAATTGCTTACCTGCCGCATAACAGTTATGCGGTTGATAAACTCATTAAAAAATAATTATGGAATACAGAAAAATTGGAAATTCAGATTTAGAACTGTCGGTAATCACTTTTGGTGCCTGGGCAGCGGGGGGCTGGATGTGGGGAAGCACCGACAGAAATGATGCGATAAGCGCCATTAAAGCAGGCTACGATTTAGGGGTTACTTCAATTGATACGGCACCGATTTACGGACAGGGCGATAGCGAGGAGATTGTGGGCGATGCCATAAAAGGAATTTCGCGGGATAAATTACAGCTGGTAACTAAATTTGGCATGCGCTGGGACCTGGCCAAAGGCGATTTCGGCTTTAAGAGTAAAAACAATGATGGAAAAGAGATCGATATTTATAAATACGCAGGTAAAGAAAGTGTAATTTACGAATGCGAGCAATCTTTAAAACGCCTGGGTACTGATTATATTGACCTTTATCAGATTCACTGGCCAGACGTAACTACGCCCATCAGCGAAACTTTTGAAGCAGTGAGCAGGTTAATTGAGCAGGGCAAAGTACGTTATGCCGGCGTATGCAATTATGATGTAGCGCAATTAAAAGAAGCTGACCAAACTTTAGAAATCGTTTCCAATCAGATCCCGTTCAGCATGGTAAACCGTGGGGTAGAAGAGGCGATTGTTCCTTTTTGCATCGAAAAAAATAAATCAGTTTTGGCTTATAGCCCGATGGAGCGTGGTTTATTAACCGGCAAATTGAAACCTGGCCATCAGTTTGAAGAAGGCGATCACCGCCAGGGAAATAAATTTTTCTCACCAGAAAGTATAGAAAAAACAAATGCATTTTTGGCAAAGATTAAGCCATTGGCTGACGAGAAAAATGCAACTTTGTCTCAATTGGTTTTACGCTGGACGATTGAACGCCCGGGCATTACCATAGCTTTGGTTGGTGCAAGGAATGAAAAACAAGCTGTACAAAATGCAGAAGCCGTAAATGTAAAATTAAGTGCTGAAGAAATTCAGTTGATTAATACCGAATTGAAGAACGCAGGTTTTTAATCTAAATATCAACCACAGAGTACATGGGTTTTTCGCAGAGAAAATCAGCGTACTCTGTGCATTCTTTGTGACCTCTGTGGTTAAAATATAAAAAATATGTCGAAATTATTTTCTCCTTTCACTATAAAGGATGTAACCTTAAAAAATAGAATTGTTATTTCTCCGATGTGCCAGTATTCTGCTGTTGATGGTTTTGCCAACGATTGGCATTTGGTGCATTTAGGAAGCCGTGCGGTAGGCGGTGCCGGTTTAATTATCCAGGAAGCTTCTGCGGTTACCGCTGATGGAAGAATTACTTATGCCGATCTGGGTATCTGGAAAGATGAGCATGTAGAAAAACTGAAACAGATTGTTTCCTTCATTCATGAAAATGGTGCAATTGCCGGGATTCAGCTGGCGCACGCAGGGCGAAAAGCCAGTTGTGAAGTGCCTTGGAATGGTGGTGAACAGATTGCAGATGGCGAAAACAGCTGGAAACCCGTTGGGCCATCGCCAATCCCTTTTAAACAAGGACAGGTTGAACCCCATGAATTAACGATTTCAGAAATTCTGGATATTGTTTTTGCTTTCAGGGCTGCTGCAAAACGCGCTTTGGATGCCGGTTATAAAGTGGTAGAGATACATGCTGCACATGGTTATTTATTGCACGAATTTTTTAGTCCGCTGAGTAATAAACGGAATGATGTTTATGGTGGAAGTTTTGAAAACCGGATCCGTTTAGTAATCGATGTGGTTGAAGCGGTACAATCGGTTTGGCCTGAAAACCTGCCTTTGTTTGTCCGTATTTCGGCAACCGACTGGACAGAAGGTGGCTGGAACGAAAATGATTCGTTGCAATTGGCTGCGGTATTAAAAGATCGCGGAGTAGATTTAATTGATACCTCCTCGGGTGGTAATGTGCCTGATGCCTTTATTCCGGCAGGACCAAATTACCAGGTTCCTTTTGCAGATAAAATCAGGAACGAAATTGGCATTTATACTGGTGCAGTGGGTGTAATCGTTGAGGCGCATCAGGCAGAAGAAATTTTGGAGCAGGAAAAAGCCGATTTAATTTTTATTGCCCGCGAATCGTTGCGTGATGCTTATTTCCCTACGCATGCTGCACAGGTATTGGGTGATGATACAGAATGGCCTAATCAATATGTGAGAGCCAAAAGGGAGACGAGTAAGAAGTAGTTAAGGGCAACAAATATCCTCACCAACCGTCATTTCGAGCGGAGTGCAACACAGCCGAGAAATCTGTCTCGAGATAGATCTCTCCATTTCGCTGCGCTTCAGTCGAGATGACGCTACTCTTTTTTCTCTTTCACCAGTAAAAAACAAAAAACGGAGCAATCATTACTGATCAGCTCCGCTTTTTGCTTTCAAAATATTAATCGTCTTACTTAACCAGAGTAAAAGGAACATACAATCCGAAAGTGATGTTTCTACCGGTATTGTAAACCCCTAAATTAAGGTTTTCCTGATCAAAACGACCTGGTTTAAACCTGCTCAAAGCATCGTAATATTTCTGATTTAACAGGTTATTGGCCGAAACCGATAATTTAACAGGTTGTTTGCCTAAATTAAATGTAGCACCAATGCTTGCGTTTAATAAAGTGTAGCCGCTGGTTGGTGTTTCGAAAACATCATCCACACGGTTTTGTTTAAATGCTGAATTAATCCCCACAGAAAGATAAGCATCATTTGTACCTTTAAGCTTGGGTTCGAAACGCAACTCATTTCTTAATGTTCCGGCAGGAATAAACGAAAGTGGCCTGTTTAACGTATTGTTCTGTGCATGAACGTATCCAAAAGTATTTTCGAAGTGGATAAACGGAACCGGATGGATAGTTAAACTTGCCTCAGCCCCATAAAGGTTTGCATTTACCTGTCCATAACGGTAAACATCGAAAAGTGTACCATCAACAGTTCTTTGCTCGCCATTGTTGGAAGCATAGATGTAATTGTGGATGTAATTGTTATAAATGCTTGCACTTGCACTTATAATTTTTCCTTCGTATTCCAGAGCAGCATCTACCTGGTAACTGCGCTCCGGACTTAAAGCAGAATTCCCGATTTCATATCTGAAAGTACCTTCATGTACACCGTTTGATCCTAATTCTGCCGGATTTGGTGCACGGAAAGCAGAACCCGCATTGGCTTTAAAATTCAGTTCATCATTAAACTGATGTGTAAAACCTAAGGCACCACTTACGTTAGAAAACTTGTTTTTAAAAGGAGCAAAAAGTTCTTCGCCGTCATCAAACAATTGTTTTCCGTTGTTTTTTCTGAAATCGTAGCGTGCACCAATGCTAAAAGTATTGTTCTCCCAATTTTTCTTCGCATAAGCAAAAACGCCTAAACCAAAGGTATCGTAAGCAGGAATTAAAAATTCTGTTCCTTTATTCTGGCTATGTGCATCATCTACACTTAAACCAAAAACCGGCTGCCATCCGTTGGTTTCGTGGATATAATATTTTAAGTCGGCATTATAAGTTTTAAGATCGAAGAATAAAGCCGGGTCTGGTCCATCCAGTTCGCGGCGCTGGTTCTGCTGATAACCAAAATCTGC
Organism: Pedobacter jeongneungensis; assembly: GCF_039538295.1. Taxonomy (NCBI): domain Bacteria; kingdom Pseudomonadati; phylum Bacteroidota; class Sphingobacteriia; order Sphingobacteriales; family Sphingobacteriaceae; genus Pedobacter; species Pedobacter jeongneungensis. The sequence continues at coordinate 324,992 of NZ_BAABBY010000007.1, read as the reverse complement.
CTTTAAATTGCCATTGCCCAAAATAAAATTGTTGTTTAACGCAATTTTAAAGTGCCTGATATCCTGACGCGGATACTCTAACGTACGGTTTTTATAATCATCATTGGTAAATGCGCTACCATCTTCTTTTACAAAATTTCCGTTATCATCTAAAGTTGGCTCGTAAAAACCAATGTTATTGCGGAAACTTGAAACGTTTAGGTGCGTGTAACCCCAGCTTTTATTTAAGCCTACCATACCGCTTAAATCGGTTTCGTTAAAACCTGAATTAGGGAAATATCCGGTAGGTGTTTTAAAAGAATAAGCACTTTTATAAGTTCCGCGGGCCCTCCAAACGAAACCGTTTTCGTTACCGTTTAACATCAAAGAGTTTGCGGTAAGGCCATTGTTGGTAGAGTAATTGGTAATAAATTCGCCTTTTACCTGGCCTTCTGGTGCCGAACTAGGCTCTAATAAGTTAATTACACCACCTAACGCGTCAGAACCATACATTAATGAAGCTGCACCACGTAAAACCTCGATGCGGTCTGATTTAAACTGGTCGATTTCGATTCCGTGTTCATCGCCCCATTGCTGGCCTTGCTGTTTAATTCCATCATCTAAGGTTACGATCCTGTTGTAGCCTAAACCTCTGATAACGGGTTTGGAAATAGATGGTCCGGTGGTAATCTGCGAAACACCTGGGATTTTGGTTAATGCATCAATTAAGTTGGTTGAGGGTTGCAAAAGCTGATCTTTGCCTACCACTGCCGATGAGGCGCTGTTTCTTTTGCTGGTGCTGCTGATCAAACTTCCGGTAATTACAATTTCCTTTGTTTCGATTGCCGTGGGCTGTAAAGTGAACTCTAAACCAGCTTCACTGGCAAAATTAACTACTTGTGTAGCAGTTTTATAGCCTACGTAATGTACCTCTACCAGGTAACTTCCTTTTGAAGGAAGGTTGTTTAATATAAATTCTCCATCGTTATTGGTTACGGCCGAAACCTTTAAATCCGGAATAAAAATGGTGGCGCCTGGCAATGTTTGTTTAGTGCTGGCATCAATAACCTTACCTTTTATGTTTTTTAAAGCCGCAGCAAAAACAGTGCTGCTTAAAATTGTATATAGAATTACCAGGCCGATAAGCTGTAATTTTTTCATGTGTTGGATATAAATAAAAATGATTCAAAAAACCAATAAATAGCCTGTTTTGAAGCTGTTTTAGGTTTCATGTAATAAATGGATTTAGCGCTTTGCGCTCGAAATGAAAAAATTAAGCCAAAGGGGGACCGCGTAAGCAGGTGCGCTTTATTTCGGTAAAGGCATTCTTTAACGTAGGTTCGGTACGGTTAAAAATTTTTGCGGATAAAAAGATCCTGTAAATGTGGTGCGTTTGCACATAGTTTTTTTCAAAACTTGCATTACAGATTAAACAGGTTTCGCCGTGTGCCTGTACATGGCTTACATGTTTACAATGTGCTTCTTTAGGCACAACAGGAACGGCATTGTGGTGGTGAAGAACACTCCACGGAGTTAAAGCAATAGCAAACACCATCAGCATAAATGCCGATAAATATTTCTGGATGTTTTGTCTATGCTTTTTCAACAGGCCAAAAGTAGTAATTCCTGAGCAATTATATATATTTGAAAAGTAACATTGCTTTTATAGTGCTATGACCTGCGATTTTATCAATGGTTTAATCCCTTTGAACTGACAGCTAATGAAATTTATAAGGAAAAATATATTTAATGCTTTATTTGTCATGCTCCTGTTGGTCATTGTTTTTGTGCCTGATGCAAAAGCATTTTTTATTAAAGGATTAATGAAAATCGGTTTTTATAAGCCAGATATTGAAGCACCAAAAGAAGATGTCGCAGACCTTAACGGTATCCGGTTTAAAGACGCCAAAGGTAATCTGGTTGATCTGGGCGATTTAAAAGGTAAAGTTATTTTTCTGAACTTTTGGGCAACCTGGTGCCCGCCATGCAGGGCCGAAATGCCTTCTATCAATAAGTTATATTCCCAGTTCAAAGATGATAAAGATATTGTATTCATTTTTGCCGACGCCGATGGTGATTTTCCAAAATCGACCGAATTTATGGCCGACCGCAAGTATGGAATGCCGGTTTATAAAGTAGAAAGCGATATTCCCGAAAAAGTATTCTCCGGTGCATTGCCTACCACGGTTATTTTCGATAAACAGGGCAGGCTGTCTTTCAGGCACGAAGGTGTAGCCAATTATGCCGATCAAAAGATTATTGATTTTCTTAATAAACTGAAAAGTAGCCGTTAATTTATATCAGCCATAAAACTTTCCAAATTAATTTTTGATGATGAAATGATATTTCTATTTGCAATATATGTAGTTAACTACATATATTTGTTGCATAATATTTAGCGATGCAAAAAGACTTTAAAATTGAAAGGTTAAATAATCAATTCTGCGAATCGGTTATCGGGTTAATTCTGCCCATCCAGCAAATAGAATTTAATGTAGATATCGATCTGGCTGCACAACCCGATCTGTTGGATATCGAAAAACACTACGATGGTTCGGGAGGTGCATTCTGGGGTGCTAAACTAAATGGCGAACTTATTGGTACCATTGCCTTAATTGCGCAACCCGGGCACCATGCCGGAGCAATCAGAAAGATGTTTGTTAAAAAGGAATTTCGTGGGAAAGAGTTAGGCGTGGCGCAGGCTTTATTAAAAACCCTTTTAGCTTATTGCGAAGATAACAAACTGAATGGAGTATATTTGGGTACCAAGGATATATTGGAAGCTGCCTGCCGCTTTTACGAGCGTAATGGGTTTAAACAAGTTGCAATGGAAAATTTGCCGGTTTATTTTCCCCGCATGGCAGTTGATAATGTTTTTTATAGCCTGGATTTAAAATCTGTTTAATGGAACAAAATGTAATTGATGCTTCTGGTTTACTGGCCATTTCTACACGTTTACAACGGCTCAGCGACCAGATCCGCAGAGATGGGCTGTTGATTTATAAAGCATTCGGGATCGATTTTCAGCCCAAATGGTTCCCGGTGCTTTACACGTTATATCAAAAATCAACCATGAGTGTAGTTTCCCTCTCAGAAGAAATCGGTTATGCCCATCCTTCCACCATCAGTTTGTTAAAAGAACTGGAGAAGGAGAAACTGATCCGTTCTAAAAAGGATAAGGTAGATACACGTAAGCGTCTGGTTGAACTTACCGAAAAAGGCAAAATGCTTTTATCAACCATGGAACCCGTTTGGGAAGTGATCATTAAAGCTACTGCAGAAATTACAAACACCGAAAATAACCTGATGAAGGCCATAAATGAAGTAGAAGCAACTTTACAGGAGAAAAGCTTTTTACAAAGGGCCGAGGTTTACATGAATAAATGACAGAATGAGCCATTGATTGAATGATTGAATGAATGAATTTTGAATGAGGTTAACCAATCATTTTGCTATTTTTGCTTCCATGATTTCATTTTTCGAGGCTTCGCTTAAGCAACTTTCCATTCACCATACGGGTAATAAACTGGTTGAAGAGTATTATAAATTATCTGATGCCCCTTTAAAAATTGAGGATGAACTGCTGGGAAACCTGTTAATGCAGTATTTCTTAAAGCCTTTTGAAAAAGTAAATGAAGTGTACCGTTTTTTTCATCCCAATGATAATTTACAGCTAAACGAAGTATTCCACTTTGCGCATGAGATTTTTGAGAACAATGCGCTTTTTCACGAAGACTCGCAGCAACTGGCCAAATATTTATATGATGTGGCCAACCATCCTAAAATTAAATCAGGCGAACTATATGTAGCTTATTTCGAAAAAGTGCAGATTGAAGGCGAGCAGCTGGATGTGCTGGGCATTTTCAAATCGGAAACGAAAGATACTTACTTAAAGGTTTATCCTGAGCTGGACGGTTTTAACATGAGCTATGAGCAGGAAGCCATCAGCATTAATAAACTGGATAAAGGCTGTTTGATTTTTAATGTTGATAAAGAAGAAGGTTACAAGGTAGTGGTGCTTGATCAATCGAAAAGCAGTAACGATTCTGCCGTTTACTGGAAGGATGAGTTTCTAAAGCTGAAAATCAGAAATGATAGTTATAACCAAACCAATAATGTTTTGGGGGTTTATAAAAACTTCGTCACACAGAAACTGGATGATGATTACGAAATCAGCAAAGCGGATAAAATTGATCTCCTGAACCGGTCGATGAAATATTTTAAAGAGAAAGAAACTTTTGATATTGAAGAATTTGGAAATGAAGTAATCGGTAATGCCGAAGGGATAGAATCGTTTAAAAACTATAAGAAAAATTACGAAGAGGAGTTTGAAAGCCCCATTGCCGATCATTTTGAAATCGCCGAATCTGCGGTTAAAAAACAGGCACGTGCTTATAAAAGTGTGCTAAAACTAGATAAAAACTTCCACATTTATATCCACGGCAATAAAGATATGATTGAGAAAGGCTACGACGATGATAAATCGATGAACTTTTATAAGGTATATTTTAGGGAAGAGGAATAGGTTTTTAGTCTTGAGTCCTAAGTCGTGAGTCTCTGGACCATAGTTGACTTTAGACTAAGGACTCACGACTTAAGACTGTGCACTAAATCCGCTGCTGTGCCTTTAATGCAAGATACTGATTGATCACATTAACGGTAAGCTTTTGTGGCGGCGTAAGGATGGCCAGGATGCCGTGTTTGTTCAACTCCTTAACCATGAGTTTTTTCTCATAGATAAACTTTTCAGCAATGGTTTTATGGTAAATGCCTTCTACATCTTTAGCCGGATCGGTGCTTAAGCTTTTTAGTTCTGTATTTTCGAAAAATACCACAACCAATAAATGGTATTTGGCAATTCTTTTAAGGTAAGGTAGCTGACGTTGAAGTGCCGATAAACTTTCGAAATTGGTAAAGAAAACCAAAAGCCCCCGTTGTTTCACCACCGAACGGACAGTAGAATATAACGCCTCTAAATTACTTTCAAGATACCGGGTTTTTTCTTTGTACAGTACATTCATAATACTACCCAATTGCGAAGCTTTGCGATCTGCAGGTACAATAGCCCCTATAGTTTCAGATAGCGTAATTAACCCTGCTTTATCTTCTTTCAGCATGGCTACTTTAGAAAGTGCTACGCTAGCATTAATAGCATAATCGAGCAAACTTAAACCTTCAAAAGGCATGCGCATTACCCGTGATTTATCAATAATGCAATAAATATTCTGCGATTTTTCGTCCGTATAGGTATTTACCATTAAACCACCTTTTCGGGCTGTGGCTTTCCAGTTAATGGTACGGATATCGTCGCCACCCACATAATTTTTAATCTGGTCGAATTCACTGCTTTGTCCAACTTTTCTGATTTTTTTAATTCCGAATTCAGTTAAATAGCGCGAAACGGCCATCAGTTCGTACTGACCAAGATTAATAAATGAAGGATAAACAGGCAGCACTTTGGCTCCATCGAAATTATAGCGCCGGCTGATTAAACCCAATGGCGAACTGATATAAGTGCGGATAAATCCGAAGTCATATTCACCACGTTTGGTTGGGCGTAAGTTATAATGAATTGATTTTATCTCAGCCGGTTTTAAATGAAGCCTGAAATCTTTATCGCGGATTTGAAACTGGAAAGGCACTTCATCAATTACCCTTGCATTTATACCGAAACCATAACGGTTTTTAATTTCAATCTGGATCGGGTTTTCATCTCCGTTGCTCAATCGTTTCGAAGTAAATCTGTTAACTTCAATCCCATTGGTATTCCTGTACAGGATAAAAAGATCGATACAAAACAAAACGAACACAGCGCCAGTAGCAATTTCGGGGATATCGCTCAGCCAGGCAAAAAAGAATTTCAACAAGAAAAGCACAATACAAAGCCCTAAAGCCGTAAATAAACGGTCGGTTAAGAACAGATTGGTATAATATTGCTGAAAGAATTTTTTCAATGTTGTTTAATCGGTTAATTGTTTACCCTTCGACTCCGCTCAGGGTGACTCTCGTTAATGAAGACTAAGGACTACAGGCTCAAGACTGTGAACTTACCTTGGTACTTCTATTTTTTTAATAATCTGGGCTACAATATCACTTGTGGTTAACCCTTCCATTTCTTTTTCCGGCGATAACAGTATCCTGTGGGCCAATACAGGTGTTGCAACAGCGATAATATCTTCCGGTGTCACAAAATCACGGTCCTGGATGGCGGCGAAAGCTTTTGCGCTGTGTACAATGGCTAAAGATGCCCTTGGTGAGGCACCTAAATAAAGCGAAGAATTATTACGGGTTTCGGTTACGATTTTGGCAATAAATTCCAATAATTTCGGTTCAACAAATAAATTACGGATAATGGCCCTGGCTTCCTGTATCTGTTTTACCGATAATACGGGCTTTACCTCGCTTAACAGCGTTTTGTTTACCAAAGTATGTTGTGCCATTAAAATGGCAGTTTCTTCTTCCAGCGAAGGGTATTTAACTTCGATTTTGAAAAGAAAACGGTCTAACTGGGCTTCAGGCAAGCGGTAAGTTCCTTCCTGTTCAATCGGGTTTTGGGTAGCCAGTACCATAAAAGGTTCATCCATCATATAGGTTTGCCCATCTATGGTTACCTGGCGTTCTTCCATTACCTCAAAAAGCGCAGATTGGGTTTTCGCAGGAGCGCGGTTAATCTCATCAACCAAAATAATATTGCCAAAAATTGGTCCCTTTCTAAATTCAAAATCTCCGGTTTTGGTATTGAAAATTGGCGTTCCCAAAACATCCGAAGGCATTAAATCGGGGGTAAACTGCACCCTCGAAAACTGTGCATCAATTGATTTGGCCAGTAATTTGGCACTTAGCGTTTTAGCAACACCCGGAACGCCTTCAATTAAGATGTGTCCATCGGCAAGTAAACCAACAATTAAAAAATCAATCACCTGTTTTTGGCCTACTATGATGTTTCCAAGTACGGTTCTGATCTGATTAACAGCCGCATTTAATGCACTTAAATCGGTACGTGGGTTAAACTGTTCTTGTTCCATTGCTTTGCGTAATTTTATAAAACTGTTCTATGCTTTCGTTTAAATTGATCAATTGTGTGTCGTTCAGATTGCCCATTTTAGGCGTTTCGATAAAATACCTGGTTAATGTTTTGGCCAGAGCTTCGTTAATCCCTGTTTTTTCCATTAACAATTGGGCAAATCTGTTGTCGATCTCGTTGGTTTTAAGGTAATACCTGCTCCGTAAGTACTCCATAAAATAGTTGATCTTTTTTAAGGCAATATCGAGGTTGTTCCGCTCATGGTAGTACACACTGCCTACCACGTTAACAAAAGCCAGCGAGGTGTTGGTAAGCGGATCGGCAATGGGAATAATCCGCTGCCTGCGTTTAATATCGTAGAGTACGAAAATAATCAAACTGAAAATACTCAGGTAATAAGCAAATTTAAGTTCTGGGTGTTTAAAAAATACCCTGAGCATGTCGGTTGTGGTGTTTTCTTGTCCGGCAAAATAATCATCAAAAATAACCCGGGTGTTTCCCTGCAGGTAGCTCAGGGTTTTGGCGGCGTATTCTGCCCCGTATTTATCCAACAGGTTAAAATTGGTGTAAAATCCCGGCTCTGCAATCAGGTAGAGATTTCCTTTTCCATAATTGTAACGGATAAAGTTGGGTTTCCCGTTCCCGTTTACACCAAGTACAGTAGCCTTGCTGGTATCAATCTTACTATAATACTGACTGCCAATCCCTCGGTCGAAACCATAATTTGCATCAGTTTTTAAGTTTGGGTTGGTAAAGTTTAGCGTGCTGCCTTCGGCCGACATGGCGCTGACCGCCTGCAGTTTAAGGTTTTTTTCTATTTTGCCCAGGTCGTAACTGGCAATAAAAGCATCATTACCGGCCTGCATATATTTAACCAGCTGATTGAAATCTGTTTTGCTGATCTCTGCTTTTTGGGCAATAATTAAATATGCCGTTTTATTAAAATTTTTAGCCTTTAAAGTGTTGTAAATGGCTGCTTTAGATTGCTGAATATTTGCTTTGGGTAAAATATCTTTTATCCTATGATACAAAATGTATGTTCCATATGGGATTTTATCTTTTACGGCATAGGTTGGTGACCAGTTTGTGGGTGTAGGCTTATTGTACTGCGCCACTAAATAAAGGAGGATCAGGATTGAGCCAATAATCAGATATATTTTATAACCTCTCATTTAATCTGGCTGTTAAACTGGTTAAACGATTGGTTAATGGGCTCAAATTTTACTTCATCAACAGGGAAATCGCCATACCAGATGTAATCGAACTGTAGGGTAAGCTTGCTGAAATCGTTTCTGAGTTCAGGCTTATCAATTTCCATTAAATAATTATAATTGGTTTTATCGGGCTGCCAGTTGATGATTTCGGCGTCACTCAGTTGTTTTAGTGCCCTTAAATATAACAGCCTCACAGCCAGACGGAATTTTCTTTCGGCAACCAATCTTTGCAGTTCCTGCTCATAATTAATCTCATGGATGTTTTCGGTAATCACATCATAGGGAAGAATGGTTTCTTTTGATTTTTTTCTGAATATGTTTTCCGTACCAATTGTTTTGATCACGATGTATAAGATCAGTGCTACGCCAAGTCCGATAAAAATATACCTCGAAATTAAATTAGAAGTTGCTCCCTGAATCAATGAGCCAATTAAGCTCCAAAACCACCTCCAGAATTTGTCCCACCATGACAGCTGCTGCTGGCCGATTTCGTCATATTGAAATTCTTTCTGCTCTTTATAACTGCTGATGGAATCCTTATCAAATTTTGACGGCGTAATTTTAGCGCTGTCAATCCTGATTTCTTTAATAACAGGTTTGGATTTAACCGCCTGTGCATTACTAATTACCGGAATAAAAAACAGGAGGTAAACAAGAAGATATCGGATAAAAACACGCTGCATTTTAATATTCTTCAGGTCTGGTATCTATCGGTTTTTCGGTGTTGCCAAAATTAGAAATGCGCTCCATTAATCCCGGATTTTCTTTCTGCTCCACCAAGCTAAAATAAGACAGCGAAATGGTGATGATCGGTATAATGGTGAAAACCTGGCAAATGGACTGTAAAACGGTAGTAATCATCGTTAACGTTAACGACATACGAGGCGTTTTATGCGTAAACATGCCCACCATATTAAATAAAGTAGTAGGTAAAACCACCATACTCATGCAGGCGTACACAATAATCCATACGATGATTAAGGTACCAAAGGTAACCCAGAAATTATCTTTAATAACTGCAAAACTCCTCGTAAATGAATAGCCAAGCGAGCCATTTTCGATTACCATAATCGGGAAAATCATGGCTACGTAAGGAAATAGCCAAAAGAAAGGTACAACACAAAAGAAAAAGGATATAATCAGCATCAGGATTAACAGGAGCGAGCTGCCGAAAACCCTAAAAAAATAATGTTTAAAATATCCCCAAACTTCGTCGGTAGTGGGCGTTTCGTTCCCTTTCTGAACGTAAACAGCAATGTACGAAAGTACGGCCACACTCATACTGGCATAAGTGGCCAGCGAAAATAAAATAGATAAAAAATATTCTAAGTTATAGATTGATGAAAGCCCAAATTTGTTCGGGTTACCTTCAACACCAATGGTATTGAAGAGATTCACCATTTTATATTGTTGCAACAACATGGTGAGCATGCTGGCCACCACAAACAAACCGCAAAACATAAAATATACCTTAATGAGCGGTTTAAAATTTTGCCGCATAAAGGTAAACGTATCGTTTATCACCTGTCCGAAATCTCTTTTTTTTCTAAACTCTAATTTCCCGATCATGTTAATTTAGTGTAGGTTGTTTATGGTGAACTTTAATGGGATAAATAAATACATACCAGGTTATAAAGGCTGCAGATGATAGTAAAATCGATATGCTTAGCCATAATGGCATTTCGGTGTGGCGGGTAACAAAACTTTCAAAAAAGGCTGCTACAATAAAAATCGGGATCAGGCCGATTACGATTTTTAATCCGTCTTTTGCCCCCTTGAGCACTGATGCCATGCGGGTATAGGTTTTGGGAAATAAAAAGCTGTTGCCTAAAATTAAACCTGCGGCCCCGGCCAGTACAATAGCCGAAATTTCGAGCGTTCCGTGGATCCAGATCACCAGGACAGATTGAAAACCTAAACCTTTGCTAAAAAAGAAATATTGGAACGAACCAAGCATAATCCCGTTTCTGAATAAGGAAACGATAGAGCCAAATGAGAATAAAATGCCCAAAACAAAAGTATATAAGGCTACAAAAATGTTGTTTGAGCCTATCTGCAAAAACATGATGAATGGATTATCCTGTTTGTACACTCCAAAAGGATCGCCTTTGGCAATATTCTCATTAGTCATGTTTACATAACCATCTCCCATAATTAAGCGTACAAAAGTATCGTCGTATTTGGCAGATAAAGCGCCGATGGCACACGAAATCAGGAAAAAAAACAACGCGTAAAATACCTGTTTCCGGTGCTGTAAAAATATTAAGGGTAATTCCGTTTGCCAGAAGTGGATAAAACGGTTCGATTTCTCTTTTTTGTTTTTATAAACCGATTGGTGCAGTTTAGCCGCTAGGCCGTTTAAATAAGCTGTGGTTTTCGAATTGGGGTAAAAGGTTTTTGAATAAGCAAGATCGTTGGTGATTTCGATAAACTGGTTGGCTACCTCATCGGGATTAGCCTGTTGCATGGAATCGTAATGTTGCCACTTTTCCGAATGCTGTTTAACAAATAATGCTTCTCTCATTTAAAGGCCTTACCAAATCTGGCGTTAAAATAGTTAATTTTTTATGGAAATAAAATCCCGGTTAATTCTGTCTCTAAAACAAATATACACAGATGGGGCATCTAAAATGAAAAATATAAGAAAACATGAGTTGGAAAAAATTACTGATTTGTATGCCTCAATTATCTTTAAAAAAATTATGTTTGAATATGGATAGCATCAGAATTAGCACTGCTCAGAATATTGATATTGATTACGAAATTGCCGGATTAGGTGAACGCATTGCCGCGAGGTGTATTGACCTTGCTGGATTTGCTTTAATTGCTGTGGTTGCACTTGTTGTGATGGGCGCTGTATCAATAGGGATATCAGGAGGTGCAGGTATGGTTGTCTTATTTGTTTTTATAGCCATATTTGCTTTTTATGATCTGATTTGCGAAATCACCATGGATGGACAAACGTTTGGGAAAAAGGTGTTCAAAATCAAGGTAATCAGTATCGATGGCACACAGCCCACTTTCGGTCAGTATATTTTCAGGTGGCTGTTCAGGATGATCGATTTTGGCTTTCCTTTTGGATGGGGTGTAGTGGCACTGGTTTCTGTAGCCATAACCAAAAACCACCAGCGTTTGGGCGATATACTCGCTAAAACCACATTAATTAAAACAAAACCCCGTACCGAATTTACCAATGTAGCTTTTAGCTTTAAATTACCCGAAGAATATGAACCAAAATTTAAGGAGGTTTTACATTTGAACGACCGGGATATAGAACTGATTCACGAAGTGCTTACAGGCTATTATCAAACCGGAAATGCAGATTTAATTTATGCAATGGCGGCTAAAACCAAAGAACATATTTTGGTTGCCATACCGGACGGAATGAATGAGTTACAGTTTTTAGAAACCGTTTTAAAAGATTACAATTACTTAACGGCCAGCATGAGTGTTTAAGCTGCAAGATAGCTGAAAGGGGTATAAGGTAAATTTCTGGCAATCCAGAATATAATCACAATAACAAAGATTATTTTTGGCGTATTGGGGTTATACCAAAAACGCAGCACCATATTCTGGTTAGTGAAGTAAGCATATATTTTAGAAAACAGTTGTACGGCGAGTAATGGGAGGCTGAGTACAAGCAGCAGGTTGTATCCCATTGCTTTCTGCACATTTAGATGAAGCAATGCGTGTATAGCTCTTTGTGAGCCACAGCCGGGGCAATCTAAGTGGAAATATTTGTGGAAGGGACACTCGGGAAAGAAATTGTACACCTCAGGATTGAATTTATAATAAATTATCACAAGTGATAACACTACAATCGATCCTAAGATGTACAGTAGTTTCATTATCTGTAATTACCCATCATGGCACCGCCAAAACCAAGTACTACGAAGAACAATATGTATAAAACATAAACACCGATTCCTATAAAAAATCCGATTTTTGTCCATTTTGCAGCAGCGGCAGATGCAGCCTGAGCTCCGGCATAATCGCCTGCAGCATATTTGCTATTCACATTTGCAGCATTTACAATGCCAGCTATTCCAAATGGTAAGCAGCAGAATAAGGTAACAAGGATCGATTCTACCAGCCAGTTTTTTGGGGCAGGATTTCCGAATGGTTGTTGTCCGAAAGGCTGTTGTCCAAATGGCGGTTGTCCGAAAGGTGCTTGTTCTTGGGGTTTTTGATCTTCCATAGTATCAATTTTAAGATTACTTAATTTAAATAGTTAAACTAAAGTAATTTTTTTAATTTAAAAACAGAATAAATGGAAGTTAAATTATTTCAACACAGCGGTTACCTTTGTTAGTAACGCATCGGCCCACTGGCCGTACATTTTGCCGCTTGGGTGCAAACCGTCGCCCGCTACTAAAGCAGGGTTGGTAGACGCATTTCTGGATGCAGATGTAATATTAGTATAGCTTACACCTGCTGCAAGCGTGATTTCCTGATTTGCAGCATTAAAACTATCAATTTCGGCTGCAATGGTTTCTGGATTTCTTCCTGAGTTTTTACCAAAGGGTGTAGCACCCCAATCGGGAATAGAAACAACAAAAACCTTCGTCTTATCGCCACCTGCAAATGCAATTGCCGTTTGTAACAATTCTGCGAACTCTTTTTTGTACGTGCTGATCGGATAACCACGATACTGATTATTTACCCCGATTAAAAGCGTAACAAAGCTATAGGTTTGGGTTAATTTTTCCTTTTTAATGGCTGCCTGAAGTTCATCAGTGGTCCAGCCAGTAGTGGCAATAATTTTTGGGTTGGCCACATTGCTGCCTTTAGCTTTTAATAAATTTTGAAGCTGGTACGGGAACGATTCTGCCTGTTTTACAGATTCGCCAATGGTATAAGAATCGCCAAGGGCGAGATAAGTGAAATTTCCTGTTCCGTTTGATGGATTTATGGTTTGATCGGTAACCGGCTCGTTAATCATGGGGGCTTGTTTTGTACAGCCCGAAGTTAAGAAAGAAAATAAAAAGAGGTTCAATAAAATCTTCATGGTTTAATCTACGAAGTAGCCTTAAACTTAGTTTTATTGCACTCTAAATCAGCTTCATTTTAAAAAGACCGGCAATATGGTTTTTTAATCGTTCTTTTACTTCCTCTATATCCATTTGATAACCAAGCTCATTTGCCAAAGAGGTAACCGCTTTATCATCAATGCCGCAGGGAACAATATTTTTGAAATAACCGAGATCTACATTTACATTAAAAGCGAAACCATGCATGGTAACCCAGCGACTGCAGCGTACGCCCATGGCGCAGATTTTACGTGCTTTTTCATTATCGGCATCTAACCAAACACCAGTGTAACCAGGATAACGACCTGCTTCGATCCCATAATCTTTTAAAGTAAGGATTACCGCTTCTTCCAGCATACGCAGGTAGAGATGGATATCGGTAAAGAAATTATCAAGATCAAGAATAGGATAGCCTACAATCTGCCCCGGACCATGATAGGTAATATCGCCACCGCGGTTAATTTTATAATAAGTAGCATGTTTATCTTTCAAACCCTGCTCATCCAGCAATAAATTTTCAGGATGACCACTTTTACCTAAAGTATAAACATGCGGGTGTTCGCAAAAAATAAGGTGGTTTGGGGTAGGGTTTTGGGTATTGTTAACACGGTTTGCTGTTTTAATGGCTACCGTTTTATTCAGTAAATCTTCCTGTTTATCCCATGCTTCCTGGTAATCGGTTAAGCCCCAGTCAGTAAAAATGGTTGGTTTTAAATCTGCTGCAATTTCTTTTTCTGCTGTCTCGTTCATCACTGTATATTTTTAAGAATTGCCCGTTACATAACCTAACATGTAGCCATCTTTGGTTTTAAAATAATTTACGCTGAGCTCGCGGGTGCCATTAGGGAGCTCAACAATTGCATTTAAAGAACCTTCACTTTTGAGTTTAAAAGGTTTAATGTGGATATGCTGTTTAAATTCAAGCCCCTTTTTACCATGCCATTTGTAAATCGCCTCTTTGGCACACCAGGCCACATACAAACCTTCGGTATTATCACCAATCTGTTTCTGGGCAAGTTCTACGTCGCTCAAAAACTTATGTTTTATACTTTTTATTTTATGTTTGATCAGTTCGATATCCACCCCCACAGGATGGTCTTTGCTAATCATTACTGCCGCATAATCGTAAGAGTGGCTTAAAGAAATGTGGTAATCAAAATTAACCAGATAGGGTTTACCATGCTCATCAAACTGGCAATCGATATATTCTGTGGTGTTAAGCATTGTTCTCAACAGCAACCTTGTGCTTAGCCAATGCAGAAGCCTTTTACCGCTGTTTAGCGAGGAAATGATATCGCGCTCATGCTGCTTAAGCTGCAGTCCGGCCAACAATTCTTCTTCCGTTTCCTCAATTTTCCAGATGGCTAAAACAGAATGCTGATCAATATTTTTGTTGTAAACGATTGGCATTGATTAAATTGGAGATTACATGCAAAATTATCTTAAATAAATGATAATTTAGGCCAAAAATACGCATAAAAATGATATTATCTGATAGCAGGATATTAGAAGAAATTGAGAAGGGTACAATCATCATCGAGCCTTTTAAACGCGAATGTTTAGGCACAAACTCGTATGATGTTCATTTAGGGAAATACCTGGCCACCTATAAAAGCCGTGTACTCGATGCTAAAGCGCATAACGAAATCGAACATTTCGAAATTCCTAAAGATGGCTTCGTTCTTCACCCTGGGGTGTTATATCTGGGCGTAACGTTAGAATATACCGAAACACACAAACACGTTCCTTTTTTAGAAGGAAAAAGCAGTACCGGCCGTTTAGGAATTGATATCCACGCCACTGCAGGTAAAGGTGACGTAGGCTTTTGCAACACCTGGACGCTGGAAATATCAGTAGCGCAGCCTGTTAAAATTTATGCCGGAATGCCGATTGGGCAGCTGATTTATTTCGCAGTTGAAGGCAATATCGAAACCATGTACAACTCGAAAGGAAACGCCAAATACAATAATAAAACCACCAGGCCGGTAGAAAGCATGATGTGGAAGAATAAGTTTTAGGGATTGGTTAATTGTATAAATTGGTTAACTGCATTGCTATAATTGCCCGATTGTTGTATTGCTTTATTGTAATTGCTAAAACCTTAATTTTCTTAACTTCTTAATGGTCGGATAATGCGTTAACTGTATTTTTGCGATTGCTAAATTGTTGTATTGCTTTATTGTGATTGCTAAAACCTTAATTTTCTTAACTTCTTAATGGTCGGATAATGGGTTAACTGTATTATTACAATTGCCCGATTGTTGTATCGCTTTATTGTGAATTGCTAAAACCTTAATTTTCTTAACTTCTTAATGGTTGGGTAATGGGTTAACTGTATTATTGCAATTGTCGGATTGTTGTATTGCTTTGTTGTGAATTGCTATACCCTTAATTTTCTTAACTTCTTAATGGTCGGATAATGCGTTAACTGTATTATTATAATTGCCCGATTGTTGTATTGCTTCATTGTGAATTGCTAAAACCTTAATTTTCTTAACTTCTTAATGGTTGGGGAATGGGTTAACTGTATTATTGCAATTGCCCGATTGTTATATTGCTAAGCCAATCGCTATGTTTTGGATATTGTGATTTGAGCATTGGTAATTGAATTGTAATTTGCAAACCACCAACTGCAACTCAGCGTTTATCTTTATATCTGCGGGAAAATATTGATTGCCTGAAAACTGCCAATTGCCAACCGAAACTCCCAACCCCACGCTCCCAACTAAATTTCACGGTAACTTCATAAAAGTATGCAGGAGGTTTTGTACCTTGAGGCTTATTTATTTTACCTAACCACATGAAACCCAGAATTATTCTCGCACTCAGCTTTGTCTGTTTATTAATCGGCTTTACCGCATTTAAAATGGACGATGATCCCTTTAGTCAGCTCTTACAAAAATTCGAAGATTACACCAGCAAATATCCCCAGGAAAAAGTCCACCTTCATTTAGATAAGCCTTATTATGCCATTGGTGACGACATTTGGTTTAAAGCGTACGTGGTAAACACTAAAACTTCCGAACCATCAAACATCAGTAAAATCCTTTATGTAGAGCTGATTAACGAAAAAGATTCCCTTAAAAAAATGGTTAAACTGCCTATTATGGGTGGTATCACATGGGGCGATTTTAAGCTTACCGATTCGCTTGGCGAGGGTAATTACCGCATCAGGGCATACACCAATTATATGCGGAATTTTGGTACAGAATTCTTCTTCGATAAAACAATCAAGATTGGAAATAGCTGGGCTAACAAAGTTTTTACAAAAACCTCCTACAACTTTACAAAAGAAAACAACACTGATAAAGTAACGGCTACCGTTCACTTCGAAGATAAAAATGGCGTGGCTTACAGCGAAAATGATGTAAGTTATGATGTGCAGCTGGATTATCGTTCGGTTGCCAAAGGAAAAGCCAAAACCAGCCAAACCGGCGATGCGGTGATCAGTTTCACCAATAATCAGTCTTTCCAGAACAAATCGGGGAAGATTGTGGCCACCATTACGCTGGATAATAAACAAAAAGTAATCAAATCAATCCCGATTACTTCAACCTCGAATGATGTAGATGTTCAGTTTATGCCAGAGGGGGGATCATTAATAGAAGAGCTGCCTCAGAAAGTGGCCTTAAAAGCGGTAAATTCTAATGGCAGGGGAGAAGATGTTGAAGGTATGATTGTAGATGAGACGGGAAACGAAGTAACCAATTTTGCTACCAGTTACCTTGGTATGGGGAATTTTGTTTTTAACAGCCAGGCTGGAAAATCATATTCAGCAAAGATTAAATTTAAAGATGGATCGCAAAAAACCATAAAGCTTCCTGCATCCGTTAAAAGTGGTTATACCATTTCCGTAAATAGCCTCGATACAGGTAAAGTAGTGCTTAAAATTATGAGCAGTGCCGATCTGGTTAATGGCGAAGAACTAAAAGTGGTGGCACAGCATGGCGGCAATGTATATTATGTTTCGAAAGCGAAAATGGACAAACAGGTACTGGTGGCTAATATCCCTAAAAAGAATCTGCCTGCAGGTATTGTTCAGTTTACTTTGTTCTCTGGCAGTAACCAGCCAATTGCCGAACGCTTAATTTTTGTAAATAAAAAATCCGACCTGATCGATTTATCACTCAATTCAGCTCAGGTTGCAACCACTAAAAGAGGAAAAGCCAGCTTTGCTTTCGATGCGGCTAATAACGGTCAGCCGGTTTTGGGTAGTTTTTCAGTAGCCGTTACCAATGCTAGTAAAGTGGCTCCGGATGAAGATAACGAATCAAATATCCTTACTTCCCTGTTGCTTACTTCCGATCTGACCGGGTATGTTGAAAAACCTAACCATTATTTTCTGAAAGATGATCTTCAAACCCAAAAAGAATTGGATAACCTGATGCTTACCCAGGGATGGAGAAGGTTTATCTGGAAAAATATCATCAATAATGTAGGCCCGAATATTACTTACCAGCCCGAACAATCGATTACCATTAGCGGAACCATAACCAAAGGTAATAAACCAGTTCCCGGTGGAAAAGTGATGTTGATGGCAACAAAGGGCACCATGTATATACTGGATACGGTGACTAATGCTGAAGGAAAATTTGTTTTCGATAACCTGAGTTTTGGCGATAGTACAAAGTTTGTGGTGCAGGCCAGGACTAAAACAGAAAGGAAGTTTGTAGATATTAATTTAGATATAGTTCCCGGACAAATTGTAACCAAAAATAAAAACGGTGCAGATATCGACATCAATGTGAACAACACCCTGATGAAATACATTAAAGAAAGCGACAACTATTTTAATGAGATGACGCGTTTAGGACTGCTTGAAAGAACCATAAAATTAGAAGAGGTTACCATTACCGAAAAGAAAAATCCGGCTAAAAACTCATCGAACTTAAATGGTGCAGGCCGGGCCGATTATGTAATGACGGCCGATCAGTTATCAACCTGTGTAACTTTATCACAATGTTTACAGGGGCGTTTACCAGGCGTAATTTTTAGAGGCAACGTACCTTATTTAATGCGTAGCCAAAACACTCCGGTTCAGATTATTGTAGATGGAATGCAAATGGAGGCCGATTTTCTGGATAACGTTATTCCATCAGATGTTGAAACCATCGAACTGTTAAAAAGTATTGGCAACACCGCAATTTATGGTTCGCAGGGTAGCGGCGGGGTAATCATTATCACTACCAAACGCGGCGATGGAGGCAGAAGTACCAACCGTTACGCACCGGGCATTGTAACCTTAAACCCTAAAGGATTTTCAGTTTCCAGAGAATTCTACTCTCCGAAATATGATTCAGCAAGCTCAGCCAGCAGAGCCGATTTAAGAACAACCATTTACTGGAATCCACAGGTGGTTGCAGATAAAGACGGAAAAGCCAAGTTCGAATTTTACAATGCGGATGAACCTGGAAACTACCGGGTTGTAATTGAAGGCATCGATGCTGCGGGCCATTTGGGCAGAAAAGTTTACACTTATGATGTTAAATAGCAAAAAATAGATAAATTTGAATTAGTATGCATGCATAATTATATTTAGCATAATTGTCTTGATACCCAATACCTGAATCCTGATACCCGATACTTGAATCTCAATACTCAAATCTTGATACTCAATACTCGAAATCTCGATACTTAATACTTGGACCTTGATACTAATTACAATATGAATACAATAAAAGTAAGTGTTAAAGACCGTTTAGCAACCATTACCTTAAACCGGGGAAAATCAAACGCATTAAACCGCGAACTGATTACTGAACTGGATGATATGCTTAAAAATATTGCCGCCGATGATAACATTGGCGGCGTAATTCTAACCGGAACAGCACCATTCTTTTCTGCAGGGTTAGACCTGGTAGAGCTTTATAATTATAACGAAGAAGAAGCAAAATCGTTCTGGGAATTGTTTTTAGGCTTCACAGCCAATATGGTTTCCTTTAAAAAGCCAATGGTAGCTGCAATTAGCGGGCATAGTCCGGCAGGTGGTTGTGTAATGGCCTTAGCTTGCGATTACCGCATTATGGCCGAAGGCCAGTATATCATTGGCTTAAACGAAGTTCCCGTAGGTATTATCGTTCCCAACAGTATTTTCCAGTTATATGCTTTTTGGATTGGCAAAGCCGAAGCAACCCGTAGTTTGCTTTCGGGTAAATTGTATAATCCCGAAGAAGCTTTAAAGGCAGGTTTGATAGATGAGCTGGTAAAGAACGAAAGTTTATTAACGGCGGCCGAACGCAAGATTAAAAAATTTATGGAACAGGAAAGTAATACCTGGTCGCAAAGTAAACTGAATATCCGCGAAGAACTTATTGCTGCTGCATCTGCTGATCAATCTGCTGCTTTAGAAAAAATGTTGGCCCAATGGTGGTCACCGGCAACGCGCCATATTTTACAAACCATTTTAGCTAACCTACAGAGAAAGTAGTTTTCAGTTAACAGTTTTTAATTGACAGTTCGTAGCTGGCAATCCGCTATGAACAGTTAACCAGTTTAAACAATTAACCGATTAACCAATCTCAACCATTAACCAATTTCACAATTAACCAAAATACCATGTTCAATTATAATTCACCAATGCTCAGAGAAGATGCTTTAAAAGGAAAAACCATTGTAATTACAGGCGGTGGAACAGGATTGGGAAAAGCAATGGGTGTTTATTTCCTGAAGTTAGGGGCTAATTTAGTAATCACCAGCCGTAAGCAGGATGTACTACAAAAAACCGCCGGTGAAATGGAAGAAAAAACCGGTGGTAAAGTATTGGCAATAGCCTGCGATGTGCGGGAGGTTGAACAGGTAGAAAATGTACTCGCCAAAACCTTGGAAAAGTTTGGTTCAGTAGATGTATTATTGAATAATGCTGCGGGTAATTTCATTTCCCCAACCGAGCGTTTATCTGCAAATGCATTTTCATCTATTATCGATATCGTATTAAAAGGAACCGTTAATTGTACACTTACTTTCGGTAAACACTGGATCAAGGAAAAACAGGCTGCAACCGTTTTAAATATCATTACCACTTACGCCTTTACAGGCTCTGCGTATGTAGTGCCATCTGCCTGTGCAAAAGGTGGTGTTTTGGCTTTAACCCGATCATTAGCCGTTGAGTGGGGTAAATACGGGATCCGTACCAATGCCATTGCACCAGGCCCATTCCCAACCAAAGGCGCATGGGAGCGTTTATTACCTGGTGATTTAGCCAAAAAATTCGACTTTAAAAACCGTGTGCCTTTAAAAAGGGTTGGCGATCATCAGGAACTGGCTAACCTGGCTGCTTTTCTGGTAAGCGATTTCTCCGGATACATCAACGGGGAAGTAATCACCATTGATGGTGGCGAATGGTTACAGGGCGCCGGTCAAATGAACGGATTAGAGGCTATTCCAACCGAAATGTGGGATATGCTGGAGCAAATGACGAGAAGCGCCAAATGAAGTAAAATGTAAAATGGATGATGGAGGGATTTCCAGTCGCTTAGCACATTGTCTATCTTACATTTTCCCTCTTCCATCTTTTTCCATTTTCCCTCTTACATTTTTATTTATCTTTGCCACATATGAATATCTTACTTTTAGGTTCAGGCGGCAGAGAAAGCGCATTCGCTTGGAAAATGAGCCAGTCTTCGCACTGCGATAAACTAATTATTGCTCCGGGAAACGGCGGTACAGGAGCATATGGTACTAATATCAACATCAATGTGAACGATTTTGATGCCATTAAAAAAGTGGTGCTTACCGAAAACATCGAGCTGGTTGTGGTTGGGCCTGAAGAACCTCTGGTAAATGGTATTCATGATTTTTTCCTTGCTGATAAAGCAATTGCACACATTCCCGTTATCGGACCTAAAAAAGAAGGTGCTATTTTAGAAGGAAGTAAAGATTTTTCTAAGCAATTTATGGAGCGTCATGGTATTCCAACCGCGGCTTCAAAATCTTTTACCCCCGAAACTTTGGAAGATGGTTTGGCTTACCTTCAAAACCATGCATTACCGGTTGTTTTAAAAGCTGATGGTTTAGCGGCTGGTAAAGGTGTATTGATCTGCACCGAAACTATTGAAGCACAGGAAGAATTAAAACTGATGCTTGGCGGTAAATTTGGTGCAGCTGGTGCAACCGTGGTTATCGAAGAGTTTTTAAGTGGAATTGAACTTTCGGTGTTTATTTTAACCGATGGCGAAAATTATATCACTTTACCTTCGGCTAAAGATTATAAACGTATTGGCCAGGGCGATACGGGCTTAAATACAGGTGGTATGGGCTCGGTTTCTCCGGTTCCCTTTGCTACGCCTGAGTTTTTGGCTAAAGTAGAAGAACGCATTATTAAGCCAACGGTAGAAGGTTTAAAGAAAGATAATATCGATTATACCGGATTTATCTTTTTCGGGTTGATTAAAGTTGGCGAAGAGCCATTTGTGATAGAATACAACGCACGTATGGGCGATCCTGAAACAGAAAGTGTAATTCCAAGGATAGAAAACGATCTGGTAGAACTGTTTTTAGCAACCGCAAATAAAAAATTGAACGAAGTGAATCTGGTCATTTCTGACCAGACTGCTGCTACGGTTATGATTGTTGCAGGTGGTTATCCTGGCGACTACCTTAAAGGTAAAACCATAAGTGGAATTGAAAACCTGCGCCACTCTAATGCTTTCCACGCCGGAACACTTTTAGAAAACGATGTGGTAAAAACCAACGGTGGCAGAGTAATCGCCATCACCAGTTTGCAGAAAGATTTATTTACGGCCCTACAATCGGCAACTGCCGATGCCGGAAGAATTTATTTCGACGGTAAATATTTCAGGGAAGATATAGGCTTTGATTTAATTTAAGTCAAAAAGCATACATAAAAAGAAACCCGCTGATTTTAATAATCAGCGGGTTTCTTATTTTCTGTTCTATTGCTTAACAGCTAATTCTTATTTCGATTTACTTCCCAATAATTCCTGAAGTTTATCCTGTAAAGCTTGTTCTCTTAATCCCTTGGCAATAATTTTACCTGTTGGATCAATTAAGAAATTAGCAGGAATTGATTGGATACCGTACATCCTGGCAACCTCATTGTCCCAAAATTTTAGATCAGAAACATGCGTCCAGGTTAATTTATCGTCAGCTATTGCCTTTAACCAGGCGTCTTTTTTACCAGGACGGTCTAATGAAACACCTAATACGGTAAAGCCTTTATCTTTAAATTTATTATAAGCAACTACTACATTTGGGTTTTCCTGACGGCATGGACCACACCATGATGCCCAGAAATCAACCAGAACATATTTACCTTTAAAATCTGATAATTTTACTGCTTTTCCGGCGGTATCAGTTTGGGTAAAATCCATTGCCATTGCACCAACTGCTGTTTTTCTTCCCGCGTCGAATATATTGGCAATTCGTTTACCTGTTGCTGTTGCTTTTAGTTCGGGTGATAATGAAACAAAAGCTTTTTCTGCTGCCACTGCCTGATCAGGATCAGAAGCCAACTGGCCGATTGCACTTAAACTGATGTAAGATTTTGGGTTGCTGTTTGCATATTGAAGCAATAAAGGAGTCATTCCTGCAGCTTCTTTTTCGTAACGTTCTCCCAAAGCTCCCATAAGCGCTTTATCTTTTTTCTGCTCCGGGGTGTAAGCTGCATATTCTGCATTAATTGCTGCAAGCTTATCGGCAACAGGTTTGGTTAAGGTTTTTAATTTTTTAGAATCATCGTTTACCACAGAACCTGTAATGGTTGCGTTTTTTAAAGAATCGTTAGCGGTTATTTTAATGGCTCCCGGTTCCAAATAAAGTGATAGGGCATCTAATATTTCACCTTGTGCCGGGCGCTTCACAAAAGGGTTTTTGTTTAAATACAGGCCGCCCTGTGTCGGGTCGGTTACCGTACCTTTAAATGCAAAAACACCATTTGCCACTGTTGTAGAATCGGTAACATTTTTGCCATCGCCTTGATAAATCAAATAAACCTTATCTCCGGTTTTTAATCCTTTTATATTGCCATTAACTGTAAATGGCTTTTGGGCAAGTGCTGCAAGCGGCAATAAGGCCATTGCAGATAATAATATTTTTTTCATGGGGGTTAGTTATCGTTTTTCAAATATAGGAATCTGTACCGCTTTAACGTAAATTGCTGTGTAAAATTATGATATATTCTTTTATTATAGCGTAGCCTTTATTTTGCTGATTTCCAACTTAATATTTTATACTGACTACGCTTTTGGTTCTCTAATCCGCCATAAATAAGTGTTTTTTCTGCCTTTTTTGGACTTGTAATCATTTCAAACTTATTCATGTTTTTAAATAAGTCGGAAGTAATTGTTTGTGTAGCCTTTATTTCAAATACATTGAACCCCTCATCTGTTGGTTGAAGCAGATCTACTTCGTTGGCATGGCTATCTTGCCAAAAGTAATATTCATTATTTAAGTAGTTGTGATAATTTTGTTTTTGGAATTCTGCGATTACCATATTCTCAAAGATGTTTCCTTTTAGCCTGTTTCTTGATAGGGCTTCGCTGGTTTTGATTTTTAGTAAATGGCATAATAATCCTGAATCGTAAAAATAAAGTTTAGGTGTTTTTATTAAACGTTTATTAAAATTTTCATGATATGGCTGCAGTAGGTACACAATATAAGTGCTTTCCAAAAGAGAAAGCCAGTTTTTTGCCGTTGGCTGTGATATATTAGAGGCATTAGCCAGTGCGCTTAGGTTAATTAATTGACCAGCCTGGTTAGCACATAACCCGATAAATGTTCTGAATGTTCTTAAATCTTTGATATTTAAAAGCTCAGTAACATCTTTTTCTACATAGGTTTGTATATAATTGGAAAAATACACATTAGGTTCTATATTACGATCGTATATAGCAGGGTAAAAACCTTTAATGCAGGCCTCAGCATATGAATCCTCAACTAAATTGCTGGCCTTGAGTTCAGATAAATCGAAAGGTAAAAGTTCAAATAATGCTACCCTTCCTGCAAGACTTTGTGTGATGCCATGCATTAAATGAAAATTTTGTGAACCCGATAAAATAAATTGTCCCATTATTTTAGATTCATCAACTATGCCCTGCAAATAGGAAAAGAGTATCGGAACCCTTTGCACCTCGTCAAAGATCACCTTATTATTATATTCACTTAAAAAACCATTAGGGTCTTCGGTTGCAAAAGCCCTAACATCCGGGTTTTCTAGCGAAATGTATCTGTAATCACTAAATATATTCTTTAACAATGTAGTTTTTCCTGATTGCCGGGGACCAGTAACAGCAATAATAGGGAATTTGCTTTTTTGCTGTTCAATATGTTTGCTTATATGTCTTTTAACTAATTGTTGCATAGCTAGTT
This sequence comes from Pedobacter jeongneungensis, assembly GCF_039538295.1. Taxonomy (NCBI): domain Bacteria; kingdom Pseudomonadati; phylum Bacteroidota; class Sphingobacteriia; order Sphingobacteriales; family Sphingobacteriaceae; genus Pedobacter; species Pedobacter jeongneungensis. The sequence continues at coordinate 300,420 of NZ_BAABBY010000007.1, read as the reverse complement.
ATTTTATACAATATTACAAAAAAAGCAACTGATATACAACTCTCACTTTGAAATTACACAGCTTTCATTTTGAAATTACACAACCTACAATTTGAAATTACACAGTTTCTACTTTGAAATTACACAAACTTAATTCAGTTTCTGATAAGTCCGCCACCACAAATCGGGCATTTCGCCATTAACCGCGGTTTGGTAATCATCATACCTGCAGGGCACAAGGTGATAACGTTCATTTTTGGTTTGTCCTGAGGGATAAGGAACCTGCATCCACCAACGGTCTGATTTTTTACTTTTTACAAACATCATTTCTCCCGAACCATCCTTTAAGCTCGTGCGGTAAATCATAAACTGCGATTTCGGTGTTAACGGAAAATCTTTTTTACGGGCATAAAAACCTTCTACAAAATACCATACCATTTGTGCCAGTAAGAAAGCGGTTTGTCCGTTGTTGTCATAAGCCGGATTAAATTCGTAAAACCCAATTGAGGTTAGTTTATCGTTCATGCCTGCATAACGCACAATGCGGCAGGCTTCTTCACCATCAAAACCGTTTGGCGTAGTATTGGCATTTGCAGCAGCATCAGCAGAGCGGATGGCACCCATATCAAAACTGATCATATTTGCATTTCGGATAATGGGTTCTGTTAACGTAATATCCTGTGCAAACTCGCCCAAACGGTGCACATCGAAATATAACTTATCCATTACGCTCAAACTTTCCTGGTTTACAAAATAAGTCTGGTAACCTACATTGCTAAAGTTGAAGAGGTAATTGGGCTGGTGCAGAAAAATCTTGTTCAGGTAACAATCCGATCGGGTAGCAATACCTTCATGGTCATCGTCGCCGATATCAAACTGGTTATCAATAACAACCAGGTCTACTTTCTGCTCTAAATCTTCATAACCGAGGTACTGGCCGTAGGTTAAATCCTGTCCGCCGCCAATAATAATAGGAATAATGTCTTTTTTAATCAGTTCAGAAACCACCATTTTAATGGCGATATACGTATCAGCAATGGTTGCGCCGTGTTTGATATTCCCTAAATCTACAATCCTGCTGTTAAAAGCGCCTTCGTTGAGTTTGTAAAATTTCTCCCTGAAATAATCCGGAGCCAGGGCAGTACCTTCATTATTAACCGCACCTCTTCCGTCAAGCACCCCAAAAATGGCTAGATCATAAGTATTTTCCTCAAAATCAGGAAACGATTCTGTGTAGATATGTGCTTTTAAACCCAGCTGACTTGTAAAAAATCCTTGCTTAGGCGTAAAACTATCGGGGTTAATGGGGGAAAAGAAATCCGTTAATGACATATATTTAAAACTCTCGGCTCAAATATCTATTTTTGAATGCGTATTTCCACATATAGCCCGAAAAAAATAAAATGATACTGGTAACCGGAGGAACTGGATTTTTAGGATCTGAATTAATTAAACAGTTAACTGATAAAGGTTTAGCGGTACGGGCGCTAAGGCGGGAGAAATCCAAAATTCCTGCCCTCATTCAAAATGTCTCCCTAATCGAATGGTTTGTGGCTGATATTAATGAGCCATCAGCTTTAGAAGATGCATTTGAGGGGATTACCAAAGTGTACCATTGCGCCGCATTTGTATCATTAAGCGCTAAAGATAAAAAACAGCTTTTTCATGTAAACATTGAGGGAACTTCGAACATTGTAAACCTTTGTGCTGAAAATAACTGCCGGTTGTTGCATGTAAGTTCGGTTGCTGCGCTTGGCAATGCTAAAAAAGGTCAGAAAATTAATGAAAAAGACTTTTGGGAGTATGATTCAAAAGCGCATGCCTACGGATTATCCAAATATGAGGGCGAAATGGAGGTTTGGCGGGGCATAACGGAAGGATTAGATGCTATTATCGTTAATCCATCGGTAATAATCGGAAAAAATGCAGGTTTTGAAGGAAGCGGAGCGATTTTTAAATTGGTAAAAGGCGGTTTCCCGTTTTATACTGACGGCGCATCGGGTTTTGTTGATGTAGAAGATGTAGCCAAGGCAATGATTATATTAATGGATGCTGAAGTTTCGGGAGAACGTTATATTATTTCAGCTGACGATTATCATTATAAAGATTTATTCGGCGAAATTGCACAAGGTTTTGGAGTTAAGGCCCCCACCAAAGAAGCGAAGCCATGGATGCTTGGTATCGCCTGGCGAGCCTTAAAATTTGCATCTATATTTACCGGAAAAGAGCCTTCCATCACCAAAGATGCCGCAAAAAGTAGCGTAACCTTAAGTTATTATAACAATGATAAAGTAAAATCGGAAACCGGTATAGTTTTTAAACCTGTTGCCGAAAGTATAAGAGAAATTACCCAACATTTAAGATAATGCCCAAACAAAAAGCCTATTACATCATCGATTTTGATAGTACCTTTACCCAGGTAGAAGCACTCGATGAACTTGCAAGGATTTCGCTCAGGAACCACCCAGATAAAGAAGCGATTTTCCAAAAAATTGAAGATTATACCAATTTTGCCATGGAAGGGAAACTTTCCTTCTCCGAAAGTTTAGCACAACGCGTTAAACTGCTCGAAGCAAACGAAGATCATTTGAAACAACTTATCAAGCATTTAAAAAAGAAAGTATCTACTTCTTTTTCGCGTAATGCCGAGTTTTTTAAAAAACACGCAGATGAAGTTTTGATCGTTTCGGGCGGATTTAAAGAGTTTATTACGCCTGTAGTAAGCCAGTACCATATTAAGAAGGAGAATATTTACGCCAATACCTTTGTAACCACGGGCGATGGTAAAATTATCGATTACGACCATGCCAACCCCCTGAGTGAAGAAGGCGGAAAAGTAAAATTACTCCAGCATTTAAAACTGGAAGGCGAATTATTCGGGATTGGTGATGGCTATTCTGATTTCCAGCTGCGTGAAAGTGGTATCATTAATAAATTTTTTGCTTTTACAGAAAATATTGCCCGCGAAAGCATTGTTTCGAAAGCAGATCATGTTACGCCAAGTTTCGATGAGTTTTTATATGTGAACGATCTGCCCCGTGCAATTTCTTATCCCAAAAACAGGATTCTCTGTCTGGTAATTGGTGAGGTTGACCCTTTAACCATTTCTATTCTTAAAAACGATGGTTTATCTATCCGTCATAAAACCTCGTTCGAAGAGAAATATGTAAAAGATGTTGGCATTATCCTTTTGGCCGATGGCGAGAAAATAGATAAAGAGCAGTTAAAAAATGCTGCCAAGTTGAAAACCATCGGTTATTTAGGCTATGCTAAAAATAAAATAGACCTGAACCTTTGTACCAAACAGGGTATTGTGGTTTTTGATGATCCGAAAAATAATCCGCGAAATATCGATTTTATCCCTAAAAGGGTTGCTGATTTTATGAATACCGGCGCAACATATTTGAGCAGCAATTTCCCAAACTTACAACTGCCAAAAATTGAGAAATCGCACCGCCTGATCCATATCCATAAAAACGTTCCGGGTATCATGGCGAAAATCAATACAGTTTTTGCTAAACACGATATCAATATTGTGAGCCAGTTTTTAATGACTAACCCTGAAATAGGCTACGCCATTACCGATATTAATGCACATTATGATAAACAGCTGTTTAAATCGCTTAAAAAGATCGAACAAACGATAAAGTTTAGGGTGCTGTATTAGTTCCCGTAGTTAACGTCATCTCGAGCGGAGTGGCAACGTAGTCGAGAGATCTGTCTTGAGATAGATCTCTCCAGCAAATCGTCACCCTGAACTTGTTTAAGGGTCTTTATGCAAGATAGATCTCTCCATTTCGCTGCGCTTCAGTCGAGATGACGGAATTAACGCTGCGTCGATCAGCAAAATCTGCGGGAGACTTTTAAATCTTGGTTTCCCACTGATTTATAATACCGCAGAGACACCCCGCAAACGCTTTACGCTAATCGCCATCCGCTACCTCCTCCTCAATAATAAATGTTTCGGCGCACCAATGGTTTGCGATCTGTAAATCCCGGTATGGCCCGAAAATAGATATGCGGTAACGCAAGCCAGTGCAATATAGACACCCGATGCTGTACCAAATAGTTCTACGCCTATAAAAATACAGGCCAACGGCGTGTTCGCGGCTCCTGCAAATACGGCAACAAAGCCCATTCCTGCCAATAAGCCAAAAGGCAGGGGAATAAAGAAACTTAAAAAACTACCCAATGTGGCGCCGATAAAAAATAGCGGGGTTACTTCGCCACCTTTAAAACCTGCGCTTAGCGTAAGTGCTGTTAAAAATAATTTTATGGCAAAAGTATAATAAGCTTCCTGTTGTGTAAAAGCTTCCGAAATAACCGGAATGCCCAAGCCAATGTAACGCGTATTGCCGATCAGGTAAATAATTGCAATTAAAATAATACCGCCAATAAATGGTCTCAAAGGAGGATATTTAATCTTTGCAAAAAGGTTTGATAAGCCATGGTTTAATGTAGAAAAACTTCTTGCAGTAAGTCCGAACAATATTCCGGCACCTAACGATAGCAATAGATTGACCGAGTCCATTTCAGGTACAGCGGCTATAGCATAATGCGTATGGCCAACACCCCAGGCTTTACAGGCATAATCGGCTATAACAGCCGTAATAAAAGAGGGTAGGATAGCGTTATAAGTTAAACTCCCGACAATAAAAACCTCCAGGCCAAATACCGCTCCGGCCAATGGTGTGCCGAAAACAGAGGCAAAACCTGCACTGATCCCACAAATAAGGATTATTTTTCTGTCCCTTGCTTTCAGTTTTAATAATTTTGTAAACTGATCGGCAAATGCTCCGCCAATTTGTACTGCTGTACCTTCTCTACCCGCCGAGCCGCCGAATAAATGGGTAATAATAGTGCCCGCAAAAATGAGCGGTGCCATAATAATCGGGATTACTTTTTTAGGCGATTGGAGTTCTTCAATTAAAAGGTTGTTCCCTTTAACCACCGATGCTCCCCAATAATGATAGGTCAGGCCAATCATTAAGCCTGCAAGGGGCAAAAAGGCAATTATCCAAAGGTGTTGCTCGCGGTAATTGGTTGCCCAGGTTAAAGTGCTTAGAAACAAGGCAGAGGCAGAGCCGATAATAACTCCCAATAGGGCAGAAATCAGTAACCACTTTAAGGTGCTTAATAAAAGTAATCCAAAATCGAAGCGGAAGAAATTTTTAGCAGACAGAAGAAATCCTTCTGTTAATTTTTTAACAGGCATTTTAAATCAATTTTAAATAAAATCGTAGGAGTCATCAGCCTGTCTGGCGGTTTTGGCGGCACCCCATCGCCATCGTTTCAAATGTATAAAATTTAGTCATTTGTTACAAAATCTTTATCACCTTTGTGCAGCTAACTTCAAACCATGGATTTCACACCAGAAATAAAAGACAAACTAAACCAACTACAAGAAAAGTACACGGCAATGGGACAGGATATGGCTTCTTACCTCGACGGATTGTTGTATGCCGATTTCCTAACCTACTGGGATTATATCCACTTAGATACTTTATTAAGCCTCCAAAGCCCGAAAACACCATTTCCTGATGAAGAAATTTTCATCATGTACCACCAGATCACCGAGCTTTATTTTAAGCTTGCACTGCATGAATGTACGCAGATTGCTGAACATGAAAATTTAACTGTCGAATTTTTTACCGCACGCGTAAAACGGATCAATGCTTATTTTAATGCCTTAACCACTTCTTTTGAGGTGATGGTTGATGGGATGGAAAAAGAACAGTTTTTAAAGTTTCGTATGTCGCTGTTACCTGCCAGCGGTTTCCAGTCCGGTCAGTATAGAATGATCGAAATCTGTGCAACTGATTTTATTCGTTTGGTAGATAAATCGAAACGCAAAGAATTAAGCACAGCAACCATAGAAGAACAATTTGAAAATATTTACTGGAAATTCGGCGCAACAGAACTGGCCTCGGGCAAGCAGACTTTAACTTTAAAACAGTTTATTAAAAAATATGCTGCTCAATTTTTACAGCTGGCGAAAGATCGTTCTTTAACTAATTTTTCGTCACTATACCAACAGTTGCAAGCCAATGGAGCAGATGTTACGGCTCTTGCTGAAGAATTACGCAAGCTGGATCTGTATGTAAATGTAGAATGGCCATTGTCGCATTATAAATCAGCCGTGCGCTATTTGGAAAAAGATCCTGTTGATGTTGCAGCAACCGGTGGAACCAACTGGCAGAAATATTTGCCTCCGCGTTTTCAAAAAAGAATTTTTTATCCCTTCTTATGGACTGATGAACAGATGGAAGAATGGGGTAAGGGCTGGGTGCTTAGTGTACTTAAAACACTCAAAAACAAAGATTAATATTATAAAAAGCTATTAAAAAAAGCTGTTTTTTACTAATTTGCGCGAAATAATTAAGGATTGAATCAGAGAATGATTGAATTGCGTGATGCAAATCCATTCCCTCATTCAAAAATCAGTTATTCAAAATTAAACTAGTATGACCGAGACATTAGATATAAAAATCACTAAAGCAGACGAAACACGTTTAACTGTTACTGATTTTTCGCAATTACCGTTCGGTAAGGTTTTTACCGATCACATGTTTACTGCCGATTACGAAGATGGCGAATGGAAAAATTTACAGATTCTTCCATATGGCCCGATTCCGATGAGCCCTGCAATTTCTGCACTTCATTATGGCCAGGCAATTTTCGAAGGATTAAAAGCTTATCGCCAGCCTGATGGAAGAATCAGCGTGTTCCGTGCCGATAAAAACTTTGAACGTTTTAATAAATCGGCAGCAAGAATGTCGATGCCAACCATTCCCGAAGAAATTTTTATGCAGGGTTTGGCTGCCTTAATCAATGTTGATGAGCAATGGGTACCTAACCAGGAAGATTATGCATTGTATATCCGTCCGGTAATGTTCGCCATGGATCCGTATTTAGGAGTTAAAGCATCTGATACTTATAAATTTGCTTTATTAACTACCCCAACTGGTCCATATTACAGCAGCGCATTAAAAGTTAAGATTGAAACTGAATTTACACGTGCTGATGAAGGTGGTGTAGGTTTTGCCAAAACTGCCGGAAACTATGCGCGTTCATTATATCCGTTTGAGCAGGCTAAAAAAGAAGGTTACGATCAATTAATCTGGACAGATTCTGTAACCCATGAGTTTATTGAAGAGGCGGGAACTGCTAACCTGCTTTTTGTAATTAACGGTAAACTGGTTACCCCATCTGTACGCAGCACCGTTTTAGATGGCGTTACACGCGATACCATCATTAAACTGGCAAAAGATGCTGGAGTGGAAGTTGAAGAGCGTAGGGTTTCTGTAAAAGAGGTAATTGAAGGCATTGAAAACGGTAGCTTAACCGAAGCTTTTGCTGCGGGAACTGCTGCTACAGTAACACATGTTGGCGAAATGGGCTACAATGGTCAGGTTTATAAATTAACTGATCCATCAACAAGACACATTTCTAATGGTATTGCTAAAAAACTAAACGATATCCGTTACGGTTTGGCGCCTGATGAATTTGGCTGGAACTGGGTTTTGTAATCCGAAACCTTATTAAAGATAGAACCCCGATACAGAATATGCATCGGGGTTTTGTTTTTTATTATCGTCATTTCGAGCGGAGTGCAACGCAGTCGAGAAATCTATCTCAAAATAGATCTCTCCGCTCCACTGCGTTTCGGTCGAGATGACGGCGCTTTTTGAATGAACCATAGTTGCTTCTGACCTCAGATTTCGGCTTTCTGACTGCTTTATTTATCCAAAATCACCACACCTTTAGCTTCAAAAGCCAGTTCCTTTTTAGGATCTGTAATTTTTGCTACTTCTTCAGGAGATTTTTTAGCATCTTCTGCATAATGACGTAAAGTTTCAACAGAAATGGTTTGTTTTTTAGCCAGGCCATCTAAAACTACTTTTTTTCCAACGATATCCATTGGCATAAAGAAAGCATAATCTTTAAAAGTTACCCGCATCGGATCGCCGTTTGGCATTTCCAAAGTCATCCAGCAACCTTTTTTCTTGCACACATCTACTACCTTGCCTTCAATTTTCATATCCACAGTTTTCTTATCACCCATGGCAGCTTCCATTTTGGCGGCAGGTTTTACATCACCAGGTTTTACTTCTTCTCCAAATTTTTGACCGGTGTAAGCAGCCTGTGCAAATGCAAATGCTGTAAACAGGCAAAAGCTCAGGCTTAAAATGATTTTTTTCATCTTTTAGTGATTTATGATTATTCCGATGTTATCTTTTTCAAAGTTATTTAAAATTTTTCTAAATAGTGTTCCAAAAAAAATCCCCGTTAACATCCGTTAACGAGGAAAATCATCCCTATTTTCGTGTATATCACATCCTATGATGTACAACACGATATTATAGGCAAACCTGAATCCAAAAGTATCATTCTTGTTGCATTATATTGTAATGCAATGGAAATCAGTTGTTTGTATGTTTTTGTTGATTTGGCTGTATGATATTAAGACTGTGGAAATGGGGAACTTTATCACCAATGCTAAAAAATATGTTGAAATTTTTCCCCAATCTGGCTTAGCCGAAAACAAGACTAAATACCTCTTCTATCTTACTTACCGCTTTAATCTCAAGATTATATTTTTCTTTTGCGATTCCTTTTAAATTGTATTTGGATATATAAATCGTTTCGAAACCTAATTTATCTGCTTCAGCAATTCGTTGTTCAATGCGGTTTACTGCCCTTATTTCACCTGACAGACCAACTTCAGCCGCAAAACAATTCTTTGAGGAAACTGCAATGTCCTGTTGCGATGAAATAATGGCAATTAAAACCGCCAGATCGATGGCAGGATCTTCAACCCTGATTCCTCCGGCAATATTTAAAAAAACGTCTTGCGTGCTTAATCTAAAGCCACAGCGTTTTTCTAACACAGCTAAAAGCATGTTCATTCTCTTGGTATCAAAGCCTGTAGCAGAGCGTTGGGGCGTTCCGTAAGCGGCAGGGCTCACTAAGGCCTGGGTTTCGATCAGCATTGGTCTGGCGCCTTCTAAAGTTGCAGCAATGGCAATGCCGCTTAATTCTTCATCACGTTGTGAGAGTAAAATTTCTGACGGATTGGAAACCTCTCTTAAACCGCTACCCTGCATCTCGTAGATGCCAAGTTCTGCTGCAGCTCCAAAACGGTTTTTAATTGACCTCAAAATGCGGTAAACATGATGTCTGTCGCCTTCAAACTGCAAAACGGTGTCTACCATGTGTTCGAGTATTTTCGGGCCGGCAATGGCTCCGTCTTTGGTAATATGGCCAATCAAAAATACAGGCACTCCGGTTTCTTTGGCAAAACGAAGCAATTCTGCTGTACATTCTCTTACCTGCGATACACTTCCTGGTGTAGAATCGATATGGGCAGAATGCAAAGTCTGGATAGAATCGACCACCAAAATCTCAGGCTCCAAAATTTCGATCTGTTTAAAAATATTCTGTGTAGAAGTTTCTGTTAAAATATAACAGTTAGACGATGGGTTTTCCTGAATCCTTTCGGCCCGCATTTTAATTTGCTGTTCGCTTTCTTCTCCCGAAATATACAGCAACTTTTTCCCTTTTATATTTAAGGCCAGTTGCAGCATTAAGGTCGATTTACCAATACCCGGTTCTCCGCCAATTAATACTAAAGATCCTTCTACCAAACCGCCACCCAAAACACGGTCCAGCTCTTTATCGCCCGTTAATATTCTTCGCTCAGTTGACGATTGGATTTCATCAACCTTGCTGGGCTTGCTTAATTTTCGACTTGTGGTATCACTTTTCCAGGTAGGTACTGATGCCGGGCTTTTTTCTACAATTTCTTCAACAAAAGTATTCCATTGATTGCATGACGGGCATTTGCCCAGCCATTTTGCCGATTCGTAGCCACAGCTCTGACAGAAATATGCGGTTTTTGATTTTGCCAATTGATTAAAATTTTAGATTACGAATTTAACCTTTCTTGTTGATAAACCCCACAGGTTTAAATCAGGGTTAATGTTATTTTTAATGAGGATAAAATTATGTTCTGCGGTTTTTATATATGGGATGTCAGAATTATTGGAAAATTTAAGGGGGTGAGCCGGTCGGTAACTGCAGCCCCGCTATTTGTTCCAATCTTTTTAAACAACATGCTGTTGTGCTGAGGCACAAAGCATCTGTTTTATAGCCTGAAGCTGAAAAGGTTTAAGTGGCTGCAATTAAAAAGTATTTCCACTTCTATCGGGTTTATCATGTGAGTTTGTAGTTTAAAAAAATTTACAGCCTTTGTCCTCCTTTAAAATAAACCTGATAGAACGGAAAGCCCGCACTCCGGTTCTTTACCAATAAACCGGCACTGAATTGACATGGAGGAGGACTTGGAGGGATAGCAGGACTGCTATGCCCGAAATGTGCTGAACCCTGCTTTTCCCGTAAAAATAGTGAACTCCGTTGGTCGGGATTTGTAAATTCACCAAGGATTAAATTCCTTAGTTCGGAAGCCGGGATTGCAAATCCCGATTAACCTAAAGCAAAAAAGCCCGGATTTTTGGATCCGGGCTTTTGGTTAATGTTTTTAAGTTATAATTTAATCTCTTCGTCTTTAGCAGAGATAAAGTGAAACTCATTTAAATAGTACGATGATTGTGCCTTCACTTTAATCCACTGGCCATATTTAAAGAACCAGCGGCGCTGAAGGTTGAAAATGCCTTTTGTAATATAAGCTTCAATGTAAGGGTGTACGCAAAGGGTTACGCCTTTTTCATTCTGCTCTCTTAAAATATAATTAAGGTTGTTCTCAATATCATCCATTAAAACGATACTCGCTTTAATTTCTCCGGTCCCATCGCAGGCCGGACATTTTTCTACCGTAACAATATTCATCTCCGGACGAACACGCTGCCGGGTAATCTGTACCAAACCAAATTTGCTCGGAGGCAGAATGGTGTGTTTGGCCCTATCCAATAACATCAGCTCACGCAAATAATCGAATAGCATTTTACGGTTTGTTGGTTTGTGCATATCGATAAAATCGATTACCACAATACCGCCCATATCGCGCAAGCGCAGTTGACGGGCAATTTCTTTAGCCGCCTCTTTGTTTACCTGTAAAGCATTCTCTTCCTGATTTTCTTTACTGGCAGTACGGTTTCCACTGTTCACATCTATTACGTGCAGTGCTTCGGTATGCTCTACAACAAGGTAGGCGCCACCGGGTAAGTTTACTGTTTTTCCGAAAGCATTTTTAATCTGCTTTTCTATCCCGAAGTGATCGAAGATGGGTTCTTTCTGCTTGTACAGTTTTACGATTTTTTCCATTTCAGGAGAAATATCGTGTACATAAGAACGGATATCATCGTACAACTCTGGTGTACTTACGTAAACGTTTGTAAAATCAGGGTTCAGAATATCACGTATTAACGTTGATGATCTGTCCATTTCTCCCCAAACTCTTTTTGAAGGTTCGGTAGAAGGTATTTTTTTAATGAAGTTTTCCCATTTAGCAATCAGATCCAAAAGATCTTTCTGCATTTCGGCAACTCCTCTGCCTTCAGAAACGGTTCTGATAATTACCCCAAAATTTTGGGGTTTAATACTCTCGATAATCTTTTTTAAACGATTACGTTCGGTATTACTTTTTATTTTTTTTGATACAGATATGGTATTGGAGAATGGCACCAGTACCACATACCTGCCGGCAATCGAAATGTCGGAACTTAAACGTGGTCCTTTAGTAGAAATTGGCTCTTTGGCAATTTGTACGGGTAGGAGCATGTTTTTGCTGAGCACATCAGAAATTTTGCCTGCCTTATTAATATCGGCTTCGAGCTTTAAATTATCTAATAATGTGCCTGTAACCGAGCCATTACGCTTGATCTTAGTTAGCTTAATTAAAGATTGCACCTGAGGGCCCAAATCAAAATAATGCAAAAAGGCATCTTTTTCATAACCAACATCCACGAAAGCAGCATTCAGGCCCGGCATAATTTTTTTAATGCGGCCCAAATAAATATCGCCTACGGCGTAGTTATTATTGATTTGTTCTTTGTGAAGCTCAACAAGTTGTTTGTCTTCAATCAACGCTATGGTAACTCCGGCAGGAGTCGAATTGATAATTAATTCTTTTACCAACAGCTACAGATTTAAGGCTTTCGCCTATTAACAAATGGATAGTAAATAAAAAACATTGATATAGCCAGAAAGATATACAATAAAAAAAATCATATAATTGTTTAAACCTCATAGTGTTTACTATGAGGTTTAACTGGCTTAATCAAAATAAGAAACTATTTTTTCTTATGTCTGTTTTTTCTTAAACGTTTTTTACGTTTGTGGGTAGCCATTTTATGTCTTTTTCTTTTTTTACCGCTTGGCATAGTTTTAAGTTTTAAATGTTTTTATTAATCTGTTAATTAATTTTTATTCTTTAGTTCAGCCACCTTCTTATCAATAAAAGATGATAAGGTTGGGTTAGCCGCTAATTTTTTGCTTGCTAAATAAGCATCTACTGCTTCTTTGTTTCTGCCTAAATTTTCTAAGGCGGTGCCTAAGTAGAAATAAGCTTCAGGCGTTGGTGCTTCTGCAATTACAGTTTTAAAACGAGGAATTGCTTTGTCAAACTGACCTGATTTGATAGAGAATAAGCCTAAATTCATATTCGCCTTAACATTTTTAGGTTCTTTAGCCACCACTTCGAGCAACATCGCAATACCTTGCATTGGTGCACCTAAGCCGTTTACTATTGTTACACCTAGGCCTGTTTTAGCTTCAATGTTTGCAGAGTCTTTCTCTAATGCATTTTTGTAAGATGTATTGGCTTTCTGCAATAAAGCAGGTTGTGCCAGGCTATCTTGTGTACTTTCAAAGGCTTTTATAAACTGGTTACCAGCTGCCAACCACGATTTTGCTGATGGTTCGCCCTGGGCAACAATTTCTAAATAAAGGGCAGACGGCGTAATTTGCTCCACATCATCCCATTTCTGGGCCAGTTGTTTTGCAACTTCGATCTTTTCTGCACCATTAGTACCTTTGTAGGTGTTTTCTAAAGCCGTAATATCTGTAGCCAGGTTTTTGTTGATTACATTTTTTGCAGCAGTAGATGATGTTTCGATGTTTAGTGCCGATGAAGAAGCAGCTGCTGCAGTACCGGCCATTGGACCGTTTGCAGGCATTTTGCCGTTTTCTTCAGTTGGTTTTACTAAACCCTTAATGTCTCTGGTAAATAGAAAGGCAACAAGCAATACAATCGCTCCAATAATGATGGTTTGTTTTGATCTGATGCTGCTATTCATAAATTTAAGACTTAGGCTTCTACGTTAATTTTTTTTGAATTGCTTTTTACTTTGTCAACAAATACTTTTGCTGGTTTAAAGCTTGGAACAAAATGTTCCGGGATAATTATTGCAGTGTTTTTTGAGATATTTCTCGCAGTTTTTTGCGCTCTCTTTTTAACAACAAAGCTTCCGAAGCCCCTAACATATACATTTTCACCGCCAATCATGCTGGTTTTGATAACCTTGAAAAATGCCTCAACTGTTTCCTGTACATCAACCTTCTCAATTCCGGTTTTTGTTGATATTTCTGAAATAATATCTGCCTTAGTCATATTTTATTATTTATTATATTATGTGTTTTAATATTACTACTGTTTTGGGGTTGCAAAAGTATTGCTTTTTAATGAGATAGGGAAATAAAAGATGATTTTTTTATCTCCAGACTTATCACCCGATTGCAAGTTTTTTTTAAATCGGATAAATACACCGTAATTTGCAGTAATGACATTTCAAAATGAACTCATCAATTGGTATCTGCTAAACAAGAGAGATCTGCCCTGGAGGCATACCAATGATGCTTATACCATCTGGTTAGCAGAGGTTATATTGCAACAAACAAGGGTAGAGCAGGGGCTTCCTTATTTCAATAAATTTTTAGAAAATTTTCCAACTGTTAGTGATTTTGCCGGTGCCACCGAGGCTAAAGTTTTAAAGCTTTGGCAGGGGTTGGGCTACTATTCTCGGGGTAGAAATATGCATGCTACGGCGCAGATTGTGGTGAAAGATTACCACGGAATCTTCCCAAACCTGCACGATGAGCTGATAAAGTTAAAGGGAATTGGCGAATATACAGCGGCTGCAATCTCCTCTTTTTCGTCTGGAGAGGCACGTGCTGTGGTAGATGGAAATGTATTCCGGGTGTTATCCAGGTATTACGGCATCGCTACTGCAATTAATTCTCCGGCAGGTAAAAAAGAGTTTTTTGCGCTTGCTAATGAACTGCTTTACCGGGATGATCCGGCATTGTACAACCAGGCTATAATGGAATTTGGGGCCATGCAATGCAAACCTAAATCGCCTGCCTGTGGCATTTGTCCGCTTAACCAAACCTGTTATGCTTTTAACCATAAAATGGTAAATGAGCTTCCGGTTAAGAAAAAAAAAGCCGCGCAAAAGCACCGTTACATCAATTATTTTGTGTGTTTTGATGGCGGGCAGGTATTGGTGAGGGAAAGGCAGGCTGGCGATGTCTGGCAGCATCTGTACGATTTTCCGGGCATAGAAATGCTTACACATGAAGATACGGATAACGGGCTCTTGGTAGATCAGGTAAAAAGCACCTTCGGAAACGACGCATATTTTGAGTTTATCAGTGCCAAAAAACATATATTAACACACCAAATAATACACGTTCAATTTTTTGCATTAAAAAATTATATATTTAACTTTAATAAACAAAAGGAACTTAATTGGGTTTCTTTAAATAAGTTAGATGAGTTACCGCAGCCAAAAGTAATCCACGATTTTGTACAGGAATACTTTTTTAGTGATAAAATGGAGTAACTAACCATCTTGGCTGAGTATATTTATTAAACGAAACAACTAACCAAAAATATTTATGTCTGGGATTAACAAAGTTATTTTAGTAGGCCATTTAGGCAAAGACCCTGAAGTGCGGCATTTAGACGGTGGCGTAACAGTAGCCAGTTTTCCGTTGGCTACATCTGAAACGTACAACAAAGACGGTAAGAGAGTAGAGCAAACAGAGTGGCATAACATTGTATTGTGGCGCGGTTTGGCCGAAGTAGCTTCTAAATACCTGCAAAAAGGTAAATTGGTGTATATAGAGGGAAAGCTGAGAACAAGATCCTTTGAAGACAAAGAAAAGGTTAAAAAATATGTAACAGAAATTGTTGCCGAAAACTTTACCATGCTGGGCAGAAAGAGTGATTTTGAACAAAGCCCCACTACGCCCACGCATCAAAATACCGAATCGAAAATTGAAGATGAATTTACCATTGGCCCATCGGATGAAAGTGGAGACCTTCCGTTTTAATTAAAAAATACCAATCTAATACAGAGAGCTGCCTGAGGGTGGCTCTTTTTGTTTAAACTCCTGAGTTAACGTTGTTTCGGGCGAAGTGTAACGCAGATGAGAACCTCAGTGAAGTTAAAGCCGGTTAAACAGATCTCTCTCCCGTAAAACAAAAAACCTCCTGCTCTTTTTAAGAACAGGAGGTTTTAATCAATGATATCAAAATTAATTAATCTTGGTATAATAGATATTCAGTTTCATTTTATTGGTGACTGCATTACCACTTCCAATAATTGATCTTTCTGCAGAAGTTGCCGTAGGAACATTCTGGAAAAGGTTATAAGAAGTTGGCGCCAGAAAAGTGCCTTCGTCCTTTAGTGTACCATCAATCAGGCTTTGCACATAACTGGTAATGATGAAAATATAACGGTTTTTTGTCGAATCAAAATATCCACCAAACAGGGCCTCGCCGGCCGCTGATATACCAGATGAGCTAACCGCATAATTGTTATAATCAGGAATATTGGATGGTTGATGTGCAATATCCCAACGGTACAAAGAAAGTCTTTGTGCCGCATTAAACGGGTATGCCGGTGCTCCACCTCCAAGCTCTACAACCAGTTCAGCTTTATTGATAATCGCTTTACCGTATCTGCCTGTAAAACCTGTTAGTTCATCAAAACTAATTTTTGTTTTAACACCAGCCAGTCCGTGCACGTAAGTTACATCATATGAAGCAGCTGAAGCATCAAGTTGTGTGCGTACAGGAGTTCCGGCATAATCGTGTTTAATATTTGCGGCTACACCAGTAATCTGACTGCTTGTATTTAATGCCCCAATCGGGAAGTTTACACTTGCCGTATCAACCCCGCTTGAAGAATTGGTTTTTTTCCAAACCAACTGAACATAAGAATCGGAACCTGTGAAATTAAAGAAAGCAATACCACCTGTACCTGTTGATGATGATTTATTTACCTGTGCATACAATCCTTTAAACGCATTTATAAACTTGGCATTTGAAGAAGTTCCTGCCGTACCCAGGTTTAAAATATTGTTCTGGATAAATGTTTTGTTAAGCGGAATTCTGATCTGTGCAGGTACTACTTTTAACGTATCAGCTTTACCGGCAACAATATCATATACTTTAGTTTTGGTATTCGGGGCCAGTTTGCCTGTAAAATTGCCTAACAAGGTATTGTTAATGGCCTGCACATCCGAACTTTTATAATTGGTTACCGTATTGGCCAGTTGGAATACATCTATGCTGTATTTAGAGTTAGTGGTATCACCGTAAAATTTGGTCACCGTGCTCGATTCATCAAATTTTAATACTAAAATAGCAGAATCAAGTTGGGGCGCTGTTCCAAAATCGTAACTGGTGCTTACCGGGTAAACCGTCATGGCGATGCCAGCTTCTGTTTTACCAAAAACAGGATCAACCATATAACCTAACGGATAACGGGGCTGCCCTAAGGTATTTGCTGCAGTTTCTTCAACCAGTTGTGTTTTTACCGGCGATACAACCAGGGTTCCAGTAACCGCACTGCCCGGATCAACATCTAAACCAACACCATCGGGGTTTTTACACGATGCAAAAAGAAAAAGACCTATCAACAGGGTTAATAAGTCTTGTTTTGTAAATTTCATATTTTAATTAATAATACCTGATTATGCTACTGAAACCAATTCATCATTTGAAATTTCTTCATAAAAAGTATAGAAGTTTTCAAAATTCTCGGTTAAGTTAAAAGCTAATGTTGGCTTATTGGAATCTTTAACAAATTTTAACACATCTTTGCTGAGGTTTTCGTCGCCTAAAACCACTGCATCAGAGTGAGTTATGGCACCAATGTGCATGCTGTCGCAATCTGCCGGCAAAAATGCTTTAGTGTCATCTTCCGTCATGTTGGCCATTACTGCTTTAGAAGCGAAACCGGCATTTAATTTTTCAGTAAAGCCATCCTCATAGATCGAATATACTACTTTAGAATTTTTGAAAGTAGGATCGTTTTTATAAGTGGTTTTAATGTAAGCAGGAACCAATGCACTCATCCAGCCATGGCAGTGAACGATATCTGGTGCCCAGCCTAATTTTTTAACCGTTTCTAATGCGCCTTTGCAGAAGAAAATAGTGCGTTCATCATTGTCGTCGAAGAATTTTCCGCTGGCATCTCTGAATACCTGTTTGCGCTGGAAATATTCTTCGTTGTCTAAGAAATAAACCTGCATGCGTGCAGCTGGGATGGAGGCTACTTTAATGATTAAGGGATTATCGTTGTCATCAATAATGATGTTCATTCCCGACAAGCGTATTACTTCGTGTAAACGATTTCTTCTTTCGTTGATGTTACCGAATTTTGGCATCAGGATGCGGATTTCGAATCCTTTTTCCTGCATAGCCTGAGGTAACTGGCGCGTAATTTCAGAAATTTTAGTAAGCTCGAGGAAAGGCGACATCTCGTGTGTAACAATCAGCAGCTTCGTTTTTGCCATCTCCATATTCTAAGAAAATATTAAGTTAAATAAAAGATAATGAGCTGCAAAGGTAAGCATAATAATACTATTTATCAATATAGCAAGCATTTGTTTGGTTTCGTTTAGATTAATTTACACCTTTACGGCTTTAATTTAGATTGTCCGAATTGGAAATATTTAAAACCAAAGCAGCGCTTAAGGCTTTTTTGCAGCCCTTGAAAGCATCAGCTAAAAAAATAGCTTTAGTACCTACCATGGGTGCACTGCATAATGGCCATATATCGCTGATTAAACTGGCCCAGCAAAATGCCGATATCATTATCTGTAGTATTTTTGTAAACCCTACACAGTTTACAGATCCTAAAGATTTAGAAAAATATCCACGCCCCATTGAGCACGATTTAGCCATGTTGGCCGATGCCGGATGTAACGGCGTTTTTATGCCCAATGTAGAAGAAATGTACCCAACAGGTGCTGACGAAGCCTGGCATATCGATTTGGGCAATGCAGAATTTTTATTGGAAGGCGAATTTAGAAAAGGCCATTACCAGGGCGTAACGCAGATTGTAAAAAAACTTTTTGATGCTGTGGAACCCGATGTGGCCATGTTCGGACAAAAAGATTTTCAGCAGGTGCTGATGATCAAAAATATGCTGGCTTATTTTAAATTGCCTGTCACCATTATTACCTGCCCTATTATTCGCGAAGATGATGGTTTAGCCATGAGCAGCCGCAATATCCATCTATCAGCAAATGATCGTAAAAATTCGCTGGTGCTGAGTAAATCGCTGCAGTTTGTGATTGATCATTTTCAAGAATACAGTTTAAAAGAACTGGAAGAAAAAGCCAAAGCATTTTATAATAACATAAACGGCGTAGAACTTGATTATTTTACCATTGCTAACGGCGATACCCTGGAACCTGCAAAATCAAAAGAAGAAAATAACCTGGTTGCTTTGGTGGCTGCAAAAGTAGGTTCGACAAGATTGATTGATAATATGATTATAAAGTGATGTAAAATGGGAGAGGTAAGATGGGGGGCTATAGTTCATAGTTTATGGATCATGGTCTGGGGTGCTAACCATCAACCATTAAACTATCTACTATTTAACCATTATCCATCATCCGTTTTACATATTTACATCATCCATAATCCATCATCCGTTTTCCATATTACACCCTTCTTACATTTTCCGTTTTTTTCATCCGGTGCTTTATTAGTAACTTTGCCAAATGGTTATCACAATATTAAAATCGAAAATACACCGTGTCAGAGTAACACAAGCCGAATTAAATTATGTTGGCAGTATTACGATAGATGAGGATTTGATGGATGCAGCTAACATTATTGCTAATGAAAAGGTGCAGATCGTAAATAATAACAATGGTGCACGTTTCGAAACTTACGTAATTAAAGGCGAACGTGGTACCGGAACCATCTGTTTAAATGGTGCTACAGCCCGTTTGGCGCAGCTTGGCGATGTTCTCATCATCATGTCGTACGGCTCACTGCCTATAGAAGAAGCTAAAAAGTACAATCCGATCCTGGTTTTTCCTGACGATAACAACCACTTGCTAAAATAACTTTGTGACATTCGACCTCAAAACGGCGTTAAAGTACATTATCCTGTTTTTAATCGGGGTAGGGGTATTATATTTAGCGTTCCGGGGTCAGGATTTAGGGAAGATCTGGCAGGAAATTAAAACCGCGAATTATTTTTGGGTCATCACTTCGGCATTTGCAGTTTGGATTGCCCACGTTTTACGGGCATTGCGCTGGCAAATGCTTTATCAGTCTATTCATTACAAAGTAAGTTTCTGGAATGCCTACCATGCCGTAATGATCGGATACCTGGCCAACCTTGCCTTGCCGCGTTTTGGCGAAATCGGCCGTTGCTCTGTAATCCATAGAGCAGAAAAAGTGCCCATGTTTGCCTCAATAGGTACAGTAATTACCGAACGCCTTTTTGATGTACTCGTACTTTTTATTACCGGCCTGGCCATGCTGATCTTTCAGCACGATATTGTTGCTGATTTTTTATACGACACCATTTACCTCAGCCTCGCCAAAAAAGTAAATACCCTTAATTATTGGTGGCTGGTCGCAATTGGTGCTGTTATATTGTTACTTATCGCATCAGCCATATATTTTCTCCGTCAAAAATTCAGCAAAAAGTTTCTGCGCATCTTTGTAAGCCTGCGCCAGGGCTTTGGTTCTTACAGCAAACTGAAACAAAAGGGATTATTCCTGATTTATACGTTATTGATATGGGTATTTTATTGTTTATCCATGTATTTTGCTTTTTCATCCATCCCGGCTACTTCCGGGCTGCATTTTAATGCCGCATTTACTGCCATCGTGTTTTCCGGTTTCGCCATGGCAGCGCCGGTTCAGGGCGGTATTGGCGTTTTCCACTGGATGGTTGCGCAATCCCTCGTGCTTTATGGCATCACTTTTAAAGACGGGCTGGCCTATTCAACCATTATCCATTCATCGCAGGTTTTGCTTATCCTCATTTTAGGGAGCCTGAGTTTGTTTTTGGTACTGGCGAAAAAAACTGACCATCATTAACATTATTATTTTTTTGGAAAGCAGTTCCGTGGTTTACAGGTTAACTCCGGCCCCGTTATCCGCTATAGTCCAGATGAAGGATCTGGAGCTGCTGCTACTGCCGGGTTTAGGTGGCTGCATGGTGCTACTATCTTTGGTTAAATAAACCTGACCGACAGCGTTATCCGGATTCTTCCATCTGGATTAAGCAAAGGGCAGGGCTATCGGAACCGAAGTATTGCTGCCTTTGCTTTCCAAAAAAATAAACCAGATTGATTTTATAGCTGTGACAAACCAACCTACGTAAGTCACGGCTACACAAAATCAATCTAAAAATAAATTGCTATGCAGCCATAGTAATTTCGATCAGAAATGCTACATTTGATTTACTAACCTTTTATACATAAATGTTATGCATTTTGAATTAAATGAAGAACAATTAATGATCCGGCAGGCTGCACGCGATTTTGCGCAGCAGGAATTAAAGCCTGGAGTAATTGAAAGAGACGAACATCAGAAATTTCCGGCCGAACAGGTGAAAAAACTTGGCGAACTCGGCTTCCTGGGGATGATGGTTGATCCAAAATATAACGGTAGCGGCCTCGATGCCATTTCCTATGTGCTGGTAATGGAAGAGCTGTCTAAAATCGATGCCTCCGCCTCTGTAGTGGTTTCGGTAAATAACTCACTCGTTTGTTATGGGCTCGAAAAATACGGAAGTGAAGCACAAAAAGAAAAATACCTGAAACCATTGGCATCGGGCGAAAAAATCGGTGCCTTTTGTTTGTCAGAGCCTGAGGCTGGATCGGACGCCACTTCGCAACGCACAACCGCCGAAGATAAAGGCGATTATTACCTGCTTAATGGTACCAAAAACTGGATCACCAATGGCAGTACCGCATCAACCTACCTGGTTATTGCTCAAACCCATCCCGAACTAAAACATAAAGGAATAAACGCTTTTATTGTAGAAAAAGGGATGGAAGGTTTTACCGTTGGTCCGAAAGAAAACAAACTGGGCATCCGCGGTTCTGATACACATTCTTTAATGTTCAACGATGTGAAAGTGCCCAAAGAAAACAGGATTGGTGAAGATGGTTTTGGTTTTAAATTCGCCATGAAAACCTTAGAGGGCGGACGGATCGGTATTGCTGCGCAGGCCCTGGGTATTGCACAGGGTGCTTTCGAGCTGGCCACACAATATGCCAAAGAGCGGAAATCGTTTGGTAAACCCATTTCCGAGCATCAGGCCATTGCCTTTAAACTGGCAGATATGGCTACACAGATAGAAGCTGCGCGGTTATTGGTGTATAAAGCTGCATGGTTAAAAGATCAGGGCTTGCCTTATACCCAGGCCGGGTCAATGGCAAAATTGTATGCTTCAAAAGTAGCGATGGATGTAACCATCGAAGCCGTTCAGGTACATGGCGGTTACGGCTTTGTAAAAGAATACCACGTAGAACGTTTAATGCGTGATGCAAAAATTACCCAGATTTACGAAGGAACCTCTGAGATTCAGAAAATGGTGATTTCGAGGGAAGTTATTCGTTAGTTTCCAGTTATCAATTTTCAGTTGGCAGTTCGAATTGAAAACCGCCAACTGAAAACTGAATTAATCTTTCTCTCCCGCTACTGCGCTAAACACCGCTTTAATCAGCGCTACTACAATGGCCAAAAATGCCGCTGCAATAAAGCCTGAAGTGTTAAAAGAGGTCATCATGTTATCCACCAGTAAAATCATTAAAACGGTGATGATGAATGATACCAGCCCTAAGGTTAAAAAATTAACCGGGAAGGTTAGTACCCTTAAAATAAAACCGATGGTTGCATTTGCAAGTGCAATCAGCACCGCTGCAATAATCGCGTTGCCATAACCATCAATGCTTACGCCGGGTACCAGTTTCGCCCCGATAAAGAACGCCAGTCCTGTTAAAAGGATTTCGATAATAAATCTCATAATTGTTTATTTTTGTAAATGTTTAAACGCTTTTTTAAATATTCGGTTGTTGTTGCGGTTTTTATGTCTGCGTTTTCTTGTTCGAATAGAAACAACAAACCGGTCATTAAGTTTTCGGGAGATAGCACATCAATAATAATCACAAATATTGATGAGGCAAGTCTCTTGCAGGTTAAAAATGCCTATCTGGCTAATGTGGATACTGTTAATATAATGTCGGTTTTGATCATGCCCGGCGAACTCGACAGCATTCAGGATGAACTGGAAGTGGCCGGAAAAGTTAAAATCGTCGGCGATTCATTCATTTTTAATCCCGACCAGCCATTTGTGAAAGGCAAAGATTATTTGGTAGAAAGTTATATCGGGGTAAAATTTGCCACTGTTGGTAACCTGATTACAGGTAGCGCCAAACATAACTTACAGCCACAAAAACAAACACTTAAACGGTAAGAATCAGCATAATAATTGCAGCAAGTGTTTGATTTTTTCTAAAAATTTACTACATTTGCATCGTAATCGAAGAAAAGAGAAGGGGACAGTGTCCCCTTTTTCTATGAAATCAGGTTAAAATATGCAGGTAGAAAAGAGAGTTGCAGCCCTCGTTGAGGAAAAAATAGCAGACCGCCCAGAACTGTTTCTGGTAGAAGTGAAAATGTTGCCAAACAATAAATTAATTATCCATGTTGATGGTGACGAAGGTATTAGCATACAGGATTGTGTGGCCATTAGCAGGCATGTTGGTTTTCATCTCGAAGAAGAAAATGCAATAGATCAGGCTTATAACCTGGAAGTTTCTTCACCGGGCGTTGGTGAGCCTTTAAAACTGATCCGCCAATACAATAAAAATATTGGCCGTACGGTAAGTATTAAGCTGAAAGAAGGCTTGAAAAAAGAAGGGAAGCTACTGGCTGTTACAGAAAATGACCTGCAGATTGAAGAGTCGGTTAAAGAAAAAGGGAAAAAGGCAGTAGCGATTGAAACAGCTGTGCCGTTTAATGATATATTAGAAACAAGTGTGTTAATTTCATTTAAGTAAAAATGAGTACTACAACAATTAATTTGATCGACTCTTTTCAGGAGTTTAAAGATTTCAAAAATATAGATCGCCCAACGGTGATCAGTGTGCTGGAAGAAGTTTTTCGTAGCATGTTGCGTAAAAAATACGGAACAGACGAAAACTGTGACGTTATCGTAAACCCGGATAACGGGGATTTGGAGATCTGGAGAACGAGAAAAGTAATGGAAGATGGCTTTTCTGAAGATGATGATTTAGAGATCGAGCTTGCTGAAGTTTCTAAATTAGACAGCACTTTGGAAGTTGGCGATGATTATATCGAGCAGATTACCTTAGAGAGTTTTGGCCGCAGGGCAATTTTAGCAGCACGCCAAACCCTGGTTTCTAAAGTATTGGAATTAGAAAAAGACGAAATTTTCAAAAAATATAAAGACAGGGTAGGCGAAATCGTAACCGGTGAAGTTTACCAGGTTTGGAAAAAAGAAACTTTGGTTTTAGATGATGAAGGTAATGAACTTTTAATGCCTAAAACCGAGCAGATTCCGGCAGATTATTTCAAAAAAGGCGATTCTGTAAGAGCAGTGATCTCTAAAGTAGAAATGATCAACGCGAATCCGAAAATTATCATTTCGAGAACAGCACCGGAGTTTTTACAACGCTTGTTCGAACAGGAAGTTCCGGAAATTTTCGACGGTTTAATTACTGTTAAGAAAATTGTACGCGAACCGGGAGAACGTGCTAAAGTAGCTGTAGAATCATACGATGACCGTATCGATCCGGTTGGCGCGTGTGTGGGTATGAAAGGATCACGTATCCATGGCATCGTTCGCGAATTGAAAAACGAAAATATTGATGTGATTAACTTCACAAATAATATTTCACTATACATTACCCGTGCCTTGAGCCCGGCAAAAATCACTTCCATTAAACTGGATGATGAAACCAAACATGCATCAGTTTACTTAAAACCAGATCAGGTTTCATTGGCCATCGGACGTGGTGGACACAACATTAAACTGGCTGGTAAATTAACCGGTTACGAAATTGATGTGTACCGCGAAGCTGGAGAAGAGAGCGACGAGGATGTTGATTTAGAAGAATTCTCAGATGAGATTGATAGCTGGATCATTGATGAATTAAAGGCTATCGGTTGCGATACTGCTAAGAGTGTATTAGCACTTACAGTAGAAGATTTAGTAAAACGCACCGACCTTGAAGAGGAAACCATTAAAGAAGTGGTTCAAATTTTGAAGTCAGAATTTGAATAAGTGGTGTAATTGCCAAATAAACACTACTTTTGTATTAAATAAAAAACAATAACAGGAGCTAAATGTCAGACGACAAACCAATCATTTTAATTAAAGCTATTAAAGAACTTAATATAGGCATGGGTACGGCCGTTGAGTTTTTAAACAAAAAGGGGTTCTCTGCCGAGAAAAGCCCTATGTTTAAACTTACGGGAGACATGTATAATGCCTTGTTAAAAGAGTATCAGGGAGATAAGATCGTAAGAGAAGAAGCCAAACAAATAGTGATTGGTAAAATACGTCGTGACGAGCCTGAGACTGAAAAGCCAGTAGAAGCGCCGAAGAAAAACACCGATTTTGAGAAAAATGAAGAGATTTTAATTAAAAATGCTCAGTCATTTACTCCACCGGTAGAAAAACCAAAGGTAGTTGAAACTCCTAAGGAAGAAACACCGGCGCCGGCACCTGCACCAGCTCCTGCGGCAGCAGTTGAGCCAGTAAAAGAAACCAAGGCAGAAGAAAAAGCAGAGGAAACCGGATTACCAGGCGTTAAAATTGTTGGTAAGATTGATTTAAATGATCTTAACTCAAAAACCCGTCCTGTTAAGAAAGAAGAAGCACCTGCTGCGCCAGCGCCTGTTGCTAAAGCCCCCGAGCCAGTAAAACCGGTTGAACAGCCTAAGGTTGAAGAAAAACCTGTTGAGGTTAAAAAGGAAGAAGCACCTGCTGCATCAGCGCCTGCTGTACCAACACCTGTGGTTAAGGCTCCAGAGCCGGCAAAACCAGTTGAACAGCCAAAAGCGGAAGAAAAACCAGCAGAAGCAGCCAAACCGGTAAGCAACGAGCCTGAAGTAATTAAAGCACGTACCGTTAAATTAACTGGTCCGAACATTATTGGTAAAATTGTTTTACCAACAACTCCGGATAGAAGAAACGGTCCGGTAGCATCATCTAGCGATAGTGAAGCTGCTAAACGCAAGCGTAAACGTAAAAAAACTCCGGGAGCACCGGGTCAGCCAGGGCAACATGGTGGCCAGGGCCAGCAAGGACAGAATAATCCTGCAGGTCAGGGTCAGAGTGGTGCGCCAGGACAGCCTCGTCAGCCTTATCAGGGTAACAGACCAGGTGGTGGTACTCCATACCAGGGTAACAGACCAGCCGGACAAGGCGGTACTCCTTACCAGGGAAATAGAAACAACAATAATAACAGACCAGGTTTCCAAAATAGAAATGCTACACCAAGCGGACCTAAAGAAGAACCTACTGAAAAAGAGATTCAAGATCAAATTAAGGCAACACTTGCCCGTTTAAGTGGCGCTGGTAAATCTGGTAAATTTGCTCAACGTGCTAAATTACGTCGTCAGAAACGTGATGATGTTGCTTACAATGCAGAAGAGGCCGCAAACGAGCTTGAATCGCAATCGAAAATATTAAAAGTAACAGAGTTTGTTACGGCTAATGAGTTGGCGAGCATGATGGATGTACCAGTTACCAAAATTATTGGTACCTGTATGAGCCTTGGAATGTTCGTTTCCATTAACCAGCGTTTAGATGCTGAAACCTTAACAATCGTTGCAGATGAGTTTGGTTATGAAATTCAGTTTGTTAAACCTGATGAAGATGAGGAAAACGTAATTGAAGAAGAAGATAAAGAAGAAGATTTAATCGAAAGAGCTCCGGTTGTTACCATTATGGGTCACGTCGATCACGGTAAAACCTCATTGCTGGATTATATCCGTAAAGCAAATGTGGTTGCTGGTGAGGCGGGTGGAATTACCCAGCACATTGGTGCTTACATGGTAACTACACCAAACGGTAAAAAAGTAACTTTCTTAGATACGCCGGGTCACGAAGCCTTTACAGCGATGCGTGCCCGTGGTGCTAAGGCTGCTGATATTGCCATTATTGTTATCGCGGCTGATGATGCAGTGATGCCTCAAACAAAAGAGGCCATTAATCATGCACAGGCAGCAGGCGTACCATTGGTATTTGCTTTTACAAAGATTGATAAACCGGGTGCTAACTCAGATAAAGTGCGCGAGCAATTATCAACCATGAATATTTTGGTTGAAGATTGGGGTGGTAAATATCAATCGCAGGAAATCTCAAGCAAAAGCGGCTTAAACGTTGATTTACTTTTAGATAAAGTATTATTAGAAGCTGAATTATTAGAACTTAAAGCGAATCCGAATAAGAGAGCTACAGGTACTGTAATTGAGTCGGCATTAGATAAAGGACGCGGTATTGTAACTACGGTACTGGTTCAGGCTGGTACATTAAGGGTTGGAGATCCGATCCTGGCAGGTAGTTACAGCGGACGTGTTAAAGCATTAACCAACGAGCGTGGTGCTAAAGTAGAATCAGCAGGCCCATCACAACCGGTACAGGTTTTGGGTATGCAGGGCGCACCTACAGCAGGTGACAGATTTAATGCTTTAGAAAGTGAAACCGAAGCACGTGACATTGCAAACAAACGGATGCAGTTACAACGTGAGCAGGGACTACGTACACAAAAACACATTACTTTGGATGAGATCGGTCGTCGTTTGGCTATCGGTAACTTTAAAGAGCTTAACATCATCGTTAAAGGTGATGTGGATGGTTCAATCGAGGCATTGGCCGATTCATTGCTGAAACTGTCTACTGAGCAGATCCAGATCAATATCATCAGTAAAGGTGTTGGTCAGATTTCAGAATCTGATGTATTGTTAGCTTCAGCTTCAGATGCAATTATTATCGGTTTCCAGGTTCGTCCATCAACAGGTGCACGTAAACTGGCCGAAGCAGAGCAGATCGATATCCGTTTATATTCTATCATTTACGACGCAATCAACGAGATTAAATCGGCAATGGAAGGTATGCTGGATCCGGAATTTGAAGAGAAAATTGTGGCTAACGTGGAGATTCGCGAAACATTCAAAATCACTAAAGTGGGTACCATTGCAGGTTGTATGGTATTGGATGGTAAAATTACCCGTAACAGCAAGATCCGTATCGTTAGAGATGGTGTTGTAGTGTACACAGGTGAACTGGCATCGTTAAAACGCTTTAAAGATGATGTGAAAGAGGTGAACAAAGGTTATGAGTGTGGTTTAAACATTCAGAACTTCAATAACATCGAAGTTGGCGATATCGTAGAAGCTTACGAGCAGGTTGAAGTAGCCAGAAAGCTGTAATTAGTTTCTGTCAAAATAAAAGTAAGGGCATCAATAATATTGATGCCCTTTTTGTTGTAGCAAAATTATTTTGTGCTGTTTAAAATCTGACTGAATGATGATTTTGTGAATGGTGTATTATATATCAAAAGCATTTACAAAATGACAGGAATTTGGTCGAAATATTGCTTTTATGAAAACCAATGGGTGTTTTGGATATAATTTTTACGGCGGGTATTATGTAATATTTTACATACATGAATGTTAAAAGAGTCCCGAATTATTCGGGACTCTTTTTTTTAACAGATATTTGTTGGTTCAACTACCAAAATAATTTAATGCATACCGAAATACAAGAAAAAGGAATCCAGGAAAAAAGGAATTTTGATTTTATAGATACCATCCGTTGTATATCCATGATGGGGATAGTTATGGAACACTGTACCTATAATGGTACCTATATTTTTAATGGCTTTCCACCCAAACACATTGTTTATATCGGATTAATTCAATTTTCTAAATTTGGTACCATATCCTTCTTTTTATTAGCCGGATTTTTATTGGGGAGTAAGTTTACAACCTATTCATCCTGGCAATATTTTAAACGACGTTTATCCACAGTATTTCTACCGTGGTTAATATGGTCGTTGGTATTTTTGTGTGCTATCATCATTCAAAATTACATTGCCCTGCATCGGTCAGGCGATTTTCATCTCCGTAAGTTGCTGATAGAAAAAATAGAGATGATTTATCTATTTACCAATTATTGGTTTATTATCAATTTTATGTTTTGTATTGCAATACTCTTATGCTTTAAGAAGTATTTGTACAAATGGTGGCTTGGGGCAATTTTTTTAGTGCTTACTTTAACGTATAGCGCTAATGTATATTTCGAATGGTTTATTACATCGCACACTATCGCAATTTTTGGATTTATTTTTTATCTATGGTTGGGTGCCATTCTTAATAAGTATTGGAGTAAAATTGAAGCCTTTATTAAAAAAACACCATACTATATCTTTATCGGTTTATTTATGCTAACTTTCTGTTTAGCAGTGTTCGATATTATTCATTTAATACAGGTAAAAAGTGAAGATCCATATAATACATTAAGAATAAGTAATGTTTTCTATTCATTAGCCACTATCTTTTTGTTGTTTAAAATAAAGGAGTTTAGATTTGTCAAATATTTAAAGCCAAGGGAAACTACATTTGGTGTTTATTTAATACACTATATATTAGTTACCCATCTTTTGCCTGAAGTTTTCAGACCCTTCCACATAATTCAATTCAATGAAATGTCTTTGGGTAACATGCTTCTTTATATTGCCTGTAGGTTTACAATTGTTTATTCTGCTACAATGTTGCTCATTGCCCTGATAAGTAAGACTAAAATAAAGTGGATAATTGGCAGATAATTTTAAATCTATTATTAAAAATTTTAATGTTCAGATAATATGAAGTAGGAGCCAGTTAAATGCTTTCTTTTTATTTTGTAGATTTGTTCAGGTGATTCTTTTTAGTGTATTCTTAAACTGTTAAATCGCCTGATATGGATTATTCATCACAATTTTTGCCTGCTTAAACCCAATATGTCTACAAATTATACCGCTTATCAAACTCAATCAGCAATATTATTTATTTTTTTTAATAGAACTGATACTACGCTGAAAGTTTTAGAACGAATTAAGCAGGCTAAACCTTCGCGATTATATCTTACCTGCGATGGTCCACGTGAAAACCGGGCAACAGAGGCAGAAGATTGTAGTAAAGCTAAAGAATCAGTAATGGGTTTTATTGATTGGGAATGCGAAGTACATACCTTATTCAGAGAAAAGAATCTGGGGCCAAAAGAAGCCATATCCTCTGCAATCGATTGGTTTTTTCAACATGAGGAAGAAGGAATTATATTAGAGCATGATTGTTTGCCCTCTATGAGCTTTTTTTATTATTGTGATAATTTGCTGGATAAATACCGGAATGATACAAGAATCTGGCTGATATCTGGCTTTAATTTCGATACAAAAAAAAAATGGGGTAAAGGCTCGTATTATTTTTCTAATTTAACTAATGGTTGGGGCTGGGCTACCTGGAAAAGATCCTGGAATAACTATGATAAGAATTTAAGCCAGTACAACGCAGATGAAGTTAGAGGACCACTGCAAAAAATATTTGAAGATCCTTTGATTGTTGATAGGTGGGTAGAAATATTTAATGAAACCAAGGAAGGTAAAATTGATACATGGGATTATCAGGTAACTTTTTCACATTTATTTAGTCATTCACTAACCATTGTCCCTAATTATAATCTCGTAAGTAACATTGGATTCGATCAGTTTGCAGAAAATACCACTAATGCCAATAGTCCTTTTGCCAATGTTCCTTTAGAGGAACTGGGAGAGCTGGTTCATCCAAAATATATGGTGCCGGAAAAAGAGGCAGATTATAATCTTTTATTCGAAGAATTTAATATTCGGGGTAAGTTAGCGGAAATGGCCTATTTAAAAAAACACAATTCTTATAGAAGAAGGTTTAAAAGATGGTTCAAGTCTCTTTTTAAGGGTTAAACAATTTTTGCTTAGACTGCAGGCATTTAAATAATTTTTTTATACAGCTCAATCGTTTTCGAAACACATTTATCAATAGGGTATTCCAGCGATTTTTTTTGCCCTGCATTACCCATTTCTCTTCTAAGAGAAGGAGATGAGATAATAGTTTCTAACTTTTCTGTCAACGATTGTAAAGACTGGCCATCGAAATACTGTGCAGCGTTTCCTGCAATCTCTTCAAAACAGCTGCAATTACTCAGCAAAACGGGACAATTATTCTTAAAAGCTTCTAATATTGGCAATCCGAAACCTTCGTATAGTGAAGGATAAACAAAGCATAAGGCATTTTTATAAAGCGTATTCAGCTGATCATCACTAACAGATAATTGTATGGTCTTCTCTAAGATATTATTGCGTATTAAAAACTCAGAATCGCCATAGCTTAAAGCCCCGCCACCCGCAAATACCAGGCGTAACCCAGGGTATTTTTGTGTTAACTTTTTAAAAGCCTCTACTGTTAAATGGAAATTTTTATAACTCCACCTGGCACCAACAAATAAAATGTACTGCTCAGGTAAGCCTTCAACAGGAGCGTACACTGGTTCAGCCAGATCTATTCCATGATGTATAACTTCTATTTTATCTACATTAACATTGCTGTATTTTAATATGTCGGTTTTTGTTGTTTCGGATATAGCTATAATTTTATTTGCCTTCTCCATTAATATTCTTTTATAAAAAGGTAAAGGATCAGATGAGGGGAAAAATTGAGGCAGCGCCTCATAGGTCATATCATGAACGGTTATAACCAGCGGCTTTTTCAGGTACTTTAGAAAATAAGGGTTAAAATAGGTAGGGTGAAAAACAGAGAAATCATTTTTTTTAAGCAGGTACTTGCTGTACGAGTTATTGCGTTTAAGGAGTTTCTCTTGTGTTTTAAAAAGCGGATTAAATAACGAGCTGCTTAAAGGCTGCTGTTCATCTCTGATATAATAGTTATTAGATCTTAAAAGGCCCAGTTTATACTCTACCTCCTCTGTTTTCTTTATTCCATTCATCAGATACTTAAAATACCTGGAAATGCCTCCATAGGTTTGCTCTGTAAATATTTGATGATCGTATAAAATCTTAACCATAATTTTTAGGCTGATTTTTTAAACTTTGGTAAAAAAAGTAAAATGAGATTAATAAATGCTTTTAAAAATTTGTACGCTAACGGATGCTGTTTAATGTACAAAAACTGTTCTGCTTTTTTATCCCTTAAATGTTTAAAGTAATTATAATCAGCTATAAACTCAGGAAAATGATTATTTAAAGATGCTTCGCGCTCCGCATTCATTAACACATGGTTATCGGTATTGGAAGAAATGCCTGTTGCATCATAATTGGTGATGATGATATCGATGTGTTTGTACGAGGCTTCACGCTTGCATATGGCATAGGTAAAAAATTCCCAGTCAGATACAATTTTGAAATTTTCATTGTAAGGAAAGATCGTTTTAAACAAAGTTCTCTTGATAAAACTGGCCTGGTGTGATATGTTCTGTTCAAAAAAGAAGGCAAAATTTAACTGATCCGGAAACACTCGTTTACTCTGCTGATGTATTTCATCATAAATAATGTCGCCATAGTAAATATCCAGTTGTTCTTTCATGGCCGTTAGCGACTGCGAAATTACCGTATTGCTGTAAAGCCAGTCACCACTATTGAGGAATAAGATGTAATCTCCGGTAGCAATGTTTATTCCCTTATTCATTGCATGATAAATCCCTTTGTCGGGTTCGCTTATCCAGTAGGTAATCTTATCTGTATTCTGGGTTAATAATTTAGCGCTGCCATCATTACTGCCACCATCAATAACAATAAATTCAATATTGGTGGCACTTTGCGAAAAAACACTGCTCATCGTTTTTTCAAGCCCGGTGCAATTATTATAATTAACGGTAATAATTGAGATCTTTTGTTCGCTCATGCTACTTTTTGTTGCTTAAATTTCTCAATAATTCTTCCAGTTGCTGTTTTATCACCTCGGGGGTGTATGTTTTTAACGCGTTAATCGAATTGTTTCTGATGTTATTCCAAAGATCGGGAGAATTATATAACTGAATGATTTTTTCTGCAAAATCTTTGGTATCATTCGCTACCATTACATCGTGGCCATTTGTTAACCCAATACCTTCTACGCCAATATCAGTAGAAACAATTGGAAGTCCATATTCTAAACTCTGGCCAATTTTCCCTTTCATGCCTGCACCAAACCGTAATGGTGATACAAATACGCGGTTACTATGGAAATATGCTGAAACATCATGTATATAACCAGGAACAATTACCCTATCCGAGCGTAGCGCAAGTATTTCATCGGTAGGATTGCTCCCTAAAAGCGTTAAGGTTATCCGCGGATCGGCGGCCCATACCAGAGGCATAATTTCTTTAACTAACCATTGCACAGCATCTATGTTGGGTTTGTGCAGATAACCACCAATAAAAAGTAAGCCACTTCTTAAACTGAAAGAACCTGCAGCTTCGGTTAAGATTTTTATTTCGTGGATATTAGGTATTATCTCAACATTTTTTATGCCTTCGTTTTCTAAAATTTCTTTTTCATCCCTTGTAATGGCCAGGGTAATATTGGCAAGTTTTGCAATATTAAGTTCTACATGTTTAATATCATTGGCCTCTTGAATAACAGATTGGTCTCCAGAAAGATCACCTTCCCGCTGCAACCTTAAAAAATGAAGATCAATTGTGTCATAAATCCAGAATAAATCTTTTTTCTGTTCAAATAAAAACTTAAACTGCTCATTATTGTGCGGTTTGCACAGCCACACAGCATCAATATCCTGAAGCTTACCTTCGAGAATTTTGATCATTCCACGCATATTAGGAAAACGGTACAGCACTTCGAACCCTTCTAAAATCATCTGATCAAAATACCGTGGCTTTTTCTCGCCGTTGGCAGGTAAAAATATCACATGAAATCCCAAGGCTTTTACCAGCTGCATAATTTTGAATATCCTGTTCGAACCAGAATCCTGATCAGGCGTAGGGATAACATCATCGATAAATAATATAGTTTTTTGTGCAGGCTTTTCAATTAAGGCCTGGGCCTTTAACTGTTGAATATTATAACACACCACCTCTGCCAAAGGCTGATAAATAACCTTTTTGTTTTTGCCGGCAAGGGATTGACCAATCTGATCTCCGATATTAACTGACGAAAGAAGATTAATATCAGACAGGTTTAAGTTGCTCAAATGATCTCTGTGGAAAATAAAATTAGCTGAAGCATAATGTGTAATTTCTCTTTGAGAATTAAATTCAGGATGATTACTGTCCTCATAAAAAATAGTGTTGCCTTCTGTTCTAATGAGTAAGCCATTCCTATAAAGGTGTTTTGCCCCTGCACAGCCTACCTCTTCATTTTTTAGTACTTCGGCAAGGAGTTCAACACTGTTTTTCTTTATTATAGCCTCACTTGACTGGATATAGATTAAATTTCCTTTCGCATTTTCTAAAATTGATGCAAAAGAAGCCGTTTCTAACAGAATAATTCCTTTAACATTATTATTCAGGAAAGAATTGACATGGTGATCTTGATTTTTGAATACAATAACCTCAAAAGTATGTTTTTCAGAAATGTGATCGCTTAAAGATTTTAAACAGTTATAAAGATAATCTAAGCGATAGTTGCCAGTTACGATAACGCTAATAAATGGCTCCTCTGAACGTTGAAATACTATTTTTTCTGCAAGAATGGTCTTCCTGTCTAAAAGATCCGGAGTAGCCTCATCAACAAAATACCGGTAACCAAATAATGCTGAAATTAAATCTCTTGTTTTAATATAAATTATGGGGTTGGTATCGGAAGAGAAAAACGGAGAGAATTTACGGGATATAATATTGTAAAATCCTTTAAAAGCAGATTTTTTAACAAAAATAACAGACGCAAATACCAGTAATAAACGCAGCAGGTAATCTCCCCAAAAAGATGGCGATAAGGAATATAGTTTTGTTTTTCTTTTTGATATTCCGGTATAATATCTCTTCGTAATCTTAATTGAGACTTTATAATTGTATTTATCTATCCAACGGTAAATTTTCATGTGTTTAATAAGTGCTGTAGCCTAAAATTTTTTGGAAAATTTAATAGCAAAATTTAGTCTGCTTAATCCTGTTCTGTTTTTCAGATCAGGAAAATAAGCTTGATAATGTTTATAGATAAGCCTGATTAAATATAGACTGTATCCTTTTTTATGGTGGGCGGCATATATTTTACCAATCAGTTTTTTATCTGCTTCTTTTAAGTTTTTATATTTGCCTAAAAGGAAAAGATTCAGATCAATTTCTTTAAAACGTTCTGCTTTGATGTTGGTTTTTACATTACCTTTAAACTTGTGCATCACTGAAGAACTATGGATTCTGTGCAGTGTTAAACATTCATTTACACAAGTAATTTTGTGATGATATAGGGCTACAAACCCGATCCACCAGTCATAATATCCTGTTTCAGGAATTGGAGATATGTAGGGTAACAGTGCCTTTGAAAAAAGAGTGGTATGCCCGGTAACCGAATTATAGAATAGTGCGCTTCTGTAATCACGGTTCCCCAATTTAAAATCGGGATTTAATGTTTGTCGCCCAATGAGATTTTCTGTTTGATCTATCCATTCTGAATTCGAAAAAATCAGCCAGTTATCTCCTATATTCTGATGTAATAGCGCTAATTTGTGCTCCAGCCATATGTCATCCTGATCGCTTATGGCTATAAAATCGCCTGAACAAAAAGATATGGCTTTTTGAAAGTTGGCATTAAAACCGATGTTCGTTTCATTAAAATACAGTTTAATCTGTTCATATTTAGCAGCATATTGTTTCAATATATCTTTTGTGCCATCAGAAGAACCATCATCAACAATAACCAGTTCAATGTGTTTATAGGTTTGGTTAAGAATACTATCCAGTTGTTGTTGTAAAAAGTTAGCGCCATTATAGGTACAAAGCGCTATAGAAATGAGTGGCTCCATGATCGATTACTTTAGCAGGAGTTTGATAACCTGTTTCAAATTTAAATTGCTAAAGGTAAATAAATCTGATCCTATAAACTTACCAAGGGAAGATTTATTGTTGGATTTAAGCAGGTAGTTATACCAATCTTTTTGCAGTTGTTTGCTAAGAAGCCTTTGGTTGAATACCTGCTTTTTTCGATTGGCTCTTAATATATTTACCAGGTGGTGCTCTATTTCATGTTCAGAAAAAGCAGCATCTTCAGGGCGCAGGATTGAATGATGAACCAATAAACTTTGTTGATCTACTTTATCAAATAAGAAAGATAATAAATAGGCTATGGTTTTGAGCTCGCTTTGCACCATTTCTGCCTTTTTCTTTGATGTTATACTTTCTCCGTGAATGCGGTATTGTAACAAACGCTCGTGCAGGTTTGCAACCGGATAACTCATTGTGATTTGAGAAAATAAAAAATAATCTTCAGCATATTTAAAATTTTCATTGTAGGCAAATTTCTTTATTGTTTCAGCATCCGCCATAATTGTTGGATGTATAAAAGCATTGCGAAACAAGTTAAATACTTTGATTTTAGCACTATGCTGCGGCCGGTTTAAGTTGTTTGTTTCTTTTCCGGTTGCATCAATAGCAATCGCCATACTGCCACACAATTTATAGGTTGGGTTTGCAGTTAGAAAAGCAGCTTGTTTGGTTAACCGATCGGGCATGGCAATATCATCAGCATCCATTCTGGCAATATATTTGCCCTTACTCAACACCAATCCTTCGTTCAACGTATTTACTATACCCTTATTCACTTTATTATTAACATATTTTATCCGGCTATCTAAAAAAGAGCTGATTATGGCGTGCGACTGATCTGTACTTCCATCGTTAATAATCAAAAATTCGAAGTTTTTATAGGATTGATTGAGTATGCTTTCTATAGCTTCCTTTACAAAAAGTTCGCTGTTAAAAACAGGCATTAACACCGTAATAAGATTATTTTGCTCGTCAATCATGTACTGGGTTTAGGTGCGGTAAAAATAAGATAATTTAAGCGTTAATAAGCTTATAAAAGATGGCATAGATTTTTGCATCTTTAAAGCCTGAAAAAAAAGAGAAAATGACGACAGGTTTTTCAAAAAAAGAAGGAGCTACAGCACCAAAAAAAATATTGTTTATTACCCCGTTTTTTGGCAGAACAGGCTCAGAAATGCAGTTACTCTACATCCTTGAAAATTTGAATGCAGAAAAATTCGAAGCCTGCTTATTTACCCGTAATGATGGGTCCTTGCTTAAGGACCTTCCAAAATATATTAAATACTTTGTTGGCTATAAAAAAAGCAGAAATTATCTGCTCAGGCTGTTTAGGCTATTGCTATATGCTGTTAACGTAAATCCTGTAGAGTTTCAACTGCGAAAAATTCAGAAAAAAGTTAAAGCAGATTACTGGTATATTAATACAATTGTAAACAGAGATGCATATTCTATTGCGTTGAAACTGGGGGTAAAGATTATTTCACACGTTCATG
This sequence comes from Pedobacter jeongneungensis, assembly GCF_039538295.1. Lineage (NCBI taxonomy): Bacteria > Pseudomonadati > Bacteroidota > Sphingobacteriia > Sphingobacteriales > Sphingobacteriaceae > Pedobacter > Pedobacter jeongneungensis. Next base: position 263,680 of record NZ_BAABBY010000007.1, on the reverse strand, counting down.
AAATGCCGTTGTATTACGATATGGTTAAAGAAAAAACCATAGAAAACTTATTAAAATCGGACCTGTGTATTGGATGTTCTAAAGTAGTATGCCAAAATTTAGAAGATATGGGGCATCAAAATGTGAAATTGCTGAACAGCTTTGTAGACGACCGGTTTATTTCTTTAAGCGAGACTAAAATAAGCGAGCAATTTAATTTTGCTCCTACCGACTTTATCTGGATAATGGCAGGCAGTGTTAATGCCATCAAGGGTGTTGATTTTGTAATTCCTTTATTGAAAGAACTTAAACCCAATCATAAAATTATGTGGATTGGTGGCATTGAAGATTCGGGCACAACAGCTTATGCACAAATAGCCGGTAAGGCTGCATTTAAAGACAGGCTGTTTTTTGTAGGTCGAAAATCTACCGACTATTACGACTATTTTAATTTAGGTAAGGGGTTCTTATTATTATCCCGCCAGGATTCTTTTCCTTTAGTGATGCAGGAAGCTGCACATTTGGGGAAACCAATAGCCGGTTTTAACTCGGGTGGCATTGAGGAATACGTGAATGATAAAATCGGCATAGTGGTAAACCAGCTTTCGTTTACTGAACTGGCGAAGGCAATGGAAAAAATAGAAGAAAACTACGGGACATACGATAAGGATTACATTAAACAATATGCAAAGAGTTTTAATGCAACAGATCAAACCTTAAAGCTACAATCGATTTTAGAAGAAATCTAATCGTTAAAAGCCTGCATATCTATTAAACGTTTGTATAAGCCACTTTTAGCCATCAGTTCGCTATGGCTTCCGGTTTCTACAACGCTACCTTTATCAATCACCACAATTTTATCGGCATGTTGTATAGTACTTAAACGGTGCGCAATTACGATTGAGGTGCGGTTTTTCATTAAATTATTTAAGGCATCCTGTACTAATTTTTCAGATTCAGTATCCAGTGCAGAAGTAGCTTCGTCTAAAAGCATGATTGGTGGATTAGCCAATACAGCCCTTGCAATACAAACACGCTGTTTTTGCCCGCCTGAAAGTTTGTTCCCTCTGTCGCCAACAAAAGATTGATAGCCATTTTCTGTGTTCTCAATAAAATCGTGTGCATTTGCGATTTTTGCTGCCGCAATTACTTCCTCCATTGTGGCATTGGGTTTTGCAAAGGCAATGTTATTAAAAATGGTATCGTTAAATAAAAAAGACTCCTGGTTAACTGTTCCCATTTGTGTTCTTATACTCTCAACAGTTAAATCTTTATAGTCATAGCCGTCGATTTTGATTGTTCCCGATTTTGGATCATGGAACCGTGGTAGCAAATCCATCAACGTACTTTTACCACCACCTGATGGGCCAACCAATGCTACAGTTTTTCCTTTTTCGATCTCGAAATTTATCGAATTCAAGATTTGTTTATCACCATAACTGAATGAAACATTCTGAAGGCTGATTGCACTATTAAAACCATCAAGAACTCTAGCACCAGGTTTATTCACTAATGATGGCTTAGTATCAATCAGATCCAAAACGCGTTCACCGGCAGATATGCCAGAGTGTATTCCGCTAAAAGAATCAGTTAAAGCTTTAATTGGCTGCATTACCTGAGAGAACGTAGCCAGATAAACAACAAAATCTGCTGCTTCGAGATCTCCTTTTCCGCTTAAAATCAAAGTGCCGCCATATAATAAGATAAACACCACTACCAAAACACCGAGCGTTTGCGAAACAGGAGAAGCAAGTTGTTGTCTTCTAGCCATTTTTCTGTTCAAAAAAGAATAAAACTTATTTTCTTCATCAAACTTTTGCTTCATTCTTTCTGTAGAATTAAACGCTTTGATAATTTTTATTCCGCTAAGCGATTCGTCCAGAAATCCGATCATTTTAGCAAACGATTCGTGAGATTGAGTGGCCTGCTGTTTTAACCTTTTTACAATCTTGCTGATAATAAATCCGGAAACAGGAATAACCAGCAATGAAAATAATGTTAACTTTAATGATATCGAGATTAAAACCCCCACAAAAAACATAAGCTGTAACGGCTCTTTAAAAACTACCTGCAGTGTGTTGGTTACGGTAAACTGAACCACCTGTACATCTGATGCCACTTTTGAAATAATATCACCTTTACGCTCATTGTTAAAGTAGCCAACATGTAAATTCATTACATTGTTAAAAACGGTTTTTCTTAAATTTAATAAAGTATGTACCCGCAGATCTTCCATGTAGCGCTGAGAGAAGTACCTGAATAAGTTTGATAAGAATACTGTTACGATGATTACAATACAAATAATCTGTAATGCATGTATTTTATCATGTGCGATTATTGCATCCATGTAATCATTAAATTTTCCTAAGAAATTTAACGAACCTTCAGCTTTGTCTGCTTTAATATTAGTAACCGTTTTGCCAAGAAATAGCGCCTGCATAAGGGGGCCAAGCAGTGTGAATAAAAATGTATTAAAAATAATAGCAAATAATGTTGCAATAACATATGGTATTGCAAATTTTTCGATAGGCTTGGCAAAAGATAATAAACGAAAGTATGTCTTCATTTTTATGTGAAATGGTATAGGTAAATATGGAAGATGTATTGAAACATTTCCAAAAAAATCTAATTAAAACTTGACAAAGGTAAGGTTTTCAACTCAACCCAACTGATTTTAAGAAAAGGGTACGTTAAAATTACAATCGTTTAATGTTTTTGTTGCTAACCGATTGATTTATAATAGTCATTACATCAGAAATATTTAGGTCCGAATTGTATTTCTGCTTCAATACCCCGAGCTTCGCCTTACTTGCATGAATGCGATCGCGATGTGCCAGATAATCTCTATAGCTTTCCAGTACCCAGGTTTTGCCTGTAAGCAGTTTTGGAATAAGTTCTGTAAAAACCTGTTGTAGTGGATAAAATAATTTTCTTAGTCCCTGCAGATGAATTCCCTGTAAAATATAGCGGTTGCGGTAATAAATCTTTTTAATAAAATTAGATTTGATTTGGGTTTTGGTACTCCCGCTTACATGGTGAAAACAAAATGCCCGGTGCTCATAGTAACATTTCCAGCCCAGTTGCCATGCACGTAGGCTCAAATCAAAATCTTCTGATGAAAAAGGAGAATAAATTTCGTCAAAACCACCTAGTTCTTTTAATTTTTGAGCATCAACCAGGGCATTAGCACCGGAAAGGTAAGCAGTGTACACACTCTCATCTTCAGGATTTTCACTATAATAAAATTTATTAGCCTTAATGCGGCAGCCACCATAGTATAAAAGACGTGCAGCATCTTCAATCCGGCTTTCATCAAAACTCATTATGCGGGCCATAACGCCAAAAGTATCGGGCTGATCAAAGTATTTCCACTGATGATCGAAATAGTTGGGGGTAAGTTTTACATCAGAGTTCAAAAGCAAAATTAGCTCATATTTCGCCTCTCTTATGCCGTGGTTGCAGGTGTAAGAAAAGCCCCTGTTCTGATCATTGATCAACAGTTTTACATTTCGGTAATTTTCCCTGATAAAAGAAATGCTGTCATCCTTAGATCCGTCATCAATTACGATTATTTCGAATTCGGTGTTTGCATTTTCTGCTGCAATAAAAACCGATGGAAGATATTTTTCGAGCAGGTGCCTGCCATTATAATTGGGTATTACGATTGAAACACGCTTCTGCATTTATTTTACAATTTTATAGTTCCGGTATTCAAATAAACGCAATCCGGTTAAATCTTCAATTTTTTGCAAAACCCTTCTGCGGAAATTCATTTTTGGGGTTTCTTTTGTTAAGTCTTTATCGAATTTCCAGTTTGCTGCGGCAATTCTTGCCTGCATTACTTTTGGATGTGTGCCTTTAAAATGAACTAAACGATCGGCATTGTGCATATCATATGTATCCTGCACCGGATAATTTTCTTCAATCCATTCTTCTGTTTGATAAAACTGGTTGAAGTTACGTACTTTGCCTTGGAGTCCTTTTGGCGGCTTTACCCATCCGTAATGATAAATATAGGCATCAATTAATTTAACCTTAAGCTTTCTGCCGTTAATCCTGAAACCTTGCGCATCCCGGTACGAAGTTACCCCAGGCAGGTTTTTGATAATCCTAACCTCTCTTCTATACCAGCGTCTCGATTCGGCCAGGTAATCATAAGAAGCGTAAAAATGTTTGTATTTCAAAAGCAGCGCTTCAACATTACTGTTATTCAGTTCCTGCTCCATTTCTTTTTTAATCAGCGGAAGATAATCCTCGTGGATCGCTTCATCGCCCTGGATGTAGACCATCCAGTCGGTATCAGCACTTATTTCGGCCAAAGCTTTATTGGTTTCATCGGCAAAAACACGACCACCTTCACGAATACTATCATCCCAAACGGTATCAATGGTCCTGATTTTAGGATCGATACTTTTTACCATTTCAGAAGTTTCATCCGACGAATTTCCTAATGCAACTATAAAATCATCGCATAAAGGCAATACCGAAAGTATGGCTTCTTTGGCAGGGTAATCGTTTACAATTGCATTTCTTAAAAAGGTAAAACCGGTAACTTTCATTATTGGGGCGCTTTGTAGCTGATAATTTTTGTTTCTTTGTACAAAGATAGTTTTATTGATGAATACGCATCTATCCATTTTAAGCGAAGTAAAAGCCGGCAATTATAAAGTTTTGGCAAGAGCATTAACGCTTGTGGAAAATAGTATAAAACCGGCTGAGTCAATTTTAAAGGAATTAGATAGTAACATCAATATCCCGGTTCTGGGTATTACAGGCCCTCCTGGTGCTGGTAAAAGTACCCTGGTAAACGCCATAACTCAGCATTTTGTTGCCAAAGGGAAGCGTATTGCCATTTTAGCGATTGATCCCACCTCACCATTTAATTTTGGTTCTTTGCTTGGCGACCGTATCCGGATGGCCAATCAGTTTAACAATCCCAATGTGTATATCCGGTCTTTAGCTACCCGGGGCGCATTGGGTGGCATTTCTGCTAAAACCATAGAAATGGTTGATGTTTTAAAAGCATCTAATTTTGACCTGATCATTGTAGAGACTGTTGGTGTTGGCCAATCGGAGGTTGAAATTGCCGGCTTAGCCGATAAGTCGATTGTTGTGCTGGTTCCTGAATCGGGTGATGAGGTACAAAACATCAAATCGGGACTGATGGAAATTGCAGATTGTTTTGTAATTAATAAAGCAGATAGGGAAGGAGCCGATACTTTTGCCAATAATTTAAAAAAAATCGTTCATCAGGGAATAAAGACCATCCCGATTTTAAAAACCATTGCCGATAAAAACTCAGGCATAGATGAGTTGTGCGCCTGGATTGCTAAACCCCAAAAAACCGATAATGATCGTAAAGCATTCCTTTTCGCCGAAAAAGCATGGAAACTTATTCAGCACAAAAGGATGCAGGATATAGATAAAAAAAAGCTGCGAGAAAAAATTCAGGCAGCCTTAAAAAATGATGGATTTAATGTTTATCGTTTTGCCGATAGCTTTGGTGAGGGTTAACTGGTTAATTGTTAACCCTTCGACTACGCTTAGTGGTTAACTGATAACCTGCTAATTGTTGAGATTGTTTTATTGCTAATTGTTAGCGCTGGTTTACTGGTTAATTGTTTAACTGAGTAGTCATAAATCTTAAATTGTTGAGGGGTATCTATAATCAACATCAAACGCTCAGCGCCACACTCTTAATTTTCTTAACTTCTTAATAATCAATAACAGGTTAACTGAAAACTAACAACTGCTAACTGAAATTAACTATTCATAATTTCCTCAATTTCTTCTGCTTCTAAAGGAATATCAGCCATTAAATCTACATTTCCATTTGCAGTAATGAGAATATTGTTTTCTAAACGGATGCCCAAACCTTCTTCCGGGATGTAAATACCCGGCTCAACAGTTAAAATGTTGCCAATTGCAAATGGCGTGTATCTCCCGGCAAAATCGTGTACATCAATACCCAAATGGTGAGAAGTGCCATGCATAAAATATTTTTTATAGGCCGGGTAAGCAGGATTTTGTTTCTTAACGTCTTCTAAAGAGATTAAACCAAGGTTAACCAGCTGTTCGGTCATAATTTTCCCAACATGTTCGTGGTAAGTATTCCACAATACACCTTCCCCAATTAATTTAACGGACTGTTTCATTACCTGTAAAACAGCATTATAAACGTCTTTTTGCCTTTGGGTAAAGTGGCCGTTTACCGGGATTGAGCGACTCATGTCAGCATTATAATTGGCATATTCTGCCCCAAAATCAAATAGAATCACATCCCCGCTTTTACACTCCTGGTTGTTATCGTTATAATGGAGGATATTCGCGTTATGACCAGAAGCAATAATTGGTGTATAGGCGTGCCCTGTACCACCCTGACGGATAAATTCGTGAATGATCTCTGCCTCTATCTCATATTCCTTTACGCCAGGTTTGGTAAATTTTAATACCCTTATAAAGGCATCGCGGGTTATGGCACAGGCTTTTTTAGTTAACTCTACCTCAACATCCGATTTAACGGCACGTAAACTACGCATAATAGGTGCCGAACGCTCATAATGATGTAGTGGATACTTTGCTCTCATTTTCTCAATGAAACGGATATCGCGATAAGGAACTTCGTGCGCATACCGGTCGTTTTCATTTGTGTTGAGGTAAATATGTGCTGCATAGTTAACAATACTATGTAAAATGTTGTCAAAATCTTCTAACCAATAGATGCTTTCAATACCCGAAGCAGCCTTTGCCTGCTCCTTTGTATATTTATAGCCTTCCCACACCTTGATATAATCGTTGGTCTGTCTTAAAAACAGGACTTCTCTGTACAAAGGATTAGGACAATCTGGATATAGAAGCAATATTGTTTGTTCCTGGTCAATTCCTGATAAATAAAATAAATCAGGATTTTGCTTGAAAACGAAGCTTTGATCACCACTTCTGGGAAATTCATCACTTGAATTGAAGATGGCTAATGAGTTGTTTTTTAGCTGTTTAGTGAAATTTTTTCTATTCAGAGTAAATAATGACTGATCTATAGTAGGATATTTCATGAAAATGGTATTTTTAATTGGAAATGGCCAAATGTAATAAAATGATTATTTACTGTGAAGTTTGGAACGGAGTTTGTATAAAAGTTTGAAAATTTAAAATTTTGTTTAATTTTGCGATTACTAAAAAATTAATCAATTAAATTGTTTAACCCTTAAAAAAGAAAAAAGATTATGAATTATTCTACTTTAAAGAAAAGTGTTGCGCTTTCTTTAGTGGCATTAACAGGAGTTGCTTCTCTTGCTGTCGCTCAGGATGCTCCTGCAACCTCTTCTGCTGTCAAGGTATTTGGCGGTAGAGGACAGTACAGAACTTGGTCTATCGGTGTACACGGTGGTGTTTTAATGCCAGTTGTTGCTATCGGCGGTTCTAACGACTTTAACAAATGGGATGCTAACTTAGGTTACGGTTTAAACATCCGTAAACAATTAGGTCACTCTTTCGGTTTAGAATTAAACGGAACTCGTGGTAAACTTTCTGGTACTAACGAAGGTATCACTAACCCAGCTACAAGAGAATTCGAAACTCAATTACAATATGCTGTAGATTTACGTGGTGTTGTTAACGTAGGTTCTATCGATTTCTTACGTCGTGAGAACTCAGTAGGTTTCTTCTTAACTGCCGGTGCTGGTTACATGGCTTATGCTCCAAAAGTTACTTTAGGTAATGGTTCAGTTATCGACTGGAAAGGTAGTGCTGTAGGTCCTGCTGATGACAGACACGATGCTAAAGATTACGTAAAAGGTTTCTACATTCCAGTAGGTGCTGGTGTTAAATTCAAAGTTTCTGAGCGTGTTAACTTTAACTTAGGTTACACTATGAACTTTGTTGACGCTGATAACTTAGATGGAGTTTATGCAAAAGGTACTACTAAAGATAAATTCTCTTACGGTTATGCTGGTTTAGAATTCTCTTTAGGTTCTTCTGCTAAACCAAGTTTAGAGTGGACTAACCCATTAGCTACTATGTACGATGAGTTAAAAGATCCAACTTTACGTCAAGAAGTTGAAGCATTGAAAAACCGTGTTTCTGCTGTTGAGAAATCTGTTGAAGATTTGAAAAAAGATACTGATGGTGACGGTGTTGCTGATCAATTCGATAAATGTCCAGGTACTCCTGCTGGTACTGCTGTTGATGGTTCTGGTTGTCCTCTTCCAAAACCAGCTCCTGCTGATACTGCAGCTAGCACTGCAACTGGTTTCGAAAAAATCGGTTTCGATTTCAACTCTTCAGTTTTAAAAACTGAGTCTTACCCTACTTTAGATAAATTATCTTCAGTGTTACGTGAAAACGGTGGTAAAGTAACTGTAAACGGTTACGCTTCAAGTGAAGGTACTGCTGCATATAACTTGAAATTATCTAAAGACAGAGCTAACTCTGTTAAAACTTACTTAGTAAACTCTGGCGTTAACGCTAGTCAGGTTGCTACTAAAGGTAATGGCGAAGCTAACCCAATTGCTTCTAACGATACTGAAGAAGGTCGTATCCAAAACCGTCGTGTTGAAACTGCTAGAAACTAGTATTTCAATATAAGATTTAAGAAAGTCCCGATGCAAATCGGGACTTTTTTTATGCCTTTTAATTTTTGGTGTTAAGCTTTTTAGCTAAGTTTGTATTATGTACTTCTTTAGAAAAAAGGATCCTAACAGGCCAAATAATATCAACATCAGGATTATGCATTTCATTAATGCGCTGGCCATCACTATTTTTCTGGCAGGTATCATCTACAAGCTTGTTCAATGGCTTGCCAAATAACCATAAACCGTATGAAACAAATTATCAATACTACTAATGCTCCAGCGCCAATCGGGCCATATAGCCAAGCCGTACAGGCCGGAAACTTCTTATTCGTATCTGGTCAGGTAGCCATCAATCCTGAAAATGGAGAATTAAATATCAGCAATATCGAAGAAGAAACGCATCAGGTTATGCGTAACCTTAAAGCGGTTCTATTAGAAGCCGGATTAACTTTCGATCATGTGGTTAAATCGACCATTTTTTTAAGCGATATGGGTACTTTTGCACAGGTAAATGAAATTTACGGTCAATATTTTACGGCCGATTTCCCGGCACGCGAAACGGTTCAGGTTTCAGTATTGCCAAAAAATGTGAATGTAGAAATTTCTGTAATTGCCATCGTCGGATAATTTCGAAATAACTGAGCAACCATTTTATAGCGGGCACTGTTCCTTACGTATTCTGAGGATCAATGCCCGTTTTTTATATAATCAAAATTCAGGGGGAAAGGAATTCGGTAATACTGTCCTATTTGTTATTACTGCTGCCGATCGCTATTTTTAATCCACAGTTGATAAATTTGTTATTTACAGGAAACAGTAAAATATTTTGTATAATTCGGTATTAGATACACCCGTTGAGTTTTTAAAAGGCGTTGGACCAAGTCGTGCCGATGTGCTAAAAAAAGATCTCGGCCTGTTCACTTATCAGGATTTGCTTGCGCATTATCCTTTTAGGTATATCGATCGTACAAAATATTTTAAGATCAATCAGCTCAATCCTGATTCGCAATATATCCAGATTATTGGTCGGGTGATCAGTAAAAAGGTTATTGGCGATAAAAGAGCAAAACGGATTGTTGCAGTTTTTAAGGATGAAACAGGAATTATGGAGCTCGTTTGGTTCCAGAGCCTCAAATGGGTTGATGATAACATCACCGTTGGTACTGCGTATGTTGCTTTTGGAAAACCGACCATTTTTAACGGGACATTCAGTATTTCGCACCCTGAAATGGAGTTGTACCAACGCAAACAGGTAGGCAGAGGAAACCTAACACTCCAGCCGGTTTATAACTCTACCGAAAAACTCAAAAAGTTTAATCTCGATTCTAAGGGATTACAGCGTTTAATAGCGGGTTTGCTGGATCAGGTTATTCCACAGGTTCCTGAAAATTTACCCCAATATATCATAGATAAGTATCAGCTGCCAGATAAAAGAATGGCGTTGTTGAATATTCATTTTCCGAAAAATCAAAAAGATTTAAATGATGCAGAAAGACGCCTGAAATTTGAGGAGTTATTTTTTATTCAGCTACAGCTATTACACAATAAGCACTTACGTCAGTTAAAATTTAAAGGGGCAACCTTTGAGAGGGTTGGCGAAAAGGTGAACCGTTTTTATAAAGAATTTTTACCTTTCGAATTAACCAATGCCCAAAAGCGGGTAGTGAAAGAAATCAGAATTGATACCCAGCGTGGCGTGCAGATGAACCGGCTTGTGCAGGGTGATGTAGGGAGTGGTAAAACTGCGGTAGCACTCATGAGTATGCTTTTGGCTAATGACAACGGCTACCAGGCCTGTATGATGGCTCCCACTGAAATTTTGGCTCGTCAGCATTATGCTTCTATTACCGAGCTGATTACAGACGATCTGGTTAAGGTGGCCATTTTAACCGGAAATACAAAAAAGAAAGACCGCACCATTTTGCATGAGCAGTTGGAAAGTGGTGAAATTGATATTTTAATCGGTACCCACGCCCTAATTGAAGATAAAGTTCAGTTTAAGAATCTGGGGCTGGTGGTAATTGATGAGCAGCACCGCTTTGGAGTAGAGCAACGGGCAAAACTTTGGCGAAAGAACATCATTCCGCCACATATCCTGGTGATGACTGCTACACCCATTCCACGTACCCTGGCGATGACATTATATGGAGATCTGGATGTTTCTATCATCGATGAACTGCCCGCAGGAAGAAAACCGATCGAAACCAAGCACCTTTTCGAAGGTCAGCGGCTGAGGATGTTTGGCTTTATGAAACAGGAAATTGCTAAAGGCAGGCAGGTTTATATTGTTTATCCTCTGATTAAGGAAAGTGAGAAATTAGATCTTTTACACCTCGAGGCCGGGATAGAGCAACTGAGCTATCAATTCCCACGGCCTGATTATCAGATGAGCATTGTACACGGTCAGATGCCAAATGCGGATAAACAGTTCGAAATGCAGCAGTTTATTGACGGCAAAAGCCAGATTATGGTGGCTACAACCGTAATTGAAGTAGGAGTAAATGTGCCAAATGCTTCGGTAATGGTGATTGAAAATTCGGAGCGGTTTGGGCTTTCGCAGCTTCACCAGTTGCGGGGCAGGGTTGGTCGCGGAGCCGAGCAATCCTTTTGTATCCTGATGAGCGGTAACAAACTCAGTAAAGAAGGCAAAATCCGCTTAGAAACGATGGTGAGGACCAATAATGGGTTTGAAATTTCTGAAATCGATTTGCAGCTCCGCGGTCCTGGTGATATTACAGGTACGCAACAAAGCGGGGTTTTAGACCTGAAACTCGCCGATCTGGCAAAAGACCAGGTGATTTTATCGGAGGCCCGCAATACGGTAATCGAACTTTTTTCAGAAGATCCTCAATTAGAAAAGCCAGAAAATGCTACTTTAAAAGTCTACCTCCGAAAATTAGAAAGAGGAATTTCTTTTGATAAAATCAGTTAATCCTATAGCCCGTTCCGGGTTTATTTTCTTTGTATAATAAAATTTACGAACGTATTATTTGTACTACTGTATGTGATATACGAATGTTTTTTCCAGCGGCTCCGGGCTCAAAAATTATTATTTTATATTTTTTTTTAAGTTCCTAATATTCCTATATTGCGTCTAACCAAATATAAACTGTTGATTTGACATTTATAAAACTGGGTATTAAAACTCAGTATTTTTTTAGTCCTAACATTAGTTTGTTTATCAGATAAGAGGGTTTCACGATGGTTAACAGCGATTTATTGTCTTAATCAGTAAGAAATTAGTAATTTCTTAAGGGTAACAGGATGTAGATAATTATTTCAATAGATCAGATTTTTAATAATGCAATTGATGAGGACTTAAGTTTACTCATGAGTATTAAATAGTATTACAATCAATATCTAACCAAAATAAATTGAAAACTATGAAAAAAAATCTATTGAAGACTTTTGCCAAAAGTAGCGTGTTTTTTGTTTGTGGTAGTTGTCTCGTTTTTTCATCATCTGCAAGTACATCGCCGGGCAAATTACTGCACAAAAAAGAACCCTTTGATTTTTACAAACCTCCCCTCCTGGATATCATCGTGAAGGGAAAGGTTACCGATGCCAAAGGACCGATACCTGGTGTAAGTGTTAAATTAAAGGGGGGGACTGCAACCACTGTAACTGATGGCTCCGGAAATTTTAGCATCAAAGTACCCGAAGATGCAACCTTGGTGTTTACTTATGTAGGTTACGTAGACCAGGAAATTCAGGTTAAGAACCAAACCAATATCAATGTACGATTGGTAGAGAATAACCAAAACCTTTCAGAGGTTGTTGTAGTAGGTTATGGTACACAAAAGAAAGCCGTTGTATCAGGTGCTGTTGCTTCGGTTAAAGGGACAGAACTCGCTAAATCTTCATCCGTAAACTTAACCAACTCTTTAGCTGGTCGTTTGCCAGGTGTAACGGCCTTGCAGGGCAGTGGAGAACCTGGTTATGATGGCTCTACCATCAGGATCCGGGGTACAAATTCACTCGGAAACAACAATGCGCTTATTGTAATCGATGGTATTCCTAACCGTGCGGGCGGGATCGAAAGGTTAAATCCAAATGATATTGAAAGCGTATCGGTTTTAAAGGATGCATCTGCAGCCATCTATGGTTCGCAGGCGGCTAACGGGGTAATTTTAATTACCACCAAACTGGGCAAATCGGGTAAGCCTCAGTTTTCATACGATTTCAGTTATGGTTTGCAACAGCCTACAAGGATTCCTAAAATGGCCAATTCGGTACAATATGCAGAGATTTTAAATGAGCTGAATATTTTTGGTTCAGATCTTAATCCAAACGAATGGTCGGCAGCATGGAACAGCTTTAAAACAACGGGTTCTTACCTGTCAACAGGCGGAAAAACCATTAATGCGGCTTATAAACCGGATGAAATCAGAAAATTTGGCGATGGCTCAGATCCGTTGCGATACCCGAATACCGATTGGTTTAAAACCACTTTCCAAAACTGGTCGCCTCAGCAAAGGCATAATGTTCAGATTAACGGAGGAAGTGAAAACGTAAAATACCTGGTTTCATTAGGCTATCTCGATCAGGATGGTTATTATAAAAACTCAGCCACAGGGTATAAGCAATATGATATGCGCTTTAACCTGGAAGCAAAGCTGAGCAAATACATTACCACAACTTTAGGGGTATCTGCAAGAGAAGAAGACCGTAATTTCCCGACTGTTGGTGCGGGCGATATTTTTAGGTTTTTAATGCGGGGAAGGCCAAATGAAATTGCAATATGGCCAAATGGCAAACCTGGAAGGGATATTGAATATGGTTATAACCCCGTAGTTTCTACTACAGATTTAACCGGATATAACAAAGATGTTAGGGATTATTTCCAGACTACAGGTAAGGTTGAAGTTAAAATTCCTGGTGTCGAAGGATTAAAAGTAACCGGAACTGCTGCGATTGATAAATATTCGGGCAGGCAAAAAAACTGGCAATTGCCCTGGACACTTTATGATTGGGACAAGAAAACTTTTGAAGCTGATGGCGTAACACCGGTTTTAACAGGTACAGTACGTTCACAATATACCGATCCGAGGCTTAGGGAAACAGCAGGCGGGCAACTGGCCATCAACTTAACAGGAATGGTCAATTACGATAAGAAAATCGGCGATCATACCATTGGTTTAATGGCCGGTGTAACCCGCGAAACAGTTGATAATGATGGGTTTACTGCTTTTAGAAGATATTATATCTCAAATTCTGTTCAGGAATTGCTGGCTGGAGATGAGCGCGAACAATCATTAGGAAACAATCCTGGCGACCCGAATAACCTATTTAAAAGGGCCCGTTTAAGTTATTTTGGAAGGGCAGGATATAACTATAAAGAAAAATACCTTGCCGAATTTTTGTGGCGGGTAGATGGTTCTTATATTTTCCCAACCGACAGGCGTTTTGGTTTTTTCCCTGGCGTATCTGTTGGATGGCGTTTATCTGAAGAGCCTTTTTTTAAGGAGAATGTTAAGTTCGTAAACAATTTAAAACTGAGGGCTTCTTACGGTCAGATGGGCGCCGAGGCCTATTTCGGTGATGTCTTGCAAGAATATCAATACCTGAGCTTAATGAATTTTGGAAACTATATCTTTAATGATCTGGTAACCAAAACACTCACCGAAGGTAAAGTGCCCAATTTTAATTTCGGTTGGGAGGTGGCCAATAATACCAACGTGGGTTTAGATGCCTCTTTCCTGGATAATAAACTAGCGCTGGAATTTGATTATTTCTATAATAAACGCACAAATATTCTGATCAGCAGAGGCAGTTCGGTGCCAGAAAGTTCAGGTATTACCGATCGCCTACCGCCTGTTAACTTAGGGAAGGTAAATAACAAAGGTTTCGAGTTTAAATTAAGTTATAACGATAAAATTGGTGAGTTAAATTATGGCGTGAGTGTTAATGGTGGTTATGCCAAGAATAAAATCATATTTTGGGATGAAACCCCGGGTGCTCCGGAGTGGCAGCACTCAACCGGCCGCGTAACCAATTCGTGGTTGGTGTACGATTATGATGGCGTTTTTAAAGATCAGGCCGAAATTAATGCCAATACCTTAAATTATAGCGCGCTAACCAGCACTTTACGTCCTGGCGATATGAAGTTTAAGGATATTAACGGCGATGGCAAAATCAATGCCGATGATAAAATCCGTCTGGATAAAAACGGCACGCCAACCTTCACCGGTGGTTTCAATTTAAACCTGCAATATAAAGGCTTTGATTTATCGGTACTTGTGCAGGGAGCAACCGGCGGGATGCAGATTGTGGGTTTAACCGAATCGGGTGATATTGGTAATTTCCTGGAGTGGTCGTACCTGAACCGCTGGAGTATTGATAACCCAAGTTCTGTAAATCCGCGTTTATCAAACCGGGGAGCTACCTACTACACTGATAGCAACAATGCATTGAATAATACTTATTGGTTGCGCAGTAATAATTACATCAGACTTAAAAACGTAGAGTTAGGTTATACTTTACCGACAACTTTAGTGGAAAAAGTGGGGCTTAGCAGTGTAAGAGTTTATGCAAACGGACTGAATCTATTTACGCTGGATAAAATCAAGATATGGGATCCCGAATCAACCAATTCAAGTGGTCAGTATTATCCGCAGGCCAGGGTAATCAACTTTGGTATTAAAGCCGGTTTTTAATGTATTCAAGTTTAACCGTTACAATCAAGAATATGAAAGCAATAAATAAAAATATAAAGCGCTATATATTAATTTTTACCATCCTTCTTGCCGCATCCTGTAAGAAAGATTTCTTAAATGTAGAGTCGCCAGGCCAGGTGCCGTCAGAATCAGTATGGCAGGATCCGGCAACAGCACAGGCCTTTGTAAACGATATCTATAACGGATTAGGTAATGGAGGCTTCTCCGAACAAATGCTGGCTTCCGTTTCGGACGAAGCGCTGTTTACACACCCAACCCGTGGTATCGATCTGGTTAACAATGCCACGATTAATCCTTCAACATTAGGTTGGGTAGATGATACCTGGGCTTATAAACAAATGTATAACCGCATCAGGGCCTGTAATATTACCATCGATAAAATAACCAGTGGTGCCAATGGTTTAAGCAGCCAACCATTAAAAGATCAGTTATTGGGCGAAGCTTATTTTCTGAGGGCTTATTTTTATCAACAGTTATTGCGCTATTATGGTGCGGTACCTCTCATCACAAAAATTTATGTGTTAGATGATAATTATAATGCAAAACGTAATACCTACGAAGAATGTGTAAATTTCATCGTTAAAGATTGCGATGAAGCCAATAGGTTGCTAACAGGCAAAACGCTCGATAAAGGGCGTACCACTGCGCTTGCTGCTTTGGCCTTAAAATCGAGGGTATTGATTTATGCTGCAAGCGATTTGCATAACAGAGCAAAGCTTACTGATAAAATTAAAAATATTGATGTTAAGGTATTAGATTTTTTAAGTTATGCCAGCGGCAACCAGCCAGATCGTTACCGGTTGGCTAAAACAGCCGCCAAAGCTGTGATGGATCTGGGTACAGGTTATAAATTAGATCTTGCGGCTCCGGCTTCAGTTGCCAATGGTCAGCTAAATTATAAAAGTATTGCAATGGGGGGAGCAAGTAAAGCCCCGGGCATAGATGCAACGGCCGCTTCAGAGTTAATTTTTGCGCGCTATTTTATTATCCAGAGCAACATTAAACATGCGCAGCAAAATGGCCCGAATGGTTACCATAACTGGGCGGGTAACACGCCTATCGGTTTATTGGTTGATGATTATGAAATGCAGGATGGCTCTAAATTTAGCTGGGAGAACGCTGCGCAAAAGGCAAATCCTTATCAAAGCAGAGATCCGCGTTTTTATGCCACCGTTTTATATGATGGTGCAGGTTGGAAACCACGCGATAAAGCTTCGGGCAATGTTGATCCTGCCAACCAGATCCAGACCGGTATTTACGATTTGATAGACAACGGAGGCAGAATTGATTTTAAAGGCTTAGATACCCGTGGAAGTTCTATCGAAAACTGGAACGGCAGCTGGACAGGCTATTATTACCATAAATTTATCGATCCGGATCCAACCATTGTAGATGCCTCTATGTCGCAAAATGTGCCATGGCCTTTCTTTAGATACACCGAAGCGGTATTTAATTATATCGAAGCCAGCATTGAGTTAGGAGAATTAAGTGATGCAGTAAGCTGGTTAAACAAAATCCGTTTCAGGGCAGGTATGCCGGCGGTAACCGCTACAGATCAGGCTGGCCTGAGAGAAGTTTACCGCCATGAGCGCCGTATAGAAATGGCTTACGAAGAACAACGGTATCATGATACCCGCAGGTGGTTAATCGCGGGCGAAACACTGGGTAGAAAAGTTACTTATATCAAGGTTACCGGTAAATTTAAGCCAGGCAAAACCATGTCGGCACCTTACCATTACGATCCAACGGTGTACGATTATACTTATAGTCCGGTTGAAGAAAACGCCCAGGAAAACAGAAGTTGGGATAATAAACTTTATTTCAGGCCATTTAGCCGTGATGAAGTAAATAAAAATAATTCACTCGACCAAAATCCGGGTTACTAAACTAACCCTGCCAGATAACCCGGTGGATAATATTATCCATCGGGTTTTTTGTGGAATCAAGATTGGTCATTTTTACTTTTTAATGGAAAAAGAACTCATCTTAAACGTTTATCTATTCCCATATTTAATTTTCAAAGCTTAGTTTTGCAAATAAACTTTTTTCTGTGGCAGATTCAGACCCCAACCCCGTTATTGTAAAACAAGATCCCTTCGCAGCTTTGCGCTATAAAGAATTCAGATCTTTCCTTGGCATGCGCTTCTTTTTTACACTGGCCTACCAAATGCAGGCTGTTGTAATTGGTTATCACATTTACGATTTAACACACGATCCGTTAAAACTGGGCTTGGTGGGTTTGTGCGAAGCCATTCCGGCGATTGGAATTGCTTTATATGGAGGCTACATTGCCGATAAAAGCGAAAAACGCAGTTTACTGATCAAGATATTTTCAGGAGTTTGGTTAGCCTCTGTACTGATGCTCATTATTACCAGCAAATACCTTCACCTAAAAGAAGACCTTATCGTACTCATTATGTATGGCCTGGTTTTCTGCATTGGGATTGCAAGAGGCTTTTTCGGTCCGGCAACATTCTCCCTGATGGCGAAAATTGTACCTAAAGAACTGTATCCAAATTCGAGTACCTGGAACAGCAGCAGCTGGCAGTTGGCTACCATTATCGGGCCTGTGGCCGGTGGTTTTGTTAACTGGCTATGGGGAATTACAGCAGCCTATACTTTTATTGTGGTATTGGTTTCCATCTCACTGATCTGCATTTTTACACTCAAAAAACATCCTTCAACATACGTTCCGAAAGAAAATATATTTCATAGTTTAAAAGAGGGAATCCACTTTGTGTTTAAAACCAAAATGATGGTTTGGGCCATGAGTTTAGATCTTTTCTCGGTGTTTTTTGGTGGGGCAGTGGCGTTGTTACCGATGTTTGCGAAAGATATTTTCCATTTGGGTTCTTATGGTTTGGGCATGATGCGTGGAGCGGCTTCGCTAGGCGCAGTAATTACCATGCTGGCCATGACCCGCTTTTCGCCAATGGGAAAGCCGTGGCGTAACCTGCTCATTGCAGTTACCGGTTTTGGTTTAAGTATCATCTGTTATGGCTTATCTAAAAATTTCTACTTAACCTTGTTTTTCCTGTTCCTCGAAGGATCGTTTGATAGCGTAAGTGTAATTATCCGTCAAACCATTATGCAATTGCTTACACCTGATGATATGCGCGGAAGGGTTTCGGCCGTAAATAGTATGTTTATAGGTTCATCGAACGAAATCGGCGAGTTCGAATCCGGCTTATCCGCAAGGTTGCTAACTTTAGTACCGGCCGTCGTTTTTGGAGGCAGCATGACGATCGCTATTGCCGGGATTACCTGGTTGAAAACGAAATCGCTTACCAAATTGAGTTTACAGGATATTAACGAGCAAACCACGAAGGCTGTTTAATTTAATCTTCCAAATTTTCGGGATTGATAATCTATTTTTTAGTGATAGGAAAGCAATGGGCTGCAAGGTTTTTCGGTAGTCCTGCCTTTCCTTCAATCTTTTTGGCAATGATGGTATGTTCTGTTGATTCAGTGCCGCAAAAAGTATTTCCGTACAGTCAGGTTTAATTTAGTAAGGCCTTTGCAGCTATTAGGGGTTGAAATGCAGGGCGGTTAGCGTTGTCAACTTTAATAACCTGCTCGCCGGAAAGTTGACAACACTGAATTATTATTACATAAAAAAGGTCTGTGAAGACACAGAGCTTGGCTACGGGGCGTTGTCAATTTTAATAACCTGCTCGCTGGAAAGTTGACAACGCTGAATATTATTACATAAAAAAGGTCTGTGGAGACACAGACCTTGGCTACGAGGCGTTGTTAACTTTAATAACCCGTTTGCTGTAAAGTTGACAACGCTGAATTATTATTACATCAAAAAAGGTCCTTACAGAAACAGACCTTTGACCAATCTGTGTTTATCCGTGTCCATCTGTGGTTAAAAATTTTTAGCCCGATGATTTTATACTTCATGGTAAAAAACAAAGGTCAGTAGAAACACGGACCTTGGCTCGAAACGCAGCCCTGGCTATTAATTTCAAATAAGTTTAAAACTTTTTATTCTTGCCCCAAATCAGGTAAATAATCGAGCCTATAAACGGAGCAAAAAGGATAATGATAAACCAGAGCACTTTTACCGTGAAACCCATGCTGCTGTTTCGCGATATATGGTACAACGCAGTTAATATTAACGCTAACCATAATATGGCTGCAATAATTACAATAATGGCGATCTGATTGCTTTCTACTTGTGCTAGTAACATGGTAATATTATTTGTTCCTTAAGCTTCAACAACCCGCTCGCCAATTTGTTGGCGCCACATGGCCTGATATAAACCATTTTGTGCAATTAATTCCTCATGTTTACCTTGCTCAATAATACGGCCTTTCTCTAACACATAAATTTTATCAGCATGTTTAATGGTCGATAAACGGTGGGCAATCAGAATCGTAATGTGATCGGTCAAATTAGAAACCGAACGAATCGTTTTAGTAATTTCTTCTTCCGTGATCGAATCGAGTGAAGAAGTAGCTTCATCAAAAACCAGGATATCAGGCTGACGCAACAATGCCCTTGCAATTGATAAACGTTGTTTTTCTCCACCAGAAACTTTAACCCCGCCTTCGCCAATTAACGAATCCAAACCTTTATCGGCGCGGGCTAATAAAGTCTGACAAGCAGCCTGGTTCAATACTTTGTAACACTCTTCATCAGTTGCATTAGGGTTAACAAATAACAAGTTTTCGCGAATAGTACCAGAGAACAGCTGTGTATCCTGTGTAACAAAGCCGATTTTTTCGCGTAAGGCATCAAGATCGATGTTATTGCTCGGAATGCCGTTATACAAAATTTCGCCGTCTTTCGGCTGATACAAACCAACCAGTAATTTCACCAAAGTGGTTTTTCCCGAACCGGATGGGCCAACAAAAGCAATGGTTTGCCCGTTGTGGGTTTTAAACGAGATATTTTCTAAAGCATTTCTGTTTGCAGTAAGGTGTTTAAAGCCAACAGCGCTAAAAATAAGGTCTTTAATTTTTTCGATAGAAGTTGGATTTTCAGGTTTTTTATCAACAGGTGTGCTTAGGATTTTTTTAAAGTTACCCAACGAAACTTCAGCTTCGCGCCATGATAAAATTACATTTCCTAATTCCTGCAATGGTCCGAAAAGGAAGAACGAATAAAAAAGGAAGGAGAAATATTGCCCTGCAGAAATGGTATTATCGAAAATAAGCAGCAATAAAACCAGCACCATGGTACTGCGCACCAGGTTTACCGTAGTGCCCTGCACAAAACTCATACTGCGGACGTATTTTACCTTTTTAAGCTCCAGCCCAAGAATTTTATAGGTGGTTTTGTTCAGCCTTTCGATTTCCTGATCTGCAAGGCCCAAACTTTTAACCAGTTCGATGTTCCTTAACGATTCGGTGGTAGAACCTGCCAAAGCAGTGGTTTCGCCAACAATAGAACGCTGGATGGTTTTGATTTTGCGGCTTAAATACCAGCTCACGAAACTGATGATCGGAATGGCCGAAAAATAAACCAAAGTAACCTTATAACTTACTGAGACGGAATACACAATTACGAAAATCATTCCGATTAAGCTTACAAAAAGGATGCTGATAAAAGCCGTAATAAACTTCTCCGAATCTAAACGTACTTTTTGTAAAATGCCCAGGGTTTCGCCACTGCGCTGATCTTCGAAAACCTGGTAAGGCAGTTTTAAAGAGTGCTGTAAACCATCGGCATACATTTTTGCACCAACCTTTTGAACGATTACGCTGGTGAAATAATCCTGAAAGTTTTTGGCAATACGCGATACCATTGCCGCACCAATGGCCAGGCCAATTAAACCCAACGAGCCCCAAAGGTACTGGCTATAGGTTAACGAATCTTTTTTATTGATGAAACGGTCTAAAATCCGACCGGTAATATATGGATCTAAAAGTGAAAAGCCAATATTTATACCTGCAAGCAATAGCGCTAAAGCCACAATCCACTTGTGGTGTTTCAGGTAGTTAAGTAATAATCCCATTAAGTTTTGTTGTTTGTGAATGCAAACATAAAAAAAGGGAACGGATAAAAATCCATTCCCCTTTTTTATGACTTTAAGCTAAGATACTTAGCTAAGTTTAAAGGTTAAAAACCGTAGCGTAAACCGATCTGGAACTGGTAAGGATTACCCGATGGGGTTACAATACCGGCATTGTTTACATTGTAGTTAAATTTCTGATTGGTGGCATCAAATGCAGGGTTTTGCAATGCATATAAAGCCTGCGAACCCAACGATTCGTTAACACCCCATGTTTTTTTGAAGATATTACCTACGTTAAATGCATCAACAGATAATTCGATGGTATGGGTTTTGTACAGTTTGAATTTTTTGGTTACCCTCACATCAACAATGCCGTAAAATCCATTAATACCACCATTACGCTGTGCAATCTGCCCTGAATATTTAGTGATATAATCTTTCAAACTCTGGCTGGCTAAAGGATTATCCAAAATAGCCTGTAAGCCATTACGCACGTTTGTGGCAACATTTGGGTTGTTCCTGTCGAAAATGAAAGCCAGATCATTCGTACCTACGAAATCGCCATTGGTATTGGCGCCTGATAGTAAGCTATAACGTGTTCCACCGATACCAGAGTAACGTACGCCAATATTAAATCCGGCTAAGCTAGGTGATGTTGCATAAAAAACAACTTTGTTCCTGAACTGGTTATCAGAATAAGTCATGTTGCTTAAATTACGCGGATCATCTTTTACCGGCAATGATAAGGTTGAAGTATTAGCCACGTTTCCGTTAAATGAGGTATTATCTTTGGTGTCATTATAGGTATAACTTACCGTAACCTCACCATCTCTGAAATATTGCCAGGTGGCATCAAGCACAACAGCAAACTGGTTTACCTTACCATCACTATTCATTTCTAACACACGGCCAATTTTGTCACTAATACGCCCTTTTTGCCAATCTGCCGCACCATTGGTAAGCGGGATACTTGCCAAAGGAACATATACGCCACGGTTGTCTTCATTCGATAACCTGAAATATGGATTAGCAACCATGTTACGGTCTACATATACATAATTGTTTCTGCCTAAAGTTGCATAACCTGCAATACCCACTCTTAATTTAGGGGTGAAAAAGTGACTATAAGACAAGTTTGATTTATAAACAACTGGTACTTTAGCGTTCTCTCCATAAGTATTAATAGTTGCAATTTGGTATTGATTTAATGTTGGTGCGGTAGATGGATCGTTTCTATAACCTGTTAAATAAGCTGTAGGGATACCAACACGTGTATCAACCGTTCCGTAATGTTTACCATCAAAAGTTAAGTTGTTAATGGTGACATAGTTATTGATGTCAGAGGCAAATATCCCTGCTCCAAAACGAACAAAGTCTGTTCTTTGCTCATTAATATCCCAGGTAAACTGTGCACGGGGCTGAATAACGAACGATTTTAGTTTATTATCGGTACGTACACCCAATTCATCAAATACCAGTTGATTTAATGGAGAGGAAGGATAATGTGCATAATCTAAACGGATACCAGCAGTTAAATCTAAACCTTTAGCCAGTTTAGTTTGCATCTGTGCATAAATACCTGCATTGATAATGCTAGAACGCACACTCGGATCGGCCATTAAAGGCACTTCCCTGAAATAACGGTAAGCGGTTCCATTTTCATAATTATCAAAGTTAGGTACTTTAGTGGTTACCACAGGTGTTACACCGGGAGCGCTGGTAATTACATCTTTGGTGCCTGCCTGAACGTGGAAACGGCCATTTACCTCACTGCCATATAATGATTTGGCATGAGTGTACATGAAATCGACACCAAAAGTATATTTTACCTTATCGGTATTATAATAAAGGTTATCTACAAATTGCAATACATTGTTGGTAAAACCTTCCTGTGCAAAACGGTGACCACCCATTTCGATATTGGTTGCCCTGTTTGTGCCATTGATTACAGATGTTACTCCCTCTACAATCACACGGGGAATATTCGATGATGGCAATTGATCGCCAGGAGAACTTTTTTGAAAAGTGTATAAATGCTGAACCTTCAATTCGTTTGTTAATTTCGAGTTGATTGAGGTACGTAAAGTAGCCAACAAACTGTTATCAACGTTTTTATCATTACCGGTTGATTCGTATAAATTGATGGCCGTATTATCTTCCAATCCTAAATTATTACGGTCGTTGGTATAATTATCGCGGATGGTTAATAAGTTTTTTTCATCAATTTGCCAATCTAAACGGGCGAAACCTGCGTCTGATCCCCTTTGTTTAGGGAATGAACCATACTGTGGCGAATTTGCAACCCCATATTTAGAACGGGCAACGCCTACAAAATAATCAAGAGTAGAGCGATTGATATTGTAACGTAATTCATCTGCAGGAGATTGAACATCTGCAATTAACAGCGGACGGGCATCGCGTTGATGATCCCAGGCCACAAAAAAGTGTAATTTATCCTTAATAATTGGTCCGCCCAATGAGAAACCGTACTGGTAGGTAGAGAAATCTGCCTGACGTTTATTCCCTCTGATGTCGTATCCGCTAGATAACCAATCAGCGCGGCCATAGGTGAATGCACTTCCACTTAAGGTATTGGTACCCTGTTTGGTTACCGCACTAACCGTACCACCGCCACTACGTCCGTAAGTAACATCATATTGGTTGGTTACTACTTTAAACTCACGTACAGCTTCGATTGAAATAGAGTATGGTGCACCGCTGCGACTGGTTGTACTTCCTGCCGATGTTGGATTTTTTGCATTCATACCATCAATGGTATAGTTGGTAGAAGAACCTAACTGACCTGAAATATTGCCACCTCTGCTTAATGGGGATAAATCCATTAATGAGGTAAAGTTACGCCCGTTAACCGGCAACTGTGTTATTGCTTTTGCTGATATAGCGGTAGCCGCACCAATGTTTTCAATTTTGTTTTTTAAGGTTGTGCCTACTACTTGCACGGCTTCTAAATCCTGAGAGGCCTCTTGCATATTGATGGCAACTTTAACCGCATCACCCTGGTTTAGATAATAACCGGTTCTGGTTTGCTCACCAAAGCCCACATAAATAGCTTTTACCGAATAAGGACCGCCCAACGGAAGCTCTTTAAAAGTGTACTCTCCCTGTGCATTGGTAGAGGTTTTGGTGGTAAAACCGGTTGAGTTGTTCCGGATCTGTACTGAAACACCAGGAATGGGTTTCTTTTGCTGATCGGTAATAATACCCGAAATGGATGCCTGTGTAGTTTGCGCCAGGGCTGCATGATAGGTACAGCACAGCAGTAGCAACACTGCAACTAGTAAATTTTTCGTCATTGTTTGTTTTCTTTAGTTGTGACGAAGCTTGCCTGAGCATATTAATTTTGAGGTTGCTCAGGCAGGTTTCATCATGATTAGTTTTCTGATTTTATGACCACAAAGATGTTACTGTGCTGTTAACTCAATTCTGATTTTGTATTAATAAAAAGTTATTGTCTGCTGTTTTTTTGGGGGGATATTAAAATAAATCACGTCAGATAACTTAATATTGGCCATTTATGTTAAGCCAATGTTAGGTTATATTCATACCCCGCAAACACAAACACTAAAAAAAATTTAATTGCTTTTCGCTTTTACAAAGAATTATTAAATTAGTGATGTGGTTGCCAGGCAAACAGATCTGTTTCATGGCCAATAGCAATATTTTCTTTATCAGGTGTTTTAATTACCTGATCTCATCCCAAAAAAGGCGAAAGCCAATCATCCCATAATAATAACAGTGCTTAGGCATAGAGCCTTAGTGCATTTTTTGAATATTTTTTAATGCGCTCTGCAGATTAATCTGTAGTTGCAGCTACAAATCGCATGCGTAAGGGGCTGCATTTGATGCTGTCAGGATCGCAATCGATGGTGGAGGGGTAGAAATCAATACTGGCGGCTTCGCATAGGATAGTGGAAGGTGCGCACTTGATAATGAATATAGCGCAATCAATACTGGCGGCTTCGCATAGGATAGTGGCAGGTGCGCACTTGATAGTGGACATAGCGCAATTGATACTGACGGCTTCGCAAAGGATACTGTAAGGTACGCACTTGATAGTGAACATAGCGCACCTGATACTAGCGGCTTCGCATAAGATAGTGGCAGGTGCGCACTTGATAGTGATCATCGCGCAATTGATACTGACGGCTTCGCATAGGATAGTGGCAGGTGCGCACTCGATAGTGAACATAGCGCAATTGATACTGGCGGTTTCGCAAAGGATAGTGGAATAGATCGATGGAACAGGCTTGCTTAACAACGCATTGAATAAAGGAAAATCATTTAGTAATAATCTATTAAAAACGAAAAACAATGACACAAAAAGAAGAGAATTATTTAACAATGGCCAATGTAACACTTCAGGTATTGAATGCGAACAAGTCGATCTGGTCTGAGCAGTCTGTATTTAGTAAAATTGTTACTGATATAGAGGAAGATGTACACAGTATTAATTCGGCCATAAACAGTGCTGGTATTAAAAGCACCGGGGTAACAGCAACCAAATATCAAACTGCAGATGCGGCCATTAACTGTGCGGTTAAATACTCCGGTTTGGCGCAGATCCATGCGCTGGAAACTAATAATACCATATTATTTGATGAGCTTAAAATATCTGCCTGGAGCTTAGAACGATTAACTGATCAACAATTAATCCCTACATTGGAACATATTTATAGCCGAATTAATGCCTTAAAAGATAAACTTAAACCTTATGGTGTATCGAAGGATGACCTGGAACTGTTTCAGAAACATATTGAAAACTTTAAACAGCATAAAGACCAGCCAAGAGTAGTTATAGCCGAACGAAAAGGATTTAACAATGCCATACCAACCTTGATAATGGAGCTTAAAACATCATTTTTTAAACTTGACCGTTTAATTAAAATCTGGGAAAGCACAAATGAAAAGTTTGTAAGGGATTATGAAAATGGCAGGACTGTGATTCCTTTAGGGGCAAGGCATAAAAAGGACGGAACGCCACCGGCGCAAATGTAGATAACAAATCTATTTCGGTGGGTGGAAACACGCCACCGATAGACGAAACACATGGAAATACAGTTAGAAGAAAATATTCCTTTAAACGAAGCAGATTTAAAGCACATAGAAATTCAGGAAAAAGGATTTAAGAAGGTGCTCCCGATGGTGTTAGGAGGAAGTGTATTTTTATTGATGGCATTTACGGCGCTACTGTTGAAACATCATTTTGCAGATTTTAAATACTACGATTATATTTTGTTTGTAGGTGCCGGCTTTGCCATTTATGGTTTTTGCTATTGCTTTGCCTGGCTGTTAATGAGCTACGATAGCGCCAATTGGAAAAAAGATAGAGAAGAGGGTAAAAACAAATTGATTAGTGTGGTAATTAACCGCGATAAAACAGAACATGCAGAATACCTTACTTTTGCCGGGCCTGCTAAAAATGAAAAAATAAGAATCAGGGTAAAACCAGAAGATTATTCGCGTTACGCAATAGGAACAAAGGTATCTGTGGTCTATTTAAAATTTAGTAAAGAAGCGCTTGAAATACTAAATATGGATTAAATGGAAGCATACCGACGGACTTGTATCATGAAAGGCGGATACGAGCCTGCATACATAAAATTTTTTTTTCACCTGGGATTCGTCGCGATGGGACGATCTGTTAATATTATAGTTTATAACTTCGGCGTGGACCAATCTAAGGTGTCTTATATCGTCCCATCGGGACGTATGCCGGGTAGCCAATTTTTAATTGGCGTTTTCGTTCCGTAGGAACGTTTGGTTAATTATTCATTAATAAACAAATCATATAAGACAA
The DNA here is from genome assembly GCF_039538295.1 of Pedobacter jeongneungensis. Lineage (NCBI taxonomy): Bacteria > Pseudomonadati > Bacteroidota > Sphingobacteriia > Sphingobacteriales > Sphingobacteriaceae > Pedobacter > Pedobacter jeongneungensis. The sequence goes on along the minus strand of NZ_BAABBY010000007.1, from coordinate 236,670 downwards.
AAAACGGCCGATAAACTAATACCGGCCGTTTCTCATTTTTACGCTTTTACAGTTAACCATGCATAACAGTTTTCAGTTGGCCATTTGCGGTAAGCAATTTAACAATGTTATAGTTAGGCAATTGAACGGTTCGCTATTCACAATTAACCCACTGAGCGTAGTCGAAGGGTAAAAAGTTAACCGATTAACCATTATGGCAGTTTTCAGTTAACAATTTAACAATCAAGCAATGCAACAATTAGGCGTTTCGCATCAATTAACCAATTCAAACAATTAACCAGTTAACCCCAAGGGTTATTTCTTCTCAGCAGTATATTTATCGCTGAATTTTTTATCTAATTGTTTGTGCAGGTTATCCAGGTTGATGTCTCTTCCCTGAATAAAAGCCTGTTCTACTTTATTGGTGCGCATATCCAAAGCATCGCCGGCAGAGATAAAAAATGTTGCATCTTTGCCCGTTTCAATACTTCCGGTGGTTTTATCAACACCCATCGCTTTTGCTGCGTTTAGGGTAATGGTTGATAATGCTTTTTCTTTATCCAGTCCCCAGGCTGTAACCGTACCGGCCATAAAAGGCAGGTTGCGTTGTTGCCAGTAACCATCAATACTCAGCACGACGTTTAAACCCGCATTGGCCAATACCGCGGCATTTTTATAGGGCATGTTTACATCATCATCATTGTTATTCGGCAAAGCATGAGGCTGTTTCACCACCAAAGTAATGTTGTTGTCTTTAAGGAAATCGATTACCAGATAAGCTTCATCTGCGCCTGTAATTACCGGGGTAATGCCGAATTTCTTAGCGAAATTAACGGCCGCAACGATATCCTTCTGACTATCGGCCGCAATAAATAATTTCTCATTACCGGCGAATACCTTTTTCATCGCTTCGAAACGGGTATTAATTACCTCAGGTTTGCTGATTTCTGAATAAGCCTTCGCCTCGGCAAAGAAAGAAGTTAACTGCGCAATGGCAGCCTGTGTTCTTTCGGCCAAAGCCTCGGGCGATGCCTGCTGACGGCCGAAACCACCAAAACCGCCCCTGAAACGCGGGATAACCGGCCAGGTAACATGCATGGCATCATCTGTTTTAATTGCTGCATCTTCCCAGTTCCAGGCATCGAGCTGAACCACTGATGAACTGCCCGAAACGGTGCCGCCCTGTGGGGTTGGCTGTGCCATTAATACGCCATTGCTGCGTAATGTAGCCGGAACTTTCGAATCGGTATTGTAAGCCACGATAGAACGGATATGCGAATTAAAATCGCCTATTTCCTGAAAATCCAACGTGGCTTTTACCGCTTCAATTTCTGTTAAACCCAGGTTGGTGGTTGCCGCAATAAAACCCGGATAAATGTGTTTGCCTGTGGCTACAATGCGCACTACATCATCCTGTGGTACCTGCCCGTTGGCCGTAACCGAAATAATTTTACCGTTGCCAAAAAGAATGGTTCCGTTTTCAATCACGGTTCCGTTGCCCACATGTACCGTTGCACCTGTAATGGCAATGGTTTTACTCTGTTTTTTAGCTGGCGAAATGTTTGCCTGTGCAAAACACAGCAAGCTTGTTGCCGATAAAGCCAGACTTAAAATATATCTTTTAGTGTGCATGTTCTTTCTCGTTTAATTCTGCTGAATAGTTTTCTAAAGTTTCGCAATTGTACAGGCGCGGGGCATCACCCATCGGGCGTTGCATGCGGCCACCTTTGCTTTTGCTCTCTAACATTTTTTGGATTAAACGGGCTTTCTCTACCTGTTGTGCTTTGATAATTTGAGCATCTTTATCGATATCCCAGTAAGCCACACCATCTACAAATGTTTTCTCAGCCCTGGCATAAATAGAAAGCGGATTAGCTGTCCAGATCACCACATCGGCATCTTTACCTGCCTTTAAACTGCCCACTTTATCATCAATGTGCAGCATCCTGGCGGGATTAAGCGTTACAAACTTCAAAGCGTCTTCTTCCGGAACGTTACCGTATAAAACTGATTTTCCGGCTTCCTGGTTTAGGTGACGGGCCATTTCAGCATCATCGGAGTTGAAAGCAGTGGTAATGCCCACATTATGCATAATTTTCCCGTTGTAAGGGATCGCCTCGGCAACTTCGTTTTTATAAGCCCACCAATCAGAGAAGGTAGAACCTGCAATGCCATGTGCTTTCATTTTATCGGCTACTTTATAACCTTCTAAAATGTGTGTAAAGGTGTTGATTTTGAAGCCTAAGCTATCGGCAACATGGATCAACATGTTGATCTCGCTTTGTACATAAGAGTGGCAGGTAATGAAACGTTTGTTGTTCAAAATTTCTACAATGGCATCCAGTTCAAGGTCTTTACGTACACTGTTACCTTTTACCGATAATGCTTTTTGGTATTCTTTTGCCCGGGTAAATTCATCAACAAAGGTTTGCTCAACCCCCATACGTGTAACCGGGAAACGGGCGCCCGTACCGAAGTTACTTTGTTTAACATTTTCACCCAATGCAAATTTGATGAAACCATCGGCACCAGCAAATTTCAACTCTTCGGGCGATTTACCCCAACGTAATTTGATCAGTTGCGACTGTCCGCCGATTGGGTTAGCCGAACCGTGTAAAATATGTGAAGTGGTAACCCCACCCGCCAGCTGACGGTAAATATTTACATCTTCGGAGTTGATGATATCGGCCACACGTACCTCGGCCGAAACCGATTGTGCCCCCTCGTTAATACCACCAGCACCTGCAATGTGCGAGTGTTCGTCAATAATTCCCGCCGTAATGTGTTTACCCGTAGCATCGATTACTTTTGCACCGCTTGCCGAAAGGTTTTTGCCAACGGCTTTGATCTTTCCGTTTTCTAAAAGTACATCAGCATTTTGAAGGATGCCGTCTTTCTCGTTCGTCCAAACCGTACCGTTTTTAATCAGCACCGTTTCCTGTTTAGGCAATTCGGTACTGCCAAAGGCAGAGAAAGGATAAATTACCGGACCCATGGCTAAAGCAGCTTTAGGTTCGTCTTTTTTAGGTGTTTCTTTTGCTGCTTCTTTGTAGATAGCTGTAAATTTTCCGGTGCTACCATCAGCCAAAGCCGATTCTCCTTTAATGGTTACCGGATTTGCCGAAGTAATGTAACCGCTTAAACGGACATCGCCCTTAGGTTTTTTCTTTAAGTTGAAATTAACGCTAATCCAATCGCCGTTTCGGGTAAAAGTAGCGGTTGTTTTTACGCTATCGGCACCACTTCTTTCAATCGCAGCGGTTGATCCGCCACTGGTACCGGTAATTTTTAAGGTGAGGGCACCAACACCGTCAACGTTTAAATTATAAGTGCCGCGTACATCGCTCACATCCATTTTGTTGACCACAAAACGTTTGCCTTGCACCCAGTTTTCAAAAATGATGTTCCCGTTTTTGAACAGATTATCCGAAGAGATCAAAAAGTTGGCAACTTTTCCTTTTTCCAGCGAGCCTACCTTATCGCTGATGCCTAATAATGAGGCAGGGATTTCTGTAACCGATTGTAAAGCTTGTTTTTCGGTTAAACCGTTTTCTATAGCCGTGCGGATATTGGTCCAGAAATCGCGGCTGTTCTCTAATCCGAAAGCTGTTAAGGCAAATTTAACGCCTGCTTTTTCCAGACTGGCCGGATTGGTTGGCGCCAGCTCCCAGCCTTTCATCTGCGATAAACTAACGTTCCTGGCTTCTGCAGGATCTTCTACATCATAAGCTTTAGGGAAAGTTAAAGGAATAATCAAGCTTGCACCTGTTGCCTTAACTTCGTTGATGCGTTGGTATTCATCACCTGTTGATTTGATGATGTATTTCTTGCCGAATTCTTTACCTATTTTATCGGCACGGAGGATGTTCTGCCATCCATCAACCTCAAAAATTTGTGGCATGGTTTGTTGTTTACCAAATTCATCAAGCGAGATATTGTACTCCTCTTTTTGTTTACCATACCATTGTGCATCGTAATAGGTTTGGCGCAACAAAGCAATCGAACCCATTAACGAAGTAGGATAATCGTTTGATGATGTTCCCTTGTTAAACGAATAATTTGCTGCGGTCTGGTCTTTCAAAATCACACTGTTATCTGCACCCTCATTTAAGGTTACCGCTGCCGAAACACCACGGGCAATGCCATCGCGGCTAATTACATTTACGCTTCCGAAACCCACTTTACGCAGTTCGTCAGCTTTTTTGCTGTCGGTAGAAAAAATGTTTTTCACATAAGTTTCCGGTCTGATCGATTCGTTCCATCCATAAGCACCTTTTTTGGTTGATACGAAAATAGACTGGCGCTGACCGCCAAAACCACGTTGCTGTGCTGGCGCCTCTGCAAGACCATAGCTGGTAAATGCGTCAATTAAGGAAGGATAAACAAATTTTCCTTTTAAATCGATCACGACATAACCTTTTGGTACGGCTAAACCGGCGCCAACGCCCTGTATGGTTTGTCCTTTAATTAAAAGTGTTGCATTGGTAAGGGTTTGATTGGCATTAACTACTATTGTTGCATTGGTGAAGGCAAACATTCCGGGTCGGGTATCAAAAGAGCCATTAACCGGGAAGGTAGTTTGCTGTGCAAACAGAAATGTAGTAGAAATTACCAGCCCAATGGCGAGTAAAATTTTCTTCATAATAAGTTTAGGGTTTAATTTGTTTAAAACTAATATAAATTAGCCTTCATTTGGTTGAATATCCTATTTTTTACAATTAATGTCTATTTTTGACTAAACATATTTGATAAAAATGTACAACATCTTAAAATCTGCGCACTCCGGATGGCGCTACATCGTATTAATTCTATTGGTTATTGCGGTAATCAATGCTTTATCGGGCTGGTTGGGTAATAAAACTTACACAGAAGGTAACCGCAAACTGAATGTATTTACACTGATTAGTGTACATATTCAATTTTTGATCGGGTTGGTGCTGTATTTCCTGAGTCCTTTAACAAAATTACCAATGAGCGATGCCATTGGTCGTTATTTTAAGGCCGAGCATACCTCGATGATGATTATTGCCATCATTTTGATTACCGTAGGTAATGCTAAATCGAAAAAAGTAACCGAAGCCGTAGCAAAACACCGAACCATTGCCGTTTTCTTCAGCTTAGCGTTAATCCTGATTATCGTGGCCATTTTGTTAATGGTTAAAGATGTTCCCGGAAGATCTTTTTTTGGGGTTTCTTAACAGGATATTTCTGGTGAATTAAATATAGAATCCTGCTTTAACCGAGCGGGATTTTTTCGTTGCTGTCATGCTGAATGCAATGAAGCATCTGAAAGCGAAGGATCACAGGCTTTAAAGGATCCCTCGCTACGCTCAGGATGACACGGGAATTAAGGCTCATGATTTCAGACTTCCGACTCCGGACTAAACTTATTTTCATAAATATTTCGCTTTTTCAAAATTCTTTATATTTTTGTGGCTCATGATCAACAATATACATACATGGCTTTGGCAAAGTAATTCGAAAACGGATTGCGCTGGCTGCGTATGAAAAAAATATAGTTTATCAACCTAAACCTTATTAAAGAACCATTAAAGCCCGGCGTAGAACCACACGCCGGGCTTTTTATTGTTAAAAAAACACGGAAATGCAAACCTTAAGCCCTATAGCTTACACCATTTACCTTTATCATGTATAAAATAAATACGACTTACAAAAAAATGCTTGCCGATACCACTACACCAGTGAGCATTTATTTACGTTTACGGGATGTGTACCCCAACAGCATCTTACTCGAAAGTTCTGATTACCACAGCAGGGAAAACTCAATGAGTTTCGTTTGTGCCGATCCTGTTGCCGGAATTATCTTAAAGGGATCGCGGCTGGAAACCTATTTCCCTGATGTAGCGGTAGAAATTACCGAAAGCAAAAACCTGATTGATGAAATAGCGGATTTTAAAGATAAATTTAAAGAAACCGAATTACCTGAAATCAAGTTTATTTCGAGCGGATTGTTCGGTTACTTCACCTGGAACGCCGTACAGCATTTTGAAGATATTAAATTTACTTCCGAAACACCCGAAGGCGAAGAGATTCCGGAAATGCAGTACCATTTGTACCGCTACATCATCGCTATCGATCACTTTAAAAACGAAATTACCCTTTTCAAAAATACTTTCGAAGGCGAAGAAGAAGGCGGACTGGAAAAAATGGAATACCTGATCCAGAATAAAAATTATCCTGAATATAAATTCCAGACAAGAGGACAGGAATCGTCTAATTTAACCGATCAGGGTTTTATGGATCTGGTATCGAAATTACAGAAGCACATTTATCGTGGTGATGTGTTTCAGATTGTACCTTCGCGGGCATTTAAGCAAGCTTTTTCTGGTGATGAATTTAATGTATATCGCTGTTTACGTTCCATCAACCCTTCACCTTATCTGTTTTATTTCGATTACGGGAACTTTAAGCTTTTTGGTTCTTCGCCGGAAGCGCAGATTACCATCAAAAATAATTCAGCCAATATCTTCCCGATCGCCGGAACCTTTAAACGTAGCGGAAACGATATCGAAGATGCCGAACAGGCCCGCAAACTGGAGCAGGACCCTAAAGAAAGTGCGGAACACGTTATGCTTGTCGACCTGGCCAGGAACGATTTAAGCAGGCACTGTAACCGTGTTGAGGTGAAATCTTTTAAAGAGGTACAATATTATTCGCACCTCATCCACCTGGTAAGCAAAGTAAGCGGACACCTGCAGGAAAATGTAAGCGCTTTTAAGGTAGTTGCCGATACCTATCCGGCAGGTACTTTGAGTGGTGCACCAAAATATAAAGCCATGCAGCTGATTGACGAAAACGAAAAGCTGGGTAGAAATTTTTATGCCGGCGCGATTGGTTTTATGGGTTTTAACGAAGATTTTAACCACGCCATTATGATCAGGACCTTTATGAGCAAAAATAACGAACTGCATTACCGTGCAGGGGCCGGTATTGTTGCCGATTCGGTACCCGAAACCGAAATGCAGGAGGTAAACAATAAAATTGCCGCACTGCGTAAAGCGGTAGAGATGGCCGAAGGAATTTAGGTTGATGTAAGATGGAAAATGTGAAATGGATGATGTAAATAAAGATATATAATGGAAGATATAAATAAAAAAACCGTATTGGTTATCGATAACTACGACAGTTTTACCTACAATTTGGTGCATTTAATTAACGAAGTTGGTTATGAGGCCGAAGTTTGGAGAAACGACAAGTTCGATTTAGCCGATGTAGATAAATACGATAAAATTTTGCTTTCACCAGGACCTGGCATTCCTGAAGAAGCAGGCTTGTTATTGGATGTCATCAGAACTTACGCGCCAACCAAGAGTATTTTTGGGGTATGTTTAGGTCAGCAGGCCATTGCCGAAGTTTTTGGTGGCACATTACTAAACTTAGGCAGGCCAATGCACGGAATTGCCACACCGGTAACGGTGGTAGATGGCGATGAACCTTTGTTTTGGGAATGTCCGCAAACCATAAATGTTGGTCGTTACCACAGTTGGGTGGTGAGTAAAGAGAACTTTCCTTCGTGTTTAAAAATCACAGCAAGAGATCACAAAAGTGAAATTATGGCGTTAAGACACGAAACATTGGATGTGCGGGGTGTGCAGTTCCACCCCGAAAGCGTACTTACTGAGTACGGCAAGCAGATGATGGAAAATTGGTTGACTGCTTAACCCCCTAGCCCCCTTAAGGGGGGACTAAATGCTGTTAACAAGAATTAAATTAAAATTAATCTATGCAAAATAACATGAACGATGGAACGAAAAAGTCCCCTTCAGGGGATTTAGGGGCGAATATTTTAGATAAAATCGTATTACGTAAAAAAGAAGAAATCGCGGCAGCGAAAGCACTCGTTTCTATCAATGATTTAGAGCATTCGGTGCATTTTAAAAGAACGCCTTATATTTTTAAAGATTTCTTACTGGCTAGCGATCGTACCGGTATTATTGCTGAGTTTAAACGTCGCTCGCCTTCAAAAGGTTTAATTAATGGCATTGCTGATGTTGCGGAAGTTACACAGGCCTACAATGCAGCAGGTGCATCTGCACTTTCGGTACTGACGGATGTAGATTTCTTTGGCGGTAAAACCGACGATATTTTGGCTGCGAGGGCTGCAAACAACATCCCGATCCTAAGAAAAGATTTTATGATCGACGAATACCAGATCTTGGAAGCCAAAGCCTGGGGCGCTGATATTATTCTGTTGATTGCGTCGATATTAACCCCGCAGCAAATCAACGATTTTGGGAAATTTGCAAAAGATTTGGGCTTAAATGTACTTTTAGAAGTACATAACCTCGAAGAGCTGGAACGGAGTATCTCTCCAAACCTCGATGCCATTGGGGTAAACAACAGAAACCTGGCCGATTTTACCGTTAATATCCAAACCTCTTTCGATCTGGTGAATAAAATCCCTGATGAGTTTTTAAAAATCTCGGAAAGTGCAATTAGTAATCCGCAGACCATTAAGGAACTAAAAGCTGCGGGCTTTAACGGGTTTTTAATCGGCGAAAATTTTATGAAGACCGATAATCCGGGAGCTTCTATTAAGGAATTTGTAGCGCAGATTTAGCCTTATAAAACCTTCTAGGTCTCAAAGACCTATAAGGTTTGAAAGGTCGTTCGCAAATTTCGTATCTTTGTACCAATTACATGGGAAAACAAAAATTATATGATACTGCCGTTGTGCAGGAACGGGCAATTTTAGTTGGTGTGGTTACACCTGGCGAAAAAGAAGCCCAAACAAAAGAATATTTAGATGAGCTGGCCTTTTTGGTTGATACAGCTGGCGGGAAGGTTGAAAAGGTTTTTACACAGAAAATGTTAAAGCCAGAGCGTGCTACATTTGTGGGTACAGGTAAGCTCGAAGAAATTAAAGCCTACGTAAAATCAGAAGAAATTGATGTGGTGGTTTTTGATGACGAGCTATCGCCATCGCAACTGCGCAACATCGATCGCGAGCTTGGTGTGAAAGTATTGGACAGAAGTAATCTGATCCTCGATATTTTTGCGAACAGGGCCCAAACGGCACAGGCAAAAACTCAGGTAGAGCTGGCACAATTACAATATGTTTTACCCCGCTTAACGGGTATGTGGACGCACCTTGAACGCCAGAAAGGTGGTATCGGGATGCGCGGACCGGGTGAAACCCAGATTGAGAGTGACAGGCGTATTATTTTAAATAAAATTTCGCTGTTAAAAGAGCGTTTAAGAAATATCGACCGTCAGAACGAAACACAGCGTAAAAACCGCGGTCAGCTGATCAGGGTGGCTTTGGTTGGTTACACCAACGTGGGGAAATCCACCATTATGAACATGCTTTCCAAATCGGAAGTGTTTGCTGAAAATAAGTTATTTGCAACCCTGGATACGACTGTTCGCAAGGTAGTGATCGAAAATTTACCTTTCCTGCTTTCTGATACTGTTGGATTTATCCGCAAACTGCCTCACCATTTGGTAGAATGTTTTAAATCTACTTTAGATGAGGTACGCGAAGCCGATTTACTGATCCACGTGGTAGATGTGTCGCATCCTAACTTCGAAGATCAGATTAACACGGTTAACGAAACGCTGAAAGATATTGGCGCGATTGATAAAGACATGATTTTGGTTTTTAACAAAATTGATGCCTACGTTTCGCCAGAGGTTGACAGTGAAGAAGATGATGGAAAGCTTACTTTAGAAGACTTTAAGAAAAGCTGGATGAGTCATGATAAAGTGCCGGTATTGTTTATTTCGGCTACCCAAAAAGAGAACTTAGAAGAGTTTAAAACGTTATTGTACGATAAGGTTAAAGCTGCGCACGTGGCGAGATACCCGTATGATAGTAATTTGTTATATTAGATAAAATCCGTCATTGCGGTGCAAAAATAAACCTCGCAGGTTTTTAAAACCTACGAGGTTTCATCGTAAAGGCGATAATTATAAACATTATGGAAAGTAAACGTCAGCAGAAATTTGCAGGAGTATTACAAGAGGAGTTGGCACAGGTTTTTCAGCGCGAGGGTGCTGCATTTTTGCCAAATACATTGGTCACCATTACGCGTGTTAGGGTTTCGCCCGATTTAGCCGTGGCTAAGGTGTACCTGAGCTTTTTTAATACCAATAATACCACACTTTCTATCAATACCGTAAATGCACATTCGGGCGAGATCAGGTATAAACTGGGCAGCCGTATCCGCCATCAGGTAAGGGTGGTGCCAGAGCTTACTTTCTTTGTAGATGATACCAATGAATACGTAGAGCGTATGGATCATCTTTTTGATAAGATTGCAAAAGAACCAAGGCAAAAAGACGAAGACAGCGAATAATTTTTTGTGAGGAAACTAAGGGAACCCGTTAATTTCTTCACACACTTTATCCCGGCATTGATTGCGGTTCCGGCAGGATATGTATTGCTTCAGAAGTGCCATACACCGATCGAATTTACCGCAGCCTGGATTTACAGTATAGGTACTTTTATCCTTTTTGGGGTAAGCGCCATGTATCATGGTTATCCGGCTAGCGATTATGGCGTTCGTTTTTGGCAGAAATTTGATCACTGCTGCATTTATTTGATGATAGCAGGTTCTTACACACCAACAGCCTTATTGGTTTTTGATGGCTGGTTGCGCTGGAGTTTATTCGCCATTGTCTGGATTATCGCTATTGTAGGCTGTTTGCTCAAAATCTTTAATCGATTAAAAAGTACAGCCATATCATTGTCTATCTATATATTAATGGGTTGCCTGATTGTGCCTTTGCTACAGAAAATGCTGGTTACTTTACCTGTCGGTGCAATTTTCTGGCTGCTTTTAGGAGGCATTTTCTATATTGGCGGAACCTATTATTATGCGAAAGATAAACAACTTTCCAGATGGATGCACAGCCACGAGTTGTGGCACCTGTTTGTAATTGGAGGGGCATTGTCACACTATATTTATAACTTCGTTTATATCTTTAAATAATTGCAGATGCAAACTTTCGATCAGGTTATTCAATCCAATGCATCATTCATCCAAAAAGTTGTCGATTTTGATGTAAAATACGATCGGCTTTTGGCTTTAGATTTTACTGTGGCCAATACTGAATTAACAGACGAAATTCTGGATGATACGGATCTGTTTTCGGATTGGGTAAATAAAAAACTTACAGAAAATAATGCCCGTTACGGCATTGGCGGTTACAACGAGCACCGCACCATTTATTCGCGCAGTGCACATTTTGATACCGGAGAAGAACCGCGAAGGTTACATTTAGGCGTAGATATCTGGGGACCAGCAGGAACACCGGTCTACAATTTTTACGATGCCACTGTTCAAAGTTTTGCAAATAACAACAACTTTGGCGATTATGGCGCTACCATCATTCTAACTTACGAAATAGACGGTTTTAAATTTAATGCCTTATACGGGCATTTAAGTCTTTCCTCATTAAACGGACTTGAGGAAGGTAAATTTATCCCTGGTGGAACTAAAATAGCCGAGCTAGGAGCTAAAGAAGAAAATGGCTACTGGCCGCCACATCTTCATTTTCAATTGATCGAAAATATGGATGGATTAAAAGGCGATTACCCAGGTGTATGCAGGTTTAGCGAAAGGGAAAAATACCTGGCCAACTGCCCCGATCCGAATTTAATTTTGAAAGCTACTTTTTTGTAACCGCAAAGATCCTGTGACTCCGCTCAGGATGACAAACCGCCTGAGCTTATCTGTGTTTTCCGTGCCTCCGGTGCAAAATTTTAAACCATTGGGAAGATATAAGCCTTTAAATTAGCCTCGCAACATCGTCATCTCGAGCGGAGTGCAACGTAGTCGAGAGATCTTATTGAAGCAGATCTCTCCATTCCGCTGCGCTTCAGTCGAGATGACGGTCTGAATTTAACTGGCTGATTAAACCTTCTTTTCTCCACTAAAAACTTTGCGTTTTCTGCGCTAAACTGCTTTAGTCTTTCAGCCTTATGCTTTCAGCTTTTTTTAGTAAATTAGTACAATGAAAAACCTGTTCATCCTTTGTTTAATTTTCTGCTGTTCGCTGGCGATGGGCCAGGTTCAGTTTAAATCGGGTAAAAATGGTTTTGTCAATTTTTTGAGAGAAAATACCGTTTATCCCCGCTTTTCTAAAGATAATTGTGTTCAGGGAACGGTAAATGTAAGTTTTAAGCTTGATGAACAGGGAAAGGTTTATTTTTCAAAAATAACCAAAGGCATATTATCTGACCTCGATGAAGAAGCATTACGTTTGGTTCGGTTGAGTAGTGGCAAATGGCAGGTTCCGGCGGGTTATGATACCACTGTTTCGATTATAGCTCCGGTTAATTTTGTACTTTCAGGATATAATTGTGAGGGAAAATCGAGCGAAGAAATGCAGGAGGCCATCCGGAGTTATCAGGCGGAAGAGGCTTTGACTAATTCGGTCATTAATTTTTATAAAAATATCGATCAGGCTAAACCCGGACAGGAAGTTCAGATTATTGCCATTAAAAATCAACTGGGCATTGATGATGAATATTTAGATGACCGGATAAAAATGGGTTTGAAAAAAATTAAGCAGGGCGATAAACAGGGTGCCTGCGAAGATTTTATCTTTGTTAAATATATGGGCAGTAAAAAAGCTGATGATTATTTGGCCAAATACTGTAAGTAGAATAAATTAATGAAAAACACCACTCGATTTTTTGCCTTGCTGGATATCATTAGCATTGCCTTGCTGGCCAAACAATTTTGGCAGATTTTAACACATTTAAATGAAATTCCAGATCAGATACTATCGCAGGCTAAAGTAATTTTACTGTTGCCCCTATTTGTGTCGCTTTTTATTTCTGCACTGGGTTTAATTCTGTTCAAAAAATTCGGTTTTATCACCTATTACATTCAGTTTCCCTTCCGTTTAGTGGTTTGGGTATTTTCCATTGGTTTTATTATGTATTTGCCCGAAATTTTAAGCCTAGGCGATCGCTGGTTTGATATCCTATTCCGCGTATGTTTCATAGCCGAATTTTTCAGGTTATATTTTACAATCAGGATTCACCGTGCCTCATTCTGATTGGCCAGGTAAAACCACGGTTATGGCAGCCGGTAAAATTTTTGCCTCAACGGTATTTACTTTGCCAATATATTCTCCATCTACCTGGAAATGCGCCTGATGTTTAGAAGAAATTTTCACCTCAGCTGTTTGAAAAACTTCAATTTTTTTGGGGTTAAAAGGCAATTTTGTGATCCATATCTTTAATATTTCGAGGTAGGAATAATCTTTTACCAGCACCACTTCAAAAAGTTCATCGTCCAGTTTCCCATCGGGGTTTATCTTTAATCCCGAGCCATACATGGTTGCATTGGCTATGGCTACCATGGCCGCTTTCGAAGTAACCGTTTCATCTTTAAGTTTCAGTTGCACTTCCATGCGGCGATGGTTCCACAGGGCGTGCCAGGTAGCCTTTGCATAGCCCCACATGCCGCGCTCTGGCAGGGTATCAAATTTCTTTACCAGATAGGCGTTAAAACCCAGGTCGGATAAATGGATACAGATTTCATCGTTCAGTTTAACCACATGAATTTTTTGCAACCGGCCTTCATCCAAAAGTGCCAAAGCCTCTTCAATATCAGTAGGTATGCCCAATTCTTTCGCCATTCCATTGGCCGATCCTGCCGGGATAATCCCGATAGGCGTTTCGGTATTCAATAAACATTCGGCTACAAGCTTTAATGTTCCGTCGCCGCCAACTGCCACCACGCGGTCGGCTTTCGAACTGGTAATTTTTGCCTTTATCTTTTCTAAAGAGCAGTCTTTTGGCAATTCGAACAGATCAACTTCAGTATTTTTTGCATCGAAATGTGCAGAAATTACTTCCTTTAAGTTTATATCGTGACTTCCAGAGCCCGGATTGATGATGAACAGTAATTTCATTTTGGTTACCTTATGTTTACCTCACAAACAACTTTTAATAAACTCTGTTTTAATAACAATGAATAAATCTGTTAGTGTAAAAGTATATCATGGTTATGGTCACGAGCAAAATTTGGTTGTTTATGGTCATGTTTTTAAGCATAAGGCAAAAACAGAGCAGGTTTACAGCAACAATATCTTTGTAAATATCATTTATCTCCTGAAACTTTTTATTTTAAAACCCTATGCTTTTGCAGAGGTGCGCCTGCAGTTTTTTGATCAGACGATTTATAACAAAACAGAAGCTGATGGCTTTTTTAAATTCGAATGGAAAGCAGAACATAATATCCCGGCAGGCTGGCACGATGTAAAGGTAGAAGCGTTAAATGCTGATGGAAAGGTTTTAAATGTGGGCGACGGTAAAGTTTATGTGCCTCATATTACGCAGTATGCTTTCATTTCTGATGTGGATGATACCGTTATGGTTTCGCATTCGGCAACCATTGGCAGACGGTTAAGGGAGCTTTTTATCAAAAACCCGCATACCCGGAAAACTTTTCCTGCAGCAGCCAGTCATTACCAGCAGCTGGCCTTATCTCATACTGATCCGGAGCAGCCAAATCCCTTTTTTTATGTAAGCAGCAGCGAATGGAATTTGTACGATTACCTGATCGAAACTTTTAAGTTTAACAAGTTGCCCGATGGCGCTTTTCTATTAAATACCTTAAAAAGATGGAAAGATCTCATTAAAACAGGCAAAACCGGCCATGAAGGAAAATTATTAAGGGTAATGCGCATTCTGGATGCCTTTCCGAACCAGAAATTTGTGTTTTTTGGGGATAATTCGCAGCAGGACCCTGAAATTTACAGCTCCATAGTAGAAAAATATCCCGAAAACATCGAAGCGGTTTATATCCGCAATATCCGCAGTGAAAAAGCGGAAGAAACCATGATTTTGCTTAAAAAAGTAGAAGATAAAGGGGTGAGGGCTTGCTTATTTAACAATAGTGAAGAAGCAATTGAGCATTCTAAAATAATAGGATTGATCCAATAGTTTTTGGAGCGCAAGGGTTGTGCTCATCGGGTTCAACTGTCCCGCTTTTCTTCCTGCTCCGATGAAATATCGTGGGCATCCATTCAATCGGGGCTAAGTACAAAGTTTTTTGCTAATGGGAACAGGCCACAGTTCAATAAACCTGAAAGGAGCGGGCACCGAACGCAGTGAGGTAAAGCGGATGGCAGGACTTCCAGATCCGACAAACACAGGCCCCTGCTTTCCAAAAAAAAATGTTTACAGATTTCTTTCCGAATGTTCGGGATCGAAATAAAGGAACAATTAATTAAGAAATCGATTTCCCGAAAGGCGTAAAGGCCAGGTTCATCAGCTTAAAATGCTGGCGGCCGAACGGAATGCCTATGATGGTAATGCAAAGCAGGATGCCAAAAAACAAATGCGTTAAGGCGATCCAGAAACCACCACAAAAAATCCAGATCAGGTTCATAACGGTAGAAAGGCAGCCCGTATTTGATGAAGTATCGGTTATTTTAACCCCAAAAGGCGCAAGGCCCACAATGGCGAATTTAAAACATTGGATACCAAAAGGAATACCAACAATGGTAAGGCAAAGGATTAAACCTCCGATAATGTATTCGAAAAAAATGAAGATGCCGCCAAAAATAATCCAGATGATATTGCCTAAAAAGTTCATTGTGTTTGTTTAGGATAAGATTTAGGAATTTGCTTTTTGTTACAGATAACATGTGCATTCTTAATAGATTCTCTGTAATTTAGAATTACACACAAAAGAAACACAACATGAAAAAATTAATTCTTGCAGCGGTACTCGCCGCCTGCTTTGGGCTATCTGATGCCAGAGCTCAAAATGTTAACGGAGTAAAATTGACTGATATCCATGTAGATTACATCCAGGTACGGGCAGTAAAAAGTTTTTTAGCCGATAAACAATGGATTGCCTTTGAATATGGACAGAAAGTGGGTGATTATAGCGAAACGTACATCAGGGACGATAATGACAAAAAGCTCGAATTTAATTCAGCATTAGATTGTGTGAATAAGTTGAAAGGCTATGGCTACGAGCTGTTGAGTGTTTACACCGAGCAAACCGGTACGGATTCTAACCGGCCCGTTTATGTGCTGAAGAGGAAGTAAGGCATAACTTCTTTGAAATCACCGTCATCTCGAGCGGAGAGTAACGAAGTCGGGAGATCTATCGAGGCAGATCTCTCCCTGCCCGATGCAGGCGGGCATTTCACTACGTTTCATTCGGGATGACGGACCTTTCTATATAAAATCGAGTGTATTAAATTTCTTATTCAGGATATCAGCATTATTAACATCCAGCCATTTATCGAGAATGGTACCATAAACCTGCCTGAAATCCAGCTGGTATTTTAAATCGCCGGTATCCAGATCACTTAAGTTTGGTGCAGCATTGAAAATGCCTTGTTTCTTTAACTTTCCGCCGAAAACAAACATGTTATTTGCCGTTCCGTGGTCGGTGCCGTTACTGGCATTTTGTTCTACCCTGCGGCCAAATTCGGAGAAGGTAATTACCAAGGTATCATCTAATTTATTATTGGTTTTAAGATCTTTTAAGAAAGCGGCTATGCCTTCGCTATATTGTTTAAGCAAATTCCCTTGCTGACCGATCTGGTTTACATGGGTATCGAAACCGCTTAGCGAAACATAATAAACCCTTGTTTTTAATCCCGAAGAAATAAATTTAGAAACGGTTTTCAGTTGGTTGGCAAAACCCGAGTTAGGGTAAGTTGATTTAGACTGATAAATTTTGGAGGTATTCTGGATATAATTGGCAGAAGAAGACGTTTCGATCATCGTTTTATATAAATAACCGAGATTATCTTCGTCCAGATGCTCTTTATCATTCTGCAACATGGCTTTAAAAAACGGATCGTTGGTATTGCGGAACAACGCTGCGGGGTCTTTAAGGGCAATGCCTTTTTTAGTTTGTCCTTTCATGGCCAGAGAAAGCGAATCATCTACTTCAATTGCCGTATAAGGAAATTTGCAGGTTTGGCAGTTGCTATCTAAATAACGGCCAATCCATCCCGTAGAAAGGAATTGATTGCTATCGCTACCAGTTTGCCAGATATCCATCGAACGGAAATGTGAACGATCAGGATTTGGGTAACCCACATCATTAATAATGGTCATCCAGCCCTGATCATGTATTTCCTGCAGTGCGGCCATGTTCGGGTTTAAACCCTGCATATCATTCAGCTTAATTACTTCCTCAGGTTTAATGGCAATGCTTTTCCTTTTTTGATAGTAAATGTCATTTCCGAAAGGAATAACCGTATTCAAGCCATCGTTTCCCCCAGAGAGCTGCACCACAACCAGATTCTTGTATAAACTCAATTCATCAAGCGCCATGGCCTCGAGCGGTTTCATAAAAGCCGGAACAAATAGCGAACCTGCTGCCACAAATCCTGTATTTCTTAAAAAGTTTCTTCTGTTCATTTTGCTAATGTTTTAGTTTGGTGGTTGACTTGGTTCATGGTATTTTGGTTGATGGTTCATGGCCACGATATTTAAGGGTAATAATTCATGGTTCTTTGACTTATTGTTTTGGGTTTACCGAATCAGCTATCAACCATGAGCTATCAAACCATTAACAATTATTCAAATTTAATATTCAATTAGTTTATCCATGCTAGCAAAGCTGATACTCCGGCATACTCGTAATCTCTACCGCTGTACTCCGCAACCCTTTATTATCGCTAACCATCGTGGTAATTTTATCGTTTAATTTTGGCTGTAGTAAAAACCGGGTAAGTTCTAATGGCGTTAATCCCTTTGGTAAAGTGCTTAAAAATTTAGACCAGTCGGCATTTGCATTAACGTATGATTTCGGCTTGCTGTTAGCATTGGCATTAGTGGTTGCCACCCTGCTCAAAGCAATTACGGCTTCATCTTCCGGATCGGCCTTACCACTGAAATCGATTTCCCCGTCATTTAAAACCAGCGAAGGAATGCGCATCCTTAACATTAGCGAGGAGCTGTCGATCCAGCTTTGTCCGCCAGGCCAGCCCGCAACATTTGGCGGATTAAATAAATACTGACCTAAACTGCTCTGTAACTGGATTAAAACCTGTGGTTTATTGTAAGTGACATAAAACTCGCGACTTAAACCTACTAAAAATTCAGCCGGTGATTTAATTTTTGTGCCTACATTTTCCGGACTGTAAAACCAATCGGAGGTAAACATTTTTTTCATCATCGAAGCGATGTCGTATTTCGAATTGTAGAAATGTGCAGCCAGTTCTTTAACATGATCCTCGTTGGGATTATCATTTACAAAGAATTTATACACTTTTCTGGCGATAAATTGTGAAGTTTCGGGTTTTTCTAAAATAATATCGATGATGTTTTCGCCTTCAAAATTTCCGGTTTTACCGAAAAAAGTTTTGGTACCGGTATCGTGAAGGTTCTGTCTGAAAATAAATGAACCATCTTTATCGTACATCCAGCCGGTAAAAGAACGGGCAGATTCTTTAATATCCTGTTCCGCATAATTACCTCTACCCAGGGTGAAAAGCTCCATGAGTTCGCGGGCGAAATTCTCATTTGGCTTGCCTTTCTTGTTCTGCTGGTTATTGAGGTATTGCAACATGGCCGGCGACTTAGAAACTTCAACCAGCAGGGTTTTAAAGCTGCCCAATGCATTTTTGCGTTGAATGTTGTTTAGCTGTTGTGCAAAAAAAGGATTGTTGCTTCGGCAGGCAAAATGCCCATGCCAAAAAAGCGTCATTTTCTCCCTTAGTGGTGCATCGGTATTGATCATCTGATTGATGAATGCAATGTTGAGGTCACGGCTTACTTCGTTCTGCTCGCGCACAATTTGCTGGCGCATTTTCTTTTCATCATCAGTCAGGTCTTTCTTAGCGTATAAACCCGCCTGTACCAAAAGTTGCCGTCTTGATTCAAAATCATTCACTAATTTGATCGGATCGTCTTTTTGAGAATCCTTAAGCAGGTTATCAACCACTTTATCGAGGTTTTTTTTGCTTAATTTCTGTAAATCGGTATAAGAAATTCCGAAGCCCGCCCGGTTGTAAAGATGTTTTACTTTTAAGAAATTATCTTTTGCGTTCATAATGGACAATTTAACAGTATGACTTATTTAAAACGCAAGGGTTTAATCTTTGTTTTCTTTCTTATTTTCGCCTATGTTTTTTCAACTCTCTGATGATCACCCCGGTTTCCCTGATCCAGCTTTGGCAGAAGAAGATGGTTTATTGGCCATTGGTGGCGATTTGAGTGTAGAAAGGCTGTTAATTGCCTATTCAAACGGTATATTTCCATGGTTTAGCGAGGGTGAACCTATTTTATGGTACTCGCCACATGAACGCTGCGTCATTTATCCAGCTAAAATCAAGGTCAGCAAAAGCATGAAGAAAATTTTAAAGGGCGAGGTTTTTAAAATTACTTTTAACCAGGCTTTTGCAGAAGTGATCCGGAATTGTGCCACAACGGAAAGAAAAGGGCAGGATGGAACGTGGATTACCAATGAAATGCAGCAGGCTTACATCAATCTGCATCAGCAGGGTTTTGCACACAGTGTAGAAGTTTGGCTGGAAGACCAATTGGTTGGCGGCTTGTACGGGCTAAAAGTTAACCGCGTGTTCTGTGGCGAAAGCATGTTCAGCCATGTAAGCAATGCCTCAAAAGCTGCACTCATCTTTTTAAGTAAAATGAATATCGATTTAATTGACTGTCAGTTACCGAATGATCATTTAATGAGTTTAGGTGCAGAAATGATTGATCGTGAATTGTATATGGAGGTGTTACAGGCAGGTTAATGCCAAAATCCGCTTAGTTTGTCAATTTATTTGAAGCGCAGCTTGCTGCTACTATTTAGGTTTCTTCCCGCTTTCCGTTTTATCCCGAAGAAAAATCGGGATGTTCACTTCAATCGGGGCTAAGGGGCCAGGCTTGAATTGCTATTTTCGGCTAACGCCATAAGAAATTAATTTTGGATGGTTCTCAGAAGTATTACTGCATGTTTATTTTCAAATAAAACGCAAAGAATTATTGCTCACTTACTATCATCAATTAAACCTTGCTCGCGCATGGCGTTTTCTATTCTTCTGTCAGGAATAAACCAGATGCAGGCCACCAGGAAATAAAGTGCAACACCGATCCATGGATTGATAAAACTTAAGCCGATGCCAGCAATATAGAAGAGTAGTGAGAATTTTCCTTTGGCATCGTTACCAATGGCATGTACCACTAACGAATGCTGCCCTTCGGTTCTTTTAATTACGATAACGAGTAAAGTATAAGAAATTGCCGCAAGAAGGAGTACCGCGCCGTAAATAATAACCGGCCATAAAGCAAAATGATGCTCGCCCATCCACCCGGCAGCAACCGGAAATAAAGAAAGCCAGAACAGAAAATTTAGGTTGGCCCAAAGCATCGATCCGTTTACCTTTTTTACTGCGTGCAATAAATGATGGTGGTTATTCCAGTAAATGCCAACATAAATGAAACTGAGGATATAGCTGATAAATTTAGGGATCAGTGGTTTTAAGGTTGCCAAAGTTTCGCCATGTTCGGGAACTTTAATCTCTAAAACCATAATGGTAATGATGATTGCAATAACACCATCGCTAAATGCTTCTAATCTGCCTTTGTTCATTATTGTTTTTTCGTTAGATAACTAATTACACCAGTTCTGTATTCGGGATCTTTTTCGTTTAAAGCTATAAGTTTATTGGTGAAGTCAAAATTTACAAAAAGTTCAGGAATATCATCATCTGTTGGTAGAAATGCTTTAAATCGATATTGCCCGGAATTATAATCTACGTCTGTTTCATTTAGGTTTGCTACCTCAAAAGTCATCTTATCTGTGCGCATCTTATTTTTTGATTTCAAATTATAAAGCTTTGTAAGAGCAGTTACAAGTCTGTCACTCTCTTTACCAATCGATTGGAATGAAATCCCATTGGCTAGAAAAGTGTTTTTCATTTCTCCATTTACAATGCCAGCTTTAATATTCTTTTTCAATGAAATTTCGAGGCCAACAGTATCGGTATGATCAAGCCCTTGTGCTTTAAAAATTACAGTAGAATCCGTTTCTTTTTTACTTACAATGTTTAACATCAGATCAATAAAGCCGTCATCTGCCTTTTTTATAACAATTTGAGTTAAATCTTTTTCTGAAGGTTTGCAGGAAAATAAAAGAAAAATGGTAATCAAAGAGAGCAATTTTTTTTTCATTTTTTAAAAGCGTTTGAGTTAACTACAATTATCAGTCAAATTATTTTATAAAACAAAACCTGCAAGCTTTTGGCCTGCAGGTTCCTTATTGTTGTTTTGTTGAAATTATAATTCTCTTACCCAGATATTTCTAAAGCTAATGGCCGGACTTGGGTCGCCGTGATCTTGTAATTTAATCGAAGCGGGACCATGCTTTTTGTATTCAGGGGCACCAATATAACGGGTTTCGCCTTTTAAAACATAACCATTTTGTAAAAGCACTCCATTTAGAAACAAAGTAACGCTTGCCGGTTTTTGTACTGTTCCATCTTCGTTAAAGCGTGGTGCATTCCAGATGATATCGTAATACTGCCATTCGCCTGGTTTTTTATTGGCATTGGCTAATGGAATGGCTTGTTTGTAAACACTTCCGGTTTGTCCGTTAACATAGGTTTTGTTATTATAAGCATCCATGATCTGGATTTCGTAACCATCATCACCACCGCCGGTTGAAGCTAAAAATACGCCACTGTTACCTCGTGCCTGACCTTCGCCAGAAATATTTTCAGGAATTTTCCATTCCATATGCAATTGGTAATCGGTAAATTTTTTATTGGTTTCGATATTTCCTGTACCTTTTTTTACTGTGAAAAATCCATCGTCTATTGTCCAGGCAGCTGGCTTAGACGGATCTTTAACAGAGTGCCAGGCATCTAAATTGCGGCCGTTAAAAAGGACAATTGCATCAGAAGGTGCATCCTGAGGTAATTTGCCTGGGGTAACAATTTTAGGTACAGGCGACCAAACCTCGGTTGTTTTGGGGTCTTTGGCAGGATCTGGTTTTTTATCTTGTGCCATAACTTGCCCCGCAAATAAAACAGGAATAAATAATAGTGTGTATTTGTTCATAATTGTGGTTTAACTTTTTAAAGTTAACCAGTTTATTAAGAAATGGAAATTTAGTATTTAAAATTTTACCCCAAATCGTCAACAACGTAGGTTTCACTTATAATCACTTCATCGGGGGCAATATCTTCTTTGCGCTGCTCGGCTAAATCGCGCAACGGGCAGTAACCTGTAATGCCGCGGTATAATAAACCTGCACCTATAGCTGCACCGGTTAAACCAATTACCGGGTGTGAAAATATACTGGTAATGCCTTTAAATAATAAATAGGTACCAGCCGCTCCTGATAACCAACGCTCGGATTTTGAAACATTTTCGAACAATTCAGGGTATTTCCAGGCTTCTTTAACATTATTTACTGCGGTATTAAAATCTTGATTTGTCATGATGGTAGAATTTATGTTCTATTGTATAACAAGTTAAGAAGGAATGAGTTTTGAAAAGAAAATTAAATTGTAAAAGGTGATTATTCCAGCGGAGTTTTTTCCAAACCGTCATTTCGAGCGAAGTGCAACGCAGCCGAGAAATCTATCCGGAGGTAATCATTCCAGCGAATCGTCATCCTGAACTTGTTTCAGGATCTTTCATGCAAGGTAGATCTCTCCATTTCGCTTTGCTTCAGTCGAGATGACGCTACTTTTATAGAGTTGCCGAGATGATCATTTTATGCAAGGATCGGTGTGAGGAACGTGGGAGATTTATGTCAAAATTGAACTTGCTTACAGGCGTTTTGCTAACTAATAAGCTAATGACTAATTTAACCAATTGCCTTTGGCAATTTTAATTCAATATATCCCTGATATCCTCTTTACTCAACGATTTAAAGAAACTTTCTTCTGTGGTAATCAATGAGTTGGCGAGCGATTTTTTACGGTTCTGCAAGGCAAGGATTTTCTCTTCAACGGTATCCTTTGCAATGAATTTATAGATGAAAACCTTTTTGTCCTGGCCAATACGGTGTGTCCTGTCGATGGCCTGCTGCTCTACAGCGGGGTTCCACCACGGATCGAGGATAAAAACATAATCGGCTTGTGTTAAGTTTAACCCCACACCACCGGCTTTTATGGAGATCAGGAAAACCTTTAAATCTGTATTCTGCTGAAATTCGGAAACAATTTCGCCACGGTTGCGGGTGGCACCGTCTAAATAAGCAAAAGGAATATTCTCCGCCTCAAAATGTTTTTTAAAGATATCGAGGTGTTTTACAAACTGAGAAAATACCAGAACCTTATGACCGCCTTTAAGCACATTATCTAAAGTGTGGATTACATTTTCAAATTTGCCCGAATCAGAAATATATTCGCCATCGATCATTACGGGATGATTAGCCAGCTGGCGCAAAGCGGTTAAGCCCTGTAAAAGCTGAACCTGTTTTTGCGCAAAAGTGCCATCATCCATACTCTGCAATAAATCGTTACGGTAGGCAGATTTTGTCTTTTCGTAATAAGCGGCCTGGTCTTCGCTCATGTCGCAATAAATTACCTGCTCCGTTTTTGGCGGTAACTCTGCGGCCACCTGCTCTTTTGTTCTGCGAAGTACAAATGGTTTGATGATCGATTGCAGTTTTCGCGCTTTTTCTTCGTCCTTTTTCTTTTCGATCGCCTGCACATATTCTTCGTAGAAAAATGCCTGCGTACCCAATAAACCCGGGTTTAAGAAAGTTAATTGCGACCATAAATCGCTCACTGAATTTTCTACCGGTGTACCGCTCAGAATCAGTTTGTGTTTCGATTTTAAGCTTCTAACGGCTTTAAAAGATTTAGATGCCGGGTTTTTAATGTTCTGACTTTCGTCGAGAATGATGTAGTTGAAATAGAAATTTTTCAGTTCGTCTACATCCACCCTAGTTACGCCGTATGTGGTAATAATGATGTCGTAATTGGCAAAATTGGCCACATCCTTATTCCGGTTAGTACCAGTGTGCGCCAAAATTTTAAGCTTTGGTGTAAACTTTTTCGCTTCTGTTAACCAGTTATAAATTAACGAGGTAGGCATGATGATCAGCGATGTGGTTTGTGTGTCCAACAATTGATCATCTTCCTTCACTTTTTGCAGCATGGCCAAAGTCTGGATGGTTTTACCCAAACCCATATCATCGGCTAAACAACCGCCAAAATTATATTCGCGTAAAAAGCTAAACCAGTTATAGCCCGCCTTTTGATAATCGCGTAAACTGCCTTTAAAATGCACGGGCATCTGCGTATCGGCAATGTCTTCAAAATCTGATAAGCGCTGAAGCTTACGTTCTAGCGTAACATTTGCCAAACTATCTTCGGCCAGATCGTTAATTAAACCGATGTGGTGTTTTTTTAATTTAAGCGTTTGCCCGGCTTCTGCCAAACTGAACAGACTGCCATATTGGGTAAACCATTTATCGGGGATAATGGCCACTTCGCCATCTGGCAATAAAAACTCACGCTTTTTATGTAAAATATGCTGTTTTAAAGAAAGGAAAGGAATCTGGTATTTGCCAAACCATACTACAGCATGAATATCGAACCAATCGTTTCCTTCTTTAACTTCGAGATCGATTTTACTGGCACCCAATACAAATTTTTTCTGTCCGGTGGCCTGTTCAATTTCAAAACCTGCTGCCTCTAATAGCTCAATATGCTCATTTACCCAGTTAATGGCAGCATAACTCGGGTTTTCATCTGCTGCACCTACTTCGAGGTTGCTGAACAAAGAACTTGTTTTTTTAAGTCCTAATGAAAGCAACAGGTTAAACTGCTTTTTCTCCCATTCAGCCGAACGTTTTATCCGGTGGAAAATATAATTATCGGCCGTTTTTTCTAAACGTACGGTTACTTTATGCGCATTTTCGACCGGAAAAGTATATTCGCCATACTTAAAATATAACTGGATCTGCGATAAACCGCCATCCACATATAAAACCTTGATTACCGGTGTTGCCTCAAACTGTTCGGTTCTGATTTCGAAACCCTCTGCATACACATGGTGTTTTTCGATCAGTGGCGCAACAAACTTTTCGAAATAAGTGGCTTCGGTAGTTTTGGGGATGGCAATAAAACGTTTGTTTAGAAAAGGCTGGAGTTTTTTGCCCTCAATATCCTGATCAAAAAAGTACAGTACATCATTCAGTAATAACCAGGCGGGTTTGTTGCTGATGATCTGCGCTTCTTTAAACATAAATTCGATGCGCAGGTTCTGGTATTTAATGGTCGGGAAATAACGGGTTTCAGTTTCATTCCTTCGGAAATGGAACAAAATAGAGGCAGGTTCATCTGCAAGTTCGATTTTACGCTCTACAGGCCAGCCATCTTTATCCATTACATAGAGCTCGTTTTTAACCTTTAAAATTTCTAAGGCTTCGGCGAGTTTCTTTTCAATTTTCGGGCGCACGTTTTCGTAAAACTTATCGTCGAAAACTTTAGTGAAAAACTCGGTTGGCCTGATTAATTTTTTATAATACTTTTTAATCAGCGAGTCCTGCTCAATATCGTCTAAAATCTTGATCAGCTTATAATCGATTTCACTCAGGCAGGCATTAAATTCTTCTGCGGTATGGGTAAAAATCCTCTGGTAGGTAAAAGAAAAATCGCCCTGAGGATTTAGCTGAACAACGTGAGGTTCAATTAAATAGCCAAGGTACTCATGTTTGCACAAAGAGTACACCACTTTACAGGCTTTAGAACTATCTACACGTAACATTGATGGATTTAAAATTTTTGTAAGCTAAGCGCTTAAAAAACTTTAAACTTACAATATTTTGGGGTTACATCAAAAGAACTGGCCGTTTTTGGGAGAAAAAATATAGAGAAATTTTATGCGTAATAAAAATAAAGCTGAAAGGCAGTAGTTTAACCGGCAGATGTTAATCAGGAGGGTAAAATGCCCCGCCCGGGATGCAAATATTAATACTTTATAATTGATAACAACTTATTATCTTAGCAGCAGGATTGATAAGCTTTTATTATCAGTTAATTAACGCATCACTATCGCTTAAAATGAAATTTTTTTACACGCTCTCTGTGTTCACTTGTTTGTTTTTTTCTGGCTACGGGCAGGAAATTCCGAGAAGCACCCAATATATTTTCAATAACATTCTATTAAACCCAGCTTTATCGGGTATTGATAACTATACTGATTTAAAAATTGGTTTGCGCAAGCAATGGACCGGTTTAGAGGGTTCGCCAAGTACACAATACCTGTCTTTAAGCACCGCCATAGGTGAAGACTTTGTGCGCAGCAATGTAAATTCTTTTGCGGGTAACGGAGAAAACCCCATGAGCAGGAGTTATGTAAATAACTACACAGCTGCTGAGCCGCACCATGGCATTGGTTTGGTAGCGATGACGGATAAGGCAGGCCTGATCAGACAAACCAACGTGAGCGTAACTTATGCTTATCACCTTGGCCTTACCAACGAAATTAATTTATCGTTAGGTTTATCCGGAGGGTTTAAATCGATCAATGTTGATGTGCGTGGCATTGTTGCTGATGAATCCGGCGATCCATTGTTTTCTGCTGATTATAACAATAAAATCAGGCCTGATGTTGGCGCCGGTGTTTGGTTGTACAGTCCGAGGTTTTTTGCAGGTATTTCGGCTAAACAGCTTATTGGCAATAAAAGCAGTGTTGTAGGCAATAAAATCAAAATTGATGCTTACCAGGCCGCTACTTTTTATGGTACTGCAGGTTACAAAATATTCCTGGATGAGGATATTGCAATGATTCCATCGGCATTGATTACCTATTGGGCCAATGCCCCTGCCGCATTTGATGCCAACCTGAAATTCGCCTATAAAGATAAATTCTGGGTAGGCAGCAGTTTCCGAAACAATGATTCTTTTTCGCTTTTGGCAGGCTTTAATGTGGCCTCGCTGGTAAACCTGAGCTATTCTTATGATGTAAATACTTCAGGTTTACGCTCGGTAAATAATGGTACGCACGAAATTGTACTGGGTATTTTATTAAACAACCGTTATCAGGTAGCCTGCCCAAGCCGGCAGTTTTAACGTAAAAGCGTAATGCTTCCGCCTAATGGTTTACATTCGGCCCGCAAATCGATTACATAATAATATACGCCTGCAGGTAATTCCTTATCCCTGAAACGGCCATCAAACGGTTTGTTGTAATTGCCGATAGATTCGTACACCAGCTGACCACCCCGGGTATAAACTTTAATGTTGGTTCCTTTAAAATCGGGCAATCCGCGCACCTGCCATACATCGTTCATGCCATCGCCGTTCGGCGTCATGGTGTTGGTGATTTCTAAGTTATCGTGCGTTACTTCTACATGCACTTTTGCAAATTCGCTGGTACAGGAACCTAGTTTTCTGCGCACAAAATAATCGGCTGTTTTGGCTACTTTAAATTTAAAGATGCCTGCTGTACTTTCTAAAAAAGGTTTGGTATCGTCTGTTTTTTCGAATAACTGATAAGTTCCTTCTTCAGGAGCGATTACAGGTAATACAATATCCGAAACATAACAAACGCGGAGATCGTTAATAACCGGAGTTAATATTTTAAAGGGCTCATCAACAATGGTAAATGGCTCGCTGATGGCGTAACCGCAGGCCGTTTTGTCTTTCACCTCTAAACGATAGGTTCCTGCGCCAACTTTGGTTAAATCCTGTGTAAACTGAACGGCTTCGCCGGCCTCGTTTATCCATTTAAAAGTATAACCCGGTACACCGCCAATTACTTCAACTCCGGTAACCGAACCTCTCTGCAGGGTACAACCATCTTTAACAGGTGTTCCGGTTTTTGGTACGATGGTAAGGAGTGGTGTAACCTCTATGGTATAAGGGCCAATAATAACGGGCGGGCAGCCGTTAACATCGTAGGCATACATGGTGTAAACGCCCCCGGGTAAATTTTTAAGTGAAATAGAAGTAGTTGTTCTGGTACTTAAAACGATGTTGCCAGCCTGATCTTTCCATTCATATCTGGATGGAAGTGCAGAACTAAAATCCAGATCGATGGTTCCATTAATCAGCCCACAGGTTGTTGGCGATTCGCGGTGTGAAAAGTTATAAACCGGAAGTGGTGTTGCGGTGATTACGAAATCTCTTGGAACCCGTGGACAGGTAGATTTACTGTTGCTGGCCCAAAGCCTGTAAGAACCGGCTTTCAGGTTTTCAATTAATAAGGATGTGCCGGCAGAGTAAGTGCCTTTTTTAATGGTAATTCCATCTGGCCCGATCCACTCATAACCATCTGCATCAGTAAGGGTAATTCCTCCAATAGCTCCATTGCTGTTATTACAGGTTTCGTTTTTTCTGATTGAGGCATCGCTGATCTGGATGGTATTGTCGGTAGGGATAAAGAAATTAGCTGATCTGGCCCCGCATTGTCCTTCATCGGAAGCAACAAGGGTGTAAGCTCCGCCTTCTACATTTATTAAGTCAAGATCAGAAGAAATGACATTATCTGGGGTGAATTTGGTCTGATCTATTCCAGCATACCATTTATAGGTTACCTTGCCAGTAAAATCAGTAATTTTTAAGCCGGTAATTGCACCATTCTGGCTCCCGCAAGTGGCATGTTTGGGGGAAATTGTACTGGTAATAATGATCTGTGGTTTCCTTTTAACTGTAATCGGATCAGAATCAAGCGAACAGTTTGCTTCATCCGATACGGTTACAAAATAAGTGCCTTCTGGTAAATTGGCTGGGTTGGCATTACTCACTACGGTATTCGTTGCGGTATTGGTCCACTTGTATTTCAATACCCCCTTACCTCTTAAAACCTCTGCGGTATAGGTAAAAGAAAGTTGTCCGCAAACCGGATTAACAGGTAGGATAGTTGGCTTGGTTAACTTTTGATCCTTGATGATAAATACCGTTGGAAAAGCTTTACATCCGTCATCAACGGTTACTTCGTAAGTACCAACTTCTAAATTGGTAATGCTTTGCGTATTCCCTTTAGGTACACGGCTACCATCAGTTTCTATTTTTACCCAGCTAAAGGTAAAACCTTCACGGGGCTCAGGGATGGTGATTGATCCGTTGGCGCTGCAGGTTACGGGTTCTACTATGGCTTCGTTTGGCAATAACTCTGCGGTAGAAAAAGGAGAGGTGGTGGCATTTAACAAACTGGCGGTTGCAGTTACCATTCCGGAAAGGCTTCCGTTATATTCCCATCTGCCATCGCTACCTGCCTGCACGGTGGCAATATAGGTTTTGCCTTCGCAAATACCCTGACAGTTTACGGTATAAAATAATTCGACTTCGGAGTTTGGTGTGGCCCGCCCCGAAACATAATCACTTCTTTTTTTAAGGATCTGAATATACGGTTGAAGAATGGTTAAGGTTTTTCCGATCCCAAATGTTCTGTTGCAAAAGAAACTGTTCCTGATAATTTTTACCGGCCTTGACGACACCGTTTCAACCCCGAAATTATTGTTGGCAATTAAATTGGCTTCGGCTGGAGTTGCCCCTCCGATGGTGCCGCCTGCGCCTGATTCTATTTTTATGCCTATCCCATTACCCATTGTTACAGCTCCGGCAGCATCGGTACCAATTGCGTTACCCGTTAAAATGAAATCAGAATTGGTGATTGAGACGCCAGTTGTCCTGTTCCCGCCGATAATGTTATTGCGCACGTAAAGTGCAGTATTTACCGCGTTAACCTTTAAACCTGCAATTTCTAAAGAGGATGAAGAAAGGAAGATTGGTAATTCGTGGAAATCCTTTTTGCCGGTATAATCTACACCGATTTTGTTATTGATTACATTAATATCGAATCTTGCAGTGGTGGAGTAAGAGGAACGGGTAATATCAACATTAATGCGGTTAGCAGCAATTACGTTGCCCTCGCCGGCATTATCTCCCCCAACATCCAGTCCGCAATCGTAAAGACTGGCCGAAATACCCGTTACGTTGGTGTTAGGTGTAATACCATCATAAATTACCCCGATTAAATTGGATTGGATCTTTATTTTGGTATTTATCGCCGTACTGAAAAAAGAACTGTTCTGAACAACAATACCATTGATATTGCCGCCGATTACGTTTCCTTTTCCGGGTGCCCCGATGGTGATATTATTTGCACGGTAATCGAGCACAATACCCGATCCCTGCCCCATATTTACGTTTTGAAGGTTGGTAATGGTTGCGAAATTACGGATGTACAGACCATAAATTTCTACACCGGTTGTTTGGACCAGTGTTGTGGCATACTGGCCGATAACCAGCCCCGAAAAGGTTGTGTTGGTATATTCTGGCTCCAGGATAACTTTCGCTCCCGAAACGCCGAGTGCAGGCCAGGCGGCTTGTGAGGTGCCATCGATAATTACATTAGATGATACTACAGGTAAAGCAGAACGCAGCCTGATTGTGCGGTTGGCATTATCGCCGGGGCTGCCGGGTAAATTAAAATTGATGGTAAAAGTAGTCGTTCTATTAACGGCAGCTGCCTGTGTTAAACCTTCTCTCAATGTTCCAGGGCCACTATCGGCATTGCTGGTAACCACATAAGTTTGAGCGTAGATATTATTAAAGAAAAATAAGCCCGCAAACAGGGCTAAAAGTTTTGAGAGACGCATAAAATTGTTTGGTGCAGCCAAAATACAAATAAAAGTTTAGTGGCTAGGGTTTTAGTTAAAATCTTTTTTTATTCATTGCTGGAAATATAAATTAAAGTTTACCTGCAGATTTAAAATGATAACAGCTGATAAATAAGGTTTTGGGTTATTGTAAATTTATAACATCAGCTATTTATTGAATCTGCCTTTCTGCTTCATATTACAGGTGAAATTACATGATTACTGCTATTTCCAATGATTTGGTGCCGCGCATAGCGGGAAGGTTTTATTGCCACAATGATTTGGCGCTGCGCACGGCAGGAAGGTTTCATTGCCACAATGATTTGGTGCTGCGCATGGCAGGAAGGTTTCATTGAAACTTTTGAATGGATCCGTTAAATTGAGAGATTTTCGCATTTTAAAGATCCTTCGCTGCGCTCAGGATGACAAAAACATTCTCCGTGTTAATCTGTGTTTTCGTGGCAAAAAATAACGAATGTCCTCTGAATAGGCGGAGAGAGATCTGTTCATCAAGTTATTAAAGTTAAAGATTTCTCCATTGCGCTACCGTTGAAAAATCGGTGAGCTTCAGTCGAAATGACGATACTTTGAAGGGATTTAGCTTCTTATACATCTGTCATTTATTCTGATTTTATACAATAAATTACTCCTCAGGATAATAAATCTCGTTTTAAAGATCCTTCGCTGCGCTCAGGATGACAAAAAAAATCTCCGTGTTCATCTGTATTTCCGTGGCAAAAAATAACGAATGTCCTCTGAATAGGCGGGGAGAGATCTGTTCATCAAGTTATTGAAGTTAATTTAAAGATTTCTCCATTGCGCTACCGATGAAAAATCGGTGTGCTTCAGTCGAAATGACGATACTTTGAAGGGATTTAGCTTCTTATACATCTGTCATTTATTCTGATTTTATACAATAAATTACCCCTCAGGATAATAAATCTCGTTTTAAAGATTTTTCACTATGCTCAGGATGACAAAAAAAAACTCCGTGTTAATCTGTGTTTCCGTGGACAAAAATAATTACACCCTAATGGTGATCATTTTCATTTTAGATCACTACCAAAAAAGGCATCCTGAAAAATCAGGATGCCTTTAAATGTGCTTGTTAATTATTGTTTATTTCCAGCCACCGCCTAATGCACGGTACAGGTTTACTACCGATTGCAGTTTCTGTAATCTATCGTTAATCCCGCTTAATTGTGCACTTAGCAAACTTTGCTCTGAAGTTAACACATCAGTATAGTTTGTTGCCGAGCTGTAACGTAATAATTCTTTGGTAAAATCAACTGCTTTGGTTAACGAGGCAATCTGTTTTGTTCTTGTTTCTTCCTTTTCTGCAGCCGTTTGATAAGCATATAAAGCATTTGATACTTCCTGTCCACCGGTTAAAAGTGTTTGCTGGAAATTATAAAAAGCAATCTGCTGATTGGCTTCTGCAGTTTTTAAACGTGCTTTATTGGCACCTTTTGCAAAAATAGGCTGGGTTAAACCGCCTACTAAATTATAGAAGATCGATTTGCTGAAGAAATCGCTTAATTGCAAACTCGATAAACCACCTGCTGCGGTAATGGTTAAAGCCGGGTAAAAATAGGCTTTGGCTACATTGGTATTTTCGAAAGCAGCCCTGAAACCAAATTCTGCAGCTATAACATCCGGACGGTTTTGCAACAATTGTGCAGAAACCCCGGTTTGTAAATTAGCATATGGTGTTTGCTGATCCAGCGTGGTGCGATTAATCGCATTCGGTGCTTTTGCAACCAATACGCTTAATGCATTTTCGGCTTCTTTAATGCTTCTTTTTAAATCAGGTAAGGTTACCTGTGCTGCGTATAAATTGGCTTCACTTTGTACAACTGCTGCTCCATTTACTACCGCTCCCTGTTTTAACTCACGCATGGTTTCCACATCCTTTGTACGCACCTTAATGGTTTCCTCGGTAATGGCCAGTTGTTTATCAAGGGCCAGTAAAGTATAATAATTATTGGCAATGGTGGCAATCAGTTGGGTTTGCACAGCTCTTTTTGCAGCATCACTTTGTAATAAAGTAGCATATGCGCTGCGTTTTGCGCTGGTTAATTTTCCCCAGATATCAGCTTCCCAGCTGGTGCTTAGCTGTGCTTTATAGGTTTGGGTTTCTAAATTAATGTTTATCCCTGCCGGAAAATTCTGTGCAGCAGCAGATGCCTTATTATCGGTTACGTTAACATCGGCCTGTAAGCTGGGCAACAACGCACCACGGCTCTGTATTAAAGTAGCTTCTGCAATTTTAATCCGCTCAATTGCCTGTTTCAGGTCTAAATTTTCATTTATCCCTTGCTGGATCAACGATTGCAAAGTGGTATCAGAAAACAAGGTTTTCCATTGTACATTTGCTATTGTATTGGTATCCGTTGTATTGTTATCGCGGTATAAACCTTCGCTTGTTACCTGGGGGCGTTCGTATTTTTTAGTTACGCAGGCACTCAGGGTAACGATGGCTAAACCGATTAAAACGGGGTGCTTATATCTAAATTTCATTTTCTTAATATTAATGTTTGCTGTTCGCAGTAGCCAATTCATATTCCTCCGGCGTTTGTTCATGATCGATGCCTTCGTTAAAAGGTGATTTATTACTGATGCGCTCCTGTAAGGATTGGAATATGATAAAGAGGGCAGGGATTACGAAAACCCCGAATATTGTACCAATTAACATACCGCCAACTGCACCTGTACCAATTGAGGTATTACCTGCGGCACCAACACCTGAAGATAACATCAATGGCAATAATCCCAAGATAAAAGCAAAAGAAGTCATCAAAATCGGACGTAAACGTGCGGTTGCACCATCAATTGCTGCATTGGCAATACTCATGCCTTTTCTTCTTCTATCCACCGCATATTCTACAATCAAAATGGCGTTCTTGGCTAGTAGTCCCACAAGCATGATCAGGGTAATCTGCGTATAAATGTTGTTATCCACCCCGAAAATCTTATCGAAAACGAATACACCTGCCAAACCAACCGGTAGCGAGAATAAAACGGCTAATGGTAAAATATAACTCTCATACTGTGCAGCAAGTAAGAAATAAACAAAGATTACGCAAAGTAAAAAGATGAAAACGGTTTGACTTCCGCCGGCCATCTCTTCACGTGATAAACCTGAAAATTCATATCCATATCCTGCCGGAAGGTTTTTAGCCGCTTCTTCCTGAACAGCTTTCAGGGCATCACCAGAGCTATACCCCGGATTAGGGTTACCTGTTACCGAAATTGAAGTAAACAAGTTGAAACGCGAAATAGCCTGCGGTCCGTACACTTTGGTTAAAGTAATAAACTCTGAAACCGGAGCCATACCGCCCGACGAATTCCTCACAAAAATACGCGTTAAGGTTTGTTCGTTTGCACGGTACTGGGCATCTGCCTGAAACATTACCCTGAACTGTTTACCGAATTTATTAAAGTTTGAGGCATAAACACCACCATAGTAGCCCTGCATTACACCTAAAACATCACTAACGGTTAAGCCGGCCTGTTTAACCTTTGCCACATTAACATCAATCTGATATTGCGGAAAATTCGGGTTAAAAGAGGTAGAAGCATATTGAATCTCCGGACGTTTACTCAATGCCGCTAAAAATCCGTTTCCAATTTCGTTGAATTTTTTAATATCGCCACCGGTTTTATCCTGCAACTGAAACTCAAAACCACCGCTGGTACCAAAACCCTGAATGGTTGGCGGCGCAAAGAAAATAATTTTAGCGCCTTTAATGCCTGCTGTTTTGGCAAATAGTTCGCCGATAATTGTTTTTACATCACGGCCTTTACGTTCATCCCAAGGGGTTAAACGCGAAATTACCATCCCATACGAACTACCCGAACCACTAATCATACTACGGCCCACAACCCTCAAAGTATTTTTGATTTCAGGTATTTTGTGTGCAATACTGTCGATTTTTGCAATTACAATACTGGTTTCCTCTTGCGAAGTTCCTGCTGGTAATGAGATATCACTCATGATGGTTCCCAAATCCTCATTCGGTACGAAACCTTTTGGTGTGGTATTCATCGTCCAAACCAACACAACAGCAAAGAAAGCAATGGCCAGACCAACAATCCATTTTTTACGGGACAGGAAGCCTACTGATTTTTTGTATTTCCCGGTTACCGCATCAAATGAAGTGTTGAAAGCATCGTAAAAACGGTTTAAAAAGTTTTTAGATTTTTCGTGTTCTTCTTTGTGAGGTTTTAAGAATAAAGCACATAATGCCGGACTTAAAGTTAAGGCGTTAATGGCCGATAAAATAATCGAAATAGCCAGTGTTAAACCAAATTGTTTGTAAAATACACCTGATGATCCGGAGATAAAACTCACCGGGATAAATACCGCCGCCATTACCAAAGTGATCGAAATAATTGCACCGCTAATATCATCCATCGCATCAATAGTTGCTTTTCTGGCGTCGGTATAACCTTCATCCAGCTTGGCGTGCACGGCCTCAACTACCACAATCGCATCATCCACCACAATACCAATGGCCAGTACGAGGGCAAATAAGGTTAGTAAGTTGATGGTAAATCCAAATAAACTCAGGAAGAAGAACGTTCCTATAATGGCCACCGGCACGCTGATTGCCGGGATCAGGGTTGAACGGAAATCCTGTAAGAAGATAAATACCACTAAGAACACCAAAATAAATGCTTCAATTAAGGTGTGAAGCACTTTTTCAATTGATGCATCCAAAAAGTCGTTTACGTTAACCAAAGTTGAGTAGTGAACGCCTTTTGGGAAAGATTTTTGAGCTTCATCCAGGGTTTTGATCGAGTTTTCGATTACTTCTTTTGCATTCGAACCTGCCGTTTGGTTAATCGCGATACCTAAAGCCTGTTTTCCGTTAAATTTAACTGAACTGGCATAACTCTGTGCACCTAATTCGATCCTTGCAATATCTTTTAAACGCAAAATCTGGCCGTTATCAGTAGTGCGGATAATGATGTTGCCAAATTGAGCCTCATCTTTTAACCTGCCCGTATATTTTAAGGTGTATTGAAATGCCTGATCGCCAAGCTCTCCAAACTGACCCGGAGCAGCCTCCACGTTCTGATCAGCAAGCGCTACGTTAATGTCATTCGGCACCAAACCGTAAGTTGCCATTACATCAGGTTTTAACCAGATACGCATGGTATAATCTAACGTTCCGAATGCACTTGCATCACCTACACCATTAATACGTTTAATCTGTGGAATGATGTTGATGTTTGCGTAGTTCTGCAAAAATTTCTGGTCGTAAGAAGGATCGTCGCTGTATAAACCAAAAATCAGTACGTTACTCGCCTGTCTTTTAGCCGTAATTACCCCCGATTTGGTTACCTCTGCAGGTAATAAACTGGTAGCACGGGCAACCCTGTTCTGTACATTTACCGCTGCTAAATCGGGGTTGGTACCCAGTTTAAAGTTTACCGTAATGGTTGCAGTACCATCGTTACTTGCGGTAGAAGTCATGTAGGTCATGTCTTCCACACCATTTATCTGCTCTTCCAGCGGAACAACAACGCTGTTCATTACCACATCGGCATTGGCCCCCTGGTATGAAGTAGAAACCTGCACCGTTGGTGGCGCAATTTCAGGATATTGTGAAACCGGCAACGTAGCTAAACCTAAAACACCGAGTATTACGATGATGATGGATATAACCGTTGATAAAACCGGTCTTTCTATAAATTTCTTAAACATAATTAATATTGATTACACTACAATAGAGTGTGATTGGCAAGATTATATTGTTATTTCTTGATGTCAGCATAAACTGAATCGGCACTTTTTTCTTCAGGCTTGATTTTCGTTCCGTCTTTTAACGATTGAAAACCTTCAAGAACAACTTTATCGCCAGCTTTCAATCCTTTAGTTACTACATAGAATTTGCCTTTGGCCAGATCCATCACCTGAATTTCAGTGTTGATGGTTTTAGCAGAATCGCCCAAAACATAAACGAATTTCTTTCCCTGTAGATCGATTGTTGATTTTTGAGGGACTAAAATTGCATTATCAATGTGTTGTGGAATCCTTACCGAAGCACTTGCACCATTTTTTAGTAAAGAAGTAGGGTTGGGGAAAGTTGCCCTTAAACTTGCAGAACCAGTACTGGTGTTAATCTGTCCGTTGATGGATTCGATTTTACCATTCTGCGCATAAATTGTTCCATCGGCAAGTACCAGGCTTACTGCAGGGATGTTTTTCATCTGCTCGGCCAATGTATTTCCTTTATAGGTTTTAGAAAAATCCAGAAGTTGTTTCTCATTTAAAGAGAAGTAAGCATAAACCTTTGAAGTATTAGAAACTGTTGTTAATGGTTGTGTGCTGGTACTGCTTACCAAACTTCCGTTTCTGAAAGGAATACTGCCAACCACACCATCAACCGGGCTTTTAACTGACGTATAACCCAGATTTACCTGCGCATTTACCAATTCGGCTTTTGCCTGTGCCAAAGCTGCTTTCCTGCTTTGCAATGTTAACTGGGCAGCATCAAGATCGTATTTGCTGATGATGTCTTTTTCTACCAACGGCCTGGTTTTGTTTACGGTTAACTGAGCTGCATTTACATCAGCTTCTGCACTGCTGATGGCCGCTCTTGCTGTACGTACCTGCTGCTCGTATTGGGGTGCATTAATGGTGAAAAGTAACTGGCCTTTTTTAACTACCGCACCCTCATCTACAAAAATCTTTTCAATAAAGCCATCTACTTTCGGACGGATGTCGATATTTTGGATACCTTCAATCGTTGCCGGATAATCAGAATCTAAAGTGGTGTTTTGTGTATTTACGGTAAAAACCGGGTAAGCTTGTGGACCAGCTGCTGCTGCAGCTGCGGCTTTTTTAGCAGCATCGTTGTTTCCGCAGGATGCTAAGAGCATACCCATGCTCATGCTAAAAAAGAGAGTTGTTACTTTTCTCATGGACTATTTCTGTGTGTGTATAAATTTAAATTTCCGGAATTAAGAGCGTAGTCAAAATTTAGGGACTTCGATTTCCGCTGATAATTGCCCAAAAATAGAGCCTAAAAAAAAATAAATCTGTCCAAATTCTGTCATTTAATCAATCGATTGATTTATTTTGAGCTTCAAAACATGATCTTTTTGCTTTAAAATGCTGTTTTTTAGCTTTTTACGTTGTATTTCTCGCCCGAAATGAATGTGTAAATATCTTGCGACAGATGTTAAATGGTGTTAAAACTGGTTGTTATAAACCATTTTTTAAACGATTAATCCTGTTTATTTTAGCAAACAAAAGGCGTGGATGGTGTATATTTTACACGAGAGGTCACAACTAAATCCCGCAGGTTGCAAAAACCCACGAGGCTTATAAAAAGATTATTCTACTTCTCCTTCAAAAACCAGTTTTGCTGGTCCGCATAAAAATACATTGGTAAATGCTTGGCCGTCGTAATCGAATTCTATTTTAATATCGCCACCCAAAACTTTAATGTCGGTTTTAATGTGGCCGGTCTGGTTTTTATGTTTTGCAATAGCCATGGCAACTGCTGTTACGCCTGTGCCACAGGCATAAGTTTCATCTTCAACGCCACGCTCGTAAGTGCGCACAAACAGATGATCGCCTTTATCTTCTACAAAATTTACATTTATCCCTTTTTCTGCATAAGTTGCATTATAACGGATACTTTTCCCTTCATGAAAAACATCAAGGTCTTTTAAATCACTGTGTAAAGCAACATAATGTGGCGAGCCTGTATTGAGTATATAAGCTTCGCCATCTCTGGTAATGTTATCTACATCAATCATTTGCAAATCAACCCATTCGCCATTTTCTGAAATTCTGGCATAATGAGGCCCGTCTACTGCCAAAAAGTTGGTTTCGCGATCAATAATACCGAGTTGTTTGGCAAAGGCCACAATGCACCTTCCGCCGTTTCCGCACATGCTGCCCAATTTGCCGTCAGCATTAAGATAATGCATCTCAAAATCATAATCCTCATGCTTTGTAATGAACATTAATCCATCGGCACCAATGCCAAATCTTCTATGGCATAATTGTTCAACTAATTGATTGTCAATATTTTTTAACGGACTTGCGGTGTGGTCTATTAAAATAAAATCGTTGCCTGCGCCCTGGTATTTATAAAAATTAATTTTCATGAAAGCTTCATTTTTTAATGCAATATTTGAGTTGCAAAAGGTATTAAGCGGATTGTGTTTTTTAATTTAACATTTTTTAACACAAAACTAAGTGCTTTGAGGATACAAATATCGTTTATATGGTATTAAATTTGAATAAACTTACTAAAGAAAATTTGAGCAGATAAAAACTGCCGGAGCATCCTGCTTAAATCAAAGTGAAGACGCTCCTGCAAACAATAACATTTAACAAATGAACATTATAAGCTAAACAATTAGCTAGCAAACTGGCTTATAATTTCATGGCTTTAAAAAAAATATATACAAACACATGAAAAAAATACTAGGAATTACCGTGTTAGCTGCTTTTATAGGTGGGGCAGCAGCAATTGGAGGTTACAAACTATTTGAGCGTAACCAAACTGGCAGTACCATTACTGAAAAACAGAACTTGTATTTCGCCAATAATCCGTTAAAAGTAACATCAGCAGGTGCTACCGATTTTACACAGGCAGCAGCGGCAGTTGCACCAGGTGTGGTTCACATTAAAACAACTTACGCCGCATCAAAAGGTCAGGGTTCTTCTTCTCCTTTTGACATGATGGAAGATTTCTTCGGTGGCGGTGGCCGTCAGATGCAGCGTCAGCCCAGGGCAGCGTCAGGATCTGGTGTAATTATCAGTCAGGATGGTTATATCGTTACCAACAACCACGTCGTAGAAAATGCGGAAAAAGTGGAAGTGGTATTAACCGACAGACGTAAGGTAGAGGCAAAAGTAATCGGTCGAGATCCGAATACAGATTTAGCTTTAATAAAAGTAAATGCAACAGGTTTACCTGTGGTGAAAATGGGTAACTCTGATAATGTACAGGTAGGAGAGTGGGTTTTGGCCGTTGGTTTCCCTTTAGATTTAAATACAACCGTAACTGCTGGTATTGTAAGCGCTAAAAACCGTAGCATCGGTATTATTGGTCGCGAGCAACAAGGCAATGAAATTACTGAAGAAGAATACCGCGAATATCAGCGTACGGGTAAAAGACCAGATCGTCCGGCTAATACCAGTATCGAATCATTTATCCAGACAGATGCGGCCATTAACCCGGGTAACAGCGGTGGTGCTTTGGTAAATGCAAATGGAGAACTTGTAGGTATTAACTCTGCAATTGCTTCGCAAAGCGGTTATAACCAGGGTTATGGATTTGCAATCCCGGTTAATTTAGCCCGTAAAATTGTTGACGATTTTATGAAATACGGCTCAGTTAAACGTGGTTATATTGGTGTTAACTTTGTGCCATTAAGTGGTGAAGAAAAACCTGAAGGCATTAAAACCAACGAAATTAGTGGTTTATATGTAAATGATGTGGTTGCTGGTGGCGGTGCTGCTGCGGCAGGTATTAAATCAGGCGACGTAATCAAAAAAGTTGATGGTGTGGTAATCAATGATTCACCTGATCTTCAGGAAAGAGTGGGCCGTTTAAACCCTGGCGATAAAGTTAAATTAACGGTATTGCGTGATGGTGCTTTAAAAGATTATACTGTAACCCTTAAAGGCGAAGCCAGCGTAGGTTTAACGGCTAATAACGCAGCAAGCAAAAGTGTTGAGGTAGGTAAATTGGGTGCAACTTTTGCTCCTGCCAGCCAGGCACAGAAATCGAAATATGGCATTAACAGTGGTGTGGTAGTAACTTCTGTTACCACCGGAAAAGCTTTTGATAACATTGGTGTAGAAAAAGGTTTAATCATCACCAAAGTAAACGGACAACCGGTAAATTCTGTGGCTGATGTTCAAAAAGCATTGCCATTAGGCAGAAACAACATGGTAAGTATCTCTGGTGTTGGCGAGCAAGGTTCATATAACTACAGTTTCCCTGCTCAATAATTAATTAGAATAAATTTTTGAGGAAGCTTCCCGATTTAAAATCGGGAGGCTTTTTTTTAGTCCTGGTTAATTGGTTCGTGGTTGGCGTGGCAGGCTTCAGCACATTCTTCGCAGGCTACTGCACACTGTCTGCAATGTTCGTGGTCGTGTTTACCGCATTCTTCTGCACAAAGTCTGCATATTTCTTCACAGAGCAATAGATATTGATGCGCTATAACCGAATCGCGCTGTAGTAACCTTGCTGCCTGCGTGCAGATATCGGCGCAATCCCGATCCAGTTTAATGCAATCGATCATCATGTTAATATCTTCTTCTTTTAAACATGATGATGCACAATGTTCGCATGCTAAAGCGCAATCTAGCAAAGCCTGAATTAAGCCATGGTTGTTTCTCGTTTCCATATTATTATAGATTTTGGTTATAAATGTTTTGTATAGTAATAACCTGCTGGCAATTAAACTGTTTTTAAAAAATTGAAACCCATGGTTGGTGTCCCCACAAATCATCATGCTTTTTTACCACAGATGGAAACAGATAAATCTCAACGTTTGTCACCCTGAGGGTAGTCGAAGGGCCTTTCTTAATCCATGGCCTGTATCCCACAGACCATCGCGTTATATTTTTTTGCCGCGGATGCAATGCTAGTGAAGCAAATGCATTAATTTGTTCAGGTTCTGTATTTCATTGTGCAGAGGCTCTTCACAGCGTTCAGAATGACAGTCCTATTTGTTAAAATACCTTAAATCTTTGCTTCTCAGGTCCCTTTCTCATACGCAAAGCAATATTCATCCGTTTTTCATAATCGAGATTTAGTTTCGCTATTTACCGATTGATAATCAGTGTTTACCGATACTTTATAAATTAAATTTTTTTATTGTTCCATATTTGAATCAGCAACCAAAACCGAATATTATGGCTTTAGCTCACATCAACCTCAGCGTAAAACAATATTTCAATTTCATGTGCAGAACCGATTTTGAAAGGCGGATATTCCACGATACCTACAAAGAATTTCAAAAAAAATCAAAAATATATAGTTTAGATCATCACCTCCACACTTTTTCGCAGATGCAACAGGCCAACGGAAAAGCCAGTACCTTACATCAGAAGCTTCAATACGCCATTATAAACAGCATTGCTGCTTTAAATCATAAAATGCCTGTGCTAAATGATCTTGAAGACCGTCCGATGCTTTTTGATTGGGCCGAATTACACCTTTGCAGTTCAGATCTTTTAAACAAGGGTGCTCACGTCGTTTCCATTACCTATACCAGTCCTAAGTTAATATTGCACGAAATGATAGGTGATTTAATGATTTTAAGTTATAAGGGCAAAGAAAATGAAACCCTGATGGTTAAAGTTACAGAAAACCTGATTGTAAATTACGAGCAGCACGAAAGTCTGGTTTATAATTAAATTTAGCATTCATTTTTGATCAGATAGCCAGAAAAAATATCATTAATTTGTAGCATGCAGCAATTTAAAACCCCAACCTTCATCATCCACGTGGCAGGTTGGCTTTTATTTCTCACTTTTCCACTGTTGTTCATCAATAACGAACAATCGGGGCAAAGTAGTTTTTTGTTGCTTGCATCTCCTTATTACTGGCTTTTCTGTGGTACTTACGTGCTTATGTTTTATTTCAACGCATTGGTTTTAGTGCCACGTTTAATGTTTAAAAAACGGCATGTAATTTATATTGCAGTGGTGTTATTGCTCTTTAGTTTTGTGTATTATGCACAACCCTATGATAATTTACTCGGGCACAACAAAAGTGTAATGGCTGCATTAAATGGTCCGCCCAATACACAGCCTAAAGGTTTAAATCAATCGTTACAGCCTGGGAAAGATCCTGATGTTGGCCCTAATGTAGAAATGCCTTTTGGTCCGCTGCCGAATGAGGATTTAAGGATGCAGGATCCAAATTTAAAAAAGCCCAACGGGATTCTGGAACTGCACCAACCCATGAATATCGATGTAATCAGTCTTTTTATTTTTTTTATGATTATGGGGTTGAGTATTGCTACCAGTACCGTACAGCGCTGGCAAACGGCCGAATCGAAAGTGGTAAAAGCTGAAGCCGAAAAAGCTACTGCCGAACTCTCTTTCCTCAAGGCGCAGATCAATCCCCACTTCCTGTTTAATACCCTCAATAATATTTATACCCAATCGGTGATTAACAGTGAGCATACTTCTGAAAGTATCATGAAGTTATCTAACATTATGCGCTACGTAACAGATGATGTAACACAGGATTTTGTGATGCTGAAGGATGAAATCGATTGTGTACGCGATTATATCGAGCTGCAACGTTTAAGGCTGGGTGCTGATGCA
Source organism: Pedobacter jeongneungensis (assembly GCF_039538295.1). NCBI lineage: Bacteria > Pseudomonadati > Bacteroidota > Sphingobacteriia > Sphingobacteriales > Sphingobacteriaceae > Pedobacter > Pedobacter jeongneungensis. Next base: position 193,836 of record NZ_BAABBY010000007.1, on the reverse strand, counting down.
GAGATCAATTTTAATGTGCAGGGCAAACCCGATGGGAAAAAAATTGCACCGCTCATTTTCATGACTTTCATCGAAAATGCTTTTAAATATGGTGTAACTAAAAAAGAAAAAACGGTAATCAATATCAATTTGAGCATTGATACCGAAAGAATTGACTTTTCATGCCAGAATAAAATTTATAACCACAAGTCTAATTTAGAACGTTCGGGAATTGGTATTGCGAACACCCGCCAAAGGTTATCGCACCTTTATCCCCAAAAGCACCGCCTTGATATAGAAAATACCGGCGGCATGTTTACCGTTAAACTTTGTGTAGATTGCTAAATTAACAGATTACTATGGCCTTAAAATGTGTAGCTATTGATGATGAGCCATTGGCACTAGAGCTCATCAAAACGTATGTATCGCGCTTCCCTGATCTTCAGTTGGTACAGGTTTTCGAAGATGCCCTTTCGGGTGCCGAATACCTGAAGCAAACCCCTGTCGACCTGCTTTTTGTTGACGTTAACATGCCCGATATTACCGGTGTAGAACTCGTACGGAGCCTGGTAAACTCACCGATGATTATTTTTACCACGGCCTACCGTAATTATGCCTTCGAAAGTTATGAGTTACAGGCCATAGATTATCTGCTGAAACCCATCGATTTTCAACGTTTTACCGCTGCGGTAGAAAAAGCTGTCGATTATCATAAATACAAAAATGCTACCCAGGAAAATACCAGCGATGAAAGTATTTATGTGTATTCGGAGTATAAAATGATCAAAATTTTGCTTCGTGATATCGAATACATCGAAAGTATGGGCGATTACCTTAAGATTTATCTTACCAATATCGATAAACCTGTTTTAACGTTGATGACGATGAAAAAAGTTTTAGAGAAGTTGCCTGATGATCAGTTTGCGCGTGTTCACCGGAGCTTTATTGCAGCACTGGGCAAAATAAAATCGATACACAACAGAAAAGTGCACCTCAACCATGCAGAATTGCCAATCGGCGATGCATATAGCGGTTTCATCAATCAACAAAAAGGAATATGAAGTTAAAAGCGAATATTGCTACCAGTGAAAACGGGTTTATTTTCAATCCTGCCACAGGCGATTCATTTACCAGTAATGCTATTGCTGCCGAAATTTTAGGTTATATGAAATCGGGCGGGAGTGAGGCGGAAATCAAAAAGAAAATACTGGACCAGTATGAAGTAGAACCAAACCAGCTCGAAAGGGATTGGGATGATTATATGTTACAGTTAAAGGAAGCGAATCTGTTAGATTTGTAACCCAAAAAAGAAAAGCTAATCATGTACGTTTCTCAGGATCTGAATAAAGGCAAAAACCTTAACATAGCGGTTACAGGTTTAAATGCAAACGATAATCCCGGCCCCGGGCTGGCGGTTATACGGGCATTGCGTGCTGGCTTTGGAGAAAATTTGCGGATTATCGGTTTAGCTTACGAAACTTTGGAACCGGCAATTTATTTAAGAGATCAGGTAGATAAAACCTACCGTATTCCTTACCCAACTGCCGGAACCGGTGCATTAAAAGAACGTATAAAAGAAATTCAGGAAATTGAAAAGATTGACGTATTGATCCCGAATTTTGATGCCGAACTATATAATTTTATAAAAATAGAACCTGATTTGCTCCAAATGGGAATCTATACCTTTTTGCCCACACATCAGCAGCTGGCTCAAAGAGAAAAAGTTAACCTTGGTGAGTTTGGAAAGAAAAATCAGTTTAATGTACCTGCTGACGAAGTGATTTTTACAGCTTCGGAGATTGATAACATCGCCAATAAATTCGGATTTCCATTAATGGTGAAAGGTAAATTTTATGAAGCACACACCGCACTGAATATTACCGATGCACATAAAGCCTTTCATAAACTGCATGCCAAATGGGGTTTGCCCGTTATCCTGCAAAAATTTATAAAGGGAACCGAAATTAATATTGCGGGTTTAGGCGATGGAAAAGGGAATGCCATCAGCGTAATCCCCATGCGGAAACTTTACATCACCGAAAAAGGTAAGGCCTGGGCGGGGATTACGATTGAAGATGAAAAATTGATCACCCTGGCCAAAGATTTTGCAAAAGCAATCGGATGGAGAGGCGGTTTCGAGCTCGAAATTATGATGGACGATAACGGAACCCTGTACATTATGGAAGTAAATCCGCGCTTTCCTGCATGGGTATATTTAACAGCAGCCGCTGGTCAGAATCAACCCAAAGCTTTGGTAGATTTAGCCTTAGGTAATCCCGTACAAGAAATGAAAGATTATAAATCAGGTAAAATGTTTATTCGTTACGCCTGGGATAATATTGTAGATGTAGAAGAATTTCAGAAGCTATCGGCCTTTGGAGAACTGTGAGAAAGGTGTATGGTTTAGGGTGTAAGGTATAAGGCGACTAATCCCGCATCAATTTAATCTTGATAGCTGATACTCACTACTTGATACTTAATACTCATTACTCGATACTACAAAAACTAACGCTAAAACAATGAAACAAAAATACGAACGACCAACCATAAAGAAAATGAATACCGGGCTAATGAACAAGTTTGGTACACGCACCGATTTCGATCCCGTTGAGGTAATTGATGGTGTTCCGGTTAAAAGTTTGGTGGCTGATTATGGTTCGCCGGTTTTTGTTTTATCAGAAAAGCAGATCAGGCGCAATTATCAGGCTGCAGTTCGTTCGTTTAAAACGCGTTATCCAAAAGTTCAGTTTGCATGGAGCTATAAAACCAATTACCTGAACGCGGTTTGTAAGATTTTTCATCAGGAGGGAAGCTGGGCAGAAGTGGTTTCGGGCTTCGAATACCATAAGGCATTGGGAAACGGCGTGGCTGGTAACCAGATTATCTTTAACGGACCAGATAAAAAAGAGGCCGATTTAATCTTCGCCATAGAAAATCATTCACTCATACATATCGATCATTATGATGAACTATACCTCTTAATCGAGATCTGTAAACGCATCAATAAAACCGCAAAAGTGGCCATCAGGGTTAATTTCGATACTGGTGTTTACCCCACTTGGGACCGCTTTGGCTTTAATTATGAGAATGGCCAGGCCTGGACGGCGATCAACAAAATTGTTGCGGCAGATCATTTAGAGTTAATTGGCCTGCATTGCCACATTGGTACCTTTATGCTATCAACTGCGGCTTATTCGGTGGCCGCAACCAAACTCTGCGATTTGGCCATACGCTGTAAAACAGAGCTTCAAAACCCGGTTCAATATTTAGATTTAGGCGGCGGTTTCCCCTCAACCAATACCTTAAAAGGTGCTTATTTGCCTGGTGTAGATACTGTTCCTTCTGTAGAAGATTTTGCTGATGCCATTACCAATACCATTTTAAATTTCGGTTTTGCTACAGATGAACTCCCGCTTTTAATTTTAGAAAGTGGCAGGGTGCTTATTGATGATGCAGGTTACCTGATCGGAAGTGTATTGGCCAATAAACGCCTGAGCGATGGCAGGAGGGCAACCATTGTCGACTTTGGAATTAATATTTTATTCACCTCCAATTGGTACGATCATAAAATCAGTGTTGCTAAAGAAGCAGGTCAATATACCGAAGAAACAGTTTTGTTCGGTCCGCTTTGCATGAACATTGATGTAGTACGAGAGAGCATCACACTTCCGTTACTGGAACGTGGAGACCAGGTGGTGGTGCATAAAGTTGGCGCCTATAACATGACGCAATGGATGCAGTTTATTAATATGAGGCCAGCTGTGGTATTGATCGATATGCAGGGAAAAAGCCATCTGATCAGAAAACCTGAAACATTGGCCTATTTAGAAATGATGGAAGAAGTACCGGATTATTTAAGTAATTAATCTTCTGTCAACATAATTAACTTAAGGGTAACAAATAAGGTATGTCATCCTGAGCTTGTCGAAGGGCAAAAGTTTTATTTAACAATTTGAGAGGCTTCGATAGGCTCAGCCTGACAACTAATGCTAATTGAGGACATTAGGATTGATAATCAAGATTAAAAACAAAAATTGAAAAAACACTTGCAATATTACCTTAGCTCGGCATTAAACAGTTATGCTATTTTATTCTTTTCGCAGAATAAAATTTTGGGTGCGGTATTGTTTGTGGTTTCTATGTTCAATTTTAATGCGGGCCTTTCTGGATTGATTGCTGTAATTGCATCGTTGATTTTAGTTAATAATTTAGGTTTTTATAAAGAAGATGTTAAATCAGGTTTATACAGCTTTAATTCACTTTTACTCGGCATTGGCTTTGGTACATTTTTCAATTTTACCTTTGCTTTTTGGCTTTGGTTGGCTGCCGCCTGCCTGCTTTGTGTAATGTTGAGCGTTAATCTGACATCATTTTTAGGCAAATATGCATTGCCACCACTTTCCATTCCGTTTATCATTACCTTTTGGGTGGTTTTAATCGCCGCCAATGGTTACCCGGGCATGGGTTTAGTGCAGAAAAGTAGTTCCTTACTGTTTGAGCTAAACAACAGTATCCCCTCTCATTTTACAAAGCTTTGCTATTTTTTCGATCATTTGAAAATACCTGGTTATGCATTGCTTTTTTTTAGATCGCTAAGTGCAGTACTTTTTCAAAATAATGTGTTAGCAGGTATATTAATCAGCATCGGGGTTTTGATACACTCCCGCATAGGCTTTAGCTTATTAATTGTTGGTTTTATTACCGCATGTTTAGTTAACCACCTCACCGGAACCTATCCCGATGGAATAAGCAATTATTATCTTGGTGCAAATTTTATGATGGCCAGTTGTGCTATCGGGGGCTTTTTTCTTATCCCGTCCTGGCGTTCCTATGGATGGGCAATTGTTGTCGTGCCTTTTACCTTTCTGGTTTTAAATGGCCTTTCGCGGGTGCTGGGTATTTACAATCTCCCCGTATGCTCTATGCCATTCTGTTTAGTAACCATCGGTTTGCTATACTTTTTTATACTGAGGAAAAATCCTGGAAAATTACAGCTCACCGCATTTCAGAATTACTCGCCCGAAACCAATCTTTATCAGTATTTAAATGGTGAAGAAAGACTTAAAGATTTTAAATTCGTCAACCTGAGTTTGCCATTTATGGGCGCGTGGACAGTTTCTCAGGGGTATGATGGCAAAATTACCCATAAAGGCGATTGGCAGCATGCATTAGATTTTGTGTTAAAAGATATTGATGATAAAAGTTACGAACTGCCGGGTATTAAGCCTGAAGATTATTATTGCTTTAATAAACCTGTTCTCGCTGCGGGTGATGGGATTGTTGAGGAAGTAATCAGCCATATTGATGATAATGTGATCGGACAGGTGAACCTGCAGCAGAACTGGGGCAATACCATTGTTATAAAACATACCGAATATTTATATACCAAAGTTTCGCACTTAAAAAAGAACAGCATAAAAGTTAAAACCGGCGATATAGTAAAACAGGGCAATATTATTGGCCTCTGTGGCAACTCCGGTCGCTCGCCAGAACCGCACTTACACTTTCAGGTTCAATCTACACCTTATATCGGTTCTAAAACCCTGGCCTATCCATTTGCTTACTACGCTTCTGAGAACAATTCTGTTTTAAAATCTTTCCAGATTCCCATAGAAGGGGAGACCATTCAAAAACCTGAAATTAACCCTTATTTAAAAAATGCATTTCATTTTCAGCCAGGCTATATTTGTGTAGTAACAGGCGATAATGGCAAAAAGGAAACCTGGGAAATATTTACCGATGATATTAATGCAACCTATTTTTATTGTCGCGAAAACCAGGCTGTGGCTTATTTTGTGAATAATGTAAGTATATTTTATTTTACCAGGTTTTATGGCGACAGAACATCGATCCTCTTCCTTTTTTATCAGGCAGCCTACAAAATTGATTATTCTGCGCACAAAGTGGAAGATCATTATGCTTTAGAAATAGAGCGATTTAAACCCTCGCTTTGGCTTCAGGATCTTTTAGCTCCGTTTTTAATTTTCAGCCGCAACAATTACTCCAATATCATCATTCCCAAAAATGATGGGCTAAACATTCAGGTTGAAGCCAAAAAACAGGTTTTTAATCATCATCATATTTTTCTAAACGCTGAAATCTGTCTCGATAGCACAGGAATAAGCGAAATGAAGTTCGGACAAAATAACAAAAAGTTAAAAGTAACATGGCAAACAAACTTGGTTTAACTACGCTGCTTTTAATTGTTTTGGTAACAGTTGGTAAAGCACAAAATTCTTATCAGAAAACAGACAGCATTTCTTTGGCCCTTTTTAATGCTTCTGAATGGCAGAAACTGGTTTCGTTTGGAAAAGATGCGCTAAATAAAGGAGAGGATTTTCCGTTGTTGCGTTTACGGATTGCTTATGCCTCTTTTGTGCGCGAAAATTATACAGAGGCTTTGGCACAATACAATAAAGTTTTAGATCATGATAAACACAATCAAATCGCGCTTTATTACGCTTACCTATGCAATGCCTATTTAAACCGTGGTGAAAATGCAGGTTATCTGGCTTCTCAATTAGATAGTAATTGGGTTGAGGGAGAACAGATTCGATCGTTTAAATTAACCGATGCAGGGGCAGAAAGCGGGATAAAGTTTACCAATATTTATGAGCGGGGAAACTCATCTTTTTCAAGGGCCTTCGTTGATATGCGGTTAAATTATAAATGGAGTTTATCAACTTCATTTTCGTATTACAATCAGCCCGTGCGTAATGATAATATCAGTCAGCCGGGTTATTATGCCAAACTTAATTATACCCCTTTTAAAAGGATTAGCTTTATTGGTGCCTATCATTATATGAGATCCAATTTGAGGCATTTGGTTTACCAGAATAATGCAGTTTTGGGCGGAATTAAATATGCCGGTAACGGCAGCGATGTACAGGGAGATTTTGTAATGTCGCAAATTGGCGATGAAAAAACAAGACAGTATAATTTGCGGTTTGTTAAGTATTTATCAGGCAACTTAAATTTTTACAGCATCAGCCGTTTTTCAATTGTTAATGTATTGGATGCCAATAATGTCGTTTTTCAGCAATTATTGGGCATTAAGCCCATTCATAATTTTTGGTTGGAGGGTGTGGTTACCTTAGGTAATCAATATAATTACGCGGAAGCCGATGCCCTGTATATTTACAATGGTTTTGATAAAACGAAGTTTAAAGCAGGCGGAAATTGTTATTTTTTGTTAAAACACCACCTACTTTTAGGTTTGAATTATACATTTGAACGTAAATCTGATAATATTTTTAAATTTAACTATTTACAACACTCAATAAACGGAGGCATTACATGGAATTTTTAAAGCGATTTACCGTATTTGCAATGCTTGGCTTATCTGTTTTTGAGGTAAGTGCCCAAAACAATGCGGCTTTGCAGAAAGCTTTTCAGAATAGTTACAATGAAGAAAGCAAAAAGAATTACGCCGAAGCCATTAGTGATGTAATGCCGTTTTATGCTGAAAATAATTACGAAATCAATCTTCGTATCGGCTGGTTATATTATCTGGCGAAAAATTATACCGCATCTCAAAATTATTATACCAGGGCTATAAATGCCAGGCCTAATGCTGTTGAAGCCAAATTTGGTCTGATTAAGCCACTTTCCCTTTTAAGCAGCTGGGAAAAAGTGATGGAACAATACAACAATATCCTTAAAATCGACCCACAAAATACACAAGCCAATTATTGGGCAGGCATCATCATATACAACCGAAAACAATATGCCGCTGCATCTAAATATTTTGCAAAGGTGGTGGCTTTATACCCTTTTGATTATGACGGCAATCATATGTTAGGCTGGTCCTTGCTTTTTTCAGGCAGAAAACCCGAGGCGAAGGCCTGTTTTGAACGGGCATTATTGATAAAACCGGGCGATACATCGAGTATTGATGGCTTAAATCGGGCGGCTAAATAGCGCTTAAATGGCATATAGTCAATATATTTAGCAAATATTTATATAATAAAAAATAAAAAATTGATTTATAGGTATTTAACTCTATCTTTGGAGCAAATTAAAATACAATATAATGCAACAAGGAACAGTAAAATTTTTTAATGAAACTAAAGGTTTCGGATTTATCACTCCATCTAATGGCGATGCCGAAATTTTTGTTCATGCTTCAGGCTTAATCGACAACATTCGCGAGAATGATACCGTAAACTACGATGTAGAAGAAGGTAGAAAAGGCCTAAACGCGGTAAATGTAAAAGTAGCTTAAGAAAACTCGAACACATAAATCGTAAAAAGTCCCGATGCAAATCGGGACTTTTTTTGTGGGGGAAAGTTTCAAATAATAAACTAAAGGTTAATCCGTCATTGCGAGGAGGCTTTTTTGCCGACAAAGCAATCTTAATACTAGGGTTATATTAATCGTTGGAAGATTGCTTCGTCGTTCCTCCTCGCAATGACGAATTTCACTCAGAATTTTTTCTAATTGGTCTTCACAGCTTAAAATGAAACCATAAATAATCCCATATTCTTTCAATTATTTCCGATTATGCTTTAGAATGTTTCTAAATAAATGATTTATCGTTGTTTTGTCATAATCGTTTATAAATTAAACTCATAATTAGATACTTTTGCAAGAAATTTAGATATAAATCCTAATCAAATGAGTGGTTTCGGAAATGCATTTTCTTCATCAATAGGGAAGAAATTCATCATGGGTATTACAGGTTTGTTCCTGATACTTTTTTTAATTGTACACTGCGGTATTAATGCTTTAATATTTATTAACGACGGTGGTTTGACTTTCAATGTAGGCGCACATTTTATGGCCACCAACTGGATTATCCGGGCGGGCGAGATTGTGTTGTTTATTGGTTTACTTGCGCACATTTTTCAGGCGTTACGTTTAACGTTGGAAAATCAAAAAGCCAGACCGGTTAAATATGCCGTAAACGATGGTAAAGCAAACAGTAAATGGTATAGCCGTTCTATGGGCTTATTGGGTACACTTTTGCTGATCTTTTTGGTGGTTCACCTGAAAGATTTCTGGGTAGTTTCGCGTTTTACCGGAATCCCGACAGTTGATTCCAATGGGCACGAAGACCTTTATGCCGTGATGAAAGAGAAATTTCAGGATCCGGTAAGGGTTGCTGTATATATTTTAGCCATGTTTTCTTTGTGTTATCACCTGTTACATGGTTTTGCTTCAGCTTTCCAGACAATGGGCTGGAACCACTCAAAATATAATGGTATCATTAAAGGAGCAGGCGTTTGGTATTCGATTATTATTTCGATCCTTTTCGCGGCCATGCCGATTGCAGTTTATTTCGGTCTTATTCAATAATTTTTAGCACAAAAGATATGTCAGATATTAATTCAAATATTCCAGAAGGCGAATTAACCAGCAAATGGACAAAATATAAGTCTTCTGTGCCTTTGGTAAACCCATCGAACAAAAGAACTATTGAAGTAATCATCGTAGGTTCGGGTTTGGCAGGTGCTTCGGCAGCCGCTACTTTGGCTGAGATGGGTTACAAAGTTAAATGTTTCTGTTTTCAGGATTCACCACGTAGAGCACACTCAATCGCTGCTCAGGGTGGTATTAATGCCGCTAAAAACTATCAGAATGATGGTGACAGCGTTTACCGTTTATTTTACGATACCATTAAAGGTGGTGATTACAGGGCCCGCGAAGCTAACGTACACCGTTTAGCAGAAGTTAGTGCAAATATTATAGATCAGTGTGTGGCTCAGGGTGTTCCTTTGGCACGTGAGTATGGTGGTTTGTTGGATAATCGTTCCTTCGGAGGTACACAGGTACAACGTACTTTTTATGCTGCAGGTCAAACCGGTCAGCAGTTATTATTAGGTGCATATTCTGCTTTAGAACGCCAGATTGGTATGGGCAAAGTAGAAATGTACACCCGCCACGAAATGCTTGAGGTGGTTAAAATCGATGGCAAAGCGCGTGGTATTATTGCCCGTAACTTAATTACAGGCGAAATTGAACGTCACTTCGGTCATGCAGTGGTATTAGGAACAGGTGGTTACGGAAACGTATTCTATCTTTCTACCAACGCCATGGGCAGTAATGTTACAGCGGCCTGGAAAGCGCACAAACAAGGTGCTTATTTTGCAAATCCTTGCTACACGCAGATCCACCCAACCTGTATTCCGGTTTCTGGTGATCACCAGTCAAAATTAACCCTGATGTCTGAGTCGTTACGTAACGATGGACGGATCTGGGTTCCAAAAAAGAAAGATGATAACCGTAAAGCTTCAGAAATTCCTGAAGACGAAAGAGATTATTATTTAGAGCGCCGTTACCCTGCTTTCGGTAACCTTGTTCCTCGTGATGTAGCTTCACGTGCGGCGAAAGAGCGTTGCGATGCCGGTTATGGTGTTGGTGCTTCTAAATTGGCCGTATATCTTGATTTTAAAGCCAATACAGAACGTTATGGTAAAATCGAAGCTTCTAAGTCAGGTAACCACAATCCTGATAAAGAAACCTGTATGCGTTTAGGTACTGAGGTAATTAAAGCTAAATATGGTAACCTGTTCGATATGTATGCGCAGATTACAGGTGAAAATCCTTACGAAACGCCAATGCGTATCTATCCGGCGGTTCACTATACCATGGGTGGTTTATGGGTTGATTATAACTTAATGACATCCGTACCAGGTTTATACTGTACAGGTGAGGCTAACTTCTCCGATCACGGTGCCAACCGTTTAGGTGCATCTGCTTTAATGCAGGGCCTGGCTGATGGTTATTTCGTGCTTCCTTACACCATTGGTGCTTATTTATCAAAAGAGATTTCTGTAAAAGCAATCCCGACTGATCACCCTGCCTTTGTAGAGGCTGAACAAAGAGCTGTAGGTATTTTAAATACTTTAATTAATATCAAAGGAACCAAATCGGTAGATCATTTCCACAAACGTTTAGGCCACATCATGTGGGAAAAATGTGGTATGGCGCGTAACGAACAAGGCTTAAAAGAAGCGATCGAAGAAATCAGGGCCTTACGTGCCGAATTCTGGAGTGATGTTCGTGTACCTGGAACTGCCGATGAATTAAACACTGAGTTAGAAAAAGCTGGTCGCGTAGCCGATTTTATCGAGCTGGGTGAATTAATGTGTATCGATGCTTTAAACCGTAACGAAAGCTGCGGCGGTCACTTCCGTGAAGAGTATCAGACAGAAGAAGGTGAAGCATTGCGTGACGATGTAAATTATGCATACGTAGCTGCCTGGGAATTTAAAGAAGGTGTAAACTTCGAACTTCATAAAGAAGAACTGAAGTTTGAAAATATTAAAGTAGCACAAAGAAGTTATAAATAAGATGTGAGATGTGAGATGTGAGACGTGAGATGAAAATTCTCAATTCTCATATCTAATGTCTCAAATCTCAAATCTGAGATACAATGAGTACAGGAAATATGAACTTAACGCTAAAAGTTTGGCGTCAAAAAAATAACAAAACCAAAGGTGCTTTGGTAGATTATAAATTGGCCGATATTTCACCGGATATGTCTTTCTTAGAGATGTTCGATGTATTAAACGAACAATTAATCAATAAAGGTGAAGAGCCTGTTGTATTCGATCACGATTGCCGCGAGGGTATCTGCGGAATGTGTTCGATGTTCATCAACGGCCGTCCGCACGGACCAAAAGACCTGGTTACTACCTGCCAGTTACACATGCGTTCTTTTAAAGATGGCGATACCATTGTGGTTGAGCCATGGAGAGCGGCTGCGTTTCCGGTAGTTAAAGATTTAACGGTTGATCGTTCTGCATTTGACAGGGTGATTGCTGCTGGTGGTTTTATTTCAGTAAATACCGGTAATGCCCAGGATGCAAACAATTTGCCAATCCCTAAAATGCAGGCTGATGCTGCTTTCGAGGCTGCAGCATGTATTGGTTGTGGTGCTTGCGTAGCAACCTGTAAAAATGCTTCAGCAATGTTGTTCGTATCGGCTAAGATTTCTCAATTGGCATTATTACCTCAAGGTCAGCCAGAACGTTATCGTCGCGTACAGAGCATGGTAGCGCAAATGGATGCCGAAGGTTTTGGTAACTGTACAAACACAGGTGCCTGCGAAGCAGAATGCCCTAAAGGAATTTCTTTAGAAAATATTGCCCGCATGAACCGCGATTTTGCCTCTGCAAAATTCGTTTCGGAAGAAACGGTTTAAAAATATACTGTGCGTTCCGATTTATCGGAATTCTTGAGCCTCAAACCTGGTTTGGGGCTTTTTTTATAACTAAAAATCTAAAGGTAATTTTTTAATGAGTTGTGCGTTATTACTTTAGGTTTATATAGCTACTTTTTAGCAGAAAAGCCAGACTTTGAAAACATATGAAACAATAATCCTTTCGATTGAAAGTAATAGAATGAATTGTGCGGCGAAATAAAAGTTTGCGAAAGTCGTAATATTCTTATGTTAGCATATTAAAGTTTTGCCTAAATAGAAATTTTATTCTGTAATATTTGCATATACATTAAAATTTTTCTAAATTTAGTCCTCCGAGACAGGAGAGAAAACATAAAACCCCGGCAATTTTTGCTGGGGTTTTGTGCGTTTAAAAGATTGGTAAAACAGCATTTAGTCCATTTTAAAGTTAACATTAATGTTATACTTTACGCGTACCGGCCTTCCCTTAATTAAGCCGGGGTTCCATCTTGGCGACTTGCTCAATACCCTTAACGCTTCATTATCTGTTTCTTTGGTTAACCCCTTTGTAATTTGAACATCGGTTAATGCCCCGTTTTTCTCTACCACAAAAGAAGCAAATACTTTGCCCTGGGTTTTGTCTTTTTTAGCTACTTCCGGGTATTTAATTTCATGTCCCAGGTATGCATAAAACTTAGAAATACCGCCCGGATATTCCGGAGCCTTTTCCAACGAAGTAAAATCGTAAATTTTGTCCTGATTGTTCTGCGCTTTTGCCGAATTAAAGAACATGGCGATGCCCGTTAGGGCTAAAAAGATTAGCTTTCTCATTGTTTTTTGATTATGTGATTGATTATTTAATTTTTACCGGGAGCTGTTTTAGCTTTTTTAGTTGTGATGATAATGACGCCATTTTTGCCCTTTTCTCCATATATTGTGGCGCCTGACGTGTCTTTAATAATTTCCACTTTTTCGATATTCTCCCTGTCAAGGATTTCTATTCCTGAAGCTTCTTTGCCGTCGATAATGTATAGTGGTGCTGTTTCTCCACTTTTTAATTTAATCCCGTTTTTGGTTACAGAAAAATTCGAGTCGCCATCTTTAGCGGTTGAATTTTTAGGACGAATGGTAAATCCGGTTGCTTTGCCTTTTAATGGCAGGTTATAAAGCCGTTTAGAGGGAATGATCGAGCTTTGTTTACCCAATGGGTTGTTTTTCGTTTTCACCTCAATTACACCTGCAAAACCATCCGGGCCATATTTAACAATTGCTGAACTATCTTTTAAAACAGTAATTGATTCGATATTGGCCTGATTAATTTCATCCAGCATTGATGTGCCTCTTATATATTGTTTATTTCCATCAATTACCACTAAAGGTTCAGCACCAGCAACAAGTATTCCTCTGAGCGTAATTTTGGTGGTTTTAATACTGTCTGCTTTTTGGGCAAAACCAGCTAAACTAATGCCCATCATCATGGTAAAGGTTAGGAAATTTTTCATATTGGTTAGAATTTTCTTTTAAAATCTAAGAAATTAGTGCTTTTGTCAATCGCAGTATCTTTTGACTCAAGATTCCGGAAAATATTATTTTTGGTTTTACTCGTAATAATAATGGCGCCGTTTTTAGCCTTTGGGCCATACAGGCTCATCGCAGTCTGATCTTTTAAAACAGAAATAGATTCTATATTATTTGCATTTATCATGCTCAACTGGCTGTTATCTGGTAGTTTAACGCCATCTAAAATGATCAGTGCATCCAGATTTACGCCATCTTTAAATATAACCCGGTTTGCCGGTACTGCGCTTAATTTAACCGGCCTGGCTGGTTCGTCATTTAATGTGAAGTTTACATTGATGTTGTACTTCACTCTTACGGCCATGCCGTTCGAAGTTCCGGGATTCCATTTTGGCGATTCTTTTAAAACCCTGATGGCCTCTTCATCCGTTCCGCTACCTAAACCCCGTGTAATCTGTATATCGCTTAGCGAACCATCTTTTTCAACAATAAAACTTAAAAATACTTTCCCTTGTACATTGTTATCGAGCGCCATTTTTGGGTACTTGATGCTGCCGCCAAGGTATTTATAGAATTTAGCAATACCTCCCGGAAATTCAGGTTGTTTATCGATGGAAACAAAATCATAAACCTTTTTATCTGTTTCATCCTGCTGGGTGTTTAAACTGCCGGCTGTTTCGGCGGCTTTGTTGCGGTAAGAAGTAATTCTGATTTTGTTCAGGTTTATATAGCCCGAAGATGCGGGTACAAATTTGTTCTTAAATTCTTCAGTAGATTCTGGCAGGCTAAAGGTAACCGTTAATGCATATTTGCCATCTTCAGTATTTTTAAAGCCTTTATAAGACATTATAGCTTTTCTTACTTCTTCTTCACAACCGGCACCAAGCACTGCATTTGTAGTAATATTGGTTATTTTGCCATTCTTTAAGTTAAATTTTAGCTGCGTATTGCCCTGAACTTCATTATTGTTGGCTGTAGCAGGATATTTAATGGTTTTTGATAAAAACTGATAAAAACTTTTCCAGTTTGCATCTGCCTTGCCATCAACTGAAACTTTTGGCGTTAGAGCATCTTCGCTGGATTCGGTTGTAACAATTGCCTGCACCATTTCGATCGGTTTATTTAAAGGGATCTGATCGGAAATAGACATTAATTTTTCATTTTTACGGACCGTTGCTGATGAGAACACAATAAGTAAAGCAAAAAGCGGGATAAAAATCCCATACTTCATAATTGCAGTTTTTTTTGACCGCTCTTTATGAAGCATGAAAATTCTTTTTTTGATCAATGATTTTTCAAGAAAACCATTGGTTAAACTATTTGGCGAAATACCAAACGATTTGCTTAATAACAACATGGCATATTCTGCCTTATCGCCCTGAAATTCGGCCGCCTGTTCGTCGGCTAAAAATTCGTGTATGTTTTTGATTGTTTTTTTATAAAGGTAAATCACCGGGTTTAACCAGGTTAAAATGCCTATAATTTCAAAAAAGAGCACATCAACAGTATGCCACTGTTTAATGTGCGCTTCTTCGTGGATGTCGATCACATCCATTTGTGGTAATTCACGATCAATTATTTTTTTACCAAAAAAAGCAAAGGCCGAGCCCGCCTTGTTTGATGAAATGAGTTTTTTAACCATTAAAAGGTTAAACACTAACCTACCCAGAAAGAACAAAATACCGGCACAATAAAAATATACAAAAGCGCTGGCCCAGTTAAACCCGGAATTGCGTTCTGTTACGATTGTGGCCTGTGCTAATACTGCATCCCAGTTAACTGATGTGTACACGCGTTGTGCTGCTTTTTGTTCCGTTAGCCACTCCAGGCGGATAAACGGTATGCATAACGACAAAACTCCCGAAGATATAAGATAAATGCGGTTGAGTGTAAAATAAGTCTCCTTATCCAGCAGCAGCTTGTAGAAGCAGTAAAAAACAATTAAGTATAAATGTACCTGTAATAAGTAGTGGGCAAAACTCATTTTGGCTTATGTTTAATTTTATTGATCATTTTTAAAATTTCATCAACATCGCTTAAATCAAGCTTCTCTTCTTTAACAAAGAATGAAAACATACTCTCTACTGAATTTTCGAAGTAATTGCCCAAAAGCTTTTCTGTTGCATGGCGCTTATATTCTTCCCTGCTTACTAAAGGATGGTACTGGTGTGCTTTACCAAATGCCTCATGACCGATAAAGCCTTTTGTTTCGAGGATTCTGATAATGGTTGATACGGTGTTGTAGGCAGGCTTAGGGAGTGGAAGCTCATCAATTACTTCTTTGACGAATGCTTTTTCCAATTGCCATAAAACCTGCATAATCTGTTCTTCAGCCTTGGTTAAATCTTTAATTTCCATAATAGTTAATAATAATAAGGATAATGGCAAATTTATTTGCCTTAGCTAAAGTTAAAACTAATATATTAGTTATCCAAATTTTATTTAAAAATTATTTCACAAATTTTTAATGCTGAATTTTTCAGGTAATAGTAAATTTTTTAGCCTGAGTGATAATTTTTTTGAAGTGTTTATAGTCTGTAAATGAGGATTTTACAGGTTATTTTGTTGCTGTGTGCTATATGGTTATAAGGTTGTTTTTGATGCCATATACTACTAAACCTGTGCGTGACTTAATGTTTAGCTTTGCAAAAAGAGATTCCCTATAGTTGTCAACCGTTCGCGGACTCACATTCATGAGGTCTGCAATTTCTTTATAGGTAAGTTCGGTACTGCAATATTGTAAAAAGGTAAGTTCCCGGTTAGAGAATATAGGTTTAGTATCAGTATCTTTTAGTGCTACCAGCAGCCTGCCCGATACCAGTTCGTTTACAAAGAAGCCTTTATCTACAATAACTTTAATTGCGGTTAACAGATCAGATGGCGTAGATTCTTTAAGCATGTAACCGCCTGCACCAGCTTTAAGCATCCCAATAATTGCTTTTTCATCTTCGAGCATGCTTAGTGCAAGTACATGAACGTTCGGGTAATTGGTTTTAACCCATTTGGTAGCGGCAAAACCATCCATAACAGGCATATTAATGTCCATTAATACCAATTGAATTTCTGAGTGCCGGCTAATCTTTGTCTGAAGATCGACACCATTAACGGCTTCGAATGCGATTTCAATTTCGTCAAATTCTTCTAACAAACTCGCTAATCCCGAACGGAAAAGCGTGTGGTCATCAACAATGGCTATGGAGATACTTTGGTTCTGCATAATTAGGGATAGGGGATTTCAATTGCAATGGATGTACCTTTGCCAGGGGCCGAATTTAATGCTAATTTTCCATTGATCATCTCAATTCTTTTATAAATAGAATTAAGTCCCATTCCTGCTTTTTTTGCATTAATTTCATCAGGGTTAAAACCAATACCATTTTCTGCAACCTTCAAATGCAATGCACCTTCATCCAGGTATGAATCGATCTGTATGTAGGTAGCCTGGGCATGTTTAATTACATTATTGATGATTTCCTGCAGCAAGCGTAAGATAATCAGGTCTTTATCGGGAGATACAAGTTGTGAATCTGTAAGCAGGTTATTGGTTTTTAATTCGTAGGTGCCAGCTTTACCAAGCCAGTTAATTTCCTGATCGATGGCATGGCCGATACCATTTTCTACCAGTTGCTCGCCATGTAAAAGTTTGGCCAGTTCCCGTAATTCTTTGATGGATTTATTAACGAGCGATAAGGAATTTTCGATCTTCTTTTTTGCCTTCTCAGCGTCGTTTAAATTTACTGAGTTTAGTGTGAGGGTGGTCAGGCTCAGCAACTGGCCAACATTATCGTGCAGCTCGGTAGCAATGCTCTGCATGGTCTGGTCCTGCACTTCAATACGTGTTTGAAGGATCTCGGATTCGAACCTTTGCTGCATATTCTGTTTCTCAAGAAAATGATTCTTTTTGTGCCGGTTGTAAGACCTGATATATAAAATCAAAAACACCGGCATCAGTAAAAATACCAATGTAGAAACGGCAACTAAGAGTGCAATTTTCGTTGTTTCATTCTGCATATAAACGAATATACCCAAAGGCTATATAAAATAAGATTTAACAGTACATAAATACAATATCTTAATGTTGCAACACCAATTACTTTTACGCTGAACAGGCCATCGAAAATGTTCGACATGGTACTTCCGAAGTAATAAAACAATACACCAGTTACCCACCAAAATTCAGGATGGGTTTTAATATTGATAAAGTTTTCATCCTTTAGCAACAAATAGTAATAGTAAAGGCAGTAAAGGGTAAAAAATACAGACATTACGCTAATGGTAAGCGTATTTGAATCGGTAAAAGGATGTGTAAAGAGAAAAATAAAATAGGTAAGGTAAACCACACCCGAGCCTATTAAAAAAATAGGTTTCGGGTTGGTGTATTCTTTTAAACAACAATAAAGGCCATACAAAATGGTACTGCTTTCGAATATTAAAAAAATATTGAAAAGCCATAAATTGTGTATATGTTTTGAAGCAAGATAAATGGCATAAAGTTCTGTACCCAAAGCAATGGCAATGTAGCAGGTGATTACCTTCCAAAAAACCTTACCGTCTTTCCACACCAACAAAATTGCGCTGATTAAACAGATAATCTCTGCTATAACTATGGGTGATACGTACCTCATTCTTTATAAGCTCGTTCCTTCGCACATGTCAGGGCATGCAGTACCCCTGTTTTCTATATTTCCCAAATCATCTTTATGGTCTTCATTTCCATTGCTGTTGCCATTGCCGTGTCCGTGTCCGTGACCATGCCCATGACCGTGTCCATGCCCGTTTCCATTACCCACACCTGGTGTAGTTGGTACCAGCAATAGAGTATTTCTGCCTTCGTAAGATTTAGGAACACCTTCAATTGCTCCTTCCAAATATTGTGCGAAATAGATTCTTAATCCATCATATTTACCTTCGCTCATTGATTTTGCGATTGCTAAAATCTGCTCAGCCGGAAACCATACAGCCTTAGTATAAGATTCTTCAGATGTCATGCCGTCTTTGGCGTAGGCAGCAACCATAGCCTTTGCAACCTTCGGATCGATAGGTTCCATATTTAATTTTTTGCTCATAAAAGTTAAAGTGTTTGTTTGTTTGTAAAAAGCCTAAAAATCGATAATAATAAATGATCTGTCAAGAAGTATTTGCATTTAAAGTACCGTAAAAATACCCTTTTATTTAAGGTGTTTTGCGGCATCGCCCAATTATTACATAGCACTACTTTTGGTATATGGTAGCAGATCAAAAATCTGCACCACGAAAAACAAACTCAATCTATCCTTAACGAACAACTATTTTGGACTTATTTAAAAATAAGTCTATTTGATGACGAAGCCGGTTAATCTTATAAATTAAAAAATTTAAATTCTTTGAAAAATGATAAACAATATCCTACTACAGGAAAATCATGGTTCGATCAGCGAAAGGGAAGTTGAGATTGTACACCTGTTATCAATGGGTTACAACAGTAAAGAAATCGGCGAAATGCTTTTTATTAGCGAACATACGGTTAATACGCACCGTAGAAACATGGTGAGAAAGCTCGACCTGAAAAACTCTTATCAGTTGATTGTTTGGGC
This sequence comes from Pedobacter jeongneungensis, assembly GCF_039538295.1. Lineage (NCBI taxonomy): Bacteria > Pseudomonadati > Bacteroidota > Sphingobacteriia > Sphingobacteriales > Sphingobacteriaceae > Pedobacter > Pedobacter jeongneungensis. Next base: position 174,638 of record NZ_BAABBY010000007.1, on the reverse strand, counting down.
CTTTAAAGAAAGAATATTATCCTTTTAAGGGATTAAAGATACATTATAACCTCTCATTCTAAACAGCAAAGCCTGCTATTTGATTTCTAAAGTCAAATCAGCAGGCTTTTGTATTTTACCGGTTTATGGTCTGGCAGGTTGTGGGGCAGGCAATTCTTTTCTTGGAATCTGTGCTTCACGCTGCGAAGTATTGTAAACAAATGATGCAATAATGGTTGCCGCCTGTTTTAAATCGTCTTCAACCAACCTGTCGTAGGTATCCATATTGCTATGGTGGGTACGGGTATTATAATCAGCTGGATCCTGAATAAACTGGAAGCCCGGAATGCCCACGGCATCAAAAGCCTGGTGATCAGTACCACCTGTATTATTAATGGTGATGGTTGATGCACCAAGATCGTTAAATGGCGTTAACCAGCTTTGGAAAATCGGACCAGCGGCAGCATTGCCCTGTAAATAAACGCCGCGTATTTTCCCGGTTCCATTATCAAGATTGTAATAAGCTGATATTTTTTTCTGATCAGGTGTTAATACCATCGTTTTCGGGTCGCCAAAATGCTTGGCAACATAACCTCTTGAACCAAATAAACCCTGCTCTTCCGAACTCCATAGTGCAATGCGGATGGTGCGTTTTGGTTTAAAATCAATTGCTTTTAAAATACGCATGGCTTCCATCATTACGGTAGAACCAGCGGCATTATCGGTTGCTCCGGTTGCGGCATGCCACGAATCGAAGTGACCGCCGATCATCACCACTTCATCTTTCAGTTTTTTATCGGTTCCAGGGATTTCTGCAATAACATTATAACCCTGCGGATCCTGATCGTAGAAAGAGGTTTTGATATCGGCCTCTACTTCTACAGGTTTACCGGCACGCAACAGACGTAATATGTGCAAGAAATCTTCGGCTGCTACTTCCAGCTCTGGCGATACAGGTTTTGCATCTAAAGCATAAGATGCTCCGTTGCTGGTAAAAAATGTTCCCTGTCCACCGCGGGCATAAGTTAAAATTAAGCCAACTTTTTCTTCAACCAGCATAGCATTTATAGCGGCACGGATTTCACGCATTTTCATCATTTGTGCCATTCTATCGGCCATTGGTCCGGTGCCCGGGCGCTGCCTTGCACCGGCTGCTTGTGGTTTTGCAGCAGCCATTTGTGCTAATGTAGTATCGGCATAACGAGAGAAATCAGGTTTGATACCACTGGTTAGCGGTGTACCCTGATCCATCATAATAATTTTCCCGGCTAATTTGCCTTTATATTTTGCTAAATCGGAAACACTATCTGCTTTAATGAGGATTACTTCCGATTTTATCGGACTGTTTGTGCCTGGAGTCCATGCTTTTGGTGAGGCAATAATGGCATGATAATACGGTAAGGTAGTGGCTGCATAATATTTATCAATCTGCCAGCCTTTACCGAAAGTTCCCCAGGCTTCGAGGTGTGCATTTTTTAATCCCCAATCGGTAAGTTGTTTTACAGCCCATTCCTGCGCTTTTTTCAGGCCCGGCGAATTTGATAAACGCGGTCCGCTCACATCAGTTAAGTTAAAAGCAATGTCCATTGCCTTCGAGTTCTCTAAACCTTCTTTTCTTATTTTTTGTACTACAGCTGCATCAGGGGTATCTTGTGCAAAAGCTGAAAAGCAAAGGCTAAAAGCCAATGCTGAGATGGTAAATCTTTTGATCATTTTTGAATAATTAGTTGGTTGATTTTGATCTAAAATACGCTTTAAACCCCTTCCAATTATTTTCTAATGATATTTTTACATGAATTGACCGATAAATTTAGTGTTTTGCCTATTTTATGCTCTTTTTAGTCACGATAAAGTAGCCGATGATGAATAGAATGCCTGCGTAAATTAAACTCGTCCATATTTCTTGTGTAAAAACAGGAAAATTTAAAGGATCAGCCCCTTTTTTAACTTTAGTGATTCTTAAAGCAAGGGTTGGTAACGAATAGGGGATGAGGTAGGCATATTTCCAGCCCACATTAGCAGTTATAATGCCCATAATGGTACCCACAAAACCGATCCCCATAGGTTTAAGAAAATCAGCCCACAATAAACTCAATATGAATTGCAGAGACAAAATACCCAGTGAAGACAGAAAAAGTTTAGCGTAAGAGCTGAACAGGATGTTGGTTGGGTTATACTGATCAAAATTATATTTCGGTACTAAAACCTGCAACAGATAGCCAAATGCAAATGTTAAAAATGCAAAAAGAAATAAGCAGATCAAGATTAAAAATACGGCGTAAAGGTATTTAGCCGCATAAATAGAAAATTTGTTTAAGGGCTGGGTAAACAGCATTTTCCAGGTATCGTTTTTATGTTCAATATTATTGACTGAAAAGGCCATAAATATTACGTAGAAAGGCAGAATTAACAAACCCATTACGTTAAGTGATGCACCGATATAATTGCCCCAAAGCAACATAGGAGGATAATGGAGATTCAGTATTTTTTCGGAGCTTGAATAAAAACCGAAAGTGATTAATCCGCATATAATAACTGGCAATAAGATCGCCGCCCAAAAAGCCAGCGTTTTTCTCGATTTATAAAATTCCGATATTAAAGATATATAGAGCGTGCGCATGTTAATTGGTTTTTGTAATATCCAGAAATAGATTTTCGAGATCCTTTTTTTGTTGATACAGACTACTTACCGTAAATCCATTTTGAACTAGCAGAGTATTTAATTCGCCGCTTTTTTGTGATGAAGTAAATGGAACGGTGATTTTTTTATCGGTTTGGGCGATAATTTCGTAACCGGTTTTTGCAATCAGTGCGCTTGCATTTTCGATGTTGTTTACTTCAATTTCGAGCAGGGGTTTGCTTAACAGGTGCAGCTCCTCAATTGTACCCTGAAATAAGAGCTGTCCTTTATTGATAATGCCCACATGTGTGGCGGTTCTTTCGATCTCTGCCAGTAAATGGCTCGATACCAATATGGTTTTCCCATGTTTGGTGGCCAGATCAATCATCAGGTTACGTACCTCGATAATCCCGTTAGGATCTAAACCATTGGTAGGTTCGTCTAAAAGTAATAATTCCGGATCTGAGATTAACGCCTGCGCAATGCCCAAACGTTGTTTCATTCCTAAAGAATATTTACTGGCTTTTTTGTTAGCGGCTTCGGTAAGGCCTGCCAACGCTAACATTTCGTCTGCCTTGGTTTTTTTTATACCCAGCAGGATACAGCGGTTAATCAGGTTTTCTCTGCCTGTTAAGTGGCCGTAAATGGCCGGTTGTTCTACCAGTGCGCCCACCCGTTTAAGGATGGCTATGCGGTTATTATTTATTTCTTTTCCAAATACAAAAACCTGATCAGCTGGCGACTTCAGCAGGTTAAGTAATATTTTTATAGTGGTTGTTTTACCGGCTCCGTTTGGCCCCAGAAAGCCATAAATACTCCCTTTTGGCACCTGTAACGAAAGATCTTTTACAATGGTTTGCTGGCCAAAGTTGAAATTTAAGCCTACAGTTTCGATAGCGTAATTGCTCATTGCTATTATTTAAAAATAGCTGTAGCCTGTTTCACGATCGCTTCTGAACCTTTAGCAGGTTTTACCACAATCTCGGCATCATTCTGACTGGTGCTTACTGTAAGTGTTAAAATGATCATCATAAATACTGGTAATAATAAAAGTAAAAATGGTGATGTGTTTCCTAACTTTTTCATGATGGTTTGTTTTATTTGAGCGGCTGCGAAAATTCCATCAGCCATTACTGTTTGATTTTTTAAGTTGATTGCTGATGTAGTTTTCATATTGTTTTCGTTTTGATGATTCAAAGAAACTGAAGAAAAACTTCCTGCTAAAATCTATTATACCAAGTGTTCAAGATTCTAGATCAACAGACATTTTTGGCGTTTGTCGATAAAAATTGCCCATTGGGCCGTTGGTAGAAAAAAAATGCCCGTTGGTAGATTGTATAAGTAAATCGATAAAACTTTATTTATTTTGTGGCTTGAAGAATATGCGTTGTTTAAACGGATATCAGCTTCATCAATATTTAACAGATTTTAAATGAAACAAAGCAGGGGACCTTTAATATTACATGCTATTTTTTGGACAATTATTGTAATGCTAATTGTTGGGATGAATATTTTTGATACTTCAATACATACCGCGAAAGACTATTTTATCAGTTATATGGTATATGGCGTAATCAATATTTCGATTTTCTACATTAATTATATTTTTTTAATTCCAGAACTGATCAAGAAGAGGAAGAAATATTTTATATATGTACTGGCATTTTTATTATTAATTGCGGTATCTGTTGTTGCTAAAACCGCAATAGCTGTATTGTATCCAGATGATGTATTAACCACAGTAAGCGCTAAAGGAAAGCGGATGGAGATCCCGGTTCATAGTTTTGTGATTATGGTTACGTTCCTGTCGGGGTTTTTCTTAATCTGCAGCTGTATCATTAAATTCACTATCGATTGGTTTGCAAGCGAAAGGATTCAGCGTAATTTAGAAAGCGAACGCCGTGAAATGGAACTTCAGTTTTTAAAATCGCAGTTAAATCCACATTTTCTTTTTAATTCGCTTAACAATATCTATTCTTTGGCTTACCAGAAATCGGATAAAACTGCTGATGCCATTATGAAGCTGTCGGAAATTATGCGTTACATGATTTATGAGAGCAATACCCCTACAGTAGCTTTAAGTAAAGAAGTAGATTATTTAACGAGTTATATCGAACTACAAAAAATACGGTTTAAAGATGGGGCTTATATCGAGCTTACTCTAAATGGCGAAATCGATAACCAGAAAATTGTTCCTTTAATGTTGATCTCCTTCGTAGAAAATGCATTTAAACATGGTGTGGTAACTGATCCTGCCGAACCGGTAAGGATCAATATTATTGCCAACCAGAAAATTTTGCACTTTAGTGTTATTAATAAAAAGAACCAGCAGAATAAAGATGCGCAGGGTGGTGTAGGCTTAACCAACGTAGAACGAAGATTACAATTGGTTTATCCTGAAAGATATAAATTAAATGTTGTAAATTCGGCTACCCATTACACCTGCGAACTGATGATTGACATATAATCGGGCAACTAACCTGGCCTGGGTGATAAGGAAATCATGTATTAAATAGATTAACCAAAAATGAACTTAAACTGTATTGTTGTTGATGATGAGCCTTTAGCGCTTGATATTTTACAGGATTATATCTCAAAAGTGCCCTTTTTAACGATGGTTAAGAGGTGCGAAAACCCCATTGAAGCTTTGCAGATTGTGCAGGGTGGTGGAATTGATCTTGTGTTTTTAGATATCCAGATGCCTGAACTTACAGGAATTCAGTTTTTGAAAATTGCCGGCAATAAATGCCATTATATATTAACCACTGCCTATCCGCAATATGCTTTGGAAAGTTATGATCTGAATGTTTCTGATTATTTGTTAAAACCAATTGCATTCGATCGTTTTTATAAAGCGGTAGAAAAAGTACACAATCAGGTAAAACCGGTTGAAACTCCGGCAAGTGTGGCACAGCCCATCATTACTCCTGCGCCGTTTTCAGGAGCACCAAATCCGGTTCAGGATTACATTTTTGTTAAAACAGAACACAAAATCCAAAAAATTTACCTTCACGATATTCTGTTTATTGAGGGCTTGAAAGATTACATTTCGATTTTCACCAAAGATGAGCGCGTAATTACGTTGCAGAGTATGAAGAAAATGGAAGAAGCTTTACCTCAAAGCCAGTTTATCCGTGTACATAAATCTTATATTGTTGCGGTTGATAAAATTGAAAGTATTGAGCGCAGCCGGATTACGATTAACCAGAAAATTATCCCTGTAGGCGATACTTACCGCGATGAATTTTTCAGGGTGATTGGGAACAAGAACATTTAAAGGGGTGATGTAAAATGGAAGATGGATGATGGGCGCTAAGCGTATAGCGTTTGGCGTCGATTAACTTTGTAAAGTATCTGTAAGATGGAAAATGTAAAATGGATGATGGGCGGTTGGCGTTAGGCGTATAGCGGCGATTAACCAATTTAAACAATTAACCAGTTAACCCTTCTTTACAGCGTAGCTGGCTGCTGCATTGGCTGACCTAAAACCTTCCTGATTTCATTTTCTACCTCTAAGGTAATGTCGTTTGCTGTTTTTACACCAGGTTCAATTGGTTTTAAAACCGTCCATTTTAAGGCATTACCAGTGGTTAATGGAAACATGCCAAAACGAACAATTTTCCACGAATTTTCTATAGCTACCGGAACAACCAATGCATTGGGAACCACCTTTAAAATGGTGGCAATACCGCCAAACTGAAAGGTTTTTAACTGGCCATCTTTTGCACGCGTTCCCTCAGGAAAAATAACGGTACTCCAGTTGTTTTCTTTCATTCTTCGGCCAAGTTTAATGATTTCAGAAATGGCCTGTTTATTGTCTTTCCGGTTGATATTGGCTCCACCACCTAAGCGCAGGTTAATGGAAATAGATGGAATGCCTTTGGTAAGCTCGATTTTCGAAATGAACTTTGCACTGTATTTTCTTAAAAACCAGATTAAAGATGGGATATCGTACATGCTCTGGTGGTTAGCCGCAAAAATGATCGGTCTATCGGTTGGCAAATCGTATTCGTTTTTAAAGCTGATGGAATTAAATAGAAAAATCTGGCAATAGGTAAGAAAAAAATTAAGGATATCAACTGAAACCTTATGCGCCTTGTAGCCAAAAATTTTATAGCAAAGCCATTGTATAGGGTGGAAGATGCAGAGGGTTAATCCGAAGAAAATATAAAAAACAGGGCTTAAAATATATCCAAAAAGCTTGCTCATCTGGTTGATTTAGTAGGCGACAAAGATAATAATAAATTATTCTGGTTCTTTGAAGATATATTTTTCTTCGTAGTCGATTTTAAAGGTTTTTAAAAAGCTAGTGTATTCCTGGAAAAATGTTTCTTTTTTATGGTGCTGTTCCTGATTTTGAATATATTTAATAACATTTTCTACATCGCTCCTGGCATATGAAAATGCTCCATAACCTTCCTGCCAGGCAAATTTTGTTTTACAAAATCCCTGATTGTTTATCCATTTAGAACTTTCTGTTTTTACATTTTGAATCAGGCTGGAAATTGACTGATGCGGCCGCATCCCGATAAAAATATGAATATGGTCGGGCATGCAATTGATCTGGATCATTTTATGATTATTTGCCTGAAATATCCCCGTAATGTATTTTAAAAGCCTTTCTTTCCAATCAGGTTTAATTAAAGAAGCACGGTGCTTTACAGCAAATACAAATTGAATGTGTAACTGGGTGTAGGTATTAGGCATTGCATTTTAAATTTAAATCCATATCAACGTTCCTACGGAACGAAATTATATCTGTTATTTTTCCATCAGGGATCTTATCTTTATAAGACAACTGACAGATTTATTCGGGATGGATTTCAATTGTTTTAGCAATTGGTTAGTTAAATTAAGAATTATTTTGAATTATATAAAATATTCAAATTTTCCCTACCGTAACCAGATTCAATCACGAAACGTTCCTACGGAACGAAAATTCACGTTTAATTGGTTTTCTACCAAGGATTTGTCCCTGGCGGGACAAGGGATTTTTCTGTGTAATGATTTTTTAATAAAATTATTAATCGATTTCATGTCCCATCAGGAAATCGTTACGGAATTTATGATCTTGGCATTACCATTCTTTATTAAATAACTAGATGAACACAAAACGTTCCTACAGAACGAAAATTCACGTTTATTTGGTTTTCTACCAAGGATTTGTCCCTAGCGGGACAAGGGATTTTTCTGTGTAATGATTTTTTAATAAAATTATTAATCGATTTCATGTCCCATTAGGAAATCGTTACGGAATTTATGATCTTGGCATTACCATTCTCTATTAAATAACTAGATGAACACAAAACGTTCCTACGGAACGAAAATTCACGTTATTATTGGGTTTTCTACCAAGGATTTGTCTCTAGCGGGACAAGGGATTTTTCTGTGTAATGATATTTTAATAAAATTATTAATCGATTTCATGTCCCATCAGGAAATCGTTACGGAATTTATGATCTGGCATTACCATTCTCTATTAAATAACTAGATGAACACGAAACGTTCCTACGGAACGAAAATTCACGTTTATTTGGGTTTCTACCAAGGATTTGTCCCTAGCGGGACAAGGGATTTTTCTGTGTAATGATGTTTTAATAAAATTATTAATCGATTTCATGTCCCATCAGGAAATCGTTACGGAATTTATGATCTTGGCATTACCATTCTCTATTAAATAACTAGATGAACACAAAACGTTCCTACGGAACGAAAATTCACGTTTATTTGGGTTTCTACCAAGGATTTGTCCCTAACGGGACAAGGGATTTTTCTGTGTAATGATTTTTTAATAAAATTATTAATCGATTTCATGTCCCATCAGGAAATCGTTACGGAATTTATGATCTTGGCATTATCATTCTCTATTAAATAACTAGTTTTCTACCAAGGATTTGTCCCTAGCGGGACAAGAGATTTTTCTGTGTAATGATTTTTTAATAAAATTATTAATCGATTTCATGTCGCATCAGGAAATCGTTACAGAATTTATGATCTTGGCATTACCATTCTCTATTAAATAACTAGATGAACACGAAACGTTCCTACGGAACGAAAATTCACGTTATTATTGGGTTTTCTACCAAGGATTTGTCCCTAGCGGGACAAGGGATTTTCTGTGTAACAATTCATAAATAAAAAATCATAGAGGTATGATTATCCCCATATTTAATATCTCAGGTCCCATCGGGACATATCATAGGTAGTAAGGAAAAATATTTGATATTTTTTATGTTCCGTTAGGAACATTTGGTGATTGTGATATTACAATTCCCCATTCAACATCATCAGCTTTGCTTTTAATATTGCGGTCACGCTCATTGAATCTGTGATTTTGCCGTTCAACACCATCTGATAAGCCTCTTTAAAGGGTAATTTTTTTACGATAAGCTGTTCCGTTTCTTCGGGCATGGCAATCCCTTCAATTAAGCCGGTAGCTATATAAATAATGCTCAGTTCATCGCTCACAGAATTGGAAAGGTGCATTCTTTGAATTTCTTTCCAGTTTCTGGCACTCATGCCGGTTTCTTCCAATAATTCTCTTCGGGCGCTTTCTATAGGTGCCTCTTTGAGCGGACCGCCACCTTCCGGAATTTCCCAGCTGTAAGCATCCAGCGCATACCGGTATTGGCCTACCAGCCAGGTGTTGTAATTTTCATCTAAAGGAAGGATCCCGATGGCCAGATTTTTAAAATGCACGGTGCCATAAATCCCTTTTCCGCCAGATGGATTAATTACCTGGTGTTCGGTTAAACGGATCCAGTTATTATCATATTTTACCTCACTCTCCAGCGTTTTCCAGGGGTTAATATCTTCCATGGTGCAAGATAGCAACTTACTATGGGTTTTTAGAAGGAAGAAATTCTAGTGCAAAAAAAAGGTGCTTAGATTTTTTCTAAGCACCCCTTGTTCAAAATAATCATCCTGAGCGTTTCGACAAGCTCAACGTGATAAATTGCAATTAATTTAACTTTATGATACAGCCTATTGGTCAAGATTAGAATGATCCTTCATCAGGACGGTTCTCCTGCTGATCGTCTTTCTTCTTTTTACTGGCACCGGTAAAGGTGGTTTTTCCGAAACGGTAAGAGAAAGTTAAGCTACCCATTGTTCCCTGCATCTGACGCTGGAAATCAACTATTGTATAATTGTCTTCGGTGGTCATGCTCCATCTACGGGTATTAAATACATCCCTAACATTGAAACTTAAAGATGCCTTTTTGTTTGGGAAATCATATTTCGCACCGCCATCTATGCCGTACATTGCGTTACGTTTTCCTTGTGCCATCACCTCTGGCGCCCTGTAATCGCCACGTACCTGCAACGATAGATTTTTAACCACCGTTAAATTTCCGGTTACGTTGGCATTCCAGCTAAAGCCACTGCTTGATGCAATATCAAAACGCTCATCACCGGCAAATTTGGCCTGGTATAAGTTAACGTTGGTGGTGAAATTTAAAGCTTTAATCAGATCAAACCGACCGATTAACTCCACACCACTATTAATCTGGTGTGATAAATTTTGAGGAGTTGAAGTGATAATCCCGTTAACAGGCGTACTTCTCACACGCTGAATTACATCGTTGGTTTGACGGAAATATAAACTCGACGTTAAGGTTACTTTTTTCCAGTATTTGCTATATCCAAGCTCAAATGAGTGCACATCCTCCGGTAATAAATTCGGGTTACCACCTCTATAGTTTAAGGGATCAGAAACATCCAAAAACGGGTTGGTATCCCATGGGCGTGGACGGTTTACACGGCGGGTATAGCTCAATTGAAGCTGATTGTCGCCTTTCAGTTTCTGTGTTAAAAATACACTTGGGTATAATCTTTTATAGTGGATATTTCCTTCAGCTGTAGTTAATACGTTGTTGGTATAACCTTCTAAATGGGTATCCAACCGCGCATCTTCAGCCCTTAAACCTACCTGGTAGCCAAAATCTTTAATCTGGTTCTGGTAATTAAAATAAAGGGCATGTACCTGGTCTTTGCTATCAAAACCATTAATCAATTTATTATTACTTACATAAACATTGGTATTGGTAGGGATTGAATCGGCATACTGATCGTTATTTCCTAAACGGATCTGGCTGCGGTAACCCAATTCAATTTTACCTGCTTTACCTACTGGAAGGGCATAATCAGTCTGAATATTGTAATTGGTATTATTACCGGTGTTAAATACACGTTGTAAACTTAAGGTTTCGTCAATTGGAACACCATTGCGGTTAATGGTATTGGTGCTGTAAGCCTGATCGTTGTTATTTGTACCGTATGAATAGCCAAAATTAAAAGTTAATTCTTCTTTAGGCTTTTTAAACTTCTGCACATAATCCAGGTTTGCATCATAACTATTGCCATAACCATCAGTAGTATTGGTTCTGTTGCTCAGTAAAACAGGAGCATTGTTTGAATTTAACTGTCTGATATTTAGCAAATCGTTACGGTCATTTTCTCTCGAATTGAAACCACCCGATAAGCTGATTACGCTTTTGGGGGCCAGATAATAATCGATACCCGCTTTAGCATTGTGCCCTTTATCTAAAGAGTTTGAAACCGTATTCTGGTTCGCAAAAGCTGTTGAACCTGGTGTTGCTGTTTTATAGGTAATATCCTGAAAACCGCCACCAATACGGTTACCATAACGGTAGCTGTAATTACCATAAATGTTTACTTTGCTGTTCTGGAAACTTAAATTGGTATTGGCGTTGTAGTTATCGCGGTTACCTGCCGTTACGGCTGCCGAGCCATTAAAGCCTAATTTGGTGTTTTTCTTTAATACAATGTTGATGATACCCGACTGACCTTCGGCATCGTATTTGGCTGATGGATTGGTAATTACCTCCACACTTTCAATGGAGCTGGCAGGAATAGATTGCAAGATTTGCGCAACGTTACCGCCAGCAATTAAAGATGGCTTACCATCAATTAAAACTTTTACGCCGGTTGATCCGCGAAGGCTCACATTACCGTCCATATCGGTAGAAACTGAAGGTACGTTTTGCAATAAATCGCCTGCAGAACCACCTTCGCTGATTACGCTCTGATCTACAGCAAAAATCTTTTTGTCTATTCCCATTTGCATGCCCTGTTTCTGGCCTGTTACGGTAATTTCGCTTAGTACATTACCTTTTGCAGGGTTCATTTTAATGTCGCCGAAATTTAACGCACCTGTGGTAGCCGTAATCGTTACATTATCCCTAACCATGGTTTGGTAACCAACAAAGCTGATTTTAAAGGTAAAAGTCCCGGTTGGGAGATCAGTCATCACAAATGCACCGTTCACATCTGTTTGCACTATTTTGGCATTTTTTGCGGTGGCTTTATTAATTAAAACTGCTGTGGCAAAAGGAATGGTTTCTTGTGTTTTGGCATCTTTAAGTACTCCGGTAATTTTTGCTTTTCCACCTGTTTGTGCGAAAAGACTAAATGAAAGGGTGAGCAGCAGGAAGGTAATCTTTATTGTTTTGTATTGTAAAAGTCTCATTTAAAAAATAAAATTTGTGTGTTTTTATAAAGGGAGACAAAGTAACGGCAAGTAAGTTTAATAAATGAGCCGTAACTATTTTATTACAGCCATTTTATAGTAATATTTTTGTGGGTTAATTTACAGTTGGCAGTTTGTAATTGGTAGTTTTCTGTTTTGCCTGAAACAATGACGGAATATTACAGTTGATCAATGTGCAAAATGTTACTTTTGTTCATTATGAATAAGATATTAATTGTTGATGATCTGCACCCTGCATTTAAAGAGCAGGCCATTGCCATGGGTTACCTGGTTGATGATGAACCACAGATTACCCGTCAGCAAACTTTAGATAAAATAAAAGATTATACCGGTATTGCTGTAAGGACAAAATTTAGAATAGATGCCGAAATTTTTGCAGCAGCACCAAACCTGAAATTTGTGGCCAGGGCAGGAGCAGGTTTGGATAATATTGATGATAAAATTGCCTTTGAAAGAAATATTCAGCTTATTAACGCTCCGGAGGGCAACTGTGATGCCGTTGGCGAACATGCTACAGGCCTGCTGTTATCATTAATGAATAACTTCCGGAGGGCCGACATGGAAATCAGAAATGGCGTTTGGGACCGGGAGGGTAACCGCGGTTATGAGCTGAAAGGCAAAAAGGTTGGTATTATCGGCTATGGTTTTATGGGACAGAGTTTTGCTAAAAAACTCGCTGGTTTCGAAGTGGATGTAATGGCATACGATAAATATAAAACAGGTTTTAGCGATGCTTTTGTTCGCGAGGTAAGCATGGAAGAAATTGTAAAACACAGCGATGTACTCAGTTTGCATATTCCCTTAACTGCCGAGACCAAACAGATGGTGGATGACGAATATTTCTTCCATTTTAAAAAGCCTATTTTCTTTATCAATACGGCCAGGGGAGAAATTGTGGATACACCAGCAGTGCTAAATGCTATAAAAACTGGAAAGATGTTAGGTGCAGGTTTGGATGTTTTACAAACTGAAAAATTCCCGGCGTTAGGCGAACAGCCCTGGTATGATGAATTAAAGAATAACGATAAGGTGATTTTAACCCCACATGTTGGTGGCTGGACCTTCGATTCGTACCGTAAGATTTCGGAAGTTTTGGCCGGGAAGTTAAGCGGGCTTAGTTTTTAGTATAATTCTTGCTTATTTTGGTTTTGAAAAGCACAGGCACAGCTAGTCGTGAAGGTTCTGTCCTGCTTTTCATTACAAGTCCTCGCTACGCTGTGGGCTTTTCATTACAATCAGGTTTATATTGTTCGGCTGCAGCCTGCAACCCTTAAAATAAACTGCCGCTTTTGCCATTTAGCCCTGGGTGAAGCGTTACCCTGCAGGGCAGAGGTACGAAGCCCAAAGCGTATAAGCGGAACACAGGAGCCAATTTATTTTCTTACACAGGCCACGCGCTCAAAATAAAAATTAACAGCTACTTAAACTCGATACTTAGGTTTAAAAAAGGTATAAATCTCCATTTTATTTTCCGAGTTTGCGCTCGTTTATCAACGTGCGCATCAATAGCTATACGATTCTATCGTTTCTAAACGATAAATTATTCAACGCTCGTTAGAAACGAGCTTTAGCTTAAGTAATTTTATTTTCTTAAATTGGCTATACAATCTAACCCATTTATCATGCCGAAAGATCATTTATATTCTACTACAGTTACCTGGACGGGCAATAAAGGCTCGGGTACGATGGATTACCGTTCCTACGACCGCGATTATATTATTTCAGTAAAAGGCAAAGCCGATATTGGCGGTTCATCAGATTCTGCCTTTTTGGGCGATAAATCTAAATATAATCCCGAAGATCTTTTACTGGCATCCATTTCCAGTTGCCACATGCTCTGGTATTTGCATTTATGCTCTAAAAATGAGATCGTAGTCATCGATTATAAAGATGAGGCGGTAGGTACCATGGAAGAATTAGCTGATGGAAGCGGGAGATTTAGAGAAGTTACCCTCCATCCACAGGTATTGATTGCCGATAAGGCACATTACGAACTTGCAGCATCGCTGCATTATGAGGCTAATAAAATGTGTTTTATTGCCAATTCGTTAAATTTTCCGGTTAAACACGAGCCGGTACTCAGTTTCAGTTAGTAGTTAACAGTTTTCAGTTGGCAGTTACATCTAACCGCCAACTGAAAATTACGACAGCCAGCTATTTCGCTGACCAAACATTATCCTTCGGCGTAGCATCTACATAAATGCCATTATCCAGACTGATTGATGTTATCTTTTTAGTGGTGTTAACTGTTATATTAACCTCTTTTTGATTTGCTTTCCAAACGGCTGGTGTTTGGTGGATGGTTTCTGTTTTTCCATCGGTATAAGTTACCACAACATCAAATGGGATGGCGAAACCACCGATATTTTTAACAGTTACCGTCGATTTTCCTTTTGCAGGTGTTACTTTGGTAATGGCTAAATCGAGGTAGTTGTTGGTGAAAAACCAGTTTTGGAAAAACCAGTTTAAATTTTGCCCTGATCCTGCGTTCATCGAATTAAAATAATCCCATGGAATAGGGTGTTTACCATTCCAGTTGCTCATATAATTATGTAATGCTTTTTTAAATAAATCATCGCCCAACATATCTTTCAAGGCCAAATAAGACAATGATGCTTTTCCGTAAGAGTTATTTCCGTAACCTGCACCCGAAACCTGATCAGACATCGAAATTACCGGCTGGTCTTCTTCTGCAGATTTATCGTTAATGTATTGATCAACCCTGAATTTTTTGTAAAAATCATCAGCAGCCTGTTTGCCATGTTCGGCAATGCCGATTAAATATTCGAATGTAGTGGCCCAACCTTCGTCCATATAAGCATAACGGGTTTCATTAATGCCCATGTAGAAAGGGAAATAAGTGTGAGCAACTTCATGATCCTGAACCAGTTGTGCAAAAATAGGGTCGCCAAACTGTGAATCGTTCACCATCATTGGGTATTCCATATCGGCAAAACCCTGAAAAGCTATCGTTTTTACATAAGGATAAGGAATGCCCGGCCAGTTGTTCGAAAACCAGTCTAATGCGTTAAGATTATATTTAACCGAATTTACAAAATCTTTTCCTGTGGTTGGGTTATACGCTGCCTGCGCGCTCGACCTGCGGTTGGTTTTTTTATCTACAATTACACTTGCGCCATCCCATACATAATGGTTGCTCAGGGCAAAAGTAACATCGGTAATGTGGTTTACTGCAAATTTCCAGGTGTTCCAGTCTTTTTGTTGCGTTACTTTGCCGTCTTTCATTTCCTGTTCGGTAGCAATGTGAATCACCTCATCACCATTATACGATTTTTTTAAACGTGCAGAAATCTCTGGCTGTAATACTTCATCAGGGTTAAGGAAATCGCCTGTGGCATATACCACATAATTTTTAGGCGCTTTAACCGAGAATTCGTAATCGTTAAAATCGTTGTAAAATTCAGCCCTGTCGGTATGAGGGATGCGGTCCCAGCCGTTATAATCATCAAAAACCGAAATCCGCGGATAGCTGTAAGCCACAAAAAATGAATTCGGATCAATCTGCCCTTCGCGGCCACTTTCTTTTGATAAAGGATAATCCCATTCTATTTTAACCGTAATTTTCGATTTTGGCGCCAATGGTTTTTTCATTTTTACATTGCCAACTGTTCCCCAGTTTTTGCTGTCAATCTTATAGGTTTCTCCGTCTATCGAAAAAGAACTAATATTTAATCCGGTGCTCAAAAAATCTTCGCTCACTGCACCATTTCTTGGAGAAGTTGGTTTATGCAGGTTGTTTACAAACCGGATGGCCAGATTTTTTAATGTATCCGAACTGTTGTTGCTGTACAAAATTTCTTCTTTACCGCTTACTACTTTGGTTTCGGCATCTACCTTGATGTCCATATTGTACTTACCATGGTTTTGCCAGTAATTTGGGCCGGGTTTTCCAGTCATCGAACGGGTACCTTTGGCATAGGCCGCTTTAATATTCCGGGGCATATAAAGCTCCTGGGCCGAAGCCATATATCCGCCCAAACTTAGGAGCAGGGCAATAGAAAATAACTTTTTCATTTTTTAAGAATAATTTAAGCTAAATTAAAACTAATGATTGAATTACAGAATGATTGAATAAGAAAATGATTGAATGAGAGAATGGTTGAATGATAGATTTTTGAATGAATGTATGATTGAATGTTACATTTCTGGTGAGTTTTGCCTCTTATATAAGCCTATTGGTGTAAAAAAAAGATCCTGAAATCTAAAAATCCGTTAAATCTTAATCTTTTATTTGCTTTTGTAATTTCCACATTTTATCTTCGTTATAATTGAAGCAAGACTATGTAGCAAACCAACTATATAGTCTTGTTTGTTTTTTATAGCGTTTGAATAAAAATTAATAGAGCAATGACAGAGGTAACATACTACACCCAAGAGGGGTTGGATAAATTGAAAGAGGAGGTACATTATCTAACTACCACCGGTCGTCAGCTTATATCTAAAGCAATTGCAGAAGCAAGGGATAAAGGTGATTTATCGGAGAATGCAGAATACGATGCCGCAAAAGAGGCGCAGGGATTGCATGAAGCTAAAATTTCAAAATTAAAGAATACGCTGGCAAATGCACGTTTAATTGATGAATCGAAAATGGATTTATCAAAAGTATTGGCATTATCTATCGTAAAAATAAAAAATGTTAAGAACGGTGCAACCATGACTTACCAATTGGTGGCAGAAACAGAGGCAGATTTAAAAACCGGAAAAATTTCGGTTAAATCGCCAATTGCACAGGGCTTACTGGGCAAATCCGTAGGCGAGTTTGCAGAAATTGAAGTGCCTGCAGGTAAAATGCAGTTCGAAGTACTCGAGATATCGAGATAAGCGGATAGCGTTTGGCGGTGAGCGATTATTAAAACGCCTATCGCCAAACGCATAACCCTAACCGCTCGGCCCCCAAACCTTCCACCTTTTAACCTTCCACCTTATGACTATCTTTTCAAAAATTGTTGCAGGCGAAATCCCTGCGCATGTTGTAGCCGAAACTGTAGAATATTTAGCTTTTCTGGATGTTCAGCCTTTAACAGCAGGACATGTTCTGGTGATCCCTAAAATTGAAACCGACTATATTTTTGATATGGACGAAGATTTATATGTGGGTTTATGGATGTTTGCCAAAATTGTAGCCAAAGGCTTAAAAGAAGCTTTTCCCTGCAAAAAAGTTGGTGTTTCAGTAATCGGACTGGAAGTTCCGCATGCACACATCCATTTAATACCAATGAATAATGTGAGCGATATGAACTTTAGCAAAGAAAAATTAAAGCCAACAAACGAAGAATTGGCCGAGGCTGCTGAAAAAATTAAGCAGGCTTTATTAACAGTATAAAAAAGGCCGGCTGATAAAATACCAGCCGACCATTCTACCCGCCTAACCCAAGTGTTTTTATTGTGCCGGAGCAACAGTAGCGTTTAGCTGTAGTACAGGCCAAACCGAACCCGGCGTTTTTCCAACCAGGAAACCTTGGTTATCGCCTCTGTTTATATCTGGAACATAATAATACAATGGCCATCCTTTGTAGGTTAACTGTTTTTTGCTAATTGTGGCAACAGTAATTACGCCGACATCGGTTTTTGCAACTGCAGATGGAACATTTAGCACTTCAGATTCGTACACTGGCCAAATACCTTCTTGCGTAGCACCTTTTGTGTAGGTATTTAAACCATTTTTATCTGGCGCAAAGGCATATAAAGTACGGCCTTTGTTATCCGTAAGGTAAATGGTTTTGCCATCGCCTACAGCATAGGTATTTGTGAAATTGGTACTGGTTCCGTTTACTTTTCCAACCAATTGCGCATTAGCCAACATTAAAGAATAATCGGGCTTGGCCACAAACCAGATTCCGCCCACACCATCGCCTTTAACATCACCCTTTGCAGCATCGCCGGCAAAATAATAAAGTGGATAACCACGGTAAGTGCTCTGTTTACGTCCATCAGCCCTGGTAACTTCTCCAACTTCAGCTTTATTTAGGTTTAAATCTGTACTGGCATCGGCCGAATAATAAAGTGGCCAGGTGGTTTCGCAACCTCCCGTACAGGTTGGTATGCCTGCGGCATCTGATGAAAAGAAATATAACGTTTTGCCATCTTTATCCGTTAATACCGATCCAAATTTAGCATCAGTAGCCAACTGGATTCCTTTGTTGTTATTAACTGGAGTTGTAGGTTCATCAGAACTGTTTTTCTTACAGGCTGTAAATACCATGGCTATACAAATGATAGCCAATAGATTCTTTTTTAAGTAGATTAGCATAAGATTTTTGTTTTTAGTTTTAACTTTAATAAAAATTGATATGCCGCTATTACGCCGCCAGATTCTAAATGGTTGCTTGTAGAATGGATATTTTTGACCAAAATGAACAAAATAAAATATTTTAAAAAAATAGTTTTTTAAGGCAACCTTTTGTTATCCCTTGCCGTAATGTGTGTTGAAAGGAGAACTTGTGACCGCTAACCGCGATAGTGAAGAAACTATACAAAAGTATATTCAGGGCTGCGTTAGAAATGAAAGAGATAGTCAGAAAGCACTATATAAACATTTCTATAGCTTTGCTATGGGTATTTGTTTGCGTTACGCACACGATCGGTTAGATGCTGCAGGAATACTGAACGATGGTTTTTTTAAAGCCTTTAAGAATATAGCCAAATATGAAACATCTAAGGCTTTTATGCCCTGGCTCGGCCGGATCATTACCAATACGGCTATCGATTATTACCGGGCGAATTTAAAATTTTCCGATCATGTAGATATCCTGGAACATGAAAACATTGCTCAGGTAAGTTCGGTGTACGATAAATTGGCCTACAATGATTTGCTGGCATTGGTGCAGGCCTTAAGTCCTGCCTACCGAACGGTTTTTAACCTTTTTGCTATAGATGGTTATAACCATGAAGAAATTGCCGAAATGCTGGGTATATCAATCGGAACATCAAAGTCGAACCTGTTTAAGGCCAGGCAGAAATTACAGGAAATGTTAAAAACTACTGATGCGAAAACTTACCAGGTAAGGAGTTCGGGCGTAGATAAAAACCTTTTACAGATAAGGTTATACACAAACATGCAATGAAAGAGGGAAAAGATATAGATAAATTATTTAAAGATGGATTGGAAAACCCCGATCTGCCTTTTAATGATTTAGATTGGGATAATCTGGAGGAAACATTGCATCCAACACCAAAAAAGAGGGTTCTGCCTTTGTTTTGGTTAACCGCTGCAGCCGGAATTGCAGCAATGTTATTGATCGTGTTTTTATTAATAAAGCCATTCGGAAAACAAAATGATGTTAAGGCGGTGATAAAAACCGATAAGGGAAATCAAAATAATGAAAAACAAAATAATACAGGAAATTTAACAGGACAGCCTGGAAAACAGGTTGATCCTGCTGCACATATAGATTCAAATTCGTTGGTTGTAAACCACAAAAATAATGAAGCGGGCAAATCAGTTCAAAAGCGTATTACTGATGTAAATGTAGAAACTGGTCAGAAAAGCATTGAAACTATAGCTAATAATACCAGTTTGTTGGCCAATGTGCAGTTTAAGCCGGATTTGAGTTCGAAAATTAACCCTGTTGAATTTAAAGATCAAAAATTAGCATCAGATGTTACCGTTGGCAAGCCTGAACGGATAAAACCACCTGTTTTAAAACAAAAATCGCGGTTTGTACTGAGTATTTTAGCCGCACCTGATTTAACCAGTGTTCAAAAATCGGGTACAAGCAGTTTAAGTGGTGGTTTTGGAGTAGAAGCAACTTATTTATTATCTAAAAAACTAAGCATCACCACAGGAGCATCATACGCCAAGAAGATTTACGATTCGGATTTTAGTTTATATAATCCGAACACCAGTTATATTTTTAAAATAGCACCATCAAATATTCACGCCAATTGCGATGTAATTGATATTCCTTTAAATGTAAATTATAAGGTTTTTGGAAATAACAGAAATTCGATTTCGGTAAGTACCGGACTTTCGAGCTATATTATGTTAAAAGAGCGATATACTTACGCTTACGATGGTGCTTATCAGGGACCGCAGGGTTGGGAAGTTAAGGGGCAAAATCAACATTATTTGGGTATTGCCAATGTTGGGGTAGAATTTCAACATAAAATAAATAATAATTTAAGCATCAGCGCCAAACCTTTTATGAAAATCCCGTTAACCGATATTGGTTACGGAAATTCAAGGTTATCCTCAACAGGAATAGCAGTTTCGGTAAATATGAACCTGTTTAAGAAAAATTAATGTTTAATATTTCTGATCGGATCTGGCAGAGGCACAAAGCCGGTTTCGCCGGGTACGGGTTTAAAGCTTTGCTCCAGCCATTTCTGTTTTGCTTTCTCGATCAGCTCTTTATCAGAAGCCACAAAATTCCAGTAAATAAAGCGTTCTTCAGGGAAAGGTTCTCCGCCAAAAATGTAAACTGTGGTGTTTGCGTGCATGGTGAACTCGCAGAGTTTAGCATCATTGGCAATTAAAATCTGGCGGGGTTCAAAAATATGTCCGTCGCTTTCTATTGCTCCTTCCAAAATATACAGGGCACTTTCTCCAAAAAGGTAATCGCCGATATTTACTTTCTGGCGGCTGGTACTTTTTAATTCCAGAAAATACAGCGGACTATAAACCGGAACGGGCGATATCCGGCCAAAAGACTCACCGGCAATTAATTTAATGGCAACGCCATCCTGTTCCCAAGCAGGGATGTCGGCGCCTTCTACATGGAAAAATTCAGGTTCCATCTGTTCCAGGTGTTTGGGTAAAGCCACCCAAATCTGTAAACCATGCAGCATTTTGTTGCTGTGGCGGAGGTATTCGGGTGTTCTTTCCGAATGGACAATGCCACTGCCCGATGTCATCCAGTTTACCTGTCCGGGTTTGATTACCACATCCGATCCCAGACTGTCTTTATGGGTAATTTCTCCTTCGAACAAAAAAGTGAGGGTAGAAAGGCCGATGTGCGGATGTGGCGGAACATCGAGATTTTCGTGATCGCTCATTGCCGCAGGCCCCATATGGTCGATAAAAGAAAAAGGGCCAACCATGCGTTTCTCTCTGAAAGGCAAAAGCCTGCCAACCATAAAATTACCAATGTTTGCTGGCCGTTCTTCGATAATCAGTTTAATATTCGACATGGAATGATCAATTTTAATGAGGTGAATTTAAGGAAAAAGGGTGGGAGTTCAAGAGAAAATATACTCATTACAACACTACTTTCCACTCAACGTCATTTCGAGCGGAGTGCAACGAAGCCGAGAACCACGAAGTGCTCAGCGAAGCTAAATCTATCTCGAGATTGATCTCTCCATTCCACTGTGTTCCAGTCGAGATGACGGTATTTAATAAAAAAAGCATCCCTTTCGAGATGCTTTTTAAACTTAAAAAGAAAAATAGGGATATTTATTTATACTAATTGCATTAAAGCCTCTTTGCTAAAGCCTTTCAGTTCTTCAGTGCGGTTATTTTTAATTTTTTCTACCCAGTTCGGATCTGCTAAAAGCGGACGGCCAACGGCAACCAAATCAAAATCGCCACGGTCCATTCTGCGTACCAGTTCGTCTAAAGAGCTAGGTTGTGAACTCTGACCAGCAAAAGCACCAAAGAAATCGCCATCCAAACCAACAGAACCTACTGAAATGGTTGCTTTTCCGGTAACCTTTTTCGCCCAACCGGCAAAGTTTAAATCAGAACCTTCAAATTCTGGTTCCCAGAAACGGCGTTGCGAGCAATGGAAAATATCAATTCCGGCATCGGCCAATGGTGTTAACCACTCTTCTAACTCCTGCTCATTTTTAGCCAGTTTATAATCGTAAGCAGCAGGTTTAAATTGAGATAAACGAATAATTAATGCGAAATCTTCGCCAACCCTTTTACGTACTTCTTTAATAACTTCAACACCAAAGCGGGTGCGCTCGGCCAAAGTTTTACCGCCGTAAATGTCGGTACGGTTGTTTGTTCCTTCCCAGAAAAACTGATCGATTAAATATTGGTGGGCACCATGTATTTCAACGGTATCGAAACCTAAAGCTTTGGCATCAGCAGCAGCCTGGCCAAAAGCGGCAATGGTATCGGCAATGGCAGCATCCGTCATGGCTACGCCGTTTTCGAAACCTGGTTTGTTAAAGCTAGACGGACCTTCGAAAGGGGCGCCCGGCAACCATCCCGATGCGTGGTTTTCCATCACACCCTGGTGCCAGATCTGTGGGCCCATTTGTCCGCCAGCCTGGTGAACACCTTTAATCACATTTTCCCAGCCTGCCAATGCTTCTTTGCCATAAAAATGTGGAATATTAGGATCTGCAGAAGAAGAAGGGCGGTTAATTACGGTTCCTTCTGATAAAATTAAGCCCACTTCACCAGCTGCTCTTTTTGCGTAATAGGTAGCAACATCGGCTGTTGGTACACCCTCTGGCGAGAAAGATCTCGTCATCGGTGCCATTACAATCCTGTTTTTTGTATTTAATGTTTTAAGGCTAAAAGGCCTGAATAAACTATCTGTGTTCATATTACTTTAATATTTATAATGCTGTATTGATGATTTTGCTTAATTTTTCTATCCCTTCTTTATTGCGTTTGTAATAAGTCCACTGCCCGATGCGGGTAGAACTGATTAAATCGGCACGTTGAAGGATAGAGAGGTATTCTGAAATGGTACTTTGTGATAAACCACTCTTTAGCTGGATCTGACCCACACAAACACCCACGTTTTCAAAATCCGCATTTGGTTGTTCCGGAAAATTAAGTTCCGGTTCTTTTAACCAACCTAAAATCTGCAAACGGGTTTTGTTCGAAAGGGCTTTAAATATTTCTACCTGATCCATGGGTACAAATGTATATCGGAATTTCCCGATATACCAATTAAAGCCCTAAACTTTACAATTGTGTGTAGAATCTTGTATTAAGCGTTGCTAAAACGTTTAAAGCTCAGCATGATATTAAAATAATGTTAGGATTTACATTAAACAATTTCTTACATTCGTTTAATCATTCTAACCATTTGTCAACTTATAACTCATTAACCGATCACGAACTTTTCGTCCTGATGCAGGATGGGGATAAGTATGCGTTCGAAGAAATTTACGAGCGGTTTAACGGTTTGTTATATGTCTATGCCTGTAAAATGGTGCCCGACAGGGAAGATGCAAGGGATATTGTTCAGGAGATTTTTGTGTACCTCTGGAGCAATCCGAATATTAAAATCAAATCAGAATTATCAGCCTACCTTTATACTGCGGTTAGGTATAAAATCTTCGATTGGCTGGATAAGAATAAATCGCGTAGCAATTATTTACAGTCGTTAGAAAGCTTTGCTGATCAGGGCGATTACGTTACGGATAATTATATCCGTGAGCGCGAATTTGCTTCACTGATTGAGAAAGAAGTAGCCTTACTGCCGCCAAAAATGCGCCTGATTTTCGAAATGAGCCGCAGGCAGCACCTGAGCCAAAAGGAAATTGCAGAAATTTTGCACCTATCTGATAAAACGGTAAAAAAACAAATGAGCAATGCGCTAAAGGTTTTAAGGTTAAAACTCACTTCGTTTTTGTTGTTGGCTGTAATTTTAATGCTTCGCTGATTTTTATTCTAACCCAAAAATTATAAATTGATTGATTTGGGCGTTACCCTCTCCCGATGAAAAATCAGGAGAGGGGGGCGGGCTTTCAGGGCTGCGCTTCGCTCCGGTACCGATGAAGGATCGGTACTGAACCCTTCCAATCCCTAACGCAAAACCCTCGCATCCCACTCTGGTTGTAGCGTCTCGCTCGAAATCCGGGCTGATATCCCTTGTAAATAAACCCGGTAGGAGCGAACACGTAGTGTAACGGAGTAAAGCGGATAACGGAGCTGCCCATCCCCATGAAAAACTGAACCAGTCGTTTTCAAAAAAAAATATTGAACACCTTAATCACCTGAGAACAACTCAGGAAATCTGGCGAATCAAAAAAAATAAAAATATTTTCTTTTCATCTACTACCTGGGCTATGGTTAACCTACATGTATTTAATTAGCCAAATATTTTGAAGTAATGAACAAAGCCGAAGTTGAAAAACTTTTAGAACGATACAGAAATGGATTGTGTACTGAAGATGAAATAGCTTTAGTAGAATCGTGGCACTTATCCGAACTTTCTTCAAGAGAGTCGAACCTGGATCATGCTGAATTAAATGATGCCAAATATCAGATCTGGAATGCGATTGAAGAAGAAACGGAGCTGAAACCGGTGCGGAGACATATGCTCTGGCCAAAACTGGCGGCTGCGGCAGTGGTACTTTTCTTTATTGGTTTTGTGATCAATAACCAGCTTAAAAAACAGCTGATAAATCCACAACAAATTAGTAATGCAGAAAAAATTATTAAACCAGGTGGCAATAAAGCCACTTTAACCCTGGCCGATGGTTCTAAAATATCGTTAACCGACGCAACTAACGGCGTAATTGCTAAACAAGCGGGCATTAACATTACCAAAACCAGCAAAGGGGAACTGATTTATACCATTGCCTCCCATTCGGCACCAAATGTTAAAAATGCAGTTTATAATACAATAGAAACGCCGCGTGGCGGACAATACCAGATCAACCTTCCTGATGGAACCAAAGTTTGGCTCAATGCCGAATCGGTTTTAAAATACCCGGCTGCTTTTAGTAGCGAAGAAAGAAAAGTAGAACTAAAAGGTGAGGCTTATTTCGAAGTGGCCAAATTAACCGATAAAAAAGGTGCGCGGGTACCCTTTAAAGTGAAAAGCGATATTGGTGCAGGCAGGAGCCAGGAAGTAGAAGTATTGGGCACGCATTTCAACATCAATGCCTATAACAACGAACCGAGCAATAAAACTACATTGTTGGAAGGTAGTGTAAGGATTAAAAACCTGCAGTCGAACATTTCTCAGTTGTTAAAGCCTGGCCAGCAATCGATTATTGCTTCTTCTTCGCCATCGGTAAGGGTAGAAATTGTTGATGCCGAAGAATCGGTAACCTGGAAAGACGGTTATTTCAGTTTTAATGAAGAAAATTTAGCAACCATTATGAACAAAATTGCCCGCTGGTATAATGTAGAAATAGATTACCGCGGCAATAAAATCAATAAAACCTTTGGCGGCCGCATTTCGCGATTCAATAGCGTTAACGAGGTGTTAGATATGCTTCAAACTACAGGTGCCGTACATTTTAAAATTGAAGAAAGGAGGATTTTAGTTATGCCATAACTTATACTTTTTCATCAGAACGATGATGATTTTTAGAATATGCCTGACTAAAAAAAACCGGAAGCGCGGCAACGCTCCCGGCCATATTTAAGGACCTGTTCTAATCGTAAAATTGTGAGATACAACTATTCCAAACCTAATAACCAAATATATGAATTTTTATACTGAATGGTTGCCCCAACCAAAGGGACGCCTGTTTAAAATTTTGTTGATTATGAAATTGACTTTTGTCTTGCTAATCACTACATTTTTACAGCTCAGTTACGGGGCTGCAAATGCACAAAACGTAACATTATCAGAAAAAAATACTACCCTGCTTAAAGTTTTTCGCAAGCTGAACAAAAGCGTGGGCTATAGTTTTCTGTATGATTTAGACCTTTTAAAGGAGGCTAAACCGGTAACCATCGATATCCGTAATACAGATATAAAAGAAGCGCTCAAACGTATTTTTAACGATCAGCCGCTTGGCTATACCATAAAAAATAATACCATTATCATCCATCGCAAAGCAGCTGAAGGTACACCTTTAATGATCCGTTCTTTTGTTGATATCAGAGGTAAGGTGGTTGATGAAAAAGGCCTGCCAATGATTGGTGCCAGTATAAAGGTAAAAGGCACTAACCAGGGTTCGGTAACTGATGAAACAGGTACATTTATTTTAAAAGATGTAACAGAGGGAGCAACGCTTGTGGTTTCTTACATCGGTTACGAAAATAAAGAAGTAACCGCAGCCAATGGCTTAACCATAAAACTGGAGCCGCAGGCAGGCCTATTGGCCGATGCAGTGGTAATTGGTTACGGTACGCAAAAGAAAAGTGTGGTAACGGGTGCAATTGCTTCTGTTAAAGCTGCCGATCTGGAAAATGCTCCTGTGGTGCGTTTAGAGCAATCGTTACAGGGCAGGGCATCGGGTGTGAATGTAATGACGAGCTCCGGCCAACCGGGCGATGGCGGTACCATCAGGATCCGTGGTACGGCCAATATTAATAATGCAAATCCATTATTTGTAGTAGATGGAGTGGTAATTGGTGGAGGGATAGAATACCTGAATCAATCGGATATCGAATCGATAGAGGTATTAAAAGATGCTGCGTCGGCCGCCATTTATGGTACACGTGCCGCAAACGGGGTAATTATTGTAACTACTAAAAAAGGTGCTAATACCGGAAGAATCAGACTCGAGTATAACAACTACATTGGTACGCAAGCGCCTTCTACCAAACTTAACCTGTTAAACGCAACGCAATACGCTACCATATATAACGAATCGCAACTGGCTGATGGGATTACCACAGTACGGTTCCCAAATCCGGCGCAATATGGCGAAGGTACCGATTGGCAGGCAGCTGTATTTAACAACAGCGCTAAAATCCAGAACCACGATTTAAACATGAGCGGAGGAAATGATAAATCTGTTTATTACGGCTCGTTCAGTTATTTCGATCAGGATGGTATTGTGGCTACATCAAATTCGCAGTTCAAAAGATTTACTGCGAGGTTTAACTTTGAGCATAAAATTACCAAAAACATCAAATTCGGTAATTCCATCGGGTACACCAGGATAAATTCTGTTGGGGTAAGTACCAATACCGAGTATGGATCGCCTTTAAGCAGGGCCATTAATATGGATCCGATTACCCCTGTGGTTGAAACCGATCCTGCAAAATATGGCGCCTCAAAATACCTGAATAATCCGGTAGTAAGAAATGATGCAGGTTTTCCTTATGGTATTTCTGATTATGCACAATCGGAGGTTTTAAATCCGGTTGCTGCTTTAAAGGTAGCACAGGGAAATAGCTGGAGCGATAAAGTAGTTGGAAATGCATTTGCTGAAGTTGAATTTATAAAAGGCTTAAAATTCAGAAGTACCGGAGGCGTGGATCTTGCTTTTTGGGGCGGACAAACATTTCGTCCGATTTATTATCTGAACTCGATCAATCAATCTACCCTAACGGCTTATACCAGAGATAGCAACAGGGGTTTGTTCTGGTCGTTGGAGAATACCCTGAGTTATGATAAAACTATAGGTAAGCATGTATTTACCGCATTATTGGGCTACTCGGCACAGAAAAACAAAGGCGAAACCCAGGGAGGTATTAAAGAAGGCATTCCGGTTGATAACATTAAAGATGCTTCATTGCAATTTCCGGTAGCCAGAACCAATTCAGATTTTTATGGTGGCGAATACCTCAATACTTTAAATTCCATATTTGGCAGGGTAATTTATAACTATGATGAAAAATACCTGTTTACCGGTATCATCCGCAGAGATGGTTCATCACGCTTTGGTCCGAATAATAAATACGGTTATTTCCCTTCTGCATCAGCAGGTTGGGTAGCCTCGCGTGAAGATTTCTGGCCTAAAAATGATATCATCACCTTTTTAAAGTTTAGAGGTTCGTATGGTATTAATGGTAACGATAATATTCCCGATTTCAGCTACCTGGCAACCGTAAGTGGTGGAAGGAACTATTCTTTGGGAACGGCTTCCGGCCAAACACTTGTTAATGGCGTGAGCCCGAATGCCCTTTCAAACCCTGATTTAAAGTGGGAAGAAACCTCTTCAGTTGATTTAGGTTTTGATGCTACCTTGTTTGAAGGCATTACTTTAAGTACCAGTTATTTTAATAAAAAAACCTACGGAATGTTGCTGCAACAGGTGGTTCCATCGTATGTGGGTAATAGCGGACCTTATGCCAATACAGCCGATTTATACAACAGGGGTTTCGAAATTGAACTGGGCTGGAATAAAAAAATCGGTGAAGTGAGTTTTCATATTGCCGGTAATGCTTCGTTTATCAAAAATCAGGTAACCTTACTGGGTGCCGATAAAGATTATATCCCAAGCAGGCAAACCATTACGCCACAGGGTTTAGAGGTAACGCGTGTAGCTGTTGGCCAGCCGGTTG
Organism: Pedobacter jeongneungensis; assembly: GCF_039538295.1. Taxonomy (NCBI): domain Bacteria; kingdom Pseudomonadati; phylum Bacteroidota; class Sphingobacteriia; order Sphingobacteriales; family Sphingobacteriaceae; genus Pedobacter; species Pedobacter jeongneungensis. The sequence continues at coordinate 146,402 of NZ_BAABBY010000007.1, read as the reverse complement.
ATTCGTTTTTTGGATACCAGACTGCAGGTCTTTTCCAGAACCAAGCCGAAATCAACAACTATAAAAACGGTGCAGGTGCTTTAATTCAGCCCAATGCAAAACCTGGTGATATTAAATTTTTGGACCTGAATGGCGATGGTTTAATCAGCGATGCAGACAGGACTTTCTTAGGCCGATCGAACCCGAATTTTACTTATGGTTTAACCTTTTCTGCAAAATATAAAGGCTTTGATATTTCGTTGTTCGGGCAGGGTGTATCCGGAAACATGATCTTTAATGGATTAAGAAGGTTCGATTTAACCCCATCTAACTACACCACCAATATTTTAAACCGGTGGACAGGAGAAGGAACAAGCAATACCATACCAAGGGTAACCCTGCAGGATGATAACAAAAACTATAGCCGTGTATCGAGCCTGTTTTTGGAAAGTGGTGCTTATTTCAGGTTAAAGAACGTTCAACTGGGCTACACTTTGCCTAAGCAGCTGGTAAATAAAGTTGGTTTAGATAAGTTAAAAATTTATGTAATGGGCAATAACCTGTTTACACTAACCAAATACACTGGCTACGATCCGGAAATTGGTGGCGGAAGCTTAGGCGTAGACCGCGGTTTTTATCCGCAGGCCAGGTCATTCTTTGTAGGTGTAAATGTTGGATTTTAACAAGAGCAATATGAAAATTAGACATATAAAATATTCGATTGCCATTTTGGCGATGATGCAATTAACAGTTTCCTGCAAAAAAGATTTTTTGGAGCTGGTGCCAAAAGGAACTGCAACAGAAGAAAATTTTTACCGGAACGAAACAGAAGTTTACCAGGGCCTGATATCGGTTTATGATGTAATGCAATGGGGTACAACCGGTGGTTATACCATGAAACAACCATTATTAAGTGCTGCATCCGACGATTGTTTTGCTGGTGGCAGTAACGCTTCCGATCAGCCAGGCTGGGTAGCTTACGATAACTTTAATATGGATTCGAGGTTGGGTCCGCAGGTGGGTTTATGGAGCAAAAACTTTACTGGTATTAACCGTGCCAATATTATTTTAGAGAAAATTGAAAAGGCAGCAACCTTAAGCGCAGGTTTTAAAACCAGGGTAACTGCCGAGGCTAAATTTTTAAGGGCATATTTCTATTTCGATCTGGTGAGGTTTTTTGGCAATGTGCCATTAATTACGGCCACCATCCCAACAGGAGAATTATACACACAAAAACAATCTGCACCGGCAGCAATTTATGCGCAGGTGGAGAAAGACCTGCGTGATGCTTATCCGTCGTTACCTGCAACGGTTGCCACAAACGAAAAAGGCCGCATTTCGATGGGTGCAGCAAAAGCATTGCTTGCAAAAGTATTGCTGTACCAAAACGATAATACCAAGCTTCAGGAAGCCGCTACTTTATTTAACGATATCAATAAAGTTGGTAATGCTTATGGTTATTCTTTATTGCCAAATTATGCTGATATCTTCAGACCGGATAATAAATTTAATGCTGAAGTAATCTTGGAAATTCCTCATTCTACCTTAGCTGCATGGGGCGATTGGGGCTGGGTTAATGGTGGCGAAGGTAATGTAGGTACCCAGTTTGTGGGTATGGACAGCTATAATGGCGATACTTATTCTGCTGGCTGGGGCTTCTGCCCGGTAACGCTGAGTCTGGTAAATGCCATGAAAACTGACCCGCGTTTTGCTACCTCTGTTATTGATGGTGCTGCATTAAAAGCTGCCGGCGCAACTTATAACGGAAGGTACCAGAACACCGATTATTTCATCAAAAAATATGCACCGTTAAAAGCTTACCGTTCTAACAGCGGTACCGCCGAATTAAACTGGCCTATTGATGAAATTGAAATGCGTTTGGCCGATACCTATTTAATGGAAGCTGAAGCCTTGGTGAGGTTAAACAGTAATCCGACACGTGCACTAGAACTGCTCACTGCTGTAAGGGCCAGAGTGGGTTTAACTCCGGTTCCTGCAACTTTAGATAATATCTTCAACGAGCGCAGGTTAGAACTTGCTTTCGAAGGGCACCGTTTCTTCGATCTTGTTCGCAGTGGCAGGGCCGTTACTGTTTTAGGCCCAGTGGGCTACAAAGCAGGCAAAAGCGAATTTATTCCAATTCCACAACAAGAAATCGATCTTACAAAAGGTGTGATTAAACAAAATCCAGGTTATAATTAATTAAATATATCATGAAATTAAATTATATCATTAAACAAACAGCCGGGTTTTTGGCCTTGCTGCTTTTGCTGAGCTTTAATGCCTGCAAAAAAGGAAATACCGATAAAGATTTAGGTGCTGCGCCTACGGCCGATCAGGTGAAGTTTAGCGTAACCCCTACTGCAACCAATGCCAATGTGCTTACTTTGGTTAATCAATCGCCGGGTTTTAAAGCCCTGTGGGATTTTGGCAACGGCGCAACCGCTGATGGAAATATCGTTACCGCTTCCTATCCTTTAGCAGGAACTTATACGGTAAAATTAACCATTGTTACTGATGGTGGTTCGGTTTCGAGTACCAAATCGGTAGTTATTGCAGCTACTAATCCAGCCATGTTAACCGATCCGGCATTTACAACCCTTTCGGGAGGTTTAGCAAACGCCACAGGTTTTACATGGGTAATCGATCAAAAATCAGCCGGACATCTTGGTGTTGGTCCTATTACTTCTCAATCACCGGATTGGTATCAGGCCGGTCCTGATGAAAAGAATGGTTTAGGCTTTTACGATGATGAGATGACCTTCAACATGAATGCCCTGAAATATACTTACGACAATAAAGGTACTACTTTTGCCAATGCAGCCAATGCACCGGGTATTGGTGGGCCGGCAGGGGCGAATGATCCAACGGTAAATTATACCCCGCCAACCAATTTAACCTGGCTGGTTACCGAAACCAATGGTGTGAAATACATTACCATTTCCGGAGGAGGGTTTATTGGTTATTATCTGGGGGTTTCTCAATATCAGATTTTATCTTTAAACGAGAATGAAATGTGGTTGCGCTGTTTGGATAAAGCCAATAGTGGCAATGCCTGGTATTTAAAACTGATTAAAAAAGGTTATGTTCGCCCAATTGTGCAAAAACCTATTCAGGCCGCAAACCTTGCTGATGATTTTCAGGGTACTGCAAATTTCACCTGGACTGCCGAAAATGTCAATTTTACAAGTCCTTACGATAATCCGGCAAAATTCCCGGTTAATACCTCTGCAAAAGTGGGTTATTATGAAAAAAGAACAGGCGATGACGGTCAGTACGGAAACCTGAATGTTACCTTACCTTACCGTTTTGATCTTGCGGCGAAAAACAAAGTCCGCTTAAAAGTCTTCATTCCTGGTGGAAATGATTTTACAAAATTGCAGCCAAAGGTTTCGGTAAAGCTGCAAAACTCTCTTTTGGGTGGCAATGCATATACTACACAGATCGAAATTGTTAAAACGATTGCCGCAACTGATTACAATAAGTGGATACAGTTAGAGTTCGATTATTCCGGATCTGCTGCTCAAACACTTTACGATAAAATTGTGGTTCAGTTGGGTGGCGAAGGTCATCCTGCTCCGGGCATATTCTACATTGACGATTTTGAGTTTAAGTAAAGCCTGATTTAACGGGGCAGTTTATAGAAAGATCTACAAACTGCCCCATTTTTAAAAATTGATATGATGATACATTCTGTAAAGCATTTTAAAAGTGTGGTTTTTGCATTTGCAATTGGTGTAATTGCATTGAGCTCCTGTTCGAAAAAGGGAGGTGATGATGGATTGGTTTATGTGCCTCCGGTACCAGCAGGGCCGCCGGTTGACAAAGGATGGGCTTTTGAATCGGCACCAACATGGGCTGATGAATTTACGAACACCGGTGCACCACTTTCTGGCAATTGGGATTACGATACCGGAGGTGGCGGTTGGGGCAACAACGAGCTTGAGTATTACACCAATACTACCAATAATGCCAGTGTTGCCAACGGAATATTAACCATCACTGCTAAAAAAGAGAACATGGGCGGCATGGCTTACACTTCATCGCGTATGGTAACCCGTAATAAACTCGATGCTTTATATGGCCGTTTCGAAATTAAGGCTAAACTGCCTGCCGGAAGGGGTACATGGCCTGCAATATGGATGTTGCCTACCGATCGTGCTTATGGCGATTGGCCTAAATCGGGAGAAATCGATATTATGGAACATGTAGGTTACGATCAGGACATGGTTCATTTTAGTACCCACAGCGAGGCGTATTATTTCAAAATCAATACCCAGAAAACCATTACCAAAAAAATTGATGGGGCAAGTACAGCTTTCCATTTGTACCGTGTAGACTGGACACCTTTTGCCATCCGCGGTTATTATGATGATGTAAAGGTATTCGAATTTACCAACGAAGGAACGGGTTATAAGGTTTGGCCTTTTGATAAACGTTTCCACCTGTTGTTAAATGTTGCTGTTGGGGGCGATTGGGGTGGTGCGCAAGGTGTTGATGAGACCATCTGGCCGCAAAAAATGGAAGTGGATTACGTTCGCTATTATAAAATGATTGAAAAATAAAATATGTTAGTTTGATTGTAAGGTCGCTGAGGATTCAGCGGCTTTTTTTATGCTTGACCGTACCGTGGTCTGTGTTCCACAGACTACCTAAAAAATCTTTAAGCGTTCATTTTAGCCACGGGGGCACTGAAAACACGGAAAATCCATGCAATTTATAACTCTGAGCGGAGTCGAGGGGTCTTTTTGATTACTTCTTACTACTCTACTCTACTCCTACTCTACTCCATGGTCTGTGTCCTCACAGACCATTTTGTCATTTCGAGCAGGGCTTCCTCCGTACCGTCATTTCGAGCGAAGCCGGGAAATCTGGCTTGAGTATATTTTCGAGATAGATATCTCCGCTCCACTGCGTTCCGGTCGAGATGAAGACCGCTTCAAAATGTCAGGCATAAAAAAACGGGGATCAATCATACCGACCTATCCCCGTCATCTAAATTAACGCTCTCATATATATAAACAACCAAAAAGGCGATTTATTATATTCGGTGTAAAATATTTTTTTATTTTTTTTCTGCAGCCTTTTTTGTCGAAGTTTTTGCCTTCTTTTCAACCGCAGGAGTTTCTTCTGTCACTTCTGCTTTTTTCTTTGCAGGTGCTTTTGCTTTCTTTATTTCAGCAACGGGTTCTTCAGCTACTTCAGTTTTCTTTTTTGCAGGAGCTTTAACTTTTTTAGCCTCAGCAGGAACTTCTTCCGCTACGGCTTCTTTTTTCTTCGCTGGTGCCTTGGCTTTTTTAGCCTCAACAACAGGGGCTTCAACAACCACTTCTTTAACTTCTTCTGCTTTAGGGGCATGGTTTTGTTGCAGGTAATTGGCCAAAACCTGCCTTAAATATACTTCAGGTTTAGGCATGTTGATAATTGTTCCAGGCTCTTTATCCTGCGATTGTTTAATATAAGCCGATTTAATTTTACCCCAATCTTTAGAGTAAAGTCTGATAAACATTTCTACAAATTGTTCATCCGTATATTTTTTAGGCAACCTACCCAGCACTGCCTGAATTTTTTCTTCTTTTTTATGTAATACCGCCATCGATTTTATTTTGCACAAAGATAGCCGAATTTTATCATTATCAGGTTTTTGCTTTTTTTGGCAACTTACAGAAGCACTTAAGCGCTCATCGCCTCTAAAACGGGCTCAGTTTTTCTGTTTTTCACCAATCTTTCGCGGTGCTTTAATCCCCATTCTCTCAACTCATTAATTACCTTATCCAGCGATTCGCTGTAAGGTGTTAGCTCGTAAGTTACCGTAACCGGAGTGGTAGAAAAAACCTTGCGCACCACAAACTCATTCAACTCTAAGTCCTTCAGCTCTTTTGATAAAATTTTTGGTGTAATTTCTCCCACCGATTTCTGGATTTCGTTAAACCGCTTCGGTCCTTCCTGTAAAGAGATAATTAAAGGAAGTTTCCATTTGCCGTTTAATACATAAAGTGCATCTTTTACTGCATTTAAACTTGCTGTACAGGCTTCTTTACTGCGGTGTTCTTTTGCTGGTCCCATCATGCAAAGATATATGCTTTCGTAAAGGATACTGCTATCCTTTTGGATACTAATATCTTTTTGATAGTAAAACGACATATTTATTAGATATCCGCAATATTCGACAAAGTGAATCAGGTGTTTTATCTAATTTGTGTTAATTCGCAGATCTTCACTGCATAGGATACAAAGTATCTATAAATCGATTTAGCTGTATTTGCAACAAATTAATTGATGAAATTTACACTTTCATATTTTTAGCTTAATTTGGGGGATGATGCGCACATTTACCAAATATTCAGCCCTGCTTTTAGTCGGGTCGATCGGTGTTTTAACCGCTTTTACCTACAAACCAAAACCTAAGAAAGTTGTAGATAAACGACCCAATATTATTGTAATTCTGGCCGATGATCTTGGTTTTTCTGATATCGGCTGCTATGGAGGAGAAATTAAAACGCCAAATATCGATTATCTCGCCAGTCAGGGTGTACGCTTCAAAAATTTTTACAATACTTCGCGTTGTTGCCCAACAAGGGCGGCTTTATTAACCGGACTTTATAACCATAATGCAGGTATTGGCGAAATGACTACAGACAGAGGTATAGAAGGATATCGTGGCGCCATCACCAAAAATACAGTAACATTGGCAGAGGTGTTAAAAGATGCGGGTTACAGAACGGCAATGTCGGGCAAATGGCACGTTTCCAATACCATTGAGCAGCCTACACCGCAAGCTCAGTTAGACTGGCTAAACCATAAAACATCATTTCCGTTGTTTTCTCCGATTGATCAATACCCAACCAGCAGGGGCTTTGAAAAATTCTTCGGCACACTTTGGGGAGTAGTCGATTTTTTTGATCCTTTTAGCCTGGTAAGTGGTACAACGCCTATTAAAGAAGTACCAAAAGATTATTACCATACTGATGCAATTAATGATACTGCTGCTACCTACATCCGCGAATTTAGTACAGGCGACAAACCTTTCTTCCTATATGTAGCGGAAAATGCGCCTCACTGGCCTTTACAGGCAAAGCCCGAAGATATCGCTAAATATAAAGATACTTACAAAGCGGGCTGGGATGCCATCCGCGAAGCGAGATATAAAAAAATGGTTGCCATGGGGTTGATTGATCCTAAAACGGCTCCTTTATCACCGCGGAAATCGACCCTGAAATGGGAGGATAACCCAACTAAAGCTTTTGATGAAATGGCGATGGCTGTGCATGCGGCTATGATCGATCGGATGGACCAGGGTATTGGCCGGATCATTAAAACTTTAAAAGAAACCAATCAGCTGGATAATACGCTGATTATCTTTTTGAGTGATAATGGCGCGAGTCCGGAAGATGCCATGCGTTACGGACCAGGTTTCGACCGGCCAAGTGAAACAAGAGCGGGAGAAAAAATTGCTTATCCCATTTACAAAAAGGTAATGCCGGGTCCGCAAACGAGTTATACCTCCATCGGACCAATCTGGGCAAATGTAGCCAATACGCCATATCAACTGGCAAAAGCACAATCGTACGAAGGTGGTGTACATACCCCAATGATTGCTTTCTGGCCAAAAGGAATCGCCGCGAAAAAAGGAAGTTATACCGATCAGGTTGGGCATGTAATGGACTTCATGACCACTTTTGTAGAACTGGCCAATGCGAAATATCCAGATAATTACAAGGGCAATACTATCAACCCAATGCAAGGACTAAGTTTGATGCCTGCATTAAAAGGAAAGGGATCAAAGGGGCACGAAACTTTATTTAATGAACATTTTAATGCAAGTTTTGTCCGTTCTGGCGATTGGAAAATGGTCAATTTATCTGATGATTCTACCTGGCACCTTTACAATATCAAAAATGACAAAACCGAATTGAATGATGTGGCCGCTCAACATCCTGATAAGGTAAAAGAATTATCTGCAAAATGGCAGGCCTGGGCGAAGGAAAATCATGTACTGCCTAAGCCTTAACGTCATCTCTACTGGAAGATAGTGGAATGGAGAGATCTGCACTGATAGATTTCAATCGCTGGACCTCCGAACGATGGAGCCGTAAAATCCGTGTTTTTCTGTGCATCCGTGGCGATTAAGAAAGTGTAACAATAAACTGATGGTCTTAGCGTGACGCTAAGACCAGTGAAAGAAAATCGTCGTCATTGCTATGCATGAAGCAATCTTAATGGGAATAGAAGGTTGCGATCGTTGTAAGGTTGCTTTGCCGAAAAAAAAGAAACATGCAGACAGCAGAAAAAGCCTCTTCGCAATGACAACTTTTGGAATAGTCTTAGCGAGACGCTAAGACTAGTATGTATTTTTTGAGAGTGTAACGCTATACAGATGCCGCCAATACTTCAATAATCTTATCCGTATCACCAACTTCGCCCAACCGTGGGAAAATGCGCTTTACACTATGTTCGTGCGCATCTGCGTTTGTATCTGCAATTGCGTCTTCTGCAAAAGTAATGTTGTAGCCATGTTCGCTAGCTGCCCTTGCCGTTCCCTCTACACCCACACTGGTAGAAATGCCAGCAAGTACAATTCCGGTGATGCCTCTTTTTTTCAGTTCAGCATCCATCTTTGGATTTGTAAAAGCATTCCATGCATTTTTAGTAATGAAGATGTCATCTTCAAGGGTTTCGATTTCCGGTGCAATTTCGAACCACTCTTCTGGAAAGCTGGTAAATTTTGCATTGGCATCTGTACGTAAATTATTGAGCAGCGATTTGGTTGGATCAACATTTACCACCACAACAGGCAGATTTGCCTTGCGAAATGCCGAAACTAACGCTGCAGCCTTTGTCAGAATTTCGTTAACGGGTTTTGCGACAGGAAATTGTAAAATTCCTTTCTGTAAATCGATTAAAACTAAGGCTGTTTTTTTATCTATCGAAGTAATCATTGTTGTATTGATTTAAATTAAACTTTTTCTAATTCGAGTTGGTTAATTTCTGGCTTGATAACGGTGTTTTTAATTTCTTCTTTCCGGAGTTTCCGGTATAAAAATGCACCGATGATGAGGGCAATTGCACCTTCCAGTAAAACGGTATCAGGTGTGCCAATCCATTGGGAAATACCGCCTACAAGCAATCCGCCCAACGGTTGCATGCCGAAAAAAGCCATGGCATAGAAACTGATTACCCGGCCACGCATTGATGGATTGACGGTAGTTTGAATCAGGGTATTGCTAATGGTAATCTGCGACATCATGCCGAAGCCCGAAATAGTAGCGAAAACCAATGCGATGGGATAGTAGGTGGTGTGTGAAAACAAAATCAGGCCTAAACCAAAAATCAAAGTATTAACGGCGAGAATTTTCCGGAGGTTTCTTCCTGGTTTTAACGATGCGAGAAAGATAGCGCCAGAGAAAGCACCCAAACCAATCACACTATCAATTACCCCGAAAGTTGATGCCGTACCTTTAAATATATCTTTTGCATAAACCGGAATGAGTGTACTAAAAGGTAAAACCGTTAAACTAATCAGCGCAAGCATAATCAGAATAATGCTGATGGATGGCGTTTTTTTGATGTAGGCAAAACCTTCTTTCAGCTCTTCCATTACATTTTTAGTGCTTGGTTTGGAAATATATTTCGGCAGTTTCATCATCAATAATGAACCGATAACCGCAATAAAACTTACTGCATTTAATCCGAAACAAATGTCATCACCAAATTTTTCTAATGCCAGTCCCGCTAAACCCGGGCCGATTAACCTCGATAAATTTACCATCGATGAGTTTAAAGCAAGTGCATTGGGCAAGTCCGCTTTATCATCAACCATTTCGTAAACCAGCGATTGCCTTGCAGGAACATCAAAGGCATTGATCAGTCCGAGTAAAGCACTTAAAGCAATAATTTCCCATACCGAGTAGTGCCTGAAGAAAATGAGGAGGGTTAGCAGTACCGCTTGTACCATCGAGGCAATTTGCGTAATCAGCAATAATTTGTATCGGTTGTACCGATCGGAAGCCACTCCACCCAAAAACGAAAAGATAAACGAAGGGAACAGACTGGCGAAAAGCGTTAAACCCAGCATAAATTTGGAGTGGGTTTCTGAATAGATTACCCAGCTTACGGCAGTTTTCTGCATCCAGGTTCCGATCAGGGAAATGGATTGTCCGCCAAAGTATAAGCGGTAATTCCGGCTTTTAAAGGCATTGAAGGTACTGATTTTCATAGCTTAATATTCAACCAGTTTGACCAGCGGACCAATTGCTGCCTTTAAAATTTCCTGTTCCTGCGCATTGCATACCTCTGCAATGGCTTTGCTTAACCATTCATCACGCTCGTTACGTACCTGCCGGATCATTTCTTTTCCTAATGCTGAAATGGAAAGATATATTTTGCGCTTATCGGTATCAGAGGGGGTTTTATCAATCAATCTGAGGGAATTTAAATGGGTAATTACCTGTCCCATGGATTGTGGCGTTATTTTTTCAATCACAGCCAGCTCTGCAGCCAAAAGGCTTTGATTTTCTAAAGAAACCAATACAGCTCTTTCGGTTTGCGATAATGGGGTATCTACAGGCGAAAGTTTGCGCATTTTTCTAACCAGTCTGGTTAAAACCGGGCGGAGCTGCGTGGCGATATCATGACTATTTTTTGCACTCATATTTGTAAGTAAAACTTATAAGTTTACCTTACAAATATACGCCTCTTTATTTAAGAAATTATATTTTTTTAAAAATCGACACAGGATTTACAAATACATTACTTTTTCCAGCCCTTCTGCATCTTTTTATAAGCTTTTTTACTGATTTTCGATTTCTTTTTTGATCTCGATTTACCTTTTTTCTTTCGGGCATTGATGTTGTTCACCAGCGAATTTTTAACGCCGAGCTTGTTTTTCTTGCCCTTCTTTTTACCTTTTTTATTTTTGTCTTTTTTCTTTGCCTTTGCCATAATATATTAAACTGATTACCATAATTTAACATTACATCACCTAAAAAAGTTCCGATAAAAATTAATGAGCTTTTCAACAAAGTAAATTGAGCCTTTTAGCAAAGCTTTCCCATGCTGTTCAACCTACCTTTGATTTATAAAATGATAGAAAAATGAAAAAAGTTTGGTTTATAACAGGCAGCTCCCGCGGACTGGGACGGAGCCTGACAGCACAGGTACTGGCAAAAGGCGATTTGGTTGCGGCAACAGCAAGAAATATCGAAGCTTTAAATGATTTTGTAGAAAAATATCCCGGTCAGGTTCTGCCGGTCACTTTAGATGTTACCGATTACGATCAGGTACATTTAGCAGTAGAAGCAGCGATAGAACATTTTGGTAAAATAGATGTATTGGTAAATAACGCCGGTTTTGGGATTATTGGAGCTGCAGAAGCTTTTACAGCGGAACAGGTACGCAGTCAGCTGGAAACTAATTTATATGCACCCATCGAGATAACCCGCGCGGTATTGCCTTTTATGCGCAAGCAACGTTCGGGCAGGATTTTGCAGATCAGTTCGGTAGGTGGCCGTGTGGGTAATGCAGGGTTGAGCATGTATCAGGCCGCGAAATTTGGCTTAGGTGGCTTTACCGAAGCATTGGCTAAAGAAGTAATAGATTTAGGCATTTATGTTACGAGTGTAGAACCAGGTGGTTTCCGTACCGATTGGGCTGGCGATTCGATGACATACGCGCCTGCGGTAGAAGGTTATGAAAATTCGGTTGAAAAACGTTCTGATCTCTTTAAAAGCGGCAATTTTGTGCCAATGGGCGATCCGGAAAAGGCTGCAAAAGTAATGCTTGATCTGGTAGAAAGCCCTGAGCCACCTGTGCACTTGGTGTTGGGAAGTGAGGCTATTGGCCTGCTCAAACAGACTGATGCAGTTAGAACTGCCGAAATGGAAAAATGGATGGAGGTGAGCTTATCAACAGATCATGATGAAGCAGAGAATTTTTTAGCCACTGATCTGGGTAAATCTTTTATAAAGAATTAAGTTTTAGCCACGGAGGCGCAGATTGACACTGATTATTTATAGACTTGTTCTTTCACTCGTTTTGTCATCCTGAGCGAAGTCGAAGGATCTTTGCTACAGTTAAGATTGCGACTATTATGTCGCCACGGAGACACAGATTTGTAAGTAGATAAATTTCTCTGTGTTTTCTGTGCCTCCGTGGCAATAATAAATATATTAACCACAGATAAAAAGGATGAACACAGATGACGTATTGCATGACTAAGATCTGTGTTTATCTATGTGCACCTGTGGTAAAAAATAGTAAGCCAGGCAAGTGGGGTAACACATAGTAATATTAAGATCTGTGTTTCCCGCGCATCCGTGGGGATTATGAATAGCGCTAGTAGAAACTAATCTGTGTCCATCCGTGGTTAAAAAGTACATCAAATCTCCTTAAAAACCTTAAATTTGATCAACATGCCAAATCAACTCAAACGTCCGGATATCATGTTTTCCTGTTATGCCCAAAAAAGCAGCGAAGGTGAACAGTTTATCCCCAGCCATTCGTTAGGATTGGTGATTGCGGGTACTTCGGAGATATTTATAGGCGGAGAGAAATTTACTTTTTCGGATGGCGATTTCCGGTTTTTCAGGCGTAACCAGTTGGCCAGATATACCAAATATCCGCCAGCCGGTGGAGAATTTAAATCGATCAGCATCAATATCAGTCAGGAGATTTTGCAAAGCATCAGCAGCGAATATAACCTGCAGATGGAAAAACCCAACCATGATCTTAAAGGTTTAGCACTTGAGAATAACAGTTTGTTAAAAAACTACATCGATTCTTTATGGCCTTACCTGGATGGAAACAGTGCCGCTAATCAGGCTTTGGTCGATTTAAAAGTTAAAGAGGCGGTAATGATTTTACTGCAAACCAACCCGGTATTAAAAGATGTGCTTTTTGATTTCTCTGAACCGGGGAAAATTGACCTTGAAGCCTATATGAATGCCAATTATAAATTTAATGTAGATATTAACCGCTTTGCTTATTTAACCGGAAGGAGCTTAGCTACCTTTAAAAGAGATTTTGAGAAAATTTTTAACCTTTCTCCTAACCGCTGGTTACAGAAAAAACGGTTAAACGATGCCTATTACCTGATTACAGAAAAAGGCTGGAAATCGTCGGATGTGTACCTTGAAGTGGGTTTTAAAGATCTTTCGCATTTTTCTTTTGCTTTTAAAAAAGCTTTTGGTAAGGCGCCATCGCGGGTAGGTGTTTAAAAAAGAATCCCGCTTAAGCGGGATTCTTTTTAAGATCTAAAATCCAAATTTATATTTAATATAATCCCAGCTCGGCAAGGGCAGCAAACTGAAGTCCGTCATATGCAGAATTGGCAATAATTTTAAAATACCTTAGCGATTTAGGCGTACCAAAACTAAAATATTGTGCGCCGTTTGTATTTGCGGCCACGTAATTATTTACCGAAGTAAAATTGGTGCCATCGGTACTGGTTAATACCTGAAAGTTTTTAACTGCCCTTGATAAGCCGCTGCGCTGGGTTAAACTTAATCCATTTGCTGTTTTTAGTGATCCAAGATCCACCACAATGGTATGCGGATAGCTGGTTGCAGCACTGCTCCACCTCGAATGCCAGTAAGTGGCGGCACTGCCATCAATTAATTTACTTGCCCTTCCGTTTACCGTGCCTTCGCCGCTGGTTTCTTCCGAGCTGAATGAGGCAATAGACCATCCGGTTTTGCTCAGTTCGTTCTGCGTACTAAATGTTAAAACAGGTACCCCGCCGGCGAAAGTGTAATTATATACAGTTTCGGTTACGGTTCCATTTTCGTGCACCAGTTTTACCTTTAATTCGTAAGGGATACCGTCCGATTTGTATTGCAGGTCAGAAATTGGCATTTCAACATAAAAGCTATCCAGTCCGATTGATTTTGACTCCCAGGTAGTTGCATTATAATCATGATTTACCCCGGTACCTTCATTATTTACATTCGGATCGTTGTAATACACAATGCTGTTTACTTTTACATTGGCAGAATATTTTCCTGAAACAACAATTGCACCTTTGGTTGATGAATAGCTGGCATGTATTTTATCAATAGATGCAGTAACCGCACCATAATAGGTTTTATTATCATTATTGAAAATCTGGTTCACATTTAAAATTGCGGCATCGGTAGCGGTTAAAAAGGTAGGCGATTTACCCAGCGTTCCGTTACCTGCCCACATTAAAGCCATGCCCAGTGTCGAATTTTCTGATACTTTCTGGCAATTGTGCGGTAAATTTAAACCGTGGCCCAGTTCGTGCATCATGCCACCAAACCATACGCTAAAACGGTTACCCTCTGTATCCGTTTTTCCCAGGTTTTTAATGTCCATACCTTCATAATCGAGTGCATAACACCATCTGCCGGTTCCATAAAACGGACCGCCGCTTGGTGTACCATCAGACTGGAAACTATATCTTGGAATAATAACCAAAGTATGGTCGCTGGTTTTTTCTGTAGGGTGGGCAGCAAAGTAAGCGTTGATCTCGCTGGCTACTGCACCGCTTCCGCCTGAATAAGGGTAACTGCTTTTTGGTAAATTTCCCCGGATGAGGATAAATTTTACTAAACCGTTACTGGTATCAGGCAATAAACCAAAGGTTTTAGCGCCATAACCGTTCCTTTGCATTTCGCCTTTGTACCAGTTTTGGCCCCAAAGCATTAAATCGCCTAATCTTTTTCTAAAACCGGCAAGTGTATCCAGGTCGTTAGGTACAAAATAGATCAGGTTTAGGTTGTGTGTTTGTGTAATCAGATTAGGGTTTACCAGTGAGGATTTGTTCTTTAATGCCGGTGAAATTTCCTGGTTTTCTGCGATCTGGTTTTTCCGACAGGCTGTGCCTAATCCTGCAAGTAATATGCAGGCATAAAGGGTAATTTTTTTCATAGTTTTTTTAAGGTTAGGTTTTTTAAGGTTGATTAGGTATAAAGGGATTTTAGATTTCCGGGATATGCGAATTAACAAATTAACGGGTACGAAAAATGCGTTTATGTAGATTATGAAACCATAAGTGATTGTGTTAGATTTATTTATTGTTAAATCAAGATAATCACAATTGAGAGGGAGTAGAGAAAGAAACTCAGCGCAAACGTTTGATGATTTTTTTTGAAAATCGGAATGGAAAGTTTGAAAAACGGCTATTTCTATTGTTAAAGCAATTTTTGAGGATAAGTTTGACCTTAAATTTTAATCAATATCCTGAAAATGTGCAAAAGTTGGGCTGTACAGCTAAAAAGACAAACGTTTGTTCAGATTTTTACAAGCAAGTAGTGATCAGGAGATAAGTAGTTTTGGAAAAACCTTACAAACTTAAGCCCGATTGTACGGATGCCGTTTTTATCGGAATATTTTCTTTTTCGTAGAATTAAAAACGGCAGGAGGGAAAGCGGGACTTCAGGCTGCCACAAGGAACCGGACTGCTCACTTCCAAAAAGGATAAAAGATATTTTTTAGGAAAGCAGAACCCACTGCTTATCGGTTACATCAGTCCTGCTTTCCTTACAGCTTTAATGTAGGTGCCTGATCCAAATAAACTGCGCCAGCTTTCATCCAATCAGGTTTATTTTGGTACGGTGGGTGCAGAACAGACCTTAAAAACTTAAGCCCGATTGTACGGATGCCGTTTTATCGGAATATTTTCTTTTTCGTAGAATTAAAAACGGCAGGAGGGAAAGCGGGACTTCAGGCTGCCACAAGGAACCAGGCTGCTCACTTCCAAAAAGGATAAAAGATATTTTTTAGGAAAGCAGAATTACTGCTTATCGGTTACATTAGTCCTGCTTTCCTTACAGCTTTAATGTAGGTGCCTGATCCAAATAAACTGCGTCAGCTTTCATCCAATCAGGTTTATTTTGGTACGGTGGGTGCAGAACAGACCTTACAAACTTAAGCCCGATTGTACGGATGCCGTTTTATCGGAATATTTTCTTTTTCGTAGAATCTAAAAACGGCAGGAGGGAAAGCGGGACTGCAGTCTGCCACAAAGAACCGGACTGCTCACTTCCAAAAGGATAATAGGTGTTTTTTAGGAAAGCAGAATCAATGAGTATCGGTTCTGCTTTCCTTATGGCTTTAGATTTTAAACTTTTTTAGGAGGAAGATCGAATGCAATGGCTTCATGCTCGAAATGGCCATTGTGTGCGCCATCGCAAAAAGGCTTATTTTTTGATAATCCGCAACGGCAGATCGAAAGTACTTCTCTGCCCTGTAAGCCATAAACGTTTCCGTTTCTATCTACAATTTCGAAATCGCCCTCAATTTTAACAGAGCCGTTATTGTTAATGGTAAGTTTTGTTTTAGACATGTTTTGTTTGTTATGCCGCAAAACTAAGCCATTAAAACCGCAATTTTTTTACTGATTTCTATTTAGAAACATTCTCTCTTATGCCTGTAAAGCCTCTTTTTTAATTACATAGGCAATCATATCCGTTCTGATTTCGAAACCCAGTTTCTTGTAAAGTTTAATGGCAGCTTCATTATCCTTGCGTACATGCAGAAAGGGAATTTCGTTACGAAGTAAAATCCTCTTAATCTGTTCCTTTAAGATTTTAAAGGAATAGCCTTTTCCCAAATGATCGGGGTGGGTACAAACCGCGCTTACTTCGCGGTAAGGACTAGGGAAAAACCGGTGACCAGCCATAGAAGCCAGTTTCCCATCCACAAAGATGCCGATATAATTGCTCAATTCTATAGTTTTGGAAAGGAAAGGGCCTGGTTTTGTTAATTCTACAAGTTCAATCATTTCGGCAACATGTTCAAGATCAAGGTCTGTAAGTTTAACCTCATCTTCATCTGGAATTTGTGTGCCCCGAAAAATAAACTGGAACATATTGATATGGGTCAGTAATTTCCACTGTTGAGGAATTTCTACTGGTGTTTTTGCGAAAAAGACAAACAGGCTATCCGGCTCACTGATCTGATAAAGTGTATCTAAATTCTCCTGCGAATTATCTTTTAAGCCTGCGAAAGCTGTAATATCTTCGGTGTAATATTTTACCGTTTCTACACCTTTTGCATGGTGAGCATGGCTGGATGATAAGGCATAATAAATCGGATTATCCAATACGTGTTCCATGCCGCAAAGATATTAAAAGCTAAATCAGGGGGAGGTAAATTTTATACTGATCGACCCTAAATGCTTACTGATTCAAAAAAGTTTCTATCAAATGCGTGGTAATTTGGAGGGTTTGGTCGGTTACATCCGGGGCAATGCTCTCGCCAATCATCGTCCCGTGTACCCCGGGCAAAATCACAAGTTGCGAATCTGCAATCAATCCCGACATTTTTACCACATGTTCAGCCCTGATTAAATCCCGGTCGGCTACCATTAACAAGGCTTTACATTTAATTCCACGAAGGTCATCATCGCTGAGATCCGTAAAATCAAGCATCCGTTGTTTGTCTTTTTCGAACATATTCTGCAGCGCTTTTTGATCCGGATTTACAGCTAAGAACGCGGTTTTAAGTCCGGCAGGCATGTGGTCGATAGTGGCATCTCTGAAACCATTGTAAAAACCTTCAATTAAACCTTCCCGTTGATAGTTGCCCGAAACCACGATGATTTTATTTACCACATCAGGATAATGGGCGGCAATATGCAACGTGGTAGTACCCCCGTTGCTAAAGCCTAAAAAATTGGCCTTTGCTATTTTGAGCTGACTTAATAAAGTTGTAACATCTTTTGCATCCTGCGCAAAAGATTCGGGTTGGTCGCGGTCGCTTGTCCGTCCATGGGCCTGAAGTTCAACTGCGATAACCTTACCGTATTTTATTAAAAACGGAATCAGTTTCCCGAATGAAGATTGAATGGTAGAGCCGCCACCATGTATCAGTACAAGCGGGATTTCGCCTTCGCCATAAACCTCATAATACATGTTAATGCCATTTACCTGCTCGTGTCCGGCTTTTTGATAAGTTTCCATTGGTTTTGATTTTTTTTTTGCTAAACAAAGCTAAGCAGGCCTGATGAAAATAAGGGACTCACAGCAGACAATATTAGGGTGTTTTGAGCCATTTTAAACTTTGATTTTTAGCTTTTTGGTTCTGCTGGTATAAGCTTCCAGAAATTGATCAATACCAGATGCCGTATAACCCAATAACCTCGAATTTTCACCAAGTTCAGAAGACGCGATGGTCGTTTTTTCTCTGATCTGCGTCATACAGTACATATTAATGGCCTGTTGCATCGGTAAAGTTATATATTGCTTTGCTTCGGCAATTTTACCACTTAAAACAATCAGTTCAGGATTAAACAGCTGAATTAACATCGATATCCCTTTACCCATATAGGTGCCCACATTAGATAATAGCTGGATGGCATACTGATCGCCCCTGTTTGCGGCCTTAATAATTACAGCGGGTTCTATCCTTTCTAATTCTTCTTTAGTAAGCTGGTTAAGCATAGAATTTTTGCCCGATAAAATACCTTCCTTTGCCATTTCTGATAGGGCATTTCCCGAGGCAACGGTTTCCAGGCAGCCATGTTTACCACAGTAGCACAATACCCCATTTTCAACAAAAGGGATATGTCCTAATTCTCCCGAAAAACCACAGTTGCCCTGCCGCAGTTTACCATCCATAATAATACCGAGGCCAACGCCCCAGTCCATTAACAGTACCAGTACATTTTGCTTGCCACTGGCCATTCCGTGGGTAAATTCGGCCATTGATGAACCATTTACATCGTTCTGGATCACCACAGGTAAATCCAGCATTTTTTCAAAAGCAGCTGTTAAAGAAATATTCTCTCCATCATTTAAAAAGTAGCTGTAATTTTCCCCTTTTTTGGCGTCAATTAAACCGGGCATGCCTACACTACAGCCAATTAACTGCTTGTTGTTAATCCCCGAAGATTTTAAGAAATCCTGTAGCGCTGTATTTAAAATAGAGAAAAAATCAGTCCGGCTTTTCGAAATGGGGAGCAGAAAGGTTTTAACTTCCGATATAAAGTTATAATTGTTATCTATAATGGCAATTTTAGTATGGAATAACTCAATATCAATACATAAAATAAGGATTTTTTTGTCTTTTAAACGATAAAGGTCGGGTTTTCGTCCACCAATAGATTGGCCGTAGCCTTTCTTTTCTATCCAATCCTCATCTATTAGCGCTGTTAACAATTTCAGTATGCTGGGGGTACTCATATCCATCACTTCGCAAAGGGTAGAAACCGAAGCATTACCTAAATTAAAAAGATGTTTTATGAGCTTGTGCTTGTGAATAGCCTGTTTATCGTTAGTATTTGATAAGTGATTTAATAGATTAAGATTCATTTGGTTAGATATATTGTTTTGATAAATATAGATAACTTCTGTTAAAAATTTATTAAAGTTTTTTTAATGCGTAAAGAAATCATTGATGTTTTGCCAATACAGTTATTTCTTACTATTATTAAACTACAGATATGCTTTGAACCGCACGGATTAACCACCCGTAAAAGCTTGTTTTTAAACATCCTAACCAAAATGAAAACTAAAGAACCACAAAAACAGCCTAACTCCAGGCGCGATTTTATTAAAAAAACAGCAATTGGCCTCGCCACATTTACCATTGTTCCACGTTACGTATTGGGCGGGCAGGGTTATCTTGCCCCTAGTGATAAACTAACCAAAGCTGTAATTGGCGTTGGTGGAATGGGGAGGGGACATTTCGAATATGAGGGCACACAGGTAGTAGCCATTTGCGATGTAGACCAGAACCATCTTAAACAGGCCGCAGCCATGTTAGATAAAGGGGTAAAAACGTTTAGCGATTACCGGGAACTGATCCGGTTACCCGAAGTAGATATTGTGCACATTGCCACCCCGCCGCACTGGCACGGTATTATGGCTGTAGATGCTGCAAATGCAGGCAAAGATATCTGGTGCGAAAAGCCTATGACACACACCATTGGCGAAGGAAAAAGGGTGGTAGAGGCCGTAAAGCAAAATGGAAGGATGTTCAGGTTAAATACCTGGTTCAGGTTTAAGGATACTTTTTACGGGATGGGCACTACCGTAAAACCGATTAAAAAACTGGTTGATAGCGGTATGCTTGGCTGGCCGCTAAAGGTAACTGTAAGTAAACATACCGGTTACGACTGGAAATTTTATTGGGTGGGTAAAGATCATTTGGAGCCTCAGCCTGTGCCGCCAGAACTGGATTATAATGCATGGTTAGGCCCTGCGCCTTATAAACCTTATAACGCGCACCGCGTACACCAGACTTTCAGGGGTTATTGGGATTATGATGGTGGCGGTTTAAGCGATATGGGGCAGCATTATATCGATCCGATTCAATATTTCCTGGGGAAAGACGATACCAACCCGGTTTCAGTTGAAGTGGATGCGCCACAGCAACATACCGATGCCGTTGGCATTTGGCGCCGGATTACCTATACCTATGCCGACGGCTGCCAGATTATATTGGATGGAGAAGGTAAAGATGCCAACGTACCTTATATAGAAGGGCCAAAGGGCAAGTTGTATCCGGGTTTTAAATCCGATATTCCAGATCTGGAACGTAAACTCGCCCAGTTCCCCGATCCTGATCCTGAAATTGTTGAGTTTTCAGAATCCGTAAGAACGAGAAAGAAATTTGCCCTGAATGAAGAAAACGGGCACCGTTCATGTAATATCGTGAATATAGGTTTAGCTGCTTTAAGGTTAGGCAGGTCGTTAAAATTTGATCCGGTTAAGCAAGAATTTATTGATGATGAAGCTGCAAACAGGTTAATTAATTCCGTAATGCGTGCACCATTTTCCATTTAAGAACCTCCCTTCATAAAAATCATCATGAATAAAAAAATAGTATTGGCATTTTTGGCCATTGTAATGCTCTCGAAAGCATTATTTACCCCAACCGTTTTTGCCCAGGATAAAAAAGACGAAAGGACTACAACCACACGCATTGCTGATTTATTGGCGCAGCTACCTGCCCGTGATGCTGCTCAGTTAACGCGCAACATGAAAGAAGTTGCCGATCTGGGTGAAGATGGATACGCAACTTTAATCAGCGGTTTAACCTCCTCAGGAAAAGGAAACAACGCTTTAATTGAATATGCCGTAGGTGGTTTTACCGCTTTTGCAACTAAAAAAGATCAGCAGTCGGCCAGAGATATGGCTGTTAAAGCTTATTGCAAAGCTTTGCCTAAATTAACCGATCAGCAGAATAAAGCTTTTGTAATTAGTCAGTTCGATCTGGTGGGGAATGATGCTGCCGTAAGCTGTTTAGAAAGTTACCTTACTGATGAACAACTGGCCGATGAGGCATCAAGAGCACTGGCTAAAATAGGAACACCAGCCGCTGTAAAAGCATTAATTAGTGGATTGGATAAGGCAAAGGGCAAAGCGAAAATTGCCATTGTAGAAGCCTTGGGGCACAGCAACACCAAAGCCGCGGCTACTGTTATTGCACCGCTGGCAACAGGTACCGATAAAGAGTTAACAAAAGTGAGTTTATATGCCCTTGCCAACATCGGCGATGCTTCATCTAAAGAAATTTTAATAAAAGCCGCTGAACAGGCAGGTTATAAATACGACCAAACCAACGCTGTAGCTGCATTATTGGTTTATGCGCAAAAAAATGCAACGAATGATAAAACTGGGGTGGAAAGCATAGCCAAAACAATCTTACAAAAAGCAACAGCGGCTGATCAGATAAATGAGCGTATTGCAGCTTTAAAATTACTTGCCGGAACCCAAACTGATCAGCAGGTTCTGTTATCGGCTATGGATGATCAGCAATTTGAGTACCGTGCCGCAGCGGTTAAATTTGCAGCTGGTGGTGTAAATGATGGCAATGGTGCTGCCTGGGTTAATCAATTGAAAAAGGTTGATGCACCAACACAGGTGGCCATTTTGGATATGCTGGCCAATAGTAAAGCAAAATCCGTACTGCCTGATGTATTAAAACTGATTAAAAGTGATGATCAACAGGTAAAACTGGCAGCCATTAACGCGGCCGTAAAACTTGGTGAGGAGGCGGTGTTAGATGACTTGCTAAAATTAATGGGCAAGGGCGATGCTTCGGATATTACTGCTATTTCAAATGGAATTTTAAGAATTAAGGGAGAAACCGTTGCTACAAAAGTGGCGGCTTATATTCCAAAAGCCAAATCAGGCGTACAGGTAGCCTTAATCAATATTTTGGCAGCCCGTGCAGCAACAAATCAGACCGCAGTAATTTATGCTTCATTAAACAGTAAAAACCCGGAAGTAAGGAAAGCGGCATTTCTTTCTCTAAAAAGTGTTTCTACATCAGAAAATAAGGCACAACTGTTCGATCTTTTAAACAAAACAACAGATCAAAACGAACTGATTGCCGTTCAGGATGCCATCATTGCATCGGTAAAAGGAAGTGCAGATAAAGACGCGCAAACGGATGCCATCTTACAGCAAATGAACAATACTGATGCCGGTAAAAAGATATTGTATTATAAGGTTTTGGGGAGCCTGGGCGGACCAAAATCGCTTAAAGCCGTTTCTGATGCTTATGCATCAGGTGATGATGCAACAAAGAAAGCCGCTATAGAGGCCCTTTCATCATGGGCAGATGCAAGCTCAACCGATGCATTAATCAGCATTGCACGCGCCACAACCAACCCGGATTTTTTAACCCAGGCCATTTCCGGGTATCTTGGGTTGGTAAGAAAAAACAGCTACCCTGCAGAGCAGCGTTTGTTATTGTTGCGTGCTGTGATGGCTGTGGCTAAAACCCCGGCACAACAACAGCAGATCATTAAAGATACCGAACAGGCCAAATGTTTCAATGCAATTGTTTTCGCGGGTCAGTATTTAGATAATGCGGCTTTACAACAGGCAGCGGCAAATGTGGTAATGAATATCACTATGGCCGGAACCTATAATGGCGATATTATAAAAGATTTATTGAACAAAACCATTGCAGTAATTACCGGTGGCGATGCCGGTTATCAAAAGGAAGGCATGCGCAAATACATTTCAGAAATGAAACCCGGCGAAGGCTTCGTAAAAGTGTTTAACGGTAGAGATTTATCTGGCTGGAAAGGTTTGGTTGCCGATCCGATTAAAAGATCAAAAATGGATGCCAAAACCCTGGCTGATGCACAGGTGAAAGCTGACGCAGAAGCACAGGAAAGCTGGAAAGTAGTGAACGGAGAATTACAGTTCCAAAGCCATGGCAATAACCTGGCGACGGTTAAAAAATATGGTGATTTTGAAATGCTGGTAGACTGGAAAATCATCGACGATAAAAAAGGGGAAGGCGACGCCGGTATTTATCTGCGCGGTACGCCACAGGTGCAAATCTGGGATCTTGCCCGTACCAAAGTGGGGGCACAGGTAGGTTCGGGTGGTTTATACAATAACCAAACCAATGAAAGCAAACCCCTAAAAGTTGCCGATAATAAATTAGATGAATGGAATACTTTCAGGATTTTAATGAAAGGCGATCGCGTTACCGTTTATCTGAACGGGCAATTGGTTACTGATAATGTAATTTTAGAAAATTACTGGGACCGGAGCCTGCCGATTTTTGCCGAAGAACAGATCGAATTACAGGCACATGGCTCGCCGGTGGCTTACCGCGATATTTACATCAAAGAAATTCCACGTCCGAAACCTTTCGAACTCAGCGCCCAAGAGAAAAAAGAAGGTTATAAAATCCTTTTCGACGGTACCAACATGCATAGCTGGACGGGCAATACTACTGATTATGTGATTGAAGATGGTAACATCGCCATCCGTCCAAAGCCAGGCAAAGGATCGGGTGGTAACTTATTCACCAAAGAAGAATTCAGCGATTTTATTTATCGTTTCGAGTTCCAGTTAACCCCGGGCGCCAATAACGGACTGGGCATCAGGGCACCGTTAGAAGGTGATGCTGCTTATGCAGGCATGGAATTACAGATTTTAGATAATGATGCACCGATTTATAAAGACCTGAAAGTGTACCAATACCATGGCTCTGTTTATGGCACTATCCCGGCCAAAAGAGGCTTTTTGAAACCTACCGGAGAGTGGAATTATGAAGAAGTAATTGCCAAAGGATCGAAAATTAAAGTCATCCTGAACGGTACCGTAATTTTAGATGGCGATATCGAACCTTTCAAAAAAGGCGGCACGCCTGATCACCAGGAACACCCGGGTTTATCACGGGAGAGCGGTCATATCGGTTTCCTTGGGCATGGCTCACCCGTTCAGTTCCGCAACATCAGGATCAAAGACCTCAGCAAAAAAGAAACAACTACTAAAAAGAAATAAATTAAATTAGCATTATAACCTGAAATAATAATGGAAGATAAGGCAAATCCGGATAACGGAAATTCGAGACGGAACTTTATAAAAACAACGGCCCTTGCTGCGGCCGGATTTATGATCGTACCCCGCCATGTGCTGGGTGGGTCGGGTTTTCTGGCACCGAGCGATCGTTTGCAGCTGGCAGGCATAGGAGCAGGCGGAAAAGGAGAGGGCGATATTGCCAGCATTGTGAGGGGTGGGAAAACAGATGTCGCTTTTTTATGCGATGTGGATGATAGACGAGCTGCCAATTCTCTGAAAAACTTCCCGAAGGCAAAATATTATAAAGATTACCGCGAGTTGTTGGATAAAGAAGGTAAAAATATCGATGCCATAACCGTATCCACGCCCGATCATACCCACGCACAAATTGCCATGGCTGCCATGCAGCTGGGGAAACATGTGTACGTGCAGAAACCCTTAACGCACGATATTTACGAGGCCAGAATGTTAACTGAAGCTGCAAACCGTTATAAAGTGGTTACGCAAATGGGCAATCAGGGTGCTTCTGGCGATGGTGTAAGGAGACTGCAGGAATGGTACGATGCTGGCCGGATTGGTAAAGTACATACCGTTTACTGCTGGACAAACCGCCCGGTATGGCCGCAGGGAATTTCGTGGCCAACAGCAAAAGAGGCTGTGCCAAAAGAGCTCGATTGGGACCTTTGGCTGGGCAGCGCTCCCTATAAAGATTACATCAATAAACTTGTTCCCTTCAATTGGCGCGGCTGGTGGGATTACGGCACCGGTGCCATTGGCGATATGGGCTGCCATTTGGTAGAGCCACCATTCAGGGTATTGGGATTAGATACGCCAATCAGTGTAGAATGCAGCGTGGGCAGTGTATATGTAGATGAATTCAAACGTGCCTATTTACCAGAAAGTTGTCCGCCATCAAGTCACGTCATCATGACTTTTGCCAAAACACCCAAAACCAAGCACGAAGTACAGGTACATTGGATGGATGGAGGGATTAAACCCGAACGGCCAGAAGAACTGGGCGCAAACGAAAGTTTTGGTGATAACGGCGTGTTGTTTATCGGTACAAAGGGCAAAATGATCTGCGAAACTTACGGTAAAAACCCGCGGCTGCTGCCTTTATCACGCAACGAATCGGATAAAACCAAAATTACCATTCCGCGCATTGTCAATCAGGAAGAAGGTCATTATACCCAATTTGCCGAAGCCGCAATTGCCGGTTATGGAAAAATGCAGCTCAGCTCGCCATTTGAAATTGCTGGTCCGCTTACCGAAACTTTGCTCATTGCCAACTTAGCTATCCGCGGAACCGATGTGCAGCGCAAAGATGCAGCAGGCAAAATCAGTTATCCGGGCAGAGACATTAAAATGTTATGGGATAAGGTAAACATGAAGGTGACTAATTTTGATGAAGTAAATCAGTTTGTGAAACGCGAATACCGCAAAGGCTGGACTTTGGGTGTGTAAAGAATGAATGAATTTTGAATAAGTGAATAGCATGGGGAAGTCTAAAATTCAACCTTAAAACTTTTCAGCCTTACAACTTTTTTTTTAAAAAAAAACTTTCCAGCTTTTAAAAATGACAGAGAATAAAAATTTACGGGTATTGGTGGTGGGCTGCGGCAATATGGGCGCTTCCCATGCCACAGCTTATCATACCTTGCCAGGCTTTGAAATATGCGGATTGGTTTCCACAGGAAAAAGCAAAGAAATACTGAATGAAAAATTAGGCGGACAATATGATCTGTACAGCGATTTTTACGAAGCTTTGAACCTTACCAAACCCGATGCCGTTTGCATTTCTACCTATCCTGACACACACGAAGCTTACGCAGTTAAATCTTTCGAAAGCGGTTGCCATGTGTTTATCGAAAAGCCATTGGCCGATACGGTTGAAGGTGCAATAAAAGTAGCTGAGGCTGCTAAAAAGGCCAATAAAAAGTTATTGGTGGGATATATTCTCCGGTATCATCCTTCGTGGGAGAAATTTACTGAACTGGCTCAGGAAATGGGCAAACCATTGGTAATGCGCATGAACCTCAACCAACAAAGTCATGGGCCAAAATGGACCGTACACCGCAACCTGATGAAAAGTTTAAGTCCGATTGTAGATTGTGCGGTGCATTATATCGATATCATGTGCCAGATGACGCGGTCGAAACCTGTACAGGTAAGTGCCATTGGTGCCAGGCTTACCGATGATATTCCCGAATGGAATTACAATTACGGGCAGTTGCAGATCCGTTTCGAAGATGGTTCTGTTGGCTGGTACGAGGCAGGCTGGGGCCCGATGGTAAGCGATAATGCCTTTTTTATTAAAGATGTTTTTGGCCCGAAAGGTTCCGTATCCATCATGGCTAAAAAAGCAGGTGCCGCCGGAAACTCTGATAACATTGATGCGCATACCAAAACCGAATCGATTAAAGTACACCATGCCGGTTTAAATGCACAAGATGAGTTTAGCAAAGCTGATGAATGGATCGACCTCACCGATGAACCCGGTCACCAGGAACTTTGCAACCGCGAGCAGCGTTATTTTCTAAAAGCCATTACGGAAAATATCGACTTAACAGAGGCTACAGAGGATGCCATAAATAGTTTAAGAATCGCCTTTGCCTGCGATGAATCAGTCAAAACAGGTGAAATGATCCGGTTAGGTTAAAAATTATTTCTTTACAAATGGCCGTTATCTCGACCGGACCGTCCCGAATATTCGGGAGAGAGATCTAGCTAGATAGAGCTCTCGGCTACGTTGTGCTCCGCTCGAGATGACGATTCTCGGTAGGTATATTATTATTCAACCTTTTTGTCTGCATCAGTAAAGACTAGTTTTTCGTATTATTGGCTCAGGAAGTCAGAAAAGGAATTGCGCCAGGGAAAAACTTCTTTAGCCTTAATGATAATCCGATCCATGAACGATAACGATACCAAAAGACTTTCGCGCCTCACCGCAATTTTAACTCAATTGCAAACGAAACGTCTTTTAACGGCACCGGAACTTGCAGTCAAATTCTCCGTAAGTGTAAGAACCATTTACCGCGACATTAAAGCTTTAGAACAGGCTGGCGTCCCTGTTTTTACAGAAGAAGGAAAAGGGTACAGGTTAATGGAAGGTTACAAAATTCCGCCCGTTATGTTTACCGAAAGCCAGGCCAATGCCCTGATTCTTGCTGAGCAACTGGTATTAAAAAACAAGGATACGTCGTTTATTAAAGATTATTTAGAAGCCATAGACAAAATTAAAGCGGTACTGGCACATCAGGTAAAAGACAACGTAAATCTTTTGGCCGACCGCACCCGCTTTACCCAGAATTTCAACAACGAAAGAAACAGCAATAACCTGTCTGATTTGCAATTTGCCCTTACCAATTTCTATGTGGTAAAAATTGATTATACCAATGAGGCCAACCAAACCAGCAACCGTTTAATCGAACCTTTTGCGCTGTTAAGTACGCAGGAAAACTGGCTATTGGTAGCCTGGTGCCGTTTACGCAACGAATTTAGGTTCTTCCGCCTGGATCGGATTAAAAAACTAGAAATGCTTACCGAGAAATTTGCTCCGCATAAAATGACCTTACAGGAATATTTCGATAAAAATCATTAAAGCATTTATACCCCTGACATAGGGCTGTCTTTGCGCTGCATTAGTTTTGTGCTGTAAACATAAAATTAATGACCATGAACAATCTGTTTAATCCTTCCGATACCGCAGCCATCTTAGCCCGGATTGAAAAACTAACCCCAACTGCTCAGAAACAATGGGGCAAAATGAACGTAAACCAGATGCTCGCACATTGCAACGCCTCGCTCGAAACGGCCATTGGCTTGCACAATCCCGAAAGATTAGGTTTTATAGGCAGGTTATTTGGTAAACTATTGAAACCGAAATTTTTTAGCGAAGCGCCCTTCCCTAAAAATAGTGCAACTGATAAAAGTTATATCATCAAAGGCAATCCCGATTTCGAGGCCGAAAAAGCCAAAGTAATCAAACAAATCAAAGCTTTTTCTGAAGGTGGCCCTGCCAAATGCACCACACATCCACAGGCTTTTTTTGGGCCTTTAACACCCGAAGAATGGGCGCTGATGCAATGGAAACATTTTGATCATCATTTAAGGCAGTTCGGATTTTAATTAAAAATGAAAAAGGAAGAAAAAGAGATCGAAACTTTTTGTCCCGCAAGCCAGGG
The DNA here is from genome assembly GCF_039538295.1 of Pedobacter jeongneungensis. Lineage (NCBI taxonomy): Bacteria > Pseudomonadati > Bacteroidota > Sphingobacteriia > Sphingobacteriales > Sphingobacteriaceae > Pedobacter > Pedobacter jeongneungensis. The sequence continues at coordinate 118,003 of NZ_BAABBY010000007.1, read as the reverse complement.
GGATTGGAGAGCGTGGTTAGCAGAAAACCATGTTTCAAAACAATCCGTTTGGCTTGTTTACCATAAAATAAAATCCAGTGTGCCGTCAATTTCGTGGAGGCAGGCTGTTGATGAGGCCCTGTGTTTTGGCTGGATAGATAGCAAAGCAAGGTCGATAGATGCTCAAACCTTTATGCAGTTTTTTTGCAAACGCAAACCAAACAGTGTATGGTCTAAAATAAACAAGGCAAAAGTGGAGCGCTTAATCAGCGAAGGATTAATGACGACCGCTGGTTTCGACAGTATTGAAAAAGCAAAACAAAATGGGTCGTGGACAATTTTAGATGATGTAGAAGAACTGAAAATCCCGAAAGATTTAGCGTTTGCTTTCAAAATTCATCGCGGCTCCAAACCCTTTTTTATCAGTTTAAGTAAATCTGTTCAACAAGGCATACTGCAATGGCTTGTACTCGCTAAAAAACCAGAAACCCGGCAAAAAAGAATAAACGAAATTGCCCTATTAGCTGGCCAAAAGCTTAAACTTGTACAGTTCAGGTAGCGTATTCATTTTTCTAATTTAACTAAGCTGAAGCCCCTTCAGATTTTAGTTTAAGTGGATGTTTAAATTAAGTCCCATAGAAAGCCCCACTTGCAGATGAATAATATACGTTGATTCCGTAATCCGTTAAAAAATCCATTAAGTTTTAAAAATCTTTTGTTTGGTGGCGAGTTTTTGCCGCCATCGCATGTTAAACTTTTCGAAGAGGTTTTTGGAACCCGGCAGATCTACTCCTTATACGGTTCGGCAGAAACGGGGATATGGGCCTGGTGCGATTATAGCCGATTGCCGTCATTGTTCACGGTAATTGATGGTTTGATAGTTGAAACGAATGAGCCTGATGCTGATGGTTATGGTGGCCTGGTGGTGAGCAATTTATTCCGCAAGCGTTTCCCTGTTTTTAGGTATAATACCGGTGATATTGGTAAATGGATTGAAATTGACGGCCAACTTTACCTTGAATTAAAGGGTAGGGAAAAAAGATCGTTTATGTTTAACGAGTGTAACTATGAACTGGATGATTTCAACGAAGTTTTTTCAGATGTTGAACGATTTCAAATACAAATAGCACCTCATGAAGGACATACCTCAATAAAATTTATGCTGGTAACCGGTTTAACCCGTGCTGAAAAAGATGAATATGTAAAACTGAAACTTCAGCAGCTAAATAAGGTATTTGGTTATAAAGTAAAAAACCTGGAAGTTTTGGCCGGCGCTGATTTAGATCTTTATACCAATGCAACTACAGGTAAAACGCCAGCTATCGTTGATCATCGGGTTTGATATTGGCATATCCCATACTATTAATTAAGGATTGAAGGCATAAAAAAAACATCAACCTTTTGATGCTTTTTTCGTAGCCCGTAGCGGGAATAACCTGGTTAAAGATTAGTTTTTCCAAAAAAGGGATTCCCATCATGGGGAATCTGAAATTAAAGCATAACCCAACCCTTCTCTAAAATATGCTTAAAACTGTTCCTTCTATTATCATTTATAAACTTCTGATAGCGTAGCTGATATCCCCTGCCTGATTAGGGAAGACAGATTTTCATCGCCTTATTGCTATTTATAAATATCAGGTTCAGGTGTAAAAACAAATATTTTGCCGTCTATCCGTTTTAATTTCATTTCCATATTCTTCAATAATAAACTGATTTGATAATCCCTTATTTGTGAAGGATCTGCAAAGTCCTTTAAGCTTTTTCCGTTTATCGATTCAATTTCGTCCATTAATTTTAGGTCTGCATTACGATTAATGTTAGGATTATCGGAAAAAGAAGATACCAAAATTTTTCCGTCATTTACAGACAATATGGCACCGTATTTCTTTTCAGGGATAACATTAATTGGTGATTTTCTTGTTGTAAGGATAATCTGTCCGCTGGTGTTGTTGATAATACAATTGTAATTCCTGAAAAAGCGGTTGCCAATAAGCACATGGTTTCTGTTGCTGCTCAGCATAATTTCGAATTTGTGGGGCAATACGGTATTCGTATCTCCGATACAATATTTAAAGTCCCTAAAAATATAACTGGTATCTCTGTCCGATAGCCCGCTAACCGAAGAGCTTAAATGGCCAATAGAAATTGATTTTTTTGCAGCGCCAAAAATAGGCAGTGCATCTTTTGGGATAGCGACTTCATTGCCGTTGTAGCCGAAATCTATCGCAGCCTTATCTAAGTAGCCGTTAAGGCCAAATAATATTTTAGAATTATTGTAGGCATCAATTTCAAAAGGGAGCTTTATCCCGTTGCTTTCAAAAGGCTTTAAGGAAAGCGTTACGGTGTTCTTATCGAAATCGAATTTCCAATTTATTTTTTTTATAACAGTAGAACCGATAATGCCTACAGGTTTTACATGCTTTCCCATCATGGCCTCAAAATCTATAATGGTAAAAGGAGAGCCCGATATACTTACCTGTCCCATATCCACACGTCCAAGTTCACATTGCATGGATATTTGAGCATTATTGCCATCTGTGCCTGCAATATCCGTTTTTTGCTGCAAAGGGCTTAACTTAATTTTTGCTGCAAAATTTTTATCAAGGGCTGAAAATGCAAAGCCGTTATCCCATACAAAATAACCTTCTATTCCATTTACTTTAGCCTTGATCAAGATCATATCACTCCATATCTGTATAGGTAATATTTGTTGTTTTAAGAGAGTTACATCACCCATATTTGATATACGGATAATTTCTGAAGTGTCTACCGGAACTTGTGCATTGGTATAAAAATTGGTTGCAAGCAATATTCCTAAAGAAAAAAATAGGACTTGAATAGACTTTTTCATTTACTTATTGGTTTAGTTATCTGTAACGATTAGGCCAAATTAAATCTTATAGGACAATATAGGATCCATCTTTGTCCTCAGGGAAGGACGGAATTTGATGAATGATGGGCTCCGTTTATGAATGTAAATTCATAACAATTGGCTACATATTATATGATAACGCGAACATAGCATTTATTTTTTATATTTATTAATACAAAATGCACCTATACCGTGTATTATAGTGAAAATGATTCCTATATTTCATACTAAACTGGCCATCAATTGATTAACGGATGATACACATCTAAGTTTCTTTTCTTTCTGAACAGATATGCAGAATGGCCGGCCATTTTTACCGAAATGCCCGGTTTAAAGGCTGAAGGTATGTGTTCAAGAGATTGGAGTGAATTCGGTGCTTAATGTTTTTTCAGATATGCACCTAATAACACAATTTTTTATGACGATTTGATGTGTATTTTAGCTTTTAGATGTAAACAAAAAAAACCTGCAAATATTTAATTTGCAGGTTTTTGACATCAATTAACATTGAATTTTCGTAGCCCGTAGGGGAATCGAACCCCTGTTTCCAGAATGAAAATCTGGCGTCCTCACCCCTAGACGAACGGGCCATTAATCTGAGTTTTGACCTTGGAGTTTTCAGTTTGGAGAAACTCCCAACTTAATACTCTCAACTCCCAACTTCTTGGTAGCGGGGACACGACTCGAACGTGCGACCTTCGGGTTATGAGCCCGACGAGCTACCAACTGCTCCACCCCGCACTCTGTATCTTCAAATTTTCTTCGTTTGAAGGAGTGCAAAGGTATAAATTGTTTTGACATCTGCAAAGTCATTTACGATATTTTTTTAAAATATTTTTATGATCCTGATTTGTCGGGAACAATTTAAAAATCATCGATAATTTATAGTCGTAAATTTCGGTTTGATAATGAGCAAGTTGTATAGTTTTAACAAAAGCTTAATCGTTTTTACCAGAAAATATTGAATTATTTCAACTTGCTTTTTTATATTTGTTTATAATTAGTCTAAATAAAAATTACTATCTTATGTTTTTAGTCTAATTCGAAGTTCAATATATATTTGGTTAGTTATGTTGATTAAAGTCCTGTTTGCCCGCATCGCCATCGGATGCGGGTAAATCAGGCGCTATTTTTAACTAAAATCTTTTGACTTCTCTATTTTCGGCTCATTATCCTTTACAACAATATTGGTAAAAGGAGCGGTTTGTCTGAAAGCTACCGTATCTGCCGGTGTGTTGGCAACAAAAACAGCTAATTTTCCTTTGGTAAAACTATCATTATGTATGGTAGACGGTTTAATGGCCAGGGCCGATCCGTCAGCAGGTACCCTGAAAGTGGAAAATATAATTCTGGGGTTTTCTTTTTCCGGATCCATAACCTCCACCTTGTGCCCTAAAGTAACTTTGGCCTCGCAAAATACTTTTCCGTTTTCATCTGGCTTAGGCAGAAAAATGTGGGGGAATGGATGGTGCTCAACAAACATGCCTCCGCCACCTATTGGCGACATGGCGTAATTGCGGATATAATCAGGTAGAGAAGTGTCATACTCCATCCCAAATAAAGTATCTTCAAAACCCATATAAAATGGTTCTCTTGGTTTAAGCAGTTTGGCTCCGTAAAAAGCAAGTGTTTCTTCGTAATCGGGGTGGCTTGCATCCATCACCGGAAAAACTACCGCTATTTCGTTTACATACAGTGAGCCTGTTTGGCCGAATACATTCGCAGAAGGATCGAGGTTAGGCAATCTTCCGCCATCAATGCTGCTTACCCAGTTCGAGTTAACTGTAACCGCATTACCTTCTTTTGGTGTTTTTGCATTTCGTGCCAGGGCTTCCAGTTCATCAATTAAAGATATTTCTACTATCGCTTTCGGCAGTGGTGTTACGCCGGTTCCTTCGCCTGGAGTTAGCGCAACTTTAGTGTCTTTTTGGATAGGGCCGTAAATTGCTGTGGTGGTCATTAAAGGAACACCCTCCTTGCTTTGTCTTAAAACAACAGCGTCGTTTAAAAACCATATATTTTCTTTGAGATCTTCCTCCGAAATTTTAATATCAACAGTTTGCCACTTTCGCTGCCCGATAATTTCTTTTAGTTTCTCGTCGGTTACGGTGTCTGGATCCTGGGTATAGGATGTTCTGAATACGGAGCTCATTAATTGCGTTTTTAGATGTTAGTTGGGATGTTTTGTTGTATGCTAAAAATAGGATTAAAAATGTGATTTTACGATGGGATAAGAATATTATTGATTGATCTGAGAGATAAATTTTCTCCAAAAAGCAAAAATCCCGCTCTACTTATCGTAAAGCGGGATCGTAGCCCGTAGGGGAATCGAACCCCTGTTTCCAGAATGAAAATCTGGCGTCCTCACCCCTAGACGAACGGGCCATTAATCTGAGTTTTGACCTTGGAGTTTTCAGTTTGGAGAAACTCCCAACTTAATACTCTCAACTCCCAACTTCCTGGTAGCGGGGACACGACTCGAACGTGCGACCTTCGGGTTATGAGCCCGACGAGCTACCAACTGCTCCACCCCGCACTCTATATTGTCATTTTCAATTTCGGTTCTGAGCTCAACGAGCGTACTCCCGAAACTTTGGGACTTCACCCCGCACTCTATACAACTCGTTTTTTCTTTTGAATTAAATCCTTAACTCTGTTTCCGAATTGGAATGCAAAGATATAATTCGTTTCTTTGTGCTGCAAATTTTTTTTAAAAAATATTTTAATGGCGCATAAAGCAGGTTTTGTAAGTATAATAGGTAAACCAAATGTAGGTAAATCCACCCTCATGAATGTGCTTGTAGGCGAGCGGCTTAGCATTATCACTCCTAAAGCACAAACCACAAGACATCGTATTTTAGGGATCGTAAATGAAGAAGAATATCAGATTGTTTTTTCTGATACTCCGGGAATAATTAAGCCAAAATACAGTTTACAAGAAAGTATGATGAGCTTTGTTAACGGATCTTTAACCGATGCAGATGTTCTTTTATTTGTAACCGATATTAACGAAGAACACGATGAGGACGACGTTCTGGAAAAAATCCTGAACCGCGATATCCCAACCATTGTACTCATCAATAAAATTGATCAGGCGAAGCAGGAAAAGGTTGAAGAGAAGATTGCTTACTGGCAGAAAAAGTTAAATCCGGTTGCGATTTATGCAATTTCGGCTTTACATAAACACAATGTAGACGGATTATTGGATCGCGTACTCGAAATGTTGCCCGAACATCCGCCATATTACGACAAAGAAGATTTAACCGATCGCTCTGAGCGTTTCTTTGTTTCAGAGATCATCCGCGAAAAAATCTTTCTCAATTACCAGAAGGAAATCCCTTACAGTACCGAAGTAATTGTAAAGAGCTTTAAAGAAGAGGAAATGAAAAATGGTAAAGGTGCAATGATCAGGATTACCGCAGAGATTGTGGTTGAACGCGATTCGCAGAAGAACATTTTAATCGGTACGGCTGGTAGCATGCTGAAAAAAGTGGGAACCGAAGCCCGTTTAGAAATTGAGAAATTTTTAGATAGTAAGGTTTTCCTGGAAATGTTTGTAAAAGTGATTCCGGACTGGAGAAGCAAAAAGAATTACCTGAAAAGCTTTGGTTACGATAATTAATTGCGAATTTTAAGGTAGGAAAAAAACTGACAGTTCTTCTGCTTTTATATCTATACCAAAGGGATTATAAGATGGGAAAGCTTTCCTTTTTTGCAGGGAAATGAGTTAAACGAAGAAGTAATAAAAGGACTTTCAGATCAGTATAAAAATTAATAATAATGGAGGTTACGAAAAATAACCGTACCTTTGCAGCCCGAAATAAATCGGTTAGTAGTTGATAGTCAATGGCTGATAGCCAAATAGTTTGAGCAGCTTGCATAAACATCACGACCGTTAACTATAAGCCATTAACTATCAATAGAACACCCATGAGTAATATTATAGCCATCGTAGGCAGGCCAAACGTAGGCAAGAGTACCCTTTTTAACAGACTAACAGAAAGCCGCAAAGCGATTGTAGATGACATGAGCGGCGTAACCCGCGACAGGCACTATGGCGTTGGCGAGTGGATTGATAAACATTTTACGGTAATTGATACCGGTGGTTATGTGGCCAATTCGGAAGATGTTTACGAAGCGGCTATCCGCGAACAGGTAATGATTGCCATCGAAGAGGCCAGTGTTTTGATCTTTATGGTTGATGTAACTACAGGCATTACAGATTTGGATGATGATATAGCACAAGTACTCCGCAGAAGTAACAAGCCGGTTTATGTAACCGCAAATAAGGTAGATAATACCGCTTTATACAACGAAATCCATACTTTTTATGGTTTTGGTTTAGGTGAAGTTTATCCATTGTCATCGATGACAGGTTCTGGAACAGGCGAGTTATTAGATGAAATCGTTAAAAATTTCGAAGATATTCCTGAAGAGGAAAACCAGTTACCAAAAATTACCATTGCAGGTCGCCCGAATGTGGGTAAATCTTCTTTGGTTAACGCTTTAATTGGTAAAGAACGTAATATCGTTACTGCAAATGCAGGTACCACCCGCGATTCAATCAAAATCCATTATAACCAGTTCGGTCACGAGTTTATGCTCATCGATACTGCCGGATTGCGTAAAAAAACCAAAGTAAAAGAAAACCTGGAGTTTTATTCGGTAATGCGTACCATCAAAGCTTTAGAAGAGGCAGATGTTGTGGTGTTAATGATCGATGCTGTAGAAGGGATCGAAAGCCAGGATATCAATATCTTCCATTTGGCTGAAAAGAATAAAAAAGGTATCGTTATTTTGGTTAACAAATGGGATTTGATCGAAAAAAATACCCAAACCATGAAAGCTTTTGAAGAGCAGATTCATGAGCGTATCCGTCCTTTTACCGATGTGCCGATTGTATTTACCTCTGTATTAAACAAGCAACGTATTTTCAAGGCAATTGAAGCGGCTTTAGACGTTTACAAAAACCGGAGCAAGAAAATTCCTACATCTAAGTTAAATGATGTAATGCTGCCATTGATCGAGAAATTCCCACCTCCGGCATTAAAAGGAAAATTCATTAAAATTAAATATATCACTCAAATTAATGCGACTTCGCCTATGTTTGCCTTTTTCTGCAACCTGCCACAGTACATTAAAGATCCGTATAAACGTTTCATCGAGAATAAACTGAGAGAGAATTTTGATTTTTCCGGAGCACCGATTCAGATTTATTTCAGACAAAAATAATTTAAGGTTGAGGTTTGAAGGTGTAAGGCCTGATTGCCTATACCTAATAACATAATTAACAGGGCTGTTTCTTTTAAGAAGCAGCTTTTTTTGTTGTTAATTACAGAACGGCATCATCCTCTTTGACATTACTCCATTCAAGACGTCATTTCGACTGGAGCACAGCGAAACGGAGAAATCTAACTCGAGATAGATCTCTCGACTTCGTTGCACTTCGCTCGAGAAGACGATAACTTAGGGAAGCTATCTTATTAAACCTTTACCCCGAAATGACGAAATAAAATTTACCCTTATATTTGCCCCATGCAACTACAAGTACAAAATAGCCTGTCAACTGATATCGATACGATTTTTGAATTTTATGATATGGCTATTGCCCATCAGAAAAAGGTGTTTAACAAGCACTGGCAAGGCTTCAGCAGGGAAATGGTACAGAATGAAATTGATGAAAACCGACAATACAAAATCCTGGTAGATGGCGTTGTGGCCTCTGTTTTTGCCGTTACTTATAATGATCAGTTGATTTGGAAAGAGCGCGATCATGATGCGATTTATATCCACAGGATTGTAACTCATCCCGAATTTAGAGGCTATTCTTTTGTAAAGGAAATTATTAAATGGGCTAGAATTTTTGCTGTTGATAATGGCATTAAATTTATCAGGATGGATACCTGGGCTGATAACGAGAAACTTTTGGAATATTATACCGGTTGTGGCTTTGATTATGTTGGTGTGGCTACGATGGAAAAAACCGATGGATTGCCCAAACATTATGAAGGCATCAGTTTAAGTTTGTTTGAAATTGTGTTGTAATACATTACAAACGTGCAACTTGCTCATTTGCTTTATAAATGCGGATAAACACAAGATTTATTCCGTGGTTATCCGTGCCTCCGTGGCAAATTACTCAGCGTAAGCAAACATTATTTCAATTCTATTTTCCAGCTCAGCATATCATCAACTTCTCCGATATGGATAAAATTGTTTTTTTCTAAAATAGAATAAGAAGCCACATTATCTTTCGTAGTTGCCGCGAAAACCGATTTCACTTTAGGCTGTTCTTTTGCCCATTCGATAATCCTGGCAACAGCCTCTGTCATAAATCCCTGGCCTCTAAATTCTTCATAAGTACCATAACCGATTTCTATTTCCCCGTTTGGATCAGGCTCGCCAACAAAGCAGATATCGCCTACCATCCTATGATCAGGCTTAGAGATAATGGTCCACAAAGTATGGTAGAGATAATCTTTGTCTTTATCAAAAACATTAGGCAGAATGGTTTGCTCTAAAGCATCATGCAGGGAAGGAGAGATATTTTTTTTAGTTGGTAAAAGATCAAATTCTTTTTCCAGAGAATGATCGTCTTTAATATATTTTAAAAGTTGGTTATGCGTTAAAGGCTTTAAAATGAGGCGTTCCGTTTCTATCATGTTTGAGATTGTTAGACAGACTAATATAATGGTCTGGCTTGTAAATAAACAAAATTTTAGATCAAGCTTTTGTTAAAAATAATGATGCGTCAGCTGTTTTGGTAAAGGAAGTTATTCTTTTAAAATTTAATAAACTTTAATCACCTGTCCGGTAACAATGCCCAGTACACTTTTTTCAAAAGCTTTAACCACTTTCTCCATCGTCACCGGAATTTCCCCTGGGAATGAATCAAAATACGCCGGAGAATCTTCAACCACATTTGGGCTGATCGCATTTATACGCACCTCATTTTCAAGTTCCGGGGCGGCTGCAATTACAAAAGAATTTAAACCGCCGTTTACTGCGCTGAGTACGGCGCCGGCAGCTATCGGATGATCGGCCAATATTCCTGATGTTAATGTAAACGAACCGCCCTTGTTAATGTAATGCTGTCCGATAAGCACCAGATTAACCTGGCCCAATAATTTATCCAGTAATCCTGCTTTAAATTTTTCGCCGGTCATTTGCCCTACAGTTACAAACGGGCCTTTTCCACTCGTACTGATTAGCGCATCAAATGCACCGATTTTTTCGAACATGGCTTTGATAGATGCTTCATCTTTAATATCAACCTGAACATCTCCTTTGGTATTTCCCACACGGATTACTTCATGTTTTTCGGCGAAAGCATCGGCCACCTTTTTGCCTAATGTTCCTGTTGCGCCCACAATTATTATTTTCATATGGATCTGTTTAAATGTTTACCGTTACCTATTGGTATGTTATTAAACACTAAGCTGATTTAAAAGTTTTTGTTGATCAGTCCTGTAATATCATTTCTGCTTTTAAATCGTTGATAAAAAGATCGATATGAGCCTCGCTTACATTGGGCATGCAGATGATATGAGAATTGCCCTGTTCTGCTGCCAACTGCCATTTTTTGCAAATCGGAGCAGATGGGGTAGGGAAGTTCACGGTAATGGCATTCGGATTCCGCCATGCGGCTATACCCATTTCTTTAAGTTTCTCTTCGGTATAAGCTGCTGTTGCCAGACTGTGCATGGCCCTGTCTTTTAAACCCTCAATCCCCAGTCGTTTAATAGTGTGCCATAAAAATAGTGGACTATGCCCGTTTCTTGATCCGGTAATTGTGGTATCTACACTTCCTATATAAGCCACGGAACGGGCAATCCGGTCGCGGTTCGATTTTTTTGCCACTACTACGCCACAAGGCATCGGCGAACCAAAAAACTTGTGCCCGCTAATCGCGATACTGTCTGTACCATCTTCAAAGTCGAAAGCTGGCCTGGGCTCGATCAAAGCACTATAGGTTCCTGATAATGCAGCGTCGGCATGAATGTAGTAATGCTGTATGGCCAGTTTTTTTAAAATGGTTTTGATTTTAGCCACATCATCACGGGCCTCGGTCATCGTGGTACCGATATTGGCCATAATAATTACCGGCATGTGGCGGTTCATCCTGATGGTGTGTTCAAGATCTTCGTAATCAATTTCGCCGTTTTCCTGCGAGCGGACCACAATATTGCCCATATTAAGCAGGTGCAGGTTTTTTTGTACGCTGTAATGTGTGGCTTCGGAATAATAAACCATTCCTTTTGGATACAGTTCTCTGGCCAGGTATAAACCATACAAATTGCCTTCTGAGCCGCCATTGGTAACATAACCCCACCAATTATCTGCCGGAGCGCGGAAAAGTTCAGCAAAAAACTTTACGACTTCTTTTTCCAGTTCGCGCGATCCGACACCATAGGTAGAAGTTACAAAAGGATCACCCAGGTTATTCATCGGGTATTTTAAAAAATCAGCTAATGCCTGATAATCAAAATCCTTCGAAACCGGATAACCTAAAAATAAATCGGTTTGTTCCTTGATTTTTTCTAACAGATTATTTAATACTTCCTGATCTTTTGCCTGTAGTTCTTTTGCATCCATAAATGATATGATTTGCAGGCAAAATTAGATAAATCAAAATATAATATTAACAATTGTGTTTAAATAAGAATATTATATTGATTTATATATTTTATATGAAATTTAAATCTGGTTAGAGCTGATGATTTAACCTGTGCGAAGTATAAAATATGGCTATTGCAGGTTAAGCAATGCCTGCCTTACCGCGTTATCGGTTTGGTTTGCTGCCTTGTAATAACCAACATCGCCTAAATAGTACCTGCAAAGCAGCGCTTTCAAATCATTTAAGATTACATTTTTTGCACTGTATAATTGAAAACGGTCTATAGGGACATTTTTGCGTTGAAGAAACCCGATAAAATCTTTAAAATCGTTATCGTTTATGGTGAAAATGTTAATGTACTGTTCAACAAAGCTAGCGCTGTATTTGGTGGTTAGTACATTAAATACATAATCAGAAAGTACTTTTTTACTCACCAGATTACTGTAAAATTTATTGTAGCCGGTAGTATCCAACTTCACAAATACATCGGGCTGAATTCCGCCTATTGGTTTAATCTTTTTAGAAGGCTGAACGTTTACCCCTTCTGTTTTTTCGATAGAATCCTGAAAAGAAGTACGGTCGCCGGTAAGTTCTCCGTCCATCATGCGCTCATCCAGTTCGTGTTTGTAAGCATCATAGCCTTTTTTGTAAGATTTCTGGATGCTTCGCCCTGATGGCGTGTAATACCTGGCAATGGTTAAATTAAGTGCAGAGCCATCGCCAAAGGCAAATTGCTCCTGTACCAAACCCTTACCAAATGAGCGGCGACCAACAATAATGCCCCTTCCTAAATCCTGAATGGCTCCTGCAACAATTTCACTGGCTGAAGCTGTATTTTCATTGATCAGCACAGCAAGTTTACCATTTTGAAAGGCACCTGTTCCGGTAGAAAAATAATCGGTGCGGGGTTCATGTTTACCCTGTGTATATACAATAAGTTTATTTTCTGGTAAAAACTGATCGGCTAAGCCAGTTGCAGCGGTAAAATATCCTCCACCGTTATCACGCAGATCGAGGATCAGCTTTTTCATGCCTTTTGCTTTCAGGTTGTTTGCCGCAACAGAAAAATCGTTATCGGTATTGGCGCCAAATTTACTGATGCGCACATAACCTGTTTCATTGTTGATCATGTAAGCAGCATCTATACTGCTGATGTTTACTTTGCCACGGGTAACCATAATGCGGTTGCTCTGCTGTGCATTGGGGTGTAAAAGTACCACACTTACTCCTGTGCCGGCCTTACCTTTAAAACGGCCAGTAAGCTGATCTTTTGGTAAATTTCTTCCGCTTACTATAGCGGTATCGATACTGAGGATTTTATCGCCCAATTTTATACCTGCCTGGTAAGCCGGACCGTCTTTAACCACGCCCGTAACCATCATGGTATCATTAAGCATGTAGTATTCTATACCCACACCTTCAAAATTGCCTTCAAGGTTATCGGTCATATCCTGTGCATCGGTTGGCGGCAGGTACACACTATGTGGATCGAGTTGATGTAAAACACTGTCTATCGGTAAATTTTGAAGCGAATCGGTATTGATGTCATCAACATAATTGCCATTGATGATGTGCAGGATTTCATTTAATTTTTCGTCGCTGTTAACAGCAAGCTGCGGGCTTTTTTTTACGCCAAAACCCTGGTCTTTAATAAATTTTATGCCCAAAAACATACCCGCTATTAAAATTACAGAATAGCTCGTGGCAATCAGTATGTTATTACGGGTATTTTTTTTCATCAGCGTTAGGCAAATTTATGAAAATTAGCGGGTTGATATATTTTTTAACTGCATTTTCGTGTCTTTTGTTTATAATTTTTAACATTAATTAACGCCAGGAAGGAGTTCGTTGAAATTTGTGAGATATATTTTTGATTTTTTAGGGTAGATTTTAGAAAGAATTTACCGAATTTTATCAAAATTAAATTTATGGACAGAGTTACCGAGCAAGAATCCAATTACAGCCACATCGATCAGATGTCGGTATTGGAAGTTCTGCATGGCATTAATAACGAAGATAAAACGGTTGCCTATGCCGTTGAGAAATCTTTGCCTCAGATCGAAAAATTAACAACGGCAGTTGCCGGACGGATGAAAAAAGGTGGCCGTCTTTTTTATATTGGAGCAGGTACCAGTGGTCGTTTAGGTGTGGTTGATGCCTCAGAGTGCCCTCCAACCTATGGTGTTCCTTTTGATTGGGTTGTTGGCATCATTGCTGGTGGTGATACGGCCATTAGAAAAGCAGTAGAATTTGCAGAAGATGACGCCGAACAGGCCTGGAAAGATCTTCAGGAATTTAACATCAACGAAAAAGATTGTCTGGTAGGTTTGGCTGCTTCGGGTACCACACCTTATGTGATCGGTGGATTGAACACGGCACGCAAACATGGCATTTTAACCGGTTGTATTGTTTGTAATACCGGCGGACCAATAGCTGCAGAATCGGATTTCCCGGTTGAAGTGGTGGTTGGACCTGAGTTTGTTACCGGATCTACCCGTATGAAATCGGGCACGGCACAAAAAATGGTTTTAAACATGCTGAGTACCACCGTTATGGTTCAGCTGGGGCGCGTAGTTGGCAATAAAATGGTCGATATGCAGTTAACTAACCATAAATTAGTCGATCGCGGTACACAAATGGTTGCCGACGAACTGAATATTGGCTACGATGAAGCCGCCGAATTGTTAACCCGTTACGGAAGCGTACGTAAAGCAGTAGAAGCAGGACACTAAAAATGATAGAATGACGAAATGAGGGAAGGATGGAATGACGAAATGAGAAAATTTTGAATGATGGAATTTGGGAGTAGCTTTTAACATTCACTCATTCAAAATTCATTCATTCGATAATTTATTTATCTCTCATTCAAAATTCAATCATTCAATAATTTGTCTGTTCAATCATTCAATAATTAAAGTATATGCACGAGATAGAGCCTTATTACCAGTGGAGAGATGATTATATTTCGGCAGAAGACGAGCGTTCGCCGTTTTACAATACCGAATATTCGGAGCTTTATTTTGATAAGCAGATTTATAACTTTTTATTGCACCCTCAGTGGGACGAGTTTGGTTCGAATACGCTTTACATGAAGGTGTTATATGCCGATTACGACCGGAGTTATGCCATTATAGAATTTATAGGGGAGTGGAACGATGCCATTAACAACGACATTATGCTGCTGAAGCGCGATATTTTAGAGCTGATGATGGATGAAGGCATCAATAAATTTATCCTGATTGGCGAAAATGTATTGAATTTTCATTCTTCTGACGACAGTTATTATGAAGAATGGTTTCAGGAAGTAGAAGATGGCTGGATTGTTGGGGTAAACTTTCAGGAACATGTAATTACCGAATTTAGGGGCAATAACATCGATTATTACATTAACTTTGGTGGCGCTTTTGATCATTTGCCATGGCGCACCTTAAAACCCCTGCAATTCTTTAAAAAAGTTGAAGAACTGCTGACAAAAAGATTGAACTAAATATTTATCTTTCGGATTGACAATGCCTACATTATTTATAATTTTTGGACTTCGTTTCTTCTTTTATTCAAATGAACATTTGCCTATTCATATACATGTCAGAAATGCAGACGGTGAGGCTAAATTTGAAGTAGAAGAAGTTAAACTTGTGAGTAATAAAGGGCTAAAAAACAAAGATATTAATCTTGCACAATCTTTGATAGAGGAGAATAGAGAAATTATTATTGCAAAGTGGCACGAATATCATGGAAAATAAAATAAAAGTGTGGTTTGAAAATAATCATATATTCATTATGACCTCAACAGGTGAAAGTAAAAGCCATCCATTAAGCTGGTTTCCAAAACTATTAAATGCCAGTGATAAGGAGCGGGAAGATTATCATATATCACCCTTTGGAATACATTGGGAAAAAATTGATGAGGATTTAAGTTTCGAAGGATTTTCTTCGTTCAATAAATAATTGCTAAAATAAATTTAAAAATGGAACAACAAAATTATCAATATCAGGACAACAGTGTTTTTGTACAGGGAAAATCTGTTTCTAAAAAATTCTTTGCAAACGTATTCTTATGGATGTTCGTTGCATTAAGTTTATCTACCGTAGCTGCTTATCTTTTTGGTACAAATGAGCAGTTAATGCAGTATCTGTTAAATATTAATCCTGCAACCGGAAAAGTAAGTATGTCGATCTTTGGCTATATCGCTATGTTTGCGCCGCTTGGCCTTGTTTTATTGATGGGTTTTGGTTTAAGCAGACTATCATTGCCCGCGTTAATTGGCGTATTTGTGCTTTATTCTGTACTAACCGGAGTAAGTTTAAGTTTTATCCTATTAACCTACACATCAGGTTCAATAGTAAGCTGTTTTGCTGGTGCGGCAGGTATATTTGGCATCATGGCAGTTATGGGTTACACTACTAACATCGATCTAAGCAAGTTTGGGCCTATTTTAATGGTAGGTGTAATTGGTTTAGTAATTGCGAGTGTAATTAATATGTTTATCCAGAGCGAACAATTTAGCCTGTTTATGGCTTTTATTGGTATTGCAATATTTACAGCATTAACTGCTTACGATGTGCAGAAAATCAAAAGAATTGGAGAAGGGATTGAGGCCAGTGGCGAGCAGGTTCTTCAGGTAGAATCTAAAAAAATGGCTATTGTTGCCGCTTTATCTTTATACCTTGATTTCTTAAATATCTTTCTTTTCTTACTACGTATTTTCGGTAACAGAAGATAATAATGAATAAGTTTTTGGCAATTGCGGGTTTTCTATTAATTGGTGCTTGCATTCAGGTGGTGATCACTATTTTTATAACTGATAACGTCTTTGTAGTAAGTTCTGGCAGTGGAATTTGGATGAGCTATATGGTAGTTTGGTATAATAGAAAATATCATAAAAAGGTAATCTGCTAATTTCAAAAACAGAACAATATTCTAAAGGCTGTGCAGAATTGCATGGCCTTTGTAATTTTATTTGGTAGCAAAGCGATAAATTTTGGAATTGATGTAGCTTTGTTGCATTTTTGTACGCTTATTAAGAAAGACGGAGGGATTAGACCCAACGAAGTCTTAGCAACCTGTAACCATACAAGGTGCTAAATTCTATCCCGGATAAATTCGGGACCAGATAAGTTTAGGATTACGATTCACGTACCAACTTTTTAGATAAGCCTTTTTTTGAGATTTGAGATGATAGATATGAGATTTGAGTCATAATTTGTGCTTAATAATTCTCATATCACATGTCTCACATCTCATATCTAACAACTAGAATGAGCATAAGAGAAGAATTAGAGAAACGTATTTTGGTGATTGATGGTGCAATGGGTACCATGATTCAGCGATATACCTTAACCGAAGAAGATTTTAGGGGAGAGCGATTTAAGGACCATCCCTGTGATGTAAAAGGCAATAACGATTTGCTTAACATCACGCGTCCGGATATTATAAAAACGATACACCTGGAGTATATGGCGGCTGGTGCCGATATTATCGAAACCAATACCTTCAGTACCCAGCGCATTTCCATGGCCGATTACCAGATGGAAGACCTTTCTTACGAAATGAGTTTTGAAGGTGCACGGGTGGCAAAAGAAGCTGCAAATGAGTTTATGGCGGCAAATCCTGATCGTAAATGTTTTGTTGCCGGTGCCATTGGTCCAACCAACCGTACCCTTTCTATGTCGCCAAATGTAAACGATCCCGGTTTCAGGGCGGTTTATTTTGATGAACTCGAAGAAGCCTATTACGAACAGGTACGTGGCCTGGTAGATGGTGGTTCGGATGTGTTACTAATCGAAACCATTTTCGATACTTTAAATGCAAAAGTGGCCATTGTGGCCATTAAAAAATATGAAGAGGTAATTGGCCGTAAACTCGAAATCATGATTTCGGGTACCATTACCGATGCCTCTGGCAGAACGCTTTCTGGTCAAACTGCCGAAGCTTTCTTAAACTCTGTAATGCACGCAAAACCATTAAGTATCGGTTTTAACTGCGCTTTGGGTGCAAAGGAAA
Source organism: Pedobacter jeongneungensis (assembly GCF_039538295.1). Classification (NCBI taxonomy): domain Bacteria; kingdom Pseudomonadati; phylum Bacteroidota; class Sphingobacteriia; order Sphingobacteriales; family Sphingobacteriaceae; genus Pedobacter; species Pedobacter jeongneungensis. The sequence continues at coordinate 100,531 of NZ_BAABBY010000007.1, read as the reverse complement.
TGCGTCCGCACATTGAAGAGTTAGCGGCAAAAGCCGGATGTTATGTTTCGGCCTATCCAAATGCAGGTTTACCGAACGAGTTTGGTGCGTATGATGAACAACCACACGAAACGGCTCATCTGGTGGATGATTTTATTGCCTCTGGTTTTGTAAACATTGTGGGTGGCTGTTGTGGTACTACACCTGAGCATATTGGCTGTATTGCCAAAAATGCAAGAAAAGCTGAACCCAGGAAAATACCTGTACTGGAGCCTTACATGCGTTTAAGTGGATTAGAGCCGGTAACCATCACTCCAGATAGTATTTTTGTAAATATCGGCGAAAGAACCAATATTACAGGTTCTCCAAAATTCTCTAAACTGATTTTGGGTGGCGATTACGAAGCTGCATTGGCCGTTGCTTTGCAACAGGTAGAAGGTGGTGCACAGGTAATCGATGTAAACATGGATGAAGGGATGTTGGATTCGGAAGCGGCAATGACCAAATTCTTAAACCTCATTGCTTCAGAACCTGATATCGCCAAATTGCCCATCATGGTCGATTCATCCAAATGGTCGGTTATTGAAAATGGCCTGAAATGTTTGCAAGGAAAAGGAATTGTAAACTCCATTTCTTTAAAAGAAGGGGAAGATAAATTCCGTGAGAGTGCCCGTAAAATTATGCAATACGGTGCTGCGGTTGTGGTAATGGCTTTTGATGAACAAGGTCAGGCCGATAATTACGAGCGCAGAAAGGAAATCTGTAAAAGAAGTTACGATATCCTGGTACACGAAATCGGCTTTCCGCCTGAAGATATTATTTTCGACCCGAATATCTTAACTGTAGCAACAGGACTCGAAGAGCATAACAATTATGCTGTCGATTTCATCAATGCCACCCGCTGGATTAAAGAAAACCTGCCTTATGCCAAAGTAAGCGGTGGGGTTTCGAATATTTCGTTCTCTTTCAGGGGTAATAATACCGTTCGGGAGGCCATGCACTCGGCATTTCTTTATCATGCCATTCAGGCTGGTTTAGATATGGGAATTGTAAATGCGGGGATGTTGGAGGTTTATCAGGAAATTCCGCCTGAACTGTTAGAAAGGGTAGAAGATGTATTGTTAAACCGAAGAGAAGATGCAACGGAGCGTTTGGTAGAATATGCCGATACCGTAAAATCGAAAGGTAAAGAGGTTGTTAAAGATGAAGAGTGGAGAAAAGGCTCTGTTGAAGAAAGGTTATCGCATTCTTTGGTGAAAGGAATTGTGGAGTACCTGGATGATGACGTGGAAGAAGCCCGGCAAAAATACGCCCGCCCGATTCAGGTAATCGAAGGACCATTGATGGATGGAATGAACATCGTAGGTGATTTATTTGGTGCCGGAAAAATGTTCCTGCCCCAGGTGGTAAAATCAGCGAGGGTAATGAAAAAAGCTGTAGCCTATTTATTGCCATTTATAGAGCAAGAGAAATTAGATAATCCCGATCAGGATCAGAATTCGTCGGCAGGTAAAGTATTAATGGCCACTGTTAAAGGCGATGTGCATGATATTGGAAAAAATATTGTGGGTGTGGTACTCGCCTGTAATAACTTTGAAATTGTAGATATGGGCGTAATGGTTCCGGCACAGGAAATCATTAAAAAAGCCAAAGAAATTAATGCCGATATTATTGGTTTAAGTGGTTTAATTACCCCGTCGCTGGATGAAATGGTTCACTTTGCAAAAGAAATGGAGCGCGAAGGTTTTACCATTCCATTAATCATAGGTGGCGCCACAACTTCGAGGATCCATGCTGCAGTAAAAGTAGCTCCAAATTACTCCGGACCAGCCATCCATGTGCTGGATGCGTCAAGAAGTGTAACCGTTTGCAGCACTTTAATGAATCCTGATACCAGAGACGAATATATTGCAGGCATCAGGGCAGAATACGATAAAGCACGCGAAGCACATTTGAACAAGCGCTCGGATAAACGTTTTAAAACGATTGAAGAAGCACGCGAAAATAAATTTAAAATCGATTTTCAGCCTAATCTGCCTGTTCCGGAATTTACCGGTACAAGGGTTTTTGATAATTATCCTTTAGAAGAACTGGTACCTTATATCGACTGGACACCATTTTTCCATACCTGGGAACTCAGGGGGAGTTATCCGAAAATTTTTGATGATAAAAATGTGGGCGATGAGGCCAAAAAACTTTTTGATGATGCACAGACTTTGTTAAAGCGCATCCTCGATGAGAAATTATTGACCGCGAGAGCCGTAATTGGTTTCTGGCCGGCAAATGCAGTAGGAGACGATATCGAGTTGAGAGTTGAGGGTGCTGAGTTGGGAGACTCCAAACTCCAAACTCCAAACGCCAAACTAGTCAAAATTCATACTCTCCGCCAACAGGCCGAAAAAGTAGATGGCCAGCCTTATTACGCCTTATCTGATTTTATTGCACCAAAAGAAAGCGGCATTCAGGATTATTTCGGTGGTTTTGCCGTAACGGCAGGTATTGGGATTGATGAGCTGGTAAATGAGTTTGAATCCAATTATGACGATTACAACAGCATCATGGCCAAAGCACTGGCCGATCGTTTGGCAGAGGCCTTTGCAGAACGCATGCACGAGCGGGTACGTAAAGAGTATTGGGGTTATGCACAGGATGAAAACCTGAGTAACCAGGAGCTGATTAAAGAAGAATATGCAGGAATCCGTCCGGCACCAGGTTATCCGGCTTGTCCGGAACATACCGAAAAAGGAACTTTATTCCAGTTATTGGATGCTGAAAATAAAATCGGTTTGCATTTAACAGAAAGTTATGCCATGTATCCTACAGCAGCGGTAAGTGGATTTTATTTCGCTCACCCTGATTCGAGGTATTTCGGATTAGGAAAAATAACCAAAGACCAGATTGAAGATTATGCCATCAGGAAAAATATGCCGGTTGAAGAAGTGGAGCGATGGTTAAGTCCGAATTTAGCTTATTAACCTATCACTTTGTCATCCTGCGTGCAACGAAGGATCACTAAATGAAGAACATATAAATTGATGCTTGCAGTCGTAAAGAACAGGAACTGCAATATGCTATAATGCTTTATTGCATTCAGCATGACAACCAAACTACGGTATGAAGATTACAGACCATATAAAAAACGCAAAAGGTAAAACCTTATTCTCTTTCGAATTATTACCACCTGTAAAAGGGCAAAGTATTCAATGGATTTACGATGCAATAGAGCCTCTGCTGGAATTTAATCCTCCTTTTATTGATGTAACATCGCTTCGCGAAGATTATATTTATAAAGAGCAGGCCAATGGTTTGCTTCAAAAAGTATCTTACCGCAAACGTCCGGGTACGATTGCTATCTGTGCGGCCATTATCCATAAATATAAGGTTGATGCCGTTCCGCATTTAATCTGCGGTGGATTTACTAAAGAAGAAACTGAAAATGCGCTGATCGATTTACAGTTTTTAGGTATCGATAATGTTTTGGCATTGCGTGGTGATGCCCGAAAAGCAGATGGAAATTTTGTGCCAACTCCTGGCGGACATTGTTATGCAACAGATTTAATCGAACACATCAAAAACCATAACGAAGGTAAATTTTTGCACGAAGACGTAGAAACCTTTAAAAGTGATTTCTGTATCGGTGTTGCCGGTTATCCTGAAAAACATTTTGAAGCACCAAATATGAGTACCGATTTCAAATATTTGAAAAAGAAGGTAGAAGCCGGTGCAGAGTTTATCGTAACACAGATGTTTTTCGATAACCAGAAGTATTTCGATTTTGTAAAGAAATGCAGAGAGAACGACATTAATATTCCCATTATACCAGGATTGAAACCGATCAGTACCTTATCGCAGTTAAATGTGCTGCCTAAAATTTTTCACATTGATTTACCTGATGAATTAACCGATGCACTTTCTCACGCTAAAAATAACAACGAGGCAAAGGAAATTGGTACGGAAGCGATGATTAAACAATGTAAAGAACTGATTGATTTTGGCGCTCCGGTATTACACTTTTATACGATGGGTCGCCCTGAGCAAACCAAAAAGATCGCAAAAGCTATTTTTTAGTAGACTATTCGTTAGTCGGGATTTGCAATCCCGTCTTCAGATATCTTTTTGTGGATTTAAAATCCACAGTACAGTTCGACGAGATTACAAATCTCGACGAGCAAAAAAGCTATTTTGTATCGTAAGGGTATCGTTTTTCTTTTTCCTTAAACAAGATTACTATGAATAATTTAAATATTGACGAACAAAACCTCGATGTCATACTCGCCGGGGTTAAACAACAGGGAATTGATTATTTAAATCAAATTCATGAACGGTCGACAGCCAGTTCGGGTGATGTGGAGATTATTGGTGATTTAAACGAGCAAGGTACCGGAGCCATTGAAGCCTTAAAACAATTTAATCAGCGTTTTGAGCCCATTATGGTGGCTTCATCTGGCCCGAGATACTGGGGTTTTGTAACCGGAGGAACAACACCTGCTGCTATTGCAGGCGATTGGCTTGCAACTATCTACGATCAAAATACACAAAGTGCAAATGGAGGCGGAGACATTTCTGCTACAATCGAACTGGAAACCATCCAATTATTACTATCACTTTTTAACCTGCCTAAAGATTTTTTTGGTGGATTTGTAACGGGAGCTACTTTATCAAATTTTACTTGCCTTGCCGTCGGCAGGCAATGGATTGGTAAACAGCTGGGTAAAGATTTTGCGAGAGAAGGGCTTTCCGGCAAGGTGAATATATTATCCGCTACGCCACACTCCTCATCAATAAAATCTTTATCGATGTTGGGTTTGGGTAGTGGCAATGTGATACAGGTAAATGTATTGGCAGGTAATCGCGAAGCGTTGGATGCTGCCGACCTGGAACTGAAAATACAAGCGCTACATGGCGAACCATTCATTTTAATTTCTAGTGCCGGAACAGTAAATACAGTCGATTTCGATAATTTTGAAGCAATCAATGCATTAAAAAATAAATACAATTTCTGGTGGCACATTGATGCCGCCTTTGGTGGTTTTGCAGCTTGTTCCCCTAAATACAGCCACCTGGTTAAAGGCTGGGAAAATGCCGACAGTATTACGGTTGATTGCCATAAATGGTTAAATGTACCTTATGAAAGTGCCGTATTTTTTGTGAAAGAAAAACACCAGTTGTTGCAGGTAGAAACTTTCCAGAATTCTAATGCGGCTTATTTGGGTAACCCCATGGAGAATTTCAGTTATTTAAACTTCCTGCCCGAAAATTCCCGACGTTTAAAAGCTTTACCGGCATGGTTTACCCTCACCAGTTATGGGAAAGCAGGCTATCAGGAAATTGTAGAAAGCAATGTTGAAAACGCTTTACAGTTTGCCAAGTTTATAAATGAGAACCCAAATTTCGAATTATTAGCTCCTGTTCGCTTAAATACAGTTTGCTTTTCTGTAGCAGATGAAAGTTTAGTTTCACCATTCTTGACTAAATTAAATGCAAGCGGAAAAGTATTTATGACGCCAACTTTTTATAACGGCAAGAAAGGAATTCGTGCTGCTTTCGTAAACTGGCGGACAAAAGAAGAGGATGTTGAGCTGGTTACTGCAATCATGGCAGAAATTCTTACAGAACTTTAACCTATATTTTATTGTTTTAAAAGCATACAGCTTATATTTGCAACAATGAAATTTTATGCTTTTAAATACGTGATCATTGCCTGCATAGCGCTAACTTTTTGCTTAAAAGTGAGCCATGTAATGTCGTATTTAAGCTATTCTACTGATCATATTGAGTTTTCATTCATAAATGATGATGCAACAGAAAAGGAAGAAAAGAAGGTAGAAACTGAATATGCAGTGTATCAGATTGCATTTGAGGAAGGAGTTTATTTTCCACTTCAAACTTCAAAAAAAGTCATCATTCCCGATCATTCCTTTCAGTTGGCATACTTTCCTGAAGTTTTAACCCCGCCTCCTTCCGCATTAAGCATATCTTAATCTAAATACGCTGTTTCACAAAATGTGAAACCAATAATCCATTTAAAATTTATAAAAAACAAGATATGAAACGAGCAATTTCATTTGTAGTGCTATTAATCGCTGCATCTTTAAAAATAAGTGCACAGGAAGTTGTGCAGAACAATGTAAAACCTGTAGAAAATGCACTGAGTCAGGTAACTAAACTCCAGCCCGTAAGTTTTAATTATGATAAAACCTGGGCCGATAAATTAAAATTATCTGCAAGGCCACAATATGGTTTCGTTGGTGCTGATGCTAAAACTGCTGTCCCGGAAATCGTTTCAGTACAGGCTAAAGACTATCCGGCAGGTAAAAATGCATTCAAAAGTGCAACCATTACCAAAGTTGATTACGAAAGTTTGGTGCCGCTGTTGGTTGCCAGTATAAAAGAGCAACAGCAACAAATTGAAGAACTGAAGCGCGAACTCAGAACTTTAAAGACACAAAATACTAAATAATAAAAATCCCGGTGAGAACCGGGATTTTTTGTTCCAACATTAATTACTGAAAGTAAAAAAACAGTAACTAATCTGTGGTTAAAGCCAGCCAGTACAATTATTGGACTAGCTTTACCCGGTTAAATAATATCAATATATAAATGAATAACAAAATTGCTGAAAGCCAGTCCCGACCAAATTACGCCGTTCCTCTCGTTACCATTACTCTTTTATTTTTCATGTGGGGATTTATTACCTGCATGAACGATATTTTGATTCCATATTTGAAGCAGCTTTTTAAATTGAGCTTTTTTGAGTCGATGCTGGTGCAATTTTGTTTCTTCGGAGCCTATTTTGTAGGCTCGTTAATTTATTTTTTAATTTCTTATACCAAAGGCGATCCAATCAACAAAGTAGGCTATAAAAAAGGAATTCTTTTTGGGATTGTACTGGCCGCCATTGGTTGTGCTTTATTTTTTCCGGCAGCAACCTATTCTGTTTATCCATTGTTTTTAGGCGCTTTATTTGTACTTGGCTTAGGATTCACGGTTCTGCAGATTACTGCTAATGCCTATGTTTCACTGTTAGGCCCCGAAGATAGCGCTTCAAGCCGTTTAAATTTAACGCAGGCCTTTAACGCTTTTGGAACAACCATTGCCCCTATTTTAGGGGGGCATCTGATTTTCGAATTCTTTTCCGAAGCTGATGGGAGTTTCAGCGCTTCTGCTACACGAATTCCCTATTTAATATTTGCAGTGATATTGCTGTTGGTAGGTTTGCTTATTTTTTATGTAAAACTGCCTTCTTTTCAGCCTGAAGAAGAAGAACAGGTTAAAGGCTTAGGGGTGTTAAGATTTCCACATTTAACCAGAGGAATTATTGCCTTATTCTGTTACGTTGGAGCTGAAGTGGCTGTCGGAAGTTTTATCATCAGCTTTTTAAGACTGCCCGAAATAACAGGTTTAGATGAAGTGGTGAGTAAGAATTACCTCTCTCTTTATTGGGGCGGGGCAATGATTGGCCGTTTTGTTGGATCAATTTCACTTAGCCATACCTTAAGTCAGTCGAAAAAAGTTATTTATATGCTGGGAACCGCAATTTTGGTATTTGCCTTAATTTATGGTATTGTTGATTTAACTTTTGCACAGATCAGTTTCTTCCTGGTATTTATTGCCTTAAACTTTTTAGGATTTTTAATTGGTAAATCTGCACCGGCAAGAACCTTAGCTATTTTTTCTGCTATAAATGTATTGTTGTTAATATCAGCAATGGTAAATAAAGGAGAATTGGCGATGTATAGTGTTTTAGGAATCGGGATTTTCAATTCGATTATGTTTTCAAACATTTATACCCTGGCGATTGCCAAACTGGGCGCTTATACCAGTCAGGGATCTTCGTTATTGGTAATGGCCATTTTAGGCGGGGCAATTATGCCGCTTATCCAGGGGGCCGTGGCCGATAAAATCGGTGTTCATCATTCATTTATACTGCCATTAATCTGTTACCTGTTTATCTTGTATTTCGGTATTTATTGCTCAAAAAGATTGAAAGGAATAGAGCAGACCAGCATGAAATCGGGGCATTAATCTAAGATACGTCATTCCCGTGCAGGCGGGAATCTTAGTGTCTAAACCAGTTTTAGGAGTGAATCATGAATTTATTTTTATAATAAATCGTCATCCCGACTGTAGCGCAGCGGAACGGAGGGATCTATCTCTAGACAGATTTCTCCGCTTCGTTGCACTCCGCTCGAAAGGACGATCAGGCTATTTACTAACCCTCAAGCAAATAATTTTTAAACCCTTCAAAATCCACTTCCAGTTGATCTGCATGTTTGGGTTTGCTTTCCAAAGCTCTTACCTGTTCCGGGATTTCTATTTTAGATGCGATTTCTGCCGGGAAAATATCAGGGAACTTACAGGCATGTGCAGTAGAAAGGAAAACAGCAGCACTTCCATCTGTAGGGTTTTCTTTCCTGTATTTCTCGATAGCCAGATAAGCTATAGCAGTATGCGGACAAGCCACATAATTTAATTTGTTATCGATTTCTTTGATGCCTTCCAATGTTTCATCATCGGTAAAGCGATAAGAAGTAACCACGTTTTTAATGGCCTCAATATCCTGATCGAATAAATCCATAATGCGGACCCAGTTGCTTGGTGCACCAACATCCATGGCGTTTGAGTAGGTTTGTGTAGATGGCCTGGTTTCGTAAACACCACTTTCTAAAAAGCGCGGAACGGTATCGTTCACATTGGTTGCTGCAATAAACTGTTTAACCGGCAACCCTAATTTGTAAGCCAGTAAACCTGCACCAATATTGCCAAAGTTCCCGCTTGGTACCGAGAATACTACATCGCTTAAACCTTGTCTTTTCAGTTGGGCATAAGTGTTGAAATAATAAAATGTTTGCGGGATCAACCTCGAAATGTTAATTGAGTTAGCAGAAGTTAACCGGAATTTTGCATTCAGTTCATCATCTGCAAAAGCTTGTTTTACAAGGACCTGGCAATCATCAAAAGTGCCTTTCACTTCTACGGCCCTGATGTTTTCACCATTGGTGGTTAACTGTAGTTCCTGTATCGGACTCACTTTTCCCTCGGGATAAAGAATGGTAACCCTGGTATTGGGAACACCTAAGAAACCTAAAGCGACGGCTCCGCCGGTATCGCCCGAAGTCGCGACTAAAACATCCAGTAACTGTTCGCCATCCTTTAAGAAATAAGCCATTACACGGCTCATAAAGCGTGCACCAAAATCTTTAAAGGCTAAAGATGGACCATGGAATAATTCCAAAACAAAGGTTTTATCATCTAATTTTACAGCCGGAGCTTCAAAGTTAATGGCATCATCAATTAAAGCCTTTAGGTCTTCAGCCGGAATTTCCTCTTTTAATAAGATAGAGGCTACTTTGTAAGCAATTTCGGGTAGAGTATAGCTCTCTATGTTCTGGATAAAATCAGCTTCAAGCTGCGGAATTTCTACAGGCATATATAAGCCTTTATCCTGCGGCATGCTGTTAAAAACGGCTTCTTTAAAAGAAACACGTAAATCTTTATTGTTGGTTGAGTATAGTTTCATTGTTAATGAGGTATGATAGAAAATGTTATATGGATGATGAAAACCCGACTTGCAAAGTCCATTTTCCATCTTACATTTTCCATGATTACATAACCTTAGGTCCTTCCGCGTTTACCGGAGAAACAAAAGCTTTGCTGTTAATATTTATTTTGTGTAAATGTTGCTGTTGTGATTTGGTTATTCTTCTGGCCGTTTCTTCATCTTTCGTTAATGCGAAAACAGATGGTCCCGAGCCCGAAATTCCGAACCCGATTGCCCCGTTATCCATGGCCAGTTTTCTCATTTCCTCAAAACCGGGGATTAAAATCGAACGGGTAGGTTCTACCAATACATCCTTCATGCTGCGCCCAATCAGGTCGAAATCATTCATGAACAATCCACTCACCAAACCCGCCACATTTCCCCATTGAGTAACCGCATCCTTTAACGCAACCTTACTGCGGATCATCTGTCGCGCATCTTTGGTAGGTACATCAACTTCGGGATAAACTATGCCGGCATACATTCCTGCAGGCGTTGGCAACGAAATTACATCAAGTGGTTCGTAACTTCTGATCAGCACAAAACCACCCAATAAAGCAGGAGCAACATTATCAGCATGACCATAACCACAAGCCAGTTCCTCACCTTTCATGGCAAAAGGAACCAGTTCAGTAGAGGTTAATAAATCGCCCATTAATTTGTTGATGGCAAACAAACCTGCAACTGTACTGGCAGAACTCGAGCCCAAACCACTGCCAATAGGCATTTTTTTGTGCAATTCTATTTCCACGCCAATATCTAAGCGGTTAATGTGCTGCAGGTAATGCTGCACACTAGCACTCACTGTGTTTTTTGCAGCATCTAAGGGCAGGCGACCGTCATCGCCGGTAATTCTTTTAATTACTACTCCGGGCGTATCTGTAAACCGCATTTCAACTTCATCACCAGGTTCGTTTACAGCGAAACCCAGTACATCGAAACCACAAACTACGTTTGCAACAGTTGCCGGAGCGAAAACTTTTATGCTATTTTTCATTATTATTTGGCTTAGCTATATGTTAAGCGGTTATTTGGTTTAAGTGATATTTTAAATGCACAACGTAATCTTCAATAAAATAAGAAAGTGTGCGCAGCTCTGTTTTTCCTTTGCCGGTATCGCAGTTATTTTGGAGCTTTTCTTCCGGAATATTTTCAATTACCCGGCTAATCTGGTAGTTCAATAATTTCCAGAGGGATTTAACCTCACTAATATCAGTTTCCTGATAATTTTGATAGCTAACCCATTCATCCTGATGATAAACGATTTTAACGCCTTGCTCATATTGCCCCACAACAAATCGGCGGATATTATTCGATGCGCTATCGATCAGATGACCCAATAATTCTTTTTTAGACCATTTTGAAGGCAAAGGTTTATCGTTCCATATTTCTTCTGAAATATTTTCAAAATCAATCATGGCTTGGTTTACCAGATTCAGGATTTCATTTTTCTGCGCTAAAACCGGATTCATTGAATTAGTTGTTTAAAGTGCCTACATTAATGATATCGGCGAACACACCGGCTGCGGTTACTTCGGCACCTGCGCCAGGACCTTTTACTACCAATGGCCGTGATTTATACCGGTCTGTTGTGAAAGAAATAATATTATCGCTTCCCGATAGCATATAAAAAGGATGATTGTCATCAACCATTTGCAGACTGATTTCCACATTGCCATCTTCTAACTTGCCGATGTAACGTAAAACTTTTCCATCGCTGGCTGCGGTTTGCTTCAAATTCTCAAAGTAGGCCGCATTAGCTTGTAGTTCCGAATAAAAATCTTCTACAGTGGCGGCATTTAAACAGGCTTCCGGTAAAATGTTATCGATTTTTACATCGTTTGCTTCTAAAGGATAACCTGCATCACGGGCGAGGATCAACATTTTACGCATAAAATCCTTTCCATTCAAATCATCACGTGGATCGGGCTCGGTATAACCTAATTCCTGCGCTTCTTTTACCGTTTCGTAAAAACCGGCTTCACCTTTAAAGTTATTGAAGATGTAAGAAATCGTTCCTGATAAAATGGCTTCAATCCGCGCTACCTTATCACCGCTCATCATTAATTCTTTTAGCGTACGTATAATGGGTAAACCTGCGCCTACATTGGTTTCGTAGTAAAAATCGACCCCGAATTTACGTGCGGTATCTTTGAACGATTTATATTGTGCAAAATCTGCAGAGTTCCCTTTTTTATTGCAGGTTACAACCGAAATACTACTCTCAAATATGCCCTGATAAAATTCGATTGGCGCCTCTGCTGCTGTATTATCCACAAAAACGCAATTCGGTAGGTTTAAAGCCTTCATTTTGGCTACAAAAGTTGCTAAATCTGCTGTTTCGCCATTTGCATCTAATTCTTTTTCCCATTTTTCGAGCGATAAACCATCCGCGTTAAAGATCATTTTACGGGTATTACTGATGCCCGCAACCTTAACCTGCAAATCGTTATTGGCCGCTAAGAAAGGCATTTGCTCCTTCAATTGATTGAATAAAGTTTTACCAATGTTTCCTGTGCCTAAGCAAAAAATATTTAATGTTCTTTTCAGGTCAGTAAAGAAAGCATCGTGCACCGCATTAACTGCTTTTGATAAATCGTCTTTACTGATAATCACCGAGATATTATATTCTGACGAACCCTGGGCAATAGCCCTCACGTTAATACCATTACGGCCTAATGCATTAAACAGGCGACCGCTCATGCCGGGAGTGCGTTTCATGTTTTCACCCACAATAGCCAATACCGCCAGGTTATTTTCAACTTCCGGCAATTCCAGTTTTTTTGCATCCAGTTCAAGCTCAAATTCTTTTTTGATTAAAGAAATGGCCTGCGAAGCATCTGTTGGTTTAACCGCAAAGGTAATGCTGTGTTCTGATGAGGATTGGGTAATCAGCACCACATTAATCTGCTCGCGCGATAGGAGCGAGAATAATCGCCCGCTAAAACCGGCCTTACCAACCATACCGCTACCGGTTAAGTTGATAATGCTGATATGATCGATAGAAGAAATTCCTTTTATCGGTAAACTCGAAGCTTTTACATCGCTTTTAATATAGGTTCCCGCAAAGTCAGGCTCGAAAGTATTTTTGATCACAATCGGGATTTTCTTCATAAAAGCCGGAATCATTGTAGGCGGATAAATCACCTTTGCGCCAAAATAGCTCAGTTCCATAGCTTCAGTATAGCTTAATTCAGGCCATGAGAAAGCTTTTTTAACGATCCGCGGATCAGCCGTCATCATGCCGTTTACATCCGTCCAGATTTCTATTTCTTCAGCATTCAAGGCCGCACCCCAAACTGCTGCAGTATAATCAGAACCCCCACGACCTAATGTTGTTACCCTGCCTGCCGCATTGCTGGCAATAAAACCAGTTACAAATAGAACCTTGTCTTTATTTTCCTGGTAAAAATTGTTGATCAGCATTTCAGTCAGCTCCGTATCAACCTTCGCCTGACCGAAGTTGCTGTCGGTTTTAATCAGCTCCGATCCGTTTACATAAAGTGCATCACCCAAACTTTGCGAGGCAATGTGGCTGATCATAAAAGTAGAACAACGTTCTCCATAGCTTACAATCTGGTCTTTCGTTTGTAAACTCAGCTCACGCAAATTGGTAACCGCCTGTAATAAATCTTCAAGCTCATTAAAAAAGATTTTTAAACGTGTAAACACCGGGTTCTGGGCAGCTGCCGGTAAAAGCGAACGGATTACAGCAAAATGTTTTGCCTCAATTTCTTTTAAATGTGCATCATAATCTTCGCCACGCTCGGCCATTTCAGCCATATCCGTTAGCAAATTGGTTACACCGCTCATTGCCGATAATACAACTACCGGACTATTCTTCTGTTTTTCTTCGCCAACCAGGCGTAAGAGGGTTTTAATGTTCTCGGCCGAACCTACGGATGTGCCGCCGAATTTAAGTACTTTCATTAGTCTATTTTGGTTTTAGCTGTTTGTTACTGTCCTCATCTGTGGTTTAAAATGCTCGTTTGTACAGGTTTCATTCAGCATGGGTTTAAAAAAAAAGCGTCCCGACTTTCATCGGGACGCTTTCTGTGTTTTATGTTTTTTCAACTTACAACAAATTAGCCCCGCTGGTTTATACCGGTGGTAATAATAATCGTTGTAATAATTGAAGTGTTAAATTTCATCTTGTCTTCGTGTACTTTGTACACCGTAAAGTAGAAGATTATTTTTTTAAAATGCAAATGTTTTTTCAATTTTATTTCGAAATTTCTATTAAAACGTTTAAGTAAATGAAATAGCCGCATTATTCCCTCCTTTGGAGCGCCTGCTCCGATTTTTTTCGAAGGGTGCTTGCAGGACGGGGTGGTTTTTGTTAATTCGCAAAGACCCTTCAGTATTCCTTCCGATAATGCAGCCCTGCTAACCGCTGTAGTCCCGATGCTGGTAATGTTTTTAAAGGCCAGTGCAATCGGGAGCTGCCGCTTTTATCAGGTTTAATTAACTCCGGCTTGTACTGCTATTTATGTTACCTGCCTTTCCGGCGCCTAATTATTCCCTTCCTTTGGAGCGCCTGCTCCGATTCTTTTCGGAGGGTGCCTGCAGGGCGTGATGGTTTTGATAAACTCAAAAAAGCAGTTGCAGGTTATTACAATTGGAAACAACAAACCTGAATCTAAACATAGCCTCCTCAATCCAATATAGGCCGTGTATTCAGAACAATTTAAATCCACTAAAACCATTTACCTTAATTTACTTAGTGTATATTTTTAAATTTTTTTATATTTAAATTTATAGCTTAATTGATTGATTATTAAATAATTATATCATAGTGTATTTGCTACAATATGTAAAAAATTACGTTTTAAAACTCGTTTTTGTGCTATATAAGTCTTTACCTTTGCTGCACTAACTAACTTATTGTTATGAGCAAAAAGAAACTGCAAGCGCCAGATTTAGGCTACTTAAATCTCGGCGGAAACATTGCTGTAAAGTACCAGTTGTCTCCAGAGGAGTTAATTGATGATGCATTATTAAATAATGAAGGTACTATGGCCGCCTCAGGAGCGCTGGCCATTGATACCGGGAAATTTACCGGACGTTCGCCTAAAGATAGATTTATCGTGTGCGATGATGTAACCGCAGATCAGGTTTGGTGGGGCGATGTAAACATTAAAATAAGTCCCGAAAAATTCGACCAGTTATTTAATAAGCTGACCAGTTATCTTAGCGACAAAACAATTTACGTACGCGATGCTTCAGCTTGTGCCGATCCGGATTATGCGATTTCCATCCGCGCAATTACCGAAACGGCCTACCAGAATCTTTTTGCCCATCATTTATTTATCCGTCCTGATGAAGAGCACTTAATAAGTCAGCCCGAATGGACCATTATTGCCGCTCCGGGTTTTCTGGCCGATCCGGCTGTTGATGGAACCCGTCAGGAAAACTTCTCCATTATCAATTTTACCAAAAAAATGATCCTGATCGGTGGCACAGGTTATACCGGAGAAATTAAAAAAGGAATTTTCTCTGTGCTTAATTTCATCCTTCCGGTATATAATAATACACTTTCTATGCACTGTTCGGCCAATGTGGGTAAAGATGGCGATACCGCCATTTTCTTCGGCCTGTCCGGAACCGGAAAAACTACTTTATCTGCCGATCCTGAACGTGGTTTAATCGGCGATGATGAGCACGGCTGGGGCAACGATTCCGTATTCAACTTCGAAGGTGGCTGTTATGCAAAATGTGTTGATTTAACCGAAGAAAAAGAGCCTCAGATCTTTAAGGCCATAAAATTTGGTTCCTTATTAGAAAATATCAATTTTTTCCCGGGCACAAAAGAGGTTGATTATTCCAATATCGATAAAACAGAGAATACCCGTGTAGCCTATCCGATAGATTATATTGATAATGCCATTCTGCCTTCTGTAGCTGCCGTACCTAAAAATATATTTTTCCTCACTGCCGATGCATTTGGCGTATTGCCACCAATATCCAAACTAAACGTAGAACAGGCCATGTTTCACTTTATGAGCGGCTATACCGCTAAAGTTGCGGGCACAGAAGCCGGTGTTACAGAGCCACAGTTAACCTTTTCGGCATGTTTTGGAAAAGCTTTTCTTCCCTTGCATCCTTCAAAATATGCTGCTTTATTAGGAGAGAAAATGAAAGAGCACCAGGTACACGTTTGGCTGGTAAATACAGGCTGGAGTGGGGGAGCCTATGGCGTTGGTAAAAGGATGAAATTAAGTTATACCCGTGCCATGATTAAAGCGGCTTTAAACGGAGATTTAAATCACCATCATTATAAACAACATCATGTATTTAAATTAATGATGCCGTTAATTTGTCCGGGGGTGCCCGATGATATTTTAGATCCGTCTAAAACATGGAATAATCAGGAAGAATATTTTTTAAAAGCTTATCAGCTGGCAGATGCCTTTGCAGAAAATTTTAAGCAGTTCGAACTGACAAAAGTACCAAAAAGCAGACACGAAGCGTTAAAATTATGTTAAATGCACTTTAAAATGCATTTTTTGAGCGAAAAATTTGCAATTCGATTTTTTTTTAGTTTTTATTGTGAAAGAATTGCCTCGGCTGGGGCAATTTTTTTGTTATACACCCTATGTGGTTTACCGAAACTAAATTCTAAGTAACGATTTAATTGCTTATTGATTTATTAATTTGTAATTTAAAATCAATTTATAAATTTGTTTTTCGCAACAATTTCGGATAAGAAACGTTGAGTGTATTACAATAAGAAAAAACAGCTAAAAATTAAAAACAAGAACTAAAACTAAAATTTCAAAAAAAATGGCAAACGCACCAAAACCAACAACTGTTAAAAAAGAGAGCTCTTCTAGTGCTTCAAACGTATTTGCAACATTCGTTATTCCAATCTGTATCGTTATTGGATTCTGTGTTTGGAGATTCGTATTCGGAGAAGGAAGTAACTTTATCGATGGTGACAGAGAGAAATTACCATTACCTGGTAACTATCTTGGAACAGCTTACAAAGGAGGCCCTATCGTAGCAATCTTAGTTGGATTACTATTAGTGGTAATTGTATTCTCTATCGAACGTTTCATCGTTATTGGTAAAGCAAGTGGAAAATCTAGCTTAGATACTTTCATCCGCAAAGTACAAGGTTTATTAAGCGCAGGTAACATCGAGGCTGCAAAAGCTGAGTGTGATAAACAACAAGGTTCAGTTGCTAACGTAATTAAATCTGGTTTGAAAAAATACAGCGAAGTTGAAGCTGATACCAACATGGATGTTGAGCAATCAATCGTTGCCATCCAAAAAGAGGTTGAAGAAGCTACAGCTTTAGAAATGCCAATGTTAGAGCAAAACTTAACTGTTATTGCAACTTTGGTATCAATCGGTACATTGGTAGGTTTATTGGGTACAGTAACAGGTATGATCCGTGCATTCGCCGGTTTAGCAAACTCTGGTGCTCCAGATCAGTCGGCATTAGCGGTAGGTATCTCTGAGGCACTTATCAACACTGCAACAGGTATCTTGGTATCTACAGTGGCAATTATCATGTACAACGTATTAACTTCTAAAATTGACAAGTTAACTTACGCAATCGATGAGGCTGGTTTCAGCATCGTTCAAACATACGCTAGTTCGCATAAATAAGAATTTTGAAAAAATTTTTACCGGCTTTATGGAAAACCGGAAAAAAGATCATCATTATTAAAAACTAGTAAAAAATATTATGCCTAGAATTAAAGTTAAAAGAACAAGTACAGTAACAGATATGACTGCCATGTGTGATGTGGCATCATTGTTACTTACTTTCTTCATCTTAACTGCTACAGCGAGGCAACCAGAACCACTAGCCGTTTCTACACCTTCCTCAACTTATGAGTTTAAGGTACCGGTAGAAAACAATGCGATTTTAACCATCGGGCAGGGGAAAGTTTTCTTCGAAGTAGCAGGTACAAAAGTAAGAGCGAGAACATTAGAACTGATGGGCGAACAATACAAATTGTCGTTCACTCCTACAGAAATCGCAAGATTCTCCGGGATCTCAAGTTTTGGTGTTCCTATCCAGAGTTTAAAATCGCTTATTGCTATGAACGGTGCTGACCGTATGAAACCAGGGGTTCAACCTGGAATACCTTCAGATTCGACTGACAATCAGTTAAATTCATGGGTTTTAAATGCCCGTAAAGCAACAAAGGAGATTAATAATCAGGATATGCGTATCAGTATTAAAGGTGATGCCAAAGAAGAATATCCGGTAGTTAAAAAGATTATTGATGTACTTCAGAAACAAAGTGTAAACAAGTTTTTATTGGTTACCAACTCTGAAGCTAAAAAGAAATAAGAAATGGCAGAATTAAACACAGGCGGGAAGAAAGCCACCCCAAGGGTTGATATGACTCCGATGGTGGATCTAATGTTTCTTTTGGTAACATTCTTTATCTTAACAACAGTAATCTCTACGCCACAAGCGATGGATATTGCAAAGCCAGATAAAAACGAAAAGTTACCTGAAAACAGATTAGAGCTTAAAGCGAGTAAAACAATGACAATTTTATTGGGTAAAAGCGATAAAGTTGCATGGTACATGGGAGTAGCTGGCGAAAGTGCACCAACGATAGAATCAGGTTCACAAATCGAAGATGCTATTGTTAAAAATAGAAAAGCAGCTGATGCCTCAGGCGTTGCCGGAGACTTTGTTGTACTGGTAAAACCAACATCAGGATCTACATTCCAAAACTTTGTAGATATGATGGATGAGTTGGAAATTCTTAAAGTAAAGGTTCGTCAGATTGATGATGATAATATCCTTGACAATGAGAAACAGTTCATGAAAGAAAAAGGAATTTTATAATCAGTAAAACCAATAGTTATGTCGAAGTTAGATATATTCAGAAAAGAATGGCTTGAAGTGGTTTTTGCCGATAAAAACAAAAACTATGGTGCATACCAATTGCGTAAAACCAATGGTGCCAACACCACTAAAGCCTTAATTATTGGATCTATTATCTTTCTTGTTTTATTTTTCTCTCCAAAAATCTATAGCCTTATCAAAGGTTCAATGGATCAGCAGGAAGATCAGGTAAAAGCACAGGAAGTAATTTTAGCTCCACCACCACCGGTAAACCCGGAAACACCTCCACCGCCACCGGTAGAGCCACCGCCACCAAAGGTTGACCAGGTGAAAATGCCACCTCCAATTGTAAAACCTGATATCGAGGTTCGTGATGAACCACCTACAGTTGAAAAATTGAAAGAAGCTGATCCAGGTCAGAGAGATATCAAAGGTGATCCAACAGCTGATATTGTTATCGCTGAACCGGTAGGTGAAGGACCAAAAAGAGAAGCTGCAGTTGCGGTTGATGATAATAAAGTTTATGACTTTGTTAGTATCGAGAAACAACCAGAATATCCGGGAGGTATTGCAAAATTCTATAAATACTTAGGAGGAGCAATTAAATACCCGCCAATGGCACAAGAAAACAACGTTCAGGGTAAAGTATTTTTATCATTCGTTGTAGAAAAAGATGGTAAATTAACAGATATCCAGGTTACCCGTGGTTTGGGTAGCGGAACTGATGAAGAAGCTATCCGTGTATTAAAAGCTAG
Organism: Pedobacter jeongneungensis; assembly: GCF_039538295.1. Taxonomy (NCBI): domain Bacteria; kingdom Pseudomonadati; phylum Bacteroidota; class Sphingobacteriia; order Sphingobacteriales; family Sphingobacteriaceae; genus Pedobacter; species Pedobacter jeongneungensis. Next base: position 81,438 of record NZ_BAABBY010000007.1, on the reverse strand, counting down.
TCCACGTTGGAACCCAGGTATTCAAAATGGTAAGCCGGTAAGGGTAAAATACAACATCAACGTTAACTTTACATTGAACTAATAGTAGATGTTAAATTTTGATATTTTTAAGCAAAAATCGCCTAAACAGCGGTTTTTGCTCATTTTAGGCCTTATCATGTTTGTCTTTTATGTGGTATTAGGCTTCGCATTTATATTTTACGAGCCGATTGCACTTCGTTTAAGCACTATTCCGCAATGGGGCCGCATCGCAATGGGTATCTTCTTAATTATTTATGCTTTTGTAAGACTTTTAAGCCTGGGTAGGCGCGACTAATCATTTCAATGAAAAATTTCCTTTTAGTATTTTGTGTATTAGCTTTACTTGTATCCTGCAAACGCAAAAACAAGGCAAATGCAGTTAAAGAAACCAGAACAAGCGGTACCCTAAAAATATTGGTCGATGAAAGTGTTGGACCGATTGTTCAGGACCAGATCGATATTTTTAGTCTGGATTATCCGGATGCAAAATTTCAGGCAACAGTTAAACCTGAAGAAAAATTATTGCCTGCATTTTTAAATGATAGCGTAAGGGTAATTGTTTTACCAAGGTTATTAACCAAAGCAGAAGAAAAATATTATAACCAGCGTAATATTAAAATTAATACTTCACGTTTTGCCATTGATGGTATTGCTTTAATTACCAATCAGGGCAATATTGATAGTACAATTAACGTTAAAGAGGTTATTGATATATTACAGGGAAAAAAATCAGATAAGAAATTGGTCTTTGATAACGCTTATTCAAGTACCTTTCAATATTTTAAAGAACTGGCTCATATCAGTCAGTTTCCAGCTACAGGTGTTTATTCTAAAAATTCGAGCAACGAAGTAATTAAACTTATTGCTGAGGATAAAAATTTTATTGGTATTTTGGGCGTAAATTGGATTACGGGTAAAAATACCGGAGTAAGTGAGTATCTTTCTCAAATAAAGGTATTAGGAGTGAAGAATTTGAAGGGCAGACCTGGCGATGACAAGTTTTATAAGCCAACCCAGGATAATTTGATTAATGGTGTTTATCCTTTCTTGAGAAATATAAATATTATAGATTGTGAAGGAAGAGATGGTTTAGGCACAGGATTTGCAACATGGTTAAGAAGTCAGAGAGGGCAATTGATTGTACTTAAATCTGGACTCGGCCCACACAAATTAATGCCGCGGGAAATTAACCTGACGAAGTAAAATTAAATTAAAAAATTATAAATTGAACCACGAAGTAAATCTAAAGAGACACTTCATTTTTATTAAATAAAAAAAACAGAATATCCGATGAAAATTTTAAAGAAAGCAATAACCTTAAATGTAGGTTTGGTGTTGATGGGTTCTGCAGTTTTTGCTCAAGATTTAAATGACGCGAAAAAAGCCATTGACGCTGAACAGTACCAAAAAGCATCATCAGTGCTTAAATCATTGGTGAGCTCAAAAGCATCAGATGGTAATAATTATTACAATCTTGGTTTGGTTTATTTGAAAACCGGTTATATCGACTCTGCAAGAGCCGTATTTACCAAAGGTGTTACCGCTGATCCTAAAAACAACTTAAACCTGATTGGTTTAGGTGAAGCAGATATGTTGTCGAACAATCCAACTTCTGCAAAAACTAATTTTGATAAAGCTGTAGCTTTGGCCCCAAAAGATTACAAAACTTATTTGTACATCGGTAAAGCTTATTTAGCGCAGGATAAACCAAGTGATGATGTATCTAAACCTGATTTTACCAACGCCTTAGCCAACATTACTAAAGCGGATGAGCTAGATTCGAAAGATAAAGATGCAGAAGTTTTCTTGGCTCTTGGAGATGCATACGCTTTACAAAAGAAAAATTCTGAAGCATTAGGTCCATACATGCGCGTTAGTGATGTTGACCCTAACAACAGAAGGGCTAAAACTCAGATCGGTAAAATGTACAAAGAGTCGAGAGCTTTTCCGGAAGGTGAAAAAGAATTACAGGATGTAATTGCAGCTGATGCAAATTATGGTCCTGCTTACCGCGAGTTAGGTGAGTTATACTTACAGTGGAGTAGCTTTGGTACCGATAAGGAAAAAGCAACAAAAGCAATCGAGAACTACAAAAAATACATGGATTTAACTGATAAATCTTTAGAGTCTCAATTGCGTTATGCTCAGTTCTTATTTTATGCAAAAGATTTCAAAACTTTAGAGCAGGTTGCTACTTCATTACAAGTTCCGGCAAATGATCCTAAAGGGATTGTGGTTTCAAGATTAAAAGGATGGGCAGCTTATGAGAATAAAAATTATCCTCAGGCCTTAACTTATATGACTGAATTTTTTGCCAAAGAAAAAGATAAATCTAAAATTTTAGGTAACGATTATCTGTACTTAGGTAAATCTCAGTTGCAGGCTGGTCAGGATAGTTTAGCTGTAATGAACATCATTGAAGCTGCTAAAATAGATTCTACAAATGCAGATGCATTGGCTGAGGCTGGATTATCTTTAATGAAAGCTAAAAAATATGCTAAATCTGCTGAAATTTTCCAAATGGCTATTAAATATAACCCTAACGGAAAAGGATCACTTACTAACTATTACTATTTAGGTCAAACTAGATTTTATGAAGCTTACATCGCTCAAAAAGAGAAAAAACCATTTAATACTGCAGCTTTAGTTGAAGCAGATTCAGCATTAAGTCATTTAAATAAAGTTTCTCCTGATTTTGCTTTAGGTTATTTTACAAGAGGTAGAATTGCAAATTTGATTGATGATAAAACCAATCCAAAGGGAACTGGCATACCATATTTCGAAAAATATGTTAGTCTGGTAAAACCTGAAGAAGTAGCTAGTAATAAAACTAACTTGTCTGAGTCATACAATAACATTGGTGCCTGGTATTCAGATAAAGACAAAGCTAAAGCAATTGATGCTTTTACCAAAAGTTTGGCTTTAGATCCTGCAGATACTTATGCTGCAGCTAGATTGAAAGAATTACAATCGCCTGCTCCTGCCCCTAAAGCAAAAGCTAAAGGCAAATAATTAAAAAGTTAAATAATTTAGAAAAGGCAGAGTTTGGTTACTCTGCCTTTTTCTTTTACTTTTGCATCACAAAATAAAAATTATGCAAGCGCAAAGTTCCTCTATAGATTTTTTACCAATTATTTTCCAAGTAATTGTTGCTTTAGGTTTTGTGGTAACTACATTGGTTGCTACCCACTTTCTTGGTCCAAAACGTAAAACAAGCGATAAATTAGAAACCTTTGAAGCTGGTGTTAAATCGGTAGGTAATGCCCGTCAGCCCTTTTCTATCAAATATTTTGTTGTAGCCATCTTATTCGTGCTTTTCGATGTGGAGGTAATCTTCATGTATCCCTGGGCAGTTAATTTCCGTGCATTGAAAATGGATGGGATGATCGAAATGTTTATCTTCATGGGTACACTATTGTTGGGTTTTATTTACGTCATCAAGAAAAAAGTGTTAGACTGGAGCTAATTAGTTCTGAATTTCAGTTGACAATTTTCAGTTTTTAGCTCGCATTTTAGAACTTGTAACTGCTGAATGGCGACTGCAAACTGAAATGTGTATCACTTACACTATCTTCAACCCCTTCAAGTTATTTAGAAAGGTTCTAAATCTGGTAAAGCTAGTTTAATTGCCTTTAAAATATTGTAAATTTGTTGCTCATTCTGCAAAGGGATGAGCATTTTTTGTTTATAAACATGAGTGAAATTAATATAGTTGATGCGCCTCCAGGAACCGAAGGACCTGGCTATTTTGCCACTTCTTTAGATAAAGTGATTGGTTTGGCCCGCTCAAATTCATTATGGCCATTGCCTTTCGCAACATCTTGTTGCGGAATTGAGTTTATGGCAACCATGGGTTCTCATTACGATTTAGGTCGTTTCGGAGCAGAACGCTTAAGCTTTTCTCCCCGCCAGGCCGATGTTTTAATGGTTATGGGAACTATCGCTAAAAAGATGGCTCCGGTATTAAAACAAGTTTATATCCAGATGGCAGAGCCACGTTGGGTAATGGCGGTTGGTGCCTGCGCAAGTAGCGGTGGTATTTTTGATACTTATTCGGTATTGCAAGGTATTGATGAGGTGATTCCGGTGGATGTTTATGTTCCGGGTTGTCCGCCAAGACCAGAAGCCATTTTAGATGGTTTTCAGCGTATTCAGGATTTAGTGAAAAATGAATCGGGCAGAAGAAGAAATTCTGATTATTACAAAGAACTTTTAGGTCAATACGGCATTAAATAATGGAAGAAACGACGCTAAATAATGATATCCACGTTAAGCTGACTGAAAAGTTTGGCGAAAAAGTTACTGCCGTTTCTGAACCTTATGGTTTGCTAACCATTGTAACTTATAAAGATGTGATCATCAATGTGCTTTCGCATCTTAAAGAAGAATTAAAATTTAATTTCCTTACTGATATCACCGCTGTTCATTATCCTGGTAAAGATCATGGTATTGCCGTTGTTTATCATCTGCACAACATGGTAGAAAAAGTAAGGGTCAGGATTAAAGTTTTTATTTCTGAACAAAATCCTACTATACCTACCGCTACAACAGTATGGAAAGGTGCCAATTGGATGGAGCGCGAAACTTATGATCTGTTTGGGGTTAAATTTGAGGCGCATCCTGATTTACGCCGTATTTTAAATATGGATGATTTAGGTGTGCACCCGATGTTGAAACAATATCCATTGGAAGATCCGAACAGAGTAGATAAAAAAGACGAATTTTTTGGAAGGTAAACTATGAATCATAACCATCCGGTATTTACAGATAACGATCCGCAAAGTGAGCTGGTAACCTTAAACTTAGGTCCAACACACCCTGCAACCCACGGCGTTTTTCAAAATGTTTTGCAATTAGATGGCGAGCGTATTGTAAGCGGCGTTTCTACTATTGGGTACATTCACCGCGCTTTCGAAAAGATTGCCGAGCACCGCCCATTTTATCAGATTACACCACTAACCGACCGTTTAAATTATTGCTCATCGCCTATTAATAATATGGGCTGGCACATGACGGTTGAAAAGTTGTTGAATATTAAAATGCCAAAACGTGTCGATTATCTCCGGGTAATCGTAATGGAGCTTTCGCGTATTGCCGATCACATTATCTGTAACACGATTATTGGTCAGGATACCGGAGCAACTACCACTTTCTTATACTTATTTCAGTTCCGTGAGCACATTTACGAAATTTTTGAAGAGGTTTGTGGTGCACGTTTAACAACCAATATTGGTCGTATTGGCGGTTTTGAACGAGATTTCAATGATATTGCCTTTGCGAAGATCAATAAGTTTTTAAAAGAATTCCCGGTAGCTTTAAAAGAGTTCGAAAACCTTTTAACACGTAACCGTATTTTTATCGACAGAACGGCTGGAGTTGCAGAAGTGACGAAAGAAACTGCTTTAGAATATAGCTGGACAGGTCCGTTATTACGTGCAACAGGGGTTGATTATGATGTTCGTGTAAGCGATCCCTATTCTTCTTATCAGGATTTTGATTTCGAAGTTCCTGTAGGTACAAGTGGTGATATTTACGACAGGTATCTTGTACGTAACGAAGAAATGTGGCAAAGCGTTCGCATTATTGAGCAGGCACTTGAAAAAATAAAATCAGAACCGAAAGGAATTTTCCACGCTGACGTTCCTGAATTTTACCTTCCTCCAAAACAAGAAGTTTACAACAATATGGAAGCATTGATCTATCACTTCAAAATTGTGATGGGTGAGATTGATGCACCAAAAGCAGAAGTTTATCACGCTGTTGAAGGCGGAAATGGTGAATTGGGTTTCTATCTGATTAATGATGGAGGACGTACACCATATCGTTTACACTTCCGCAGACCAAGTTTTATAAACTACCAGATGTTTGCACCAATGAGCGAGGGCATGTTATTGTCTGACGCCATCATCAACATGAGTAGTATGAATATTATTGCAGGAGAATTAGATGCTTAAAGTAGAAGAACAAACACCTGTAGTGTTTTCATCAGAATTGCTGGCCAAATTTGATGAAGTTAAAAGCCGTTACCCTGAAGGCAAGCACAAATCAGCTTTGTTGCCATTATTACACCTGGTACAGGCAGAATACCTTTGGGTAAGTACACCAGCAATGGATAAGGTTGCCGAATATTTAAATATTCAGCCCATTGAGGTTTATGAGGTAGCTACATTTTACACCATGTACTTTTTAAAGCCACAGGGTAAATATGCTTTAGAGGTTTGCCGTACGGGCCCTTGTTGCCTGGTTGGTGCCGAAAAAATATTAAGCCACCTGGAAAACAAGCTGGGGGTTAAAGAAGGCGAAGTTACTGCTGATGGTTTATTCAGCTTTAGAGGAGTTGAATGTTTAGCTGCCTGTGGTTTCGGCCCGGTATTGCAGATTAGCCCTGAATATACTTTCTACGAAAACCTTACCGAAGCAAGTGTAGATAAATTGATTGAAGATTTGAAAAATAAGTCCTAAGTCGAAAGTCTTAAGTCGAGAGTCGTTTTGACTCATGACTATGGACTACAGACTATAGACTCTAGACTAATTAAAATGTCTCGAAAACTGTTACTTGAGCATATAAACGTACCAGGCATCAACACGCTTGAAGTCTATCGCCAAAAAGGCGGGTATCGTGCTGTGGAAAAAGCCCTGAAAACTTTAACACCTGAAGAGATTGTTGAAGAAGTTAAAAAATCAGGCTTACGCGGTCGCGGGGGTGCGGGTTTCCCAACGGGAATGAAATGGAGCTTTCTGGCCAAACCTGAAGGTGTTGCACGTTATCTGGTGTGTAATGCTGATGAGTCTGAGCCAGGGACTTTTAAAGACCGTTATTTAATGACATACATCCCTCACGCTTTAATTGAGGGAATGATTGTTTCGAGTTTTGCTTTAGGAGCAAAGGTTTCTTATATCTATGTGCGTGGCGAAATGATGCCCCAGATCCGCATTTTAGAAAAAGCAATTGCTGAGGCTAAAGCAGCGGGATGGTTGGGTAAAAACATTTTAGGAACAGGTTACGATTTAGAATTATATGTTCAGCCAGGTGGCGGTGCTTACATATGTGGTGAAGAAACCGCATTGTTAGAATCACTGGAAGGTAAAAGAGGTAATCCACGGATTAAACCACCATTTCCGGCAATTGCAGGTTTATATGGCTGTCCAACGGTGGTAAACAATGTTGAATCGATTGCTGCAGTTGTTCCGATTATCAATGATGGCGGCGATGAATACGCTAAAATAGGTATTGGTAGAAGTACAGGTACAAAATTAATATCTGCATCGGGTAATTTGGTAAAACCGGGTGTGTACGAAATAGAATTAGGCCTGCCAGTAGAAGAATTTATCTACTCGGATGAATATTGTGGTGGTATTGCCAATGGTAAACGCTTAAAAGCGACAGTTGCAGGTGGATCATCTGTACCTATTTTACCCGCTAATTTAACTTTAAAATATGCCAATGGCGAGCCTCGTTTAATGAGTTACGAGTCTTTATCAGAAGGTGGTTTTGCTACTGGTACCATGATGGGTTCAGGTGGTTTTATTGCTTTTGATGAAGATCAGTGTATCGTTAGAAATACCTGGAATTTCGCCCGTTTTTATCACCACGAAAGCTGTGGACAGTGTTCACCTTGCCGTGAAGGTACCGGATGGATGGAAAAAGTGTTGCATAAAATCGAACACGGCCATGGTAAAATGGAAGATGTTGATTTATTGTGGGATATCCAACGTAAAATTGAAGGGAATACAATCTGTCCGCTGGGTGATGCGGCAGCCTGGCCTGTAGCTAGTGCGATACGTCACTTCAGAGATGAATTTGAATGGCACATTAAAGAACCGGTTAAAAGCCAGAGCCAGAATTATGGTATTGCAAATTATGCAACGCCGATTGAAAAAGCTCCGGTAACGGAAGAAAAATAAAAGCGCCTTGGTTCGTGATGCCACGAAACGAAAGCAAGAAATAAAATCCTAAGGTCGCAAATTGCGACCTTAGGATCCATCAAAATTTATAAAAGCGCGTTGGTTCGTGTCGCCACGAAACGAAAGCAAGGAAATAAATCTTAAGGTCACATTTTGTGACCTTAAGAAAGTTTAACTTAACACTAAGAATATGTAAATGAAAGAAGAATTAACATCCGTAATTGTCCCAAACGAAGTAATTATTAATAAAATATATCTTTTCCGGGGAGTTAAGGTGATGTTGGATTCGGATTTGGCAGAACTCTTTGGTGTTGATACTAAACGATTAAAAGAACAGGTTAGAAGAAACATAGAACGCTTCCCGGAGCATTTTATGTTTGAATTAACAAAAGAAGAAAACGAAATTCTAAGGTCACATTTTGTGACCTTAGAACAAGGAAAATACTCAAAGTACCTACCGTTTGCATTTAGTGAACATGGTATTTTGCAACTATCAAATGTTTTAAAAAGTAAGCAGGCGGTAGAAGTAAGTATTAAAATTATTGATGTATTTGTGCAGCTTAGAACAATGGTTTTAAGTAATACAGAGATCAGGTTAGAAGTAGAAAAGATAAAAAAGAAAGTAGATAATCAGGATAAAAACATTGAAGTGATCTTCAGATATTTTGATGAACTATTGGAGCAGAAAGCACAGCCAAGAAAGCAAATTGGCTACAAAATCTCGAAAGAGAAATAATAAATAAAAAGATTGCTTCTAGCCTCGCAATGACGGTTGAAGTAGAAAAAATAAAAAGAATATCATTAACCATGAGTGAAAAAGTTAAGGTTACGATAGATGGGATAACAGTAGAGGTTGATAACGGAACAACCATTCTGAATGCTGCAAGGCAGATCGGAGGGGATATTGTTCCGCCAGCAATGTGCTATTATTCTAAATTGCAAGGCAGTGGCGGTAAATGCCGTACCTGTATTGTAAAAGTGACTAAAGGTTCGGAAAAAGATCCACGCCCTATGCCAAAATTGGTGGCTTCTTGCCGTACCACGGTAATGGACGGGATGGAAGTGCTTAACATTACTTCTCCGGAGGTTTTGGAGGCACGTGCAGGTGTTGTTGAAATTTTGTTGATTAACCACCCCTTAGATTGCCCTGTTTGCGATCAGGCAGGTGAGTGTGATCTTCAGAATTTAGGTTATGAGCATGGCTTGCAAAAAACGCGTTATGAGTTTGAGCGCCGTACTTTCGAACGTATCGATATTGGTGATAAGATTCAGTTGCATATGAACCGTTGCATTTTGTGTTACCGTTGTGTTTTCACTGCCGATCAGATTACCAATAAACGTGTTCATGGTATCTTAAACCGTGGCGATCACTCTGAAATTTCAACGTATATTCAACAAGCTGTTGATAATGATTTCTCTGGAAATGTTATCGATGTTTGTCCTGTTGGTGCCTTAACAGATAAAACTTTCCGTTTTAAAAACCGTGTTTGGTTTACCAAACCAGTTGATGCTCACCGCGATTGCGATCACGAAAAATGCAACGGTAAAGTAACCCTTTGGTATAAAGGCGCAGATGTTTTGCGTGTTACAGCACGTAAAGATCAGTTTGGTGAGGTTGAAGAATTTATCTGTAATACCTGCCGCTTTGATAAAAAAGCAACTGCTGATTGGGTAATCGAACACCCAACCCATATTGATGATACTTCGGTAATTGCATCAAACCACTACGAAACATTAAAACCTTTGCATGTAATTCAGCCAAATGAGGCTTTACAGGCTGCAAATGAAATTGAATTACATAAAACAGTTAAATACTAATGGATAGCGCTTTTGTTATAGAAAAATTTATCCTGGTAGCTGTAATTTTCGGCATCAGTTTAGTTATTGCCATGTATTCTACTTATGCAGAACGTAAAGTAGCTGCATATTTACAAGATCGTTTAGGACCAGATAGAGCCGGCCCCTTTGGTATTTTACAGCCTTTGGCCGATGGTGTAAAGATGTTTATGAAGGAAGAAATTATTCCAACTTCATCTAACCGGTTTTTATTTATCGCAGGTCCTGGTTTGGCACTGCTTTGTGCCTGTATTGGTACAGCTGTTATTCCTTGGGGCAGTCCGGTTTTAATTGCTGGTAAAACAGTTTCTTTACAGGTTGCAGATATCAATGTAGGTGTTTTGTACATCTTTGGTGTAGTTTCTTTAGGTGTTTATGGTGTAATGATCGGTGGATGGGCGTCAAATAACAAATATTCTTTGTTAAGTGCCATCCGTGCAGCTTCACAGAACATCAGTTATGAAATTGCGATGGGATTATCGATCATCGCTTTGCTTTTAATGACCAACACTTTAAGTTTAAGGGAAATCGTTGATCAGCAACATGGCTGGAGATGGAATGTATTATATCAGCCACTTGGATTTCTAATCTTTATGGTTTGTTCTTTCGCCGAAACCAACCGTGCCCCATTCGATTTACCTGAATGTGAAACGGAATTAATCGGTGGTTATCATACAGAATATTCATCAATGAAATTGGGTTTTTACCTGTTTGCGGAATATATTAACATGTTTGTATCCTCAGCAGTAATGGCAGCTTTGTATTGGGGCGGTTATAACTATCCGGGGATGGATTATGTTGCGGCACACTTAGGCCCAACCTGGGCCCCACTGATAGGTACCGGGGTATTCTTTTTGAAAATTGTATTGTTCATCTTTTTCTTTATGTGGGTACGCTGGACAATCCCTCGTTTCCGTTACGATCAGTTGATGAACTTGGGTTGGAAAGGTTTAATACCTTTGGCTATTGCCAATATTATAATAACAGGTGTTGTGATTGCGATTATTGAGAAGTTTTAATTATGGAATCATTAAGTAATAAGAAAAAAGTACTGGAACAAAAGCCGTTGAGCTTTATGGAACGGATGTACCTGCCGGCAATTGTTAAAGGCATGGGCATTACCATCAGTCACTTATTTAAAAAAGAGGCTACAATAAGATATCCTGAGGTAGAACGCGAATTCTCTACAAATTTTAGGGGTATGCACTCGCTTAAACGCGATGAAAACGGAAAAGAACGTTGTACTGCCTGCGGTTTGTGCGCCTTATCTTGTCCTGCAGAGGCCATCACCATGATTGCTGCAGAACGTAAGCCTGAAGAAAAAGATTTATACCGCGAAGAAAAATACGCTGCAACATACGAAATCAACATGTTGCGTTGCATTTTCTGTGGATTATGTGAGGAAGCCTGCCCTAAAGAGGCGATTTACCTGGATGGACCGATTGTTCCGGCCGATTATTTACGTAAAGATTTTATTTACGGAAAAGATAAGCTGGTAGAGGCTCCATTGGAAATGAAAAAATAATTAGATCAGTCCGTCATTGCGAGGAATGAAGCAATCCTAATGCGATAGACGTAAAACTAATAAGATTGCTTCGTGCCTCGCAATGACGGGGAGTATAAAATAACAAATTAATGAGTACACAAGTATTCTATTTCGTAGCCACATTAAGTATCATCTTTTCGCTGCTGGTGATTTTTGCAAAAAATCCGATCCATAGCGTATTGTACTTAATCCTTACCTTTTTCACTTTCACTGTTCATTATGTGTTGTTAAATGCACAGTTTTTGGCAGTAGTAAACTTTATCGTTTACATGGGGGCAATAATGGTACTCTTCCTTTTTGTACTGATGTTGCTTAACCTGAATAATGAAACTGAGCCAAGTAAATCTCCGCTGATTAAAATAGTCGGCGTAATTGCCGGAGGTTGTTTGGTAATAACTTTAATTGGCTCTTTAAAATCGGCCAGCATTAACAGTCCGTTGATTTTGAAAAAACCGGGATTAGGTTTGGTAGAAAATTTAGGTAAAGAGCTTTTTGGGCCATTTTTATTACCATTCGAATTATCATCTCTGTTACTATTGGCAGCAATGGTAGGAGCCGTTTTATTATCTAAAAGAGATGAGGTAGAAGCATAATGGAAAATTTATTCACACAAGCAGCAGGCGTTCCGCTAAACCACTACATCTATTTAAGTGCCATTATTTTTTCTATTGGCGTAATTGGTGTACTTACCCGCAGAAATGCCATCGTAATTTTTATGTCGGTTGAGCTGATGCTTAATGCCGTTAATTTACTTTTAACCGCGTTTTCGGTTCACAGCAACGACCCATCAGGACAGGTTTTCGTATTCTTCATTATGGCTTTGGCAGCTGCAGAGGTTGCAGTAGGCTTAGCCATTATTGTAATGGTTTACCGCAATACGAAATCGATAGATATTAATGTTTTAAATCGCCTTAAGTGGTAAATATATAATAAGAATGACAATAGAACAATTGATTTGGTTGGTTCCGTTACTTCCTTTTTTAGGGTTTGTAATTAATGGACTAGGCAGAAACTCTTTATCTAAAGGACTTGTTGGCATCATCGGGAGTGGGGTAATCCTGGCATCCTTTGTTATCAGCGTAGTTATTTTCTTTAGTTTACAAGGCGACACACAAAAAGCTCACGAAGTATTTTTATTCGATTGGATCAGTGCAGGTACATTGCACATTCCGTTATCTTTTCTGGTAGATCCTTTAAGTTCGATCATGTTGTTGATCATTACCGGAATTGGTTTCCTGATCCATTTATATTCTACCAGTTACATGCACGATGATGCTGGTTTTGGTAAGTTTTTCGCTTACTTGAACTTGTTTGTATTCTTCATGCTATTATTGGTGTTGGGTTCAAACTACATTGTGATGTTTATCGGTTGGGAAGGTGTAGGTTTATGCTCATACCTGTTAATCGGTTTCTGGTTTACCAACAGTGCTTATGCATCAGCTGCTAAAAAAGCTTTTGTAATGAACCGCATCGGTGATTTAGGCTTTTTATTAGGGGTATTCTTAATTTTCACCACTTTTGGCAGTGTAGAGTTTGCTAAAGTTTTCCCTCAGGCAGCCAGCGGTAGCACAGATACCTTGGTTTTAATTACCATTTTATTGTTTATCGGTGCCTGCGGTAAATCGGCACAGTTGCCATTATTTACCTGGTTACCTGATGCAATGGCCGGACCAACGCCTGTTTCAGCTTTAATCCACGCGGCAACCATGGTAACCGCTGGTATTTATATGATTGCCCGTTCGAGCATATTATTCGATCTTGCACCACTTACCCAGCACATTATTGCAATTATTGGAGCAGCAACAGCTTTAATTGCTGCAATTATTGCCCTAACCCAAACTGATATTAAAAAAGTTTTGGCTTATTCAACTGTATCACAATTGGGATATATGTTTTTAGGTCTTGGCGTTGGTGCTTATACGGGTTCATTCTTCCACGTATTAACCCATGCATTTTTTAAAGCATTATTATTCTTAGGCGCTGGTTCGGTTATCCATGCCATGCACCACGAGCAGGATATGCGCCACATGGGGGGCTTGAGGAAAAAACTTCCGGTTACTTTCTTAACCATGATGATCGGTACCATTGCCATTGCAGGTTTACCACCATTCTCTGGTTTCTTCTCTAAAGATGAAATTTTGGCTCACGCTTTCCAGGCTAGCCCGATTTTATGGGGAGTTGGAGTATTAACTGCATTCTTAACGGCATTTTATATGTTCAGAATGATGTTTTTAACTTTCTCCGGAAAATACCGCGGCACACACCACGAAGAAAGCCATGTACACGAATCGCCAACAGCGATGACCTTGCCTTTAATTATTTTAGCAGTTCTTGCCGCAATTGGTGGAGCAATCAACTTCCCGCATATTTTTGGCGGAGGCGAGTGGTTGGCTCATTGGTTATCTGGAGCAGGCGTTGCACAACACGAACTGGATTTAAGCCATTCAACGGAATTAGCTTTAATGGCTACTTCGGTGGTTGCGGCTATCATTGCTTTACTTTATGCCTATGGCCGGTATGTAAAAGGGGCACGCGTTCCTGTTGCTGATGAAGCACCACGTTCTGCACTGGCGAAATTATCATACAATAAATTCTACCTGGATGAAATTTACGATTTCATCATCACAAAACCTTTAGATGCATTATCGAAATTCTTTTACAGGATTATCGATAACAAATTTATCGATGGAATTGTGAACGGATTGGGATGGAGCACAAACGAAGCCAGTAAAGGTGTGCGTTTGTTACAAAGTGGAAACGTAGGTTTCTATATATTTATGATGGTATTCGGTATCATCGCATTGCTTGCATATACATTTTATTACATATAAAAAGGGTTCAAAATTAAATAATGGAACAACTTTTACTACTTATATTTCTTCCGCTTGTAGGTGCAATCATTACAGCATTTACTGGTAAGTCGGCTAAAATAGTTTCTACCATATTTTCGGTGGTTTCTTTGGTGTTGACTTTGGTTGTCGCCTGTAATTTCATTCCTAATGCAAATACCCAGTTTGAGGTTAATTTGCCATGGATTGCTGACTTAGGCATCAATTTCCATGCGGGTATCGATGGCATTAGCATGCTTGTGGTACTACTTACCAATTTATTGGTTCCGATTATCATTTTATCAAGCTACAAACATGATTATAAAAATCCGGCAGCATTTTATGCACTGATTTTGTTCATGCAAACGGGTTTATTACTGGTATTTACTGCATTAGATGCTTTCTTATTCTACATCGGATGGGAAGCTGCATTAATCCCGATTTACTTTATCTGTGCCATCTGGGGAGGAAAGGACCGGATCCGCATTAACATGAAATTTTTTGTGTACACTATTGCGGGTTCATTATTTATGTTGATGGGGATCATTTACCTGTACCTTCAAAACCCGGCACACAATTTCGATATTCAGGCATTTTACGCTTTAAACCTAGATAGTGCACAACAAGGATGGATTTTCTGGGCTTTCTTTATTGCTTTTGCCATTAAGATGCCAATTTTTCCTTTTCATACCTGGCAGCCCGATACTTATACTGCAGCTCCTGCACAAGGAACCATGTTGTTATCAGGTATCATGTTGAAAATGGGTATTTATGGCGTAATCAGATGGTTATTGCCAATTGTACCGGCAGGCGTTCATGATTGGGGACAGCTGGCCATCATTTTGTCAATCATTGGTATTGTTTATGCGTCGCTAATTGCTTTTACACAAAAAGACGCTAAACGTTTGGTTGCTTATTCATCCATTGCCCACGTTGGATTAATTGCTGCAGGTATTTTTGCGTTTAACCAACAGGGGATGCAAGGTGCCATGGTGCAGATGTTAAGTCACGGTATTAACGTAGTAGGTTTGTTCTTCGTTCTGGATATCATCTTCAGTCGCGTAAAAACAAATAAAATTGAAGAGCTGGGCGGAATTGCCAAAGTAGCGCCTCAACTGGCCATTGCATTCCTGATTATCGTTTTAGGAACAGTTGCTTTACCAGGAACAAACGGATTTATAGGTGAATTCTTATTATTAATGGGCGTTTACAATTACGGTATCTGGGCCGCCGCCATAGCCGGTTTAACCATCATCTTTGGTGCCGTTTACATGTTACGCATGTACCAGAATGTAATGCTTGGCCAAACCAACAGTTTAACCATCACTTTCACCGATATTAAAGGAACGGAAAAATTGGTTCTTTATACCATTTGTGCATTAATTATTGTTATGGGTGTTTATCCGAAACCAATTTTGCACTTAACAGAGGCATCTGTACAACATTTATTAGAACAGGTAAATCAAAAATTAAACACAGTAAATTAAGCAATGAATATTATTATAACCATTAGTATAACAGCTTTTATAGTGCTTTATGCAGGTTTGTTTAAGGCAAATAAAGCATTACTACCACTTACCGTTGTTGGCTTACTTACTGCACTGGGATTTACTTTCTGCGCCTGGAATGGCAATGCTGTTCATTTCGGCATGATGCAGACTGATAATTTTGCCCTCGCATTCTCAGGTGTTTGCATTGTGGGTACACTTTTAATCTTTTTATTAACGCAAAACTATTTCCACGCCAAAAGCGATAACATAGCCGAATATTATACCTTAATCCTTTTCGCACTTGCCGGGATGATTATGATGGTATCTTATAAAAACATGGCCATGCTATTTGTTGGTTTGGAAATCATGTCGGTGAGTTTATATATCCTTGCGGGTATCCGTAAAAAGGATTTTGCCTCAAACGAAGCTTCTTTGAAATATTTCCTGATGGGTGCTTTTTCAACAGGCTTTTTGTTGTTTGGTATCACGTTGATTTATGGCGCAACAGGATCATTTGATTTAGACAAAATCCAGGCTTACCTGGTTAACAACACCACTTCAGTTTCGCCGATATTTTATCCGGGAGTGATCCTGATGATGATTGGCCTTTGCTTTAAGGTTGGTGCTGCTCCTTTCCACTTCTGGACACCAGATGTGTATGAAGGTTCGCCGTCATTAATTACCACTTTTATGAGCACTGTGGTTAAAACTGCTGGTTTTGCTGCCTTTTTAAGGTTGTTTGCCGGTGCACTTGCGCCACTTCACGATTTCTGGGTTGCACCTTTAATCGTTATCGTTTGTTTAACCTTATTTATTGGTAACGTAACGGCCCTGTTCCAAAAGAACTTCAAACGCATGCTGGCTTATTCGAGTATCTCTCATGCGGGTTACTTGTTGTTTTCTTTGATCGTATTAACTAAAAATTCGGGCAGCAATGTGCTGGTTTATGCTGCTGCTTACACTTTTGCATCAATCATCGCCTTTGCCGTATTGATCCTCGTTAAACAGAAAACCGGTAGCGATAGCTTCGAAAGTTTTAATGGTTTGGGTAAGAAAAATCCATTAGTAGCTTTATCACTTACTGTTGCTATGCTTTCTTTAGCTGGTATTCCATTAACCGCAGGTTTCATCGGGAAATACCTGATGTTCTTAAATGTAATGACCGAGTATCAGACTTTATTGGTTGCATTTGCCATTTTAAACGCCCTGGTTGGTTTTTATTATTATTTTAAGGTAATTGTGGCCGTTTGGTTTAAAGAGGGGGCTGAAACAGAGCTTTCTACTCCGGTACAGTATAAAGTTGTATTATTGGTTTCAGTAGTAATCACACTTATTTTAGGTATTTACCCTGCAATTATTTTAAACCTGATATAGGTATGCTGTTGTTTAATAATTATTTGTAGTTTTACAAATAATTGAATATGCACGATTTTTGGAATAACCTGCATCAACTACTTGACCCCGAAAAATTATTGAGGGAGGGCGGTTTCTATCTTGTCATGTTCGTAATCTATGCAGAAACAGGCCTGTTCTTTGGTTTTTTTCTCCCTGGTGATTATTTGCTGTTTTTGGCTGGTATGTTTGTAGCAACGGGCAAGCTGGATGTTAATATTGCCGTGCTTTTGGCAGGTTTATGTGTAGCAGCAGTTTCGGGCAATTTTACCGGTTACTGGTTCGGACGCAAAACAGGACCCGTACTGTACACCAGAAAAGACAGTTTCTTTTTTAAGAAACGCTATTTAAAGGCTGCTGAAGATTATTATAACAAACAAGGTGCCTTTGCATTAATAATGGGCAGGTTTGTACCAATTGTAAGAACTTTTGCACCGATTTTTGCTGGTGTGGTAAAACTGGACTTTAAAAAGTTCGCCCTTTACAACATTGTTGGCGGCGTGCTTTGGATTTGTTCCCTGACTTTACTGGGTTATTTTTTAGGCAGAAGGTTCGAAAAAGAAATTACCGATTATTTATTATATATTATTATTGGCTTTATCCTTATTACAACTATACCTTTATTAATTACCTTTGTAAAAAGTAAAGTAGTGAAAGGTCCTGAAGAGGATAAAACAGATTTAAATTAAAAATGGCAAAAGACGATCATCACGCGTGGCATAGCGTATCCCCTGGGCACAACGTTCCGGAAATTGTAAACGCAATTATTGAAATTCCAAAAGGTTCAAAAGCAAAATACGAAATAGATAAAGAATCAGGTCTGATTAAATTAGACAGGGTTCTTTTTTCATCAGTAATGTATCCGGCAAATTATGGCTTTATTCCGCAAACTTATTGCGATGATAAAGATCCGTTAGATATTTTAGTACTTTGTTCAGTGGATGTATATCCGATGACCTTAATCGAAGCGAAGGTAGTTGGTGTAATGCATATGGTTGACAACGGAGAACAGGACGATAAAATTATCGCTGTTGCCGCTCACGATATGTCGGTAAACTACATCAACGATTTAGATGAGTTGCCTCCACACCAAATGAAAGAAATTGTTCGTTTCTTTCAGGATTATAAAGCATTAGAAGATAAAAATGTAACCATCGAACATTTACTTGGTGTTCGTTATGCGCATAAAGTAATTAAAGAAAGCATAGAACTTTATAACACAACATTTAGAGAATTAGCTTAATGGATTTACCCACGGTCTGTTTGTTTTTAAATTCAGCGTTAAGTACAATATTACCCCCAACAAATGTAATTTTGGCAGCCTTACAGGAGCCAGATACAGGTTCGGTTGGCTGGCGTTTGTTCTTCGCCTTGTTTTTGGTACTGTTAAATGGATTTTTTGTGGCAGCAGAGTTTGCCATCGTAAAAGTTCGTGCATCACAAATAGAAATTAAAGCAAAATCAGGTAGCCGTGTAGGTAAAATGGCCAAAGGAATTATCCATAATCTTGATGGATACCTTGCCGCCACACAGCTAGGCATAACGCTTGCATCACTTGGCTTAGGTTGGGTGGGTGAAGGCGTTATGCATACTATCTTTAAAAATCTTTTCGATAGCCTGCAATGGGGTTTAAGCGATGCGTCTATCCATACCGCATCAACCATTGTAGCTTTCTCTTTAATCACCATCATGCACATTGTGTTTGGTGAATTGGCTCCAAAATCATTCGCAATACAAAGGCCGGTAGCCACAACACTTTTTGTTTCTATACCACTACAGTTATTTTATGTGGTATTCCGTCCGTTTATCTGGACTTTGAACAGTTTGGCGGCTATTATTTTAAAACCTTTTGGTATCGATACTTCGGCGGGGCATGAATCAATCCACAGTACCGAAGAATTGCAGTACTTGCTCGATCAGGGTAAAGAAAGTGGTGCATTGGATAACAATGAGCACGAGCTGATTAAAAATGTATTCGATTTTAACGAGCGCGTGGTAAAAAATATCATGGTACCGCGTACCAAAATTTCCGGTATCGAATTAACTTCACCAAAAGAAGAAGTAATCGATACCATTATTAAAGAAGGCTATTCGCGTTTACCTGTTTACGATGATGTAATGGATAAAATTGTGGGTATTATCCACGCAAAAGATATCCTGCCATTAGTGGCTGCCGGCAATCAAACCTGGACAGTTAATGATATTATCCGTAAACCATATTTCGTAACGGAAACCAAAAAAATTAACGATCTGATGAGCGAACTGCAAAGTAACCGCATACAGATTGCCATTGTTTTGGATGAGTTTGGCGGAACGGCCGGTATGGTTACCCTTGAAGATATTGTAGAGGAACTTGTTGGTGAAATTCAGGATGAATACGATGAGGAAAAACCATTGGTAGAAAAAGTTTCTGATAATGAATTTATCGTAAATGCATTTGCAACGGTTTATGATGTAAACGAACATTTGCCCCACGATTTACCCGAAGATGAAGATTTTGATACCGTAGGTGGATTGGTTTCTCATGTTTTTGAACGTATTCCGGAAGTTGGCGAAAGCAACGAATCGTACGGTTACCTGTTTACAATTCTTAAAAAAACAGAGCAGAATATCGAAACCATCAAATTAGAACTGGTGATCAATAAAGCAGATATGGTTGATAATCACTAATTTCAACGATGCATATTTTTTACACGCCTGATATCACCCAAAATACTTATACCCTTAACGAAGAAGAAAGCAAACATTGCGTTAGGGTACTTCGGCTTGGTATAGGTTCAATAGTAAACCTGGTTGATGGTAAAGGTGGTTTTTACACGGCAGAAATTACTTCCGATAATCCCAAAAAAGTTGCTTTAAAGATTTTACAGGTTGAAAAGGAATTTCACAAACGAAATCATTATCTGCATATTGCAGTTGCGCCAACCAAAAATATCGATCGGATTGAATGGTTTTTAGAGAAAGCCACCGAATTGGGAATTGATGAAATTACCCCAATTATTACCGATCGGTCTGAACGCAGGGTGGTAAAGGAAGATCGCTTAAACAAAGTGATTACTTCAGCAGTAAAACAATCGATAAAAGCTTATCATCCTAAATTAAATGATGCCATTTCTTTCGATGCTTTTTTAAAAGAGCCTTTCGAAGGTGAACAACTGATTGCCCATTGCATTGATAATGGAGAGAAACAATATATCTCAAAATTGGTAGCACCACATCAAAAATACCTTATACTTATAGGTCCCGAAGGAGATTTCACACCAGAAGAAGTTAATTTAGCTTTGAACAAAGGCTTTAAAGCACTAACTTTAGGTGATAACAGGCTGCGCACTGAAACTGCTGCATTAGCTGTTTGTTTTGAAATCAATTACCTTAACCGATAGTCAGTTTGAAGTTTTCAATTTCCAGTTTTCAGTTTTCAAAAACGATAAAGCTTTTTATTTTTGGCTTTGGCCTTTCAGCTTTCAGCTTTTTGCTTTGGTCTTTTAGCGCTTTTCCACCTACCTATCGGATGGCGAAATTAAAATACAGTGGTGGTGGCGATTGGTATGCAGACCGCACAGCGCTGCCTAATCTAATTTCGTATTGCAACACCAACCTCAAAACTAATTTTTATCCAGAAGAAAGTATTGTAGAAGTGGGATCGAAAGAAATTTTTAATTACCCTTTTATTTATATGACGGGGCATGGAAATGTGGTTTTCAGCGATCAGGAAGTGAAAAATTTAAGACAATATCTTGCCGGTGGCGGTTTTCTCCATATTGATGATAACTATGGTCTTGATAAATTTATCAGGCCACAAATGAAAAAGGTATTCCCTGAACTGAGCTTTGTTGAATTACCTGCCAATCATGCCATTTATAACCAGAAATTTAAGTTTCCTGCAGGTTTGCCAAAAATTCATGAGCACGATAATAAACGTCCGCAAGGATTTGCCCTGATTTATAAGGGTAGGGTAGTTTGTTATTATACTTACGAATGCGATTTAGGGAACGGTTGGGAAGACTTTGGTACTTATCCTGAAGATACACAAGAAACGCGGACAAAAGCGCTTAAAATGGGCGCAAATCTTGTTCAATATGCCTTAACTCAATAAGCCATGCATAAAGTAAAAGTAAACGATCAGTTTTTATTCGAAATTGAGCAAAAGGATTCAGCCCTTTTTGTAAATGGGGAGGCCGTTCAACTTGATTTAAGTACATTGGGCAATTCGAATACCCATGTTTTATATCAGAACAGATCTTTTAATACAGAACTGGTTGAAATAAGCAGGGCCGAAAAAACCTGCAAAATAAAGGTCAATGGAAACATTTATCAAATCAGCATAGAAGATCAGTTTGATGTTTTACTAAAGCAATTAGGACTGGATAATTTAACTTCTAATAAAGTTTCCGAAATTAAAGCACCTATGCCGGGCTTAGTTTTAAAAGTACTGGCAGAGGAAAATGCGGAAGTGAAAAAAGGAGATAATCTCCTGATCCTCGAAGCGATGAAAATGGAGAATATTTTAAAATCTTCAACTGATGGAGTAATTAAAAAGGTATTGGTTAAACAGGGAGATAAGGTAGAGAAGAATCAGATATTGGTGCAGTTTAAATAGGCCATACGTCATTTCGAGCGGAGTGAAGCGTAGCCGAGAGCCACGTAAGTGCTCAGCGAAGCTAAATCTAACTTGAGCTAGATCTCTCCCCACCTGTAAGGGCAGGCATTCCACTGCGTTTCAGTCGAGATGACGAATCTCGTTTAATACAACATATAAAAAAGGTCCCGATAACTTCGGGACCTTTTTAATTTATTTACCTCTGCTCACCCTGTAAGGTCTCTGAGGCGGATTTTTAAAGTTTCTTTTTCCTGCAGTACTGATCTCTGGCGCACCAAGCATAGTCATGGCACAACGGAAGCCTACTTCAGCAGATGATTCGTCCTGTTGCATAAAACGACGTGTTGCCGGATTTAACCAGTAAGCCATATCATTCCACGAGCCACCTTTATAAACCCTCGATTTATCATTTACCAAGGTTACACCTTCTTCGTTCAGCAGAGTTTTTTGGTTATCACGATAACCCCTTTGATCGGCCTGATAAGAAGTTGCAGGTACTGCAGCTTGCGGATCTGTAGATTTCGAAATCGAATCAGAACGTTTAGCTTGTGCCTGTTTTTCTGCCCAGGTTTGTTTTCTTCCTGAATAAGCATTTTCCTTAATCGGATTGCCATACTTATCTAAAGCAATTTTTCCACTTTGCGAATCTTCTAACTTTTTATTAGTGAAGTAGTTACCACGGTATGGATTAAAAGCATCAGCATCAGTAAATGTAGCTGTTCTGTAAACATCATTAACCCATTCGTTTACGTTCCCGGCCATGTTGTACAAGCCAAAATCGTTTGGCGCATATTGAATAACCGGAACAGTTAAATCTCCCTTATCATTCAGTGAACCACCAACACCCATATAATCTCCGGGAGCCCTTTTAAAGTTGGCCTGGATCATACCCCTGGTTTTCTTTTTAGCCGAACTCACACCTAACCCGTTCCATGGGTAAATTTTATTCTGGCTAACGTTTTCGTATTCTGTGTTGCCAATTAAGCCTAAAGCAGCATATTCCCACTCAGCCTCAGTTGGTAAACGGTAAGGCTGCATAATTACACCATCTTCTAGTGTCGCAGTTCTCCTTGGCTGATTATTTCTACCTCCTGCAGCTGCTGTTCCTCCAGCGGTTGAAGTAGCTGCACCGGCTTTGGTGTTGTAATCAATAGGTGCATTTTTACCTTTATCATCATACTGGTTGTTTAAATAGGCATCAGTATTAAAAGGGTTTGTTGGTTTTGGCGTAGCGGCCGCAGTTGCGTTGTTATTGTTTCCTCTTCCGTTGCCGGCAAGCGTTTTATAATCAGTTAAAATTCCTTTTTCGCGTAAAATAAATTCGTTTGCTCTGGATGTTCTCCATTCGCAATAGCGTGAAGCCTGCTCCCATGAAACACCAACCACAGGGTAATCACGGTAAGCCGGGTGCCTTAAATAGTTGTCTACGTAAGGTTCGTTATATGATAATGCCTGGCGCCAAACTAAAGTATCAGGAAGTTCATTATAGTAATATTCACGGTCTTCAGGGAAATTATACCTGATCCAGTGTAAGTATTCCAGCCAATCGGTATTCGATACTTCAGTTTCATCCATGTAAAAAGACGGAACGGTAACCTGCCTTTTGTAGTTGTAGATATTTGGCTCAACACCAGGTACTTCGATGGCACTACCACCAACTACCAAAACCCCGCCTTCAATCGGGATTAGACCTGGTCCCGGTGCTCTTTTGTATTTGGTAGCTACAGCAAAAGCGCCAGACTGGTTATTTTTGCTTTTCCTGTCTGCATAAGGAATACCCGTTTTACTAGAACTGTTCCCGCTTTTTGAGCTACAACTCGAAAGCAGGGCGGCTAATGATAAACAGGCAAAAGAATATAGTAATAGTTTTTTCATATAATACATTGGAAATATCGCCAACAGGCAATTCAGACGATAAAATTAAACAAATTTTAAATGAATATATAAATTATGTGACAATAAAATATCGATTATATTTTTAAGCCTAAACGTATTATTTTATATCGTATTGTGTCTATGTGTTTTTTAAACGAAATTTTAGCTAAATAATTATAAATAAGCGATATAAATATAATTAATAAGGTGAAGATCGCTTTCGACAAATGATGAAAATGGCAATGGCATTTGTGTTGTTTATGTTTGGTTTAATAAATCTTTTATCCTATCAGATTAATGCCTTTGATCAGTTTTAGCGGGCATTACAATTACTGATAAATAACATAATTTGAGAACAGTTATAAGATTGCGAATAAATTAACCATATTTGGTTTATGGATTTGGTAATACCACTCCTGAATTGAAACAATAAATTTATTAATAAAGATCGGAATGAGTTTATTAATTGGCTAAGTGGCTATAAATTTGTTGCTTATGATTTAGGCTGTCACACCCCTATGTAAAAATCGTAGGTTTAATTAGTAAATAATATTAGAATTCGTAATTTGGTAAAATATAAGTTTTGGTTTTACGTTACAGAGTATATCTCATTTATTGCTAAACACCAGGATCTAAAATTACGTACCTTTAAAGGATGAATTTCAAGTACATCAGTAAACTTGCTTTTTCTGCACTCTCAATGGCCTTGGTGTTTGGTAAAACAAATGCCCAAGTGGTTATAGGCAATAATACACAACCCAATGGCAGTGAGTTAAACAATATCATAACTGCAGTTCCATTTCTGCTTATTACCCCCGATGCCCGTGCCGGAGCAATGGGTGATGCCGGCGTAGCCGTTGCAGGAGATGTAAATTCTGCCAGTATAAATGCTTCAAAACTTGCTTTTCTGGATAAACCCTATGGTTTTTCTGTTTCCTATAGTCCATGGTTAAAAAGCCTGGTGCCCGATATTAACCTCGCTTATTTAAGTGGTTTTTATAAGTTAGACGACCGTAACACCATTGGTGCTTCATTGAGGTATTTCTCATTGGGTTCAATTCAGCTTACCGATATCAATCAACAGGATTTAGGAATTGCAAATCCAAGCGAACTCGCTTTCGACGTTTCTTTTGCCCGTAGTTTTGGTGAGGAGTTTTCTTTGGGAACCTCGTTAAGGTACATCAATTCAAACCTGGCCTCCGGACAATTTTCTTCTTCAGGGCAGGTGCACAGCGGAAATGCGGTAGCGGTTGATATCTCCGGATTGTATAAAACATCAACAACGCTTTTTGGTAAACAGGCCATTCTTTCGGCGGGCGCTAATATTTCGAATATCGGAACAAAAATGAGCTATTCTGATGGCGGAGAGAATTTCTTTTTGCCAACCAATTTTAAATTGGGAGGGGCATCTACCTTCACCATGGACGATTTTAGTACCCTGACATTTGCACTTGATTTTAATAAACTGCTGGTACCTACACAACCTATATACGATTCGAACAATAATATTGTGAGCGGTAAAGATCCTAACCGTTCGGTACCATCTGGTATTTTTGGTTCATTTAGCGATGCACCTGGTGGCTTTAAAGAAGAATTGAAAGAAGTTGGAATATCAACGGGTGTGGAATATTGGTATAATCAACAATTTGCTGTTAGGGCAGGCTACAACTACCAAAGTCCGATGAAAGGCGATAGCCGCTATTTTACCCTGGGTTTAGGCTTAAAATACAACGTTTTCAATATCGATTTCTCATATTTAATTGCAAATGCGCAAACAAGCCCGCTTGCAAATACCCTTCGTTTTGGTCTATTGTTTAACTTTGGCGACAAAAAGATTGTTAAAAGGTAATTTAGCTTGTTAAGCTGCATTTACCGGTTAACGCATTTAAACAATTAATCAAGATTTCCATGAAAATTAGAGTAGGTTTCGGGTTCGATGTACATCAGTTAAAAGATCAGCATCCTTTCGTGGTTGGCGGGGTTACTTTAGATCACCACAAAGGTGCATATGGACATTCTGATGCCGATGTGCTGCTTCATGCGATTTGCGATGCCCTTTTAGGTGCCGCCAATTTACGTGATATCGGCTTCCATTTTAAAAATACCGATGATCGCTGGAAAGGCATCAGCAGCCTAATTTTATTAAAAGAAACCGTTAAGTTATTGGCCGAAAAAGGATGGCAGATCGGTAATATCGATGCCATGCTTTGTTTGGAAGCGCCAAAAATTAATCCTCACATTCCTGCCATGCAACAGAACATTGCTGATGCGATTGGTATTTCTACAGAAGATATTTCGATTAAAGCAACCACTAATGAGCAAATGGGCTTTATCGGTAGGGAAGAAGGCGTAGTTGCTTATGCGGTTTGTTTGATAGAGAAAAATTAGCAGATAAATAAATAAAAAGAAGTCAGGTTTTATAACATATTGGCTATTTAACCTGACTTCTCATTTAAATATTAGCTCACCTGTTCTTTCACATTACCCGTCCTTTTTATCGTTCCCCAGGTTTCCAGTTCTCCTTTAATCGCTTTCCTGAACGAACGGAATAACACCACGTACATCAACTGTCTCCAGAAAAAACGTTGTGGGAAAATGTAAAGTAAATTGGTGTATTTTTCTTTTTCCATGCGGAAAGCAATGGCCGCGAAAAACATATCTACCACAATAAAAATGATGTAATAAAAAAGCACCTGACCAAAACCGTTATGCAGGCTTAAAATACCCGAAAAGCCCGTTAAGGTTAAATTATTAATGGCACTTAACGAAAATAAGCCGCTGATTAAGGAAATCAACATAAAAAGATCGGCCAATGGTGAAAATAATGGTAAAATGATCTGATAAATTAAAATATTTGGCATTCCCACCATTCCAAAATAGCCATATTTCTTGTTAAGCAGCGTTTTTCTGTTTTTCCAGAAACTTTGCATTACCCCAAAACTCCAGCGGAAACGTTGTTTCAAGAGCATATTTACGGTTTCCGGTGCTTCTGTATAAGCTATGGCAGTGTCGCAGTTTTTAACTTTATAACCTGCTTTTAAAATGCGCATGGTTAAATCGCAATCTTCAGCGAGGGTATCAACAGTAAAACCACCGATTTCGATGATCACATTTTTTCTGAAAGCACCAATAGCCCCCGGAACTACAGTAATGGTGTTTAAGAGATCAAATGCCCGCCTATCCATATTCTGAGCCGTAATGTACTCGATAGACTGCCATTTAGTAATGATATTTTTTGCATTTCCAACTTTAACCGTTCCGGCTACGGCAGCAATTTTTTCACTGTAAAAATAACGCATCAATTCGGTAACGGCATCATTTTTTAACTGGGTATCGGCATCAATACAGATTACAAATTCTGCAGAGGCCTTTGCAATACCAAAATTCAAAGCTGAAGCTTTACCTCCATTTTCTTTTCTGAAAACCTTTACCTGCGGATGATTGCCAAAATTTTCGTTAATAATTTCGAAAGTTTTGTCTTTTGATCCATCATCTACAAAAATCAGTTCGAAATCAGGATAAGTCGTTTTTAGCAGGCTGTTAATGGTTTGTACAGCGGTAACCTCTTCGTTGTAAGCGGGAATAATGATACTCACTTTCTCTGAAGGGTTTGCAATCAGTTTTCCGATGTTACGTTTTGCTCTTTTTCGCTGCCTGATGGCCAGATAGGCAATGAAAATGGTTCTTAAAATGGCCAGTACAATGGCTACAGAGAAGATGATGTTTAAAACCATGTTTCCGTAGTAAAAGAAATTAATGAAGAAATAATCTCCCGAACCGGTAAAACCACTATTGGCAGTCGATTTAACTGCAGGCATCAATTCTGATCTTTTTTTACCCATTAAATCGCCTACGGTGGTAAATGTGTAGCCTTTTGATTTGAAAAATTTAATAATTCTTGGTAGAGCAGCAACAGTAGCCTCGCGGTTTCCTCCTGCATCGTGCAACAATAGGATGTTTCCATTTTCATGCTGTTTTACCACTTCATTAAAAATCTGATCGGCAGTTTTTCCAGGTTCCCAATCTTCAGGGTCGATATATTCGCCGATATTGATGTAATTCTCTTTACGGCTTTGCGCAACCGGTAAAATTTCAGAAATGTTCTGAGGTTCGGCATCGGCATTAAACGGTGCACGGAATAGAATGGTACTGTGGCCTGTAACGGCTTCAATCAGGCGTCGTGTGGCATTAAGCTCAAATTTTACGCGTCGTGGGCCAATAGCAGACATGTCGGGATGGAAAAAAGTATGATTCCCGATTTCATAACCATCATTGTATTCCTGCCTTAACAGTTCCATATTTTGCTCGGCCATAATACCCACCACGAAGAAACAGCCGGGCACTTTTTCTTTTTTTAAAATGCTTAATACCTGTGGGGTATAAACCGGATCAGGACCGTCATCAAAGGTTAAAGCTATTTTTTTATCTGCTTCTCCAAATCTTTTAATTACATATTGCTCAGGCAGGCGGATGTATTTTTGATCGGCAATAGAAAAATTATCCTTATTTAAAGTAAATTTTACGCTGCCCGGGGTAGGGGTAGAAATTAAATCCAATATTTCGCCATCACCCAGGTAAGAAATGCCGCCCATGTTTAGTGACGCAATTTTCCGTAAATCGAAAGGTTTTTTCTTTAACGTATCTAAACTAAGGTCGTTGGAGATGAAAGACCATAAGCGCTTGTCTTCGGATCCTAAGCGCCATAAGGCAATACCTGCAATGTCCCAGTCATCTGCCTTGCGGATTAAGTTAAAATAAGTAGCTGCATCGGTAAAATATACTTCATGTTTAATGCCGCTTCCATCATTATAGCTATAATTCAGATTAGCAGATTCGGGGTTATAATTAATTTTGCTCTTGTAATTAACCGCTTTTATCATGGCGTCTTCGTAGGTAACGGGCTTGCCAATGCTGTTTTGTGGCCAATCGTAACCGTAGCAGGCCAGGGCCAGGATTACCTTATCTGCATCTACTTTGCTACAGATATCATCCAGCTTTTCTTCTACCCATTCCTGATGCGAAATATCACCGGCATTACTTTGATCGGTATGCTGATCGTAGGCCATCAACACAATATAATCGTTATAATTTTGAAGGATTTCTGGTTTATAATCGTCGTTTTCGGGAGAAATATCCTGAGAAACAATCAGTTTTTCTGCATGAAACTGAGCATAGAGATTTTTCATGAAATTGTTAAAGCTATCGCTGTTTTCAAGGTTAAGCTCTTCAAAATCTATGTTGATACCACTATATCCATATTTTTTGGTGATTGCAATCAGGTCGTAAATTAATTTTTGCTGTGCTGGCTGATCGTTTAACAGGCGCCTTACCGCCGCACCATCCCAATGATCTTTATTGTAATTTGAAACCACGGCGATAGCCGATTTTTTGCCGTTATGGATTACTTTCAATGCAGCTGTATCTACTTTATCAACAATAGAATCACCGTTTAAAAAGAACGATTCTGTTGCCACCATATCCAAATGACTGATATTGCGTTTTAAATCTGATATGGATGCATCTTTGCTTCCTGCCCAGCTAACATAAAAAGCCATATTAATGCGCTTGCTATTGCCACGATGGGTTAAAATTCGGTGGTCACGGTCTTTTTTGATTTTTTGAAGTTTCGATTTTTCAATCGTAAAATCCTTATACTGTTGCGATTTCTTTAACTTATCTAACTGTTTTTGGGTTAAAGGGGTATTCGTATTAATAAAAGGTAAATTAGGTGCCTGTACCGATGATAGGGTGTACACTACGCAGATGATTGCGACGATGAAAACTAAAAAGAAGGTGCGGCTTATCCAGGTAAAGGTATTCCATCTTCTTTTAGTCTCAGTTTGAAATATTTGTTTTCCGGACATTTTTCTGTTCTGATTTATGATCAAAAGTCACTAACGAATATGAAGATTGGATGAATGATGAAATGAAACGGCTGGGATGAGTGATCGTTAGTTTATTCTAAGATACTATTTTTGGTTGTATTTTTAAGCAGACATAAAAAAGCCGGCAAATTTTATTAAAATGCCGGCTGGATATTTTAAATTTCTGTAGATGCTGAAACAAGTTCAGCAGGACGTTTGCTGTGATTACTCCTCTAAATAACCAAACCTACCTTGATTATAATCTTCAATAGCCTGGTGGATTTCAGCCTCAGTATTCATTAAGAACGGTCCGTATTGCGCAACAGGCTCGTTAATTGGTTGACCGCTCAACATTAGCAGAACACTATTTTCTAATGCTTCTACCTTAATTTCTTCGCCCTTGTGTTCGAAATAAATAAAATTATCGGCTGTTACGGTTTCAGATCCGTTAATTTTCACCGTTCCTTCAATTACCATAAATCCGGTGTTGAAATTTTCCGGAAAATTAAAAACAGCTTCTCCGCCTTTATTTAACCTTGCGTTGTAGAGCTCAATGGGAGTAAATGTGGTTGCATTGCCCTTTATGTTTTGATAATTGCCTGCAATGATTTCGATTTTTCCTCCGTTTTCAGGTAAATCAAAATGTGCCATATCGGCCTGTTTAATAGCCTGATATTTCGCTTTACTCATTTTATCTTTTGCAGGCAGATTGATCCAAAGCTGAACCATTTGAAAAGGACCACCTGTAAGGCTATAATTTTCTTCATGGTATTCTTTATGCAATACACCGCTTGCAGCGGTCATCCACTGTACATCACCCGGATAAATTACCCCGCTATTGCCTGAGCTATCGTGATGTGCAACTGCACCGTGGTAGGCAATAGTCACAGTTTCGAAACCCCGGTGCGGATGAACGCCAACGCCCCTTGGATTTTTCCTTGCAGAAAATTCGATTTTTGAGCCATAATCCAATAAAAAAAATGGACTCATCTCAATTTCATAACCACTTGGAAAAAAGTTGTGTACCCTAAAACCATCACCAACCATATGCGGTGCAGGTGCTTTAAGTACGGCTTTTATTTGTTTTGTTTCCATTACCTTCAAGTTAAATGAGGCATGGTGCATGGAGCATGGAGTAATAACCCCATGCTTAAATTCCCTATGCTCTATGCTTGTTTGACAAACTGCAATTCGCCTAAAATGCGAACTTCTTCACTTACCATTACACCACCGGTTTCTAAAGCTGCATTCCAGGTTAAGCCGAAATCAGAACGGTTAATTTTTCCGCTTAAAGTAAAACCAGCTTTGGTATTTCCCCATGGATCAGTTGCAATACCACCAAATTCAGCTGTTAATTTTACAGGTTTGGTTTCGCCTTTAATAGTTAAATCACCTTTCACGGTATAATCGCCACCATCTTTTTCTACTGAGCTTGATTTAAATTCGATGTGTGCAAATTTTTCAGCATCAAAGAAATCGCCGCTTTTTAAGTGGTTATCACGATCGGTATTTCCTGTGTCGATTGAACCGATATCACCTTTGAAAGAAATTTCAGCATTTTCAAATTCATCACCTTCTGAGGTTAATTCTGCCGAAAAAGATTTTAAACTACCGGTTACAGTGGTAATCATTAAGTGTTTTACTTTAAATTGTAATTCGCTGTGGGTTGGATCTAATGTCCATTTTGTAGTTGCCATATGTTTTGTTTTTTGAGATGTTTAATATTTACAATACAAATGTACAGCGCGGGGTTTGATTGAGAATTGATGTATGGTAAGTAATTGGAAATGAATGAAAGATAAATTGATTGAATGAATAAAGGATAGATTGATTGAATGTTGAAACAATTCGTTCATTCAAAATTCAATCATTAATTTGTTTTAAGGTTGGAATGTTGAACTTCGCGAACCCATTCATTCATTCAAAACTCACACATTCATTAATTTGTTTTAAGGTTGGAATGTTGAACTTCGCGAATTCATTCATTCGAAACTCACACATTCGTTAATTTGTTTTAAGGTTGGAAGGTTGAAAAGTTGGAATGTTGAACTTCGCGAACCCATTCATTCATTCAAAACTCACACATTAGTTAATTTGTTTTGAGGTTGAAATGTTAGATTTTATTAAAACATTTACTCATTCCAAATTCACTCATTCAAATTTTCTACGGTCTGAAATGTTTATTGGCGAGTTCTTTTCTTACGCGACTGAGTGATTCGGGTGTAATGCCCAAGTAAGATGCAATCATCCATTGTGGTACGCGAAGGGTAAGGTTGGGGTAAAGTTTAATAAAATCAAGGTATCTTTCTTCAGCTGTGGCGCTTAAAAGCATATTGATTCTTTTTTGCATAAAGCGGATAGAATTATGCAGCATGGTTACGTTTAAAGCTAGCAGGCAAGGAACTTTACGGGAAGCTTCACTCATAAAATTATCCGGAACGATAACTGCTTCGGTGGCTTCAATCGCTTCAATAAAAAAATCTGAAGGTTCGTTATGCATCTGGTTACGATCTGAAACAAACCAGTTTTCGGGTGCGAACTGAATAATATGTTCTTTGCCTTTCGAATCGATAGAATAGGATCTCAGGAGTCCTTTGCCCACAAAAAAACCATATTTTAAAATATCTCCTTTAAACTGTACGATCTCGTTTTTTTCAAACTTCTTAACCTTTAGCGAAGATGAAATGCTCTCGAATTGCTCATCAGTTAATTCTATTTTTGATTGAAAGTATTCCTTAAACTGATGGATCATAAAGATGGGATATTATTTTTTTACGGGCTTAATATCGGAAAAATCTACGCCACATTTGCAATTTCCACCGCAACCATCTTTTTTTACCTGTAAAGATTTAAAAACCAAACGGCCAACATATACCAATGCTACCGCAAAAAGTAAAAAGACTAAAATCGTTTGAATATCCATAATACAAATATAAGGGCTTTTGGTATTTTGGTGTTCAGTTGAATGTAAATTATTACTGCGTATTTTACCACAGAGAAAACCGAGTTTTACACGGAGTACACTGAGCGGTTTTAGAGATGTTTTGCCACGGATTCATAGAAAACACGGAGGGATATTACTTAGGCATTGTTTTCCGTGCCATCCGTGTCTCCGTGGCCGAATGGTTATTGAAGATTTTAGTGTAGTTTTTTGTTTTGCCACGGATTCACAGAAAATACGGAGATATTGTTCTCTGTGTAACCTCTATGCCTTTTTTCTGTGTGCTCTGTGGTTAAGAAAGGAGAATTATTCCTCCATAAAACCAATCGTACCACCAACCCAATCGAAATTGGCATTATAACGCACACCGATCATTTTGCCCCTGCTTAACCTGGCCAGGCTGATGCAGAGCTGTGGTTCACCGCCGTCAGGCCATAAATACATCATCCTGATTTCTGCTTTTACACCACCATCCGTTGCCTGAACAGCGGGTTCGTAATTTACTTTTCGCTGCAAAATCCAGTTCTCGGGATCTTTGATATTGGTTAGATCTGCCCCGGTTACATCAATAATTACACCCATGCCGGCGAAAGAAAATAAGGGCTTTAATACATAGTTTTCTAAATCGGCCGGGATGGTTTTTACTTCGTTCAGAAAACGGGTTTCGGGTACAAATTCACTTTTTAAAAATGGCATGGTGTATTTGCTGATCCGGTAGAACCAGTTGGGGTGCGTTACCCATTCAATATCAAGTTCTTGGCGTAGATCGAAACTGTTTTTGAAAATCTCAGTATTATCGGCAACTTCATCAAAGATTAAACGGTTATAAATCCTTTTTAACTGAATCTGTTTCCCGTTTTCTTCGTAAAATAACTGTTTACCTACTTTCTTGATATCTTCTAATGCGAGAATCTTGATGCCCAATAATTTTTGGGTGACGAAAAAATCGATCGCTGTTTTTTGATTCAGTGCATCTACATCCATCAAAGCCACCTCTTCTGGCCGGTGTTTACCAATAATCACTTCCTTTAACAGCTCCACATATTTTTCTTCATTAAAACCATTTAAAAAATAGTTGACGGAGTCGTCTATCTCAAAACTGGATTTAAAAGTTTTAGCTAAATGGTGCTGAAAACCATATAACGAAGGGAAGCCCTGCATTTCGATCAGCATTGGGGTAAGTTCTCCGCTTTTATCTTTACAGATGCCAAAATCGAAGGTTAAAAAATGCGGTTGTTCATTTTCGTTTGGAACATGCCAATCTGTTGGAATTGCTTTTTCGGTAAGGGCCTTAAAGTTGGGTTGTTTAATCAGTTTGATGATTTCTTCTCCAGCCAAAATCAACTTCTCTTTTAATGCCTTCGGGACGAAAACCGGTGTTTCGGCCACCCTGAAAGGAATTTGAGGATAGCCGCTTTCGAGTTTATTTAAAAAGCTTTGATACTTTTCTGTAGAAAACTGCTGATTATATTTTAGGCGTTGTGCGGGTATCATAGTTGTATTTAGTTTACAATTTATTAGTCAAAACAGAACCGTCATTTCGACCGTAGTGGAGAAATCTATTTACGTTTATCATAGAATGGTTTAATAGATTTCTCCATTCCGCTGTGCTCCAGTCGAAATGACGAGTTGGTGAAAGAAAGATTGCTTCGTGCCTCGCAATGACGGCCATTTGTTTACACCTCCTGAAGGTTTCCGATTGCTTTCTGCAGGAAATTAGGTAAAATAATACTTTGTGTGAGTACAATCCTTGCCGGATCGTCTAAACTGTTTAACATATCGAGGTATTTCTGCTCCCCGTGCATATCGCTAATGGCTTTTTTCTTTTCGTCCTGGAGCAAATACATTTTCATACCTATCGGGTCTGCCTCGGGATGAAACTGTGTACCTATAATTTCATCAGAAAAACGAATCGACATCATGCAGCGTTCCAGATCAACATGTTTACGCTCTTTTTCAATGGCTAAAAGTTTTGCGCCTTTTCGTTCAAAAGCTGCAAAATCGGGTTCAATTACCTGCCAATCGCGGCTATCAACAGAAAAAAACGGGTTAGTAATGCCGTTAAAAATTTCATCTTTTTCTCCGTCTTCAGTCAGTGTAATCGGGAAAATCCCAAAAGCGTTTGATCGTCTTTCGGTGACATTGCCCAATTCGTATTTTCTACAGGCCAGTTGAAAAGAATGACATATTAAAAAAGCATATTTTTTTCTGTCTTCATTTTCATGATTAAAAGCTTCAATCTGATCTAAGAGGTTAAAAAAATCATTCTCCCATTTTTCCCCTTTACTTTCAATCGGGCTCCCCGGACCGCCGCTCGAAATATAAGCATCATACTCAATACCCGGTATTTCACCTTTTTGCCTTAAATCGAAAATATCAAAGGTTAAACCGATATTGTTTTCATTTCTGAAACGGGATAAAATTTCCTGAATCCCCCGCATGCCCTGATTGGGTGCGCCGTTATTCATATCGATAACGGCCACCTTTAAGCTTCTTTTATCCATTTTAAATTACTTTGCGCCTATAAGTGTTTGAGTGGTAATGTAATCTACCACGGCCTCAAAGTTACCAGTTTGCTGGTAAACAGCCAACTGCCTGTCGGCGCCGGTTCCATGCTCGAGGATTTTGTGCACATAATTAATGTCATCACGGCAACCTAAATCATCAACTACATCATCTACAAAATCGAGCAATTCTAAAATAAGGTTGCGGCAGTTTACTTCCATTTCTTTACCGAAATCGATTAAATTACCATCAATGCCATAACGGGCAGCACGCCATTTATTTTCGTTGATCAAAGCTCTTGAATAAGAGATAAACTCCATATTCTGCAGTCGCAGTTTATAAAGTTTAGCACATAATGCCTGAAATAATGCCGTAAAAGCCATGGTTTCATCAATCAGCATCGGGCAATCGCAAATTCTAAATTCTACGGTATCGAAAAATGGATGCACACGGATATCCCACCAGATCTTCTTTGCATTATCCATGCAATTGGTTTTGATGAGCAGTTTTACATAGTTATCGTAATCTTCAATGCTGTTAAAAATATCAGGAATTCCTGTACGCGGAAATTTATCGAAAATTTTGGTCCGGAAAGATTTGTAACCTGTATTCCGCGATTCCCAAAAAGGAGAATTAGTTGATAAAGCAAAAACGTGTGGTAAAAAATACCTCACCTGATTGGCAATATGAATGGCCAGCTCGCGCGATTGGAAGCCCACATGTACATGCAGTCCGAAAATCAGGTTAGAACGGGCTGCTTCCTGCAGTTCGTTAACAATTTCGTTATACCGGGGATGTTCAGTAATTAACTGTTTTTCCCAGTGCGAAAAGGGGTGGGTACCAGCCGCGCCGATTCTCAGCCCCTGTTCTCCGGCAAGTTGCGATACAGTATAACGCAACTGCGAAATTTCTTTACGGGCTTCGGTGGTGGTTTTGCAGATGCCGGTGCCCACTTCAACTACGGCCTGGTGCATTTCTGCCTTTACCTGGTCTTTATGGATTTTTTGTGCGGCTTCTACAATTTTTTGGTCATGCGAAGTAAGCTCTCTGGTAACGGGATCAATTACCATGTATTCTTCTTCTATGCCCAGCGTAAACTCATTCATGTTAATATTGATTAGAATTTAAATCCCAATTATTTTTTTGCTGCCGCTTTTTTAGGCTTTGCAGGCGCTTTTTCGGTTGTGGTCAGTTTTTTTACTGTTGCCGCTTTCGGTGCAGTTTTCGCAATTAATGGTGTACCGCCAACAGAAGCTTTTATGTATTGGCCCCAGGTTAAATTATCCTGACCGTCTTTTTGTGCTTTTGCCCTTTCGATGGCATAATTTGCTGTGGTTTCTACTACCCAGTCAAAATTCTCTTGTCCAACACTATTAATATCTGCATCAGGCGCCGGATTACAAAAATCGATTGCAATAGGCACGCCATCGCGCACGGCAAATTCTACTGTATTAAAGTCGTAGCCTAAATATTGGCATAATTTCAGGGTATATTCCTCAACCGTTTTTAGCAGCTTTGGATCAGGCGATTTACCCTCCGTTGCATAACGTAAATGGTGCGGGTTGCGCGGATCGTACTGCATAATGCGTACATGTTTGCCACCAATGCAATAACACCTGAAATATTCTTCGAAAATGATTTCTTCCTGCAAAAGCATCACCAGTTGTTGTGTGCCGCTGTGTTTATCAAAAAAATCTTCTTTGTTATGTAGTTTATAAACATCTCGCCAGCCCCCGCCATCGTAAGGTTTCATATAGGCCGGGAAACCGGTATATTCGAAAATGGCGTCCCAATCTAACGGCATTGTTAAGTTAGAAAAAGATTCGCCTGTGGTTCCGGTAGGGTGTTCTCTTGAAGGTATTAAAGCCGTTTTTGGTACAGGCACACCAATTTGTTCGGCCAGTGCATTATTGAAAAATTTCTCATCAGCACTCCACCAAAATGGATTGTTGATTACGGCCGTTCCGGTAATGGCGGCATTTTTTAAAGATGCACGGTAGAAAGGCACATCCTGCGAAATGCGGTCGATAATAACCGAATAACCTAAAGGTGCATTCTGAAATATTTTGTCGATTTTAACCGCTTCAGCGGTAATACCATCTACTGCTTTTTGATTGATTCTTTCGATAACGGCTTCAGGAAAAGAACGCTCCTGTCCGAATAAAATCCCTATTTTTTTCATTGGTACTATGTTAGTTTAATTGTTTAACTGGTTAATCGTTTAATTGTTTGGTGATTATAGTTTAAATTGACTTTGAATTTAGTACTCGGGATGCAGGACTAAACTAAAGCTGTGCAATATAATTGGGGAACATTTCTCTCCAGATCGGCCAGTCATGGTCGGCATTTTGCCTGATATCAAGCCAGTGGTCGATACCTTTTCTACTGAGGATATCTGATAAACGCTCATTGTCTGGCCGGCACATGTCGCGGTCGGTTGTGCCTAACACAATTTTCATGTAATGCAGTTCAGGGTTACTGTTGTTTAACAGATAATCTACGGGGTTATTGAAATACACATCGTCATTGTAAAAACCATCTAGCTGGCCCGAAATGTCAAAAGCCCCGCTCATGCTAAACATGTGGCTCACCAGCCATGGGTGTCTGAAAGCGAAATTTGCGGCGTGATAACCTCCGAAACTACAACCCGCAGTAATAATTTTGCTGTGGCCGGTTTCCTGACGGGCCAGAGGCGCAACTTCTTCAAGCAGGTATTTGTCGTACCAGATGTGGTTTTTAACACGGTCTGCGGGATGGATACTTTTGTTGTACCAGCTCAATTTATCAACGCCATCAGGACAATAGATCTTAATTTTTCCTTCATTAATAAACCCCTCAACAGAATCTATTAAATTGAAATCCTTATTTTCAAAATATCGCCCCATGCTTGTTGGGAACAGTAGAATAGGGATACCACCGTGACCAAAGATGAGCATGTCGATTTCGCCACTTAAATTCGGGCTGTACCATTTCTTATGTTCTTCTTTAACCATAATAAAAATTGAATGACTTAAGGTATAAATTTAAATCTGTAAAAAGAATTGTTTAAGCCCTAAATTGATGTAAAATCAAAGCGCAGTGTAAAAATTAAGCTTTGGTAATTAATAGTTTAGCGAGATTTGTACCTTTGCCCCGAAATTTCGAGGCGATTGCCATGTGATAGGGATTTGATTATGATATACACAACAATTTTATCGGTAAAAGTTAATATCAGCAACTTTAAAATACCATCGGCTTATTTAAAGCACGATGTAGAAATAGATATTTATACACCTGAAGGTATTTTAGGGAATGAGAAAATAGAACTTTTATTCTTAAACGACGGACAGGATGTTGCCAAAATGAACTTCAGGCGGATTTTGGAAGATGCACATCATGGCAAAAGAAATCACAGGTTAATTGTTGTAGCCATTAAGGCATCAGAAGAGCGGCTGATGGAGTATGGCGTTGCAGAAGTACCCGATTTTAAAGGCCGCGGCGCGAAAGCCCGGCTTTACAATGATTTTGTGATTAAAGAATTGCTGCCTTTTGTTAAAAAGAAAATTGCGATGCCCATAACCGGTAAGGTTGGTTTTGCAGGTTTCTCTCTAGGTGGTTTATCTGCTTTTGATATTGCCTGGAACAATCCTGCCGCTTTTGATGTCATTGGTGTTTTTTCTGGTGCATTTTGGTGGAGAAAAAAAGACCTGGCAGATGGTTATACCGATGCCGACCGCGTTATGCATGCAAAAATTGAAAATACCGCTACCAAACCGGAGATGAAATTCTGGTTAATGACCGGTACAGAAGATGAAAAGGCCGACCGGAATAAAAATATGATCATCGATTCAATTGATGATACGATTGATATTGTTAAAATACTCCTTAAGAAAGGTTATAAAAGACCCGAAAATGTTTTTTATTACGAAAGAGTTGGTGGTAAACATGATGTACCCACCTGGGAAAGTGTAATGCCTGCTTTTTTGGATTGGGCGTTTGAGGTTTAGTAAATAGATAACGTCATCTCGACCGGAACGCAGTGGAGCGGAGAGATCTAATCTTGCATGAAAGACCCTGAAATAAATCTGAGAGCTATCGGATCAAGGTGACGAACCACTGAAATCTGTCTCGATAGATTTAGCTTCGCTGAGCACTTACGTGGTTCTCGGCTACGTTGCACTCCGCTCGAAATGACGGTACGAGGGGAGCTGCGCTCTAGTCGAGAAGGACGAGCACTTCTACTCATACTTCAAAAAAATACCCGTATCAAAAATCGTCCATAGGCAACTTCGTTGCCCGCAACTTTTTAAAGCGCCGTTGGCCCAGGTGTTACAGGTTTTAAAAATACTATAGCTGCCATTGGCTTCATAAAAAGCATCGCCAATATCGTAATGAATGTTAGATTTAACGTTTATTAAACGCCCTGATTCGTCTTTCGTAAAACTGTTCAAAATATAACCGATTAATAAATGATACTGTGTTTTGCTGATCATGATTTTTTTACAGTTCGCATCTTCTTTAATGTACTTGTAATAAGTAGTATGCATGGCCGATGTACTCAGTCCCGAGATTGCCCTTAAACCGTTACTTAATTTTAAATCCGAAAACTCTGGTGTTTCGAGGTAGAACTTTTTATCGCCCCAGCCCAAGGCCAGGTATTGATAAGTGCTGTCGGCTTCTAAAGTGTTTTGATAACTGATTGCTTTCGTCCAGTTCATTTCTGTATTCACAGCCTGAACCACGAGGTCGGTATGTACCCCATTAGTCATGATATAGATTGGAATTTCCTGTTTGTTTACCGGGTTTTTATTGACTGTTATGCGGGAGAAACAAAAAGCGCAGAGAAAATAGAGGAAGATAAGGCCAATAAGTGTAAAAAGTGAATTACGGGTATAGCGAAGAATCTTTTTAGTCATGCTGTTTAATATAAATGATCATCAATCAACAATTATTAATACAGTCAATAACGAATGGTAACCCTAATGGTGGCTTGCAGAAATTTTTAGGGTGAAAGGAATTACCTCATTTTTGAAATAATATTTACCGCGCATTTCTTTAGGTAGTTGCTCGTAGGTATCCCTGATGTTTTCTATGATAAAATAATCCGGAAATTCCTTCTTTGCTGCGGAATAGTGGTAAAACTTCATTTTCCGGTCGGCCTGTTCGTAACCTGTTTCCGTTAAAAACCTCGAAGCTTTTTTGTTCTTAAAAGCGACGGTTCTAATTTCACTGGCTGCAATATATCCGTCTGCCAATGAAAGTTTAATGGTCATATCTTTGGTTTTTCCTGTATAATATTCGTATTCGAATGCTTTTTGAGAAAAAACATAAGCAGGTAAAACCACAAGAACAAAACCGATTACCATTCTTAATGCGATGGCTTTAACTATCATAATTACTATATAAAATTGCGTAATTCAATAAAGCTAGAAAATTTATAATTTATTGCAGCTAATTTAAAGATTATGGTTTCTATTAAACACCTTGTTCGAACCTATAATTGATTGAAAAAAGAAGCGCTTCGCCTTTCTGTTTAAAAATGAGATAATTGCAACATTATCATAGCATTAAATAGTGAGTTATATAGTAGAAATTCCATTTCAAAACACTATCTTTGCGCCAAATTTGAGGCGCATTTTATGCAAAAGATTAGAAATATAGCTATTATAGCACACGTTGACCACGGTAAAACCACGTTGGTTGATAAGATTTTACACTCTTGTTCTATTTTTCGTGACAACGAACAAACAGGAGATTTGATATTGGATAACAACGATTTAGAGCGCGAGCGTGGTATCACGATTGTATCTAAAAACGTATCTGTTCAGTACAAAGACGTAAAAATTAACATTATTGACACTCCTGGTCACGCGGATTTCGGCGGTGAGGTAGAGCGTGTTTTGAAAATGGCAGATGGTGTACTTTTACTTTGCGATGCTTTTGAAGGTGCAATGCCTCAAACACGTTTCGTAACGCAAAAAGCTTTAGCCCTTGGTTTAAAACCAATTGTGGTGGTAAACAAAGTGGATAAAGAAAACTGTCGCCCTGAAGAGGTTTATGAGCAGATTTTCGAATTGTTCTTTAACCTTGAAGCAACTGAAGAGCAATTGGATTTCCCGGTAATTTACGGTTCATCTAAACAAGGCTGGATGAGTACCGACTGGCAAAAACCAACTACAGATATTTTTGCTTTATTGGATGCGGTTGTGGCCAACATCCCGCCGGCACCAATTAACGAAGGTACTTTACAAATGCAGATTACTTCGTTAGATTATTCATCTTTCGTAGGTCGTATTGCAATTGGTCGTGTTCACCGTGGTACCATTAAAGAAAACCAACCGGTAACTTTAATTAAACGTGATGGCAAAATCGTTAAAACAAGGGTAAAAGAACTTTATACTTTCGAAGGTTTAGGAAAAATCCGTACCACAGAAGTAAGTTCGGGTGATATTTGTGCTGTTGTAGGTATTGATGGTTTTGATATTGGTGATACTATCGCTGATTTTGAAGCACCAGAACAATTACCGGTTATCAGCATTGATGAGCCAACAATGAACATGTTGTTCACCATCAACAATTCTCCGTTTTTCGGTAAAGAAGGTAAATTAGTAACTTCTCAACGTATTAAAGAGCGTTTAATTAAAGAAACTGAGAAAAACCTCGCTTTGAAAGTTGTAGAAACAGCTTCTCCTGATGCCTGGTTGGTTTACGGTCGTGGTATTCTCCATTTATCTGTACTAATCGAAACGATGCGTCGTGAAGGTTACGAGATTCAGGTAGGTCAGCCTCAGGTAATCGTCAAAGAAATCGATGGTAAAAAACATGAGCCGATCGAAACACTGATCGTTGATGTTCCTGCAGAAGTTTCTGGTAAAGTAATCGAATTGGTAACCCAGCGTAAAGGTGAGTTGTTAATTATGGAGCCAAAAGGCGATTTACAACACTTAGAGTTCGAAATCCCGGCACGTGGTATCATTGGTTTACGTAACAACGTTTTAACTGCTACAGCAGGTGAAGCGATTATGGCACACCGTTTCAAAGCTTACGAGCCTTGGAAAGGTACAATCCCTGGTCGTTTAAATGGTGTATTGGTTTCAATGGAAAAAGGACAAACTACAGCTTATTCAATCGATAAGTTACAAGATAGAGGTCGTTTCTTCATCGATCCGGGAACCGATGTTTACGAAGGTCAGATTATGGGTGAGCACATCCGTGATAACGATTTAGTAGTAAACGTAGTAAAAGGTAAAGCTTTAACCAACATGCGTGCTTCTGGTACAGATGATAACACCCGTATTGCACCTGCAATTAAATTCTCTTTAGAAGAGGCTATGGAGTATATCCAGGCTGATGAGTATATCGAGGTTACACCTGCAAGTATGCGTTTACGTAAAATCTTTTTAACAGAACAAGAGCGTAAAGTTAAAGGAAAGCAGTTCGCTTAAACCCATAACTTCATACAGATTAATAAAGCCCCGGTGTAAATCGGGGCTTTTTGCGTTTAGATGGTTTTATTCGGGTTAACAAACAGGGCCTGGAAGTTGTCAACTCTTAAAATAAAGATTAGTTGGAACTTCAGGTAGTGATAAAATCCTGATAAGATTTTAGGATAATTTATTGCTTTTCAATTTGATAATTAATCAGAACGATGCTTTTGTGTCAACACTTTTTCATAAAACTTACAGGAGTAAAAAATTAACAATTGGATGGCAATTAATTTTCCTGCAGCTTTTAATTTTGCAGCTTAACAAGCAAACTAATCATCCCAAATCATGATTAATAAAGGGTTATCCAAGGTGGGTATATTTTTATTAAATGTGCTCTCTCTTTTGCCACTATTTCTTTTATATAGATTGGCAGATGCTTTTTATGTATTGATTTTTTATGTTTTTGGCTACCGTAGAAAGGTGGTTAAGGAAAATCTGACCAATGCCTTTCCCGGGAAAAACGATTCCGAAATTTATGCTATAGAAAAACGGTTCTATAAATTTTTGGCTTCACTTTTTATCGAAGTGATTAAAATGAAAAGCATTTCTAAAAAGGAGCTTAATAAAAGAGTCAGATTCAAAAATGTCGATCTGGTTGAAGCTTACCTTAAAAATAACGAAAGCGTAATCTTCTGTTCGTCACATTACGGCAATTACGAGTGGGTTTGCATGGCCATAGGTTTAAACTTTTCGGGCCAGCATTATCCCATTTATAAACCTTTAAGCAGCGAAGCTTTCGATAACTGGTTCCTGAATATGAGGAGCAAATTTGGTAACCATATGGTATCCATGCGCCAAACTTTAAGGGCCATCCAGGCGAGTAAAAATGAAGCTACCATGTTTACTTTTGGTAGCGATCAGGCGCCTTCAAAAGATGAATCGAACTACTGGACCATGTTTTTAAACCAGGAATCATCAATCCAGCTGGGTGTAGAAAAAATTGCCAAAAAAACCAACCGTCCTGTTTTTTACCTGAAAATAAATCATTTAAAAAGAGGCTATTATGAAGTAGATTGTGTGCCGATCTGTTTAAATCCGGCAGAAACTGCTGAATTTGAAATTACAGAGATGCATACCCGCTTTTTGGAAGATATGATCAAAGAAGCGCCGGCTTATTGGTTGTGGAGCCACCGCAGGTGGAAATACAAACCAGAACAGAAAGTTCAGAAAGTGGTTACACATGATCGAAATATTATGGATGCGATAGCTTAAAGGCTAATCCATTTGTCTAAAATTAAAATCTAACATTCTTGTGGCATAGTTTTTTGAGTTGCTTTTTAATTTAGCGATTCAACTAATTCTGGTATGATTAAAAAGGGGATTTCCCGTTTGGGAATATTTTTTTTAGGCGTATTATCTCTGTTTCCACTATCTGTTTTATACATTCTGGCCGATGGAGCATATCTGCTGCTTTATTTTGTTTTCGGCTACCGC
Source organism: Pedobacter jeongneungensis (assembly GCF_039538295.1). Taxonomy (NCBI): domain Bacteria; kingdom Pseudomonadati; phylum Bacteroidota; class Sphingobacteriia; order Sphingobacteriales; family Sphingobacteriaceae; genus Pedobacter; species Pedobacter jeongneungensis. The sequence continues at coordinate 37,735 of NZ_BAABBY010000007.1, read as the reverse complement.
CGGAAAGTGGTGAGGGAAAATCTAATAAATGCCCTTCCTGATAAACCAATAAAAGAAATCGTTAATATCGAAAAACGTTTTTACCGTTACCTGGCTTCACTGATATTTGAGATTGTAAAAATGAACAGCATTTCTAAAGAAGAAGTAGAAAAACGTTTCATTTTTAAAAATAAGGCTCAGGTTCAGGCTTATTTAGACCGCGGGGAAAGCGTATTGATCTGCGCAGCACATTATGGTAACTGGGAGTGGGGCACGCTGGGCATCGGGCTCAATTTTCAGGCAGATCATTATCCAATCTATAAACCTCTAACCAATCCGGTATTCGATAGCTGGTTTAAAAAAGTTAGGGGCAGGTTCGGAAATAAACTCATTGCCATGCGCCAAACCATGCGTGCTTTGCAGGCCAGCAAAGGTAAGCCAAGTATATTTAGTTTTGGAAACGATCAGGCACCTTCAAAAGATGAATCGCATTACTGGACTACTTTTATGCATCAGCCAAGTTCGGTGCAATTGGGGATTGAAAAAATCGCCAAACGTACCGGTCAACCGATTTTTTATTTTAAAATAAATGTACTTAAACGCGGTTTTTACAGTGTAGATTGTGTTCCACTATGTTTAAATCCATCTGAAACCGCAGAATTTGAAATTACAGAGCTGCATACCCGCTATTTGGAAGATATGATCAGAGAACAACCAGAATATTGGTTATGGAGCCATAAACGATGGAAATATAAACCCCGGATAAGTGCTTCTCTGAAAGCAAATGAAATGTTAAAGCAGGCGTAAATTTTAAATATTTTATATTTGACGGCATATTCGCTTCTGATGAAAATCTTTAAAAAAACACTTGTAATTTTATTTTATGCGCTTCTTTTATTTTTGGTTTTACTATTCCTTTGGAAACCCTACTTAATAAGGGTATTAAGATATAGAACACCCAACGCCGAAACCTATAAAATTTTTCCACAGGAAATTTCTCATAAAAGTGATTCAGCTTTTCATTTTATCAGCGCTGTGAAACAACGGAATGATCTGGATACGCTTCATGTGTTAGATGGAGATAATCACTCCATTCCTTTAAAAACCTATTTAAAAAACGGGCAGGTAAATGTTTTTATCGTCATCAGGAATGATAGTATTTTATATGAACGATATGATAAGGATTATAGCGATAGCACCTTAACAAGTATATTTTCGGGGGCTAAGAGCATGATTTCTATTACAATTGGTGAGGCATTGGCAGATCGCAGCATTAAAAGTTTAAATGATAAGGTAACACAGTATATTCCCGAATTAAAATCGAACCCCGCTTTCGAACAGATTACTTTAAAAAACCTTTTGGACATGAAATCTGGTTTAGAATTTCAGGATGCTCTGGGTGGAATTGTAAAGGCATTTTTTTCTGATGAAGCCAAATATTATTATACTAATGATATGAAAGCCCAGTTAATGAAAGTTAAACTGGTAAATAAGCCCGGTACAGTTTGGGTGTATAAAAGCATCGATCCGATTTTATTGGGCTGGGTTTTAAAAAAGGCAACCGGTAAATCGGTAGCGCAATATTTTGAAGCCAGTATTTGGAAGAAGATCGGGGCTGAATATAACGCCACCTGGGGGCTGGATCAAATAAACGGTTTAACCAATACCGCCAGTCGTTTCCAGGTAACTGCCATTGATTTTGCTAAAATTGGCCGGTTATATTTAAATAAGGGTAGGTTTAACGGAAAACAGGTTATTCCCGAAGATTGGGTAAATCAATCGGTTAATATTGGTATTGAAAAACCAGCATCGGCAAAAGGCTGGCAAAAATCGGCACATCATTACCTTTGGTGGATTCCGCAGGAAGGCGATAAGGGCGATTATGCTGCAGAAGGGATGTTGGGGCAAAGATTATATGTTGATCCGAAAACGAATACCATTATTGTGCAATTTGCCGGTCATGGTGCAGGTAATTATCCTTACCGGAAAATCAGCAGGTATTTAAGTGCTTTACCATTTAGTTATCCTAAGGGTTAGCCACCGGGGACATGTTTTTTTAACCACTGATGTACACAGATAAACACGGATGGTATATCTGTGTTTTATCCTTTTTATCTGTGGTTAAAATTCTTACGATGCGTTATTCTTTGTTTGCCCTATGGTTGACAACAGATATTCTTTGTAGTAAAAATTTAAACATATTTTGTAGAAAATAGTACATTGCCTCTGCATGGAAAATAATGATGTAAAAATTTCAAAAAAGAAGCCGATTTTTCCGGTTACCCCTGCTTTGCAAAAATATTTGCGTACCTATCAGCGCGAAGCGAAATTACCCATCGGTTATAACGATCTGATGCAGTTTAACGAAGCTTTTCCCTTGATGGATAAATTCGGCAAAGATTCACTTTGGGAAGGGCCTATTTATGCACAGGATTTAATTGAACCTTTGCATGAAGGTTTAAAGGAAATTTATGCCAACTTAAAAGCATCGGGTAACCTGCGGATTGTAGAACATAAATACATCGATAAAATTGAATATTGCACTTTCGGAAATACACATCCCTTCCGTATCCGTATTGTGAACCGTTTAAATGATGTGTACGATTATTTCTATATTAAAAAAGCCGATGCCTCACGTATTTATGGTTTAGAAATGGAAGAAATTCTATCACCTAATCAGGTAAATTATCTGGTTGATGGCGATACTTTGGTTGAAGAACATATTGCAGGGATTCCGGGAGATATTTTTACAAAGGGGCAGCTATATACACCAGAATTTAACCCTACCCGAATTGCAAAAGAGTTTGTTAAATTTAATGAACGCTGTTTAATTATGCTTTTGGGCGATATGCGTGCTTACAATTTTGTGGTACAGATTACACCTGATTTTGATGATATCCAATTCCGCATCAGGGCAATAGATTTTGACCAGCAGTTTTACGAAGGAAATTTAAAGGTTTACTTGCCCCAGTTTTTTAAAGAGAATTTACCTTACGTAAAAATGAGCATGGAGCAATTGACAGAGAAAACTGTACTTCAATACCAGCAGGAAGAACGATCGTCTATTGTACACCGGGTGAGGAGCGAGCGGCACCGGCTAACAGATCTGCGAGATGTTTCGAACAAGGAAGAACTGACTACGCCCGAAAATATCGCTTTGCTAAAGCAAGGGATGAGTGATTATTTTAAGGATACAAATTATCTGCGTTGTAAAACCATGACGGATATTATTGAACTGAATATTAAAAATATTATCAGGCAGGTGAAATTGTAAGTTGTGGCGTTGTATGTGACCATCCGACACTGAATTATCCGTCAGATGATAACATCTGACGGCACAAAAGAAAAACGGCCGACAAATTGCCGACCGTTTTTGAGTGAATCTAGAAAGAGCGTCCAAAGTTTTTAGGCGTGCTGCCCTTCATGAACACCTTCGGCAAATTCCTCTACAATTTTATCGTTAAAAGCAGGTAAATCTTTTGGTGTACGGCTGGTAACCAAACCCTGGTCTACCACTACTTCTTCGTCAGACCAAATGGCACCGGCATTAATCAGATCCTGCGAAATATTTTTTACAGAGGTTAATTTTCTGCCCTGTATTACATCGGCATTAATTAAAGTTTGCGGACCATGGCAAATGGCAGCAACTGGTTTTCCATCGGCAAAGAAAGATTTTACAAAAGTCAGGGCATCTTCATTAACCCGTAACTGATCAGGATTAATTACACCGCCCGGTAAAAGTAATCCGTTATAATCTTCAGCATTTGCTTCCGAAATGGTTTTGTCCACATCAACTTCTATTGACCAGTGATCCTGATCCCATGCTTTTATTTTTCCGCTTTTTGAGGAGATAATGTGAACGGTGGCTCCTTCTTCTTTTAACCTTTTAACTGGTTCGGTTAATTCTACTTCTTCAAATCCGCTTTCTGAAAGTACAGCAATAGTGCGGTTACTTAATTGTCCCATAATCTTTAATTTTTAATAGGTGATGTATTAAAGACAGTTGGGAAAAATTATTGTTTCAGAAATTTTAGATTAGGGTGGCATCTTAATATAGTCCAAACCATTTAAGAGATTCCAATAGGGGGCGTCATCTCGACTGAAGTGCAACGAAATGGAGAGATCTATGAACTAAATTGATTTACATAGATTTCTCGGCTGCGCTCGAAATGACGATACTTCGATATTAACATATTGGCTAAAATACCTAATCATTTGTCCTACGGTGTTTAAAAAAATATAAGGCTAAATTACCGGCAATAATGATATGGTTAAAAATGTTGGGCAATAAACCATAATATTTGGTAAAAATTTTAAAGCGTTCTTTTAAGCTTTCGCGGTGTTTTTTCTTACTCATACCACCAACAAGGTATTTGGCTACATAACGGTGAACATTCACAATATTCGAAGCTTTTTTTGCTGCTTTAATAATCCAGTCGATATCAGAACTATATTTATAAGTTAAATCGTAAGGTGTAACAATGCTGCGGCGGATGTAAATGGCCTGGTGGCTGATGCTCATGCCATATTTAAAACTCGTCCAGTCAAATTCTTCAGGGGCCTCATGCCTTCTGCGGCCCAGGTTTTCCCAGTTATCATTGTACATTTCGGTTTCTCCGTAATATATATCGGCACCGGGAGCGGAGGCAAAAACATCTTCTACCGTATTTTCATCGTAAATTTCATCGCCGGAATTCATAAATAAAACATAATCGCCTGTTGCCAATGCCAGGCCTTTATTCATGGCATCATAAATGCCTTTATCGGGTTCGGATACGATTGTTGAAATGCGGTCTTTATAATGTTCAACAACCTGCAGTGTGCCATCCGTTGATGCACCATCTATTACGATGTATTCAATTTTTTTATAAGTCTGTTTAAGGATAGACTGGATGGTACGTTCGATATCACGAACGTTATTGTACACAATGGTGATGATTGTTAATTTGGGCATGCTTAGTCCATTAATTTTTTAAAGGTTTCTGCATCGGGGATTAAACCTTTAAATGCTTTTGGTAATATTTGGCTGGTTGTGTAGGTGGAAACACAAAATTCGATAGCTGCCTTTTGGATATAATATGTCCTTTCCTCTGCCGATTGCGAGTTTTGTAAAATTTCGATGTGGTGGGTGAAACTGATATTGAAAAATGTTTTTTCCAATTGGTCCGTCACTGACGGACTAAATTTAATGTTCTGAATATCAGTTAATTGTAATTGGTCCGTCAGTGACGGACTAATTAGCACATGCTCTTGCCACGACTCAAAAAAGAACCTCATCCGTTTAATATTTGTTCCCGAAAATCCGCGTAAGCCTGGTAATTCTAATTGTAAATCATTGGAAAGGTTATCTATTACTTTAGCACCCCATTTCTCTTTTTCTACCTTTTCCGAAATAAATTTGCCCACTGTAAAATAGAGTAGCAAAAGTTCTTTATTCACTAAAGCAGCAGCTTTATACCGGCTCGATAAAATAGCCGATTTTAATGCCTTAATACTTTCAGAATAATTAGTGATGCTTTCCATTTAACAGTTTCAACCGGTATAAATTTAATAAAGATTGGTCAAATTTTTATTTGCTGGCAAGAAAATGAGACTTTGGCAACTAAATTGTAAAACCTTGATTAAAAATTGATTTTATTTCGGCTGTAAATCAATCAGTGTTTCATACAGATGGATATGTTCTGCAGCAATAACTTCTTCCGAAAAGTCTGTTAAAATGCTTAACCTGGCTGCTTTCTGGATTTCCTCCTTATTAGGGCGGTGGTATAACCACTCAATGCCGTTTGCCAGATCTTCTGCATTCTGGTATTCGGCCAGGTAACCGTTTTGCATGTGTTTCACCATATCGGGTATCCCGCCTGTAGTAAAAGCAACAACAGGTGTAGCGCATGAAAGACTTTCCATCACCGTATTGGGTAGATTGTCTTCTAATGATGGCGTTATAAAAGCATCAGCAGCAGAATAACATTTTGCCAAATGGTCATCTTTATTAATCGTACCTAAGAATGTAGTTTTGAAAGGGAATTCGGGCATTTCTGCATTTTCCTTATTCCCGAAAATAACCAGTTCTATATTTTCCTTTTGTATTCCGGTACGGCGCGAAAGAATTTCTAAAGCTTCAATCAAATAAGGTGTTCCTTTGTGTTTGTCGTTTTTAGAGGGCATAAAACCGCTCATTAACACAAATTTATCCGGGTTAATCTTCAGGATTTTCTTCGCTTCCGATTTAACATAAGGTTTGAAAATCTTGGTTTCAATGGTATTTGGAATAACGGTAGCTTTTCTGGTACCCAACAAACTGCTAAACTTTACTGATGCTGCCATCCATTTACTTGGCGCTACAATATGGAAATTCAATTCAGTATAAGCTTTTTGTTTGCGTAACCAGGTTTGATGTGAAATATCATTTTTACCACTGATTTTCAAAATCGGACAATTGCCGCATTGGTGATGAAAATTTTCGCAGCCATAACGCACGTGGCATCCTCCGGTAAAAGCATTGCTATCATGAAAAGTCCACACAATTGGTTTTTCCAGTTCATCAAGCTGCGCTAAAAATTTAGGATTAAGAAAGCCATGGTTTACCCAATGTAAATGGATAATATCTGCTCTTTTAACATCAGGGTGGTTAATTACTGAACGGCCGAACCATTGCAAGCTGAATGGCGTTTTTACCGATTTGCTTAGCCATTTGGCATAATACCTTTCAGACAGGATATTGTAAACAGCCCGGGCTTTTTGAATGGGCGATTTGCTAAAGGTATCTATCTTCGGGTTTTGGCCAAATTTATAGTAAACCAACACTTTCGAATCGATTCCACTTGCCCTTAAGGCATCACTTAAACGCAAACAGGCTCGTCCTGCTCCGCCATTTCCATCGTAGGTATTTAGGTGTACTACTTTCAAATCAATCAAAAATACATTTTATTGTTTACGAATATAAAATCTGTTGTGTATTTTGAGGCATCATAAGCCAAACAAAATAAATCATGATCAAATTCTTATTAAAATCGCTTGCGACACTCGCGTTTTTATTGCCTTTTCATTCAATTGTAAAAGCCCAAACCTACTTTGCAGCATACCCTGCTTTAACGCCTGATGCGCAAACAATAGTATTCAGTTACGACGGCGATATCTGGAAAGTTCCGGTTAAGGGCGGCGTGGCATCCAGGATCACTGCCATGCAGGGTGAAGAAATTAATCCGAAAATATCTCCTGACGGGAAGTGGATGGCCTTTTCATCAAATCAGTTTGGAAATTATGATGTATATATTATGCCTTTGACAGGCGGTGATATTAAACAATTAACTTTTAATGATGCTGCCGATGAAGTGGATAACTGGAGCTGGGATTCGAAAACAATCTATTTTACCTCTGGCCGCTACAATTCTTTTTCGAGTTATAAAGTGAGTGTAAACGGGGGTACAGCTGTTCGTTTATTTGATAACTATTTCAATACCACGCACCATATTGCCGAATCGCCTACGGGTGAACTTTTTTTTAACGATACCTGGGAAAGTTACCGTTTTACCAACCGCAAACACTACAAAGGCGCATATAATCCCGATATCCAATCGTACAACCCAAAAACCAAAAGTTATAAACGTTATACAGATTATATCGGAAAAGATTTCTGGACCAGTGTTGATCAGAAAGGAAATATCTTTTTTGTATCGGATGAAGGTAACGACGAATATAACCTCTACACTTTTATCAATGGCAAAAAAACAGGTTTAACCAATTTCGATACCTCTATTAAACGTCCGTTTGTTTCGGCCAATGGAACTACAGTAGTATTCGAAAAAGATTATCAGTTATATACTTATGATGTAGCTTCTAAAAAAACAGAAAAAATCAATATCAGTACCTCGCGCAACCAGGTATTGAGTAAAGAGCAGGAATACGATGTGCGTGGCAACATTTCGGCATTTGATGTGTCTACAGACGGGAAAAAGATGGCTTTTATCTCTCGTGGTGAGGTATTTGTAAGTGATGCCGATGGAAAGTTTATCCGCAAAATTACCAATAGCGGCGAACGTGCCTTGGAGTGTAAATGGCTGGCCGATAACAAAACGATTTTGTTCAGTCAAACGGCTAACGGATACCAGAACTGGTTTACCATTACCGGCGATGGAAAGGGATCGGTAAAACAACTTACCAAAGATAAAGCGAATGTGCGCGATATCACTTTGAATAAAACCAAAACGATGGCGGTGTATTTAAGTGGCAGGAACGAACTTAAACTGATGGACCTTAAAACTTTTGATGCCAAAACTTTGGTAACCGACGAATTTTGGGCCATACAGAGTTCGGCTCCAAGTTTTTCGCCCAATGATGAATACGTGCTTTTTTCCGTGTATCGCAATTTTGAAAAGGATATTATGGTGCATAGCATTAAAGGCAATAAAACCATCAATTTAACCAATACCGGCGTTACCGAAACGGGGCCGGCATGGTCGCCGGATGGAAAGTATATTTACTTTACCAGTGCCCGTACCAAACCATCGTACCCAACGGGCATGCAGAATGCGCACATTTACCGCATGGCTTTGAATAATTACGACGAGCCTTACCGCTCTGATAAGTTCGACGATCTGTTTAAAGAAAGCAAACCTGCACCAACAGATGTTAAACCTGTAGTAACGGCGCCAAAAAATGATAAAAAATCAAAAACTGATACCGCTAAAAAGAAAACCGACGTTAAATCTACCCCGAAACCTGCAGAGGTAATTACCATTAACACCCAGGATATTTTAGATAGGGTAGAGCTGGTGGGACCTTCTTTTGGCGGTCAGTACGGGACAGATGTTTATGCCAAAGGAGATAAAACTTATGTGTTCTATTCATCAAACCATGAAGGTGGTGCACCCGGACTTTACCGTACCACAATTGAACCTTTTGAAGCCAATAAAACCGAAAAAGTTGCCGATGGCGGCGATTATTCGATTATTTCATCAGGGGATAGATTTTTTGTTTTATCGCGGGGAACCATCAATAAATATACATTGGAAGGTAACAGGCTTGACCGTGTAGATCACGGCTACAAATTTACAAGAAACTTAAATGCCGAATTTAACCAGATGTTTTACGAAACCTGGGTTGGTTTGGATGAAAATTTCTACGATGAAAAATTCCATGGCGTAGATTGGGACAAAATGAGAACGCGTTATGCGGCTTATCTGCCTTATGTGAACAACCGTAGCGATTTAAGGATTTTATTGAACGATATGCTTGGCGAACTCAATTCATCGCACATGGGCTTTAACAGTGCGGGGGCAGAGGAGCGTAAAAACTTAAACTACATTACCAATGAAACAGGAATCATTTTTGATAACGAAAACCCTTTAAAGGTTGAACGAATTGCCGCAAAAAGTAATGCCGCCCGTACCGGAACAAATATTTTAGCCGGCGATATTTTAACCGAAGTGAACGGTGTAAAAGTTGATGAAAAAATAGACCGCGATTACTATTTCAGTAAACCATCTCTGGATCGCGAAATGACCTTAACATTTAAACGCAGCGGGAAAGATGTTTATGTAAATGTACATCCGGAAAGTTCGGGAACTCTGCGAGGAAACCTTTACGACGAATGGATTACCAAAAACCACCAGAATGTAGATAAATGGAGCAATAACAGAATTGCTTACTCTTACATGAAAAATATGAGTACCGGCGAACTGGAAAGTTTTTTACTGGATATGGTTGCACAGGAAGAAAACAAAGACGCGATTATCCTCGATCTGCGTTACAATACCGGTGGAAATGTGCATGATGATGTATTGAAATTTCTTTCCCAACGGCCTTATTTACAATGGAAATACCGTGGTGGTAAGCTGGCACCTCAAAGTAATTTTGGTCCTGCGGCGAAACCGATTGTATTGCTTATTAATGAACAATCGTTAAGTGATGCCGAAATGACGGCTGCAGGCTTTAAGCAATTGAAACTGGGAAAAATTATCGGTACGGAAACCTACCGCTGGATTATTTTTACCTCGGCCAAAGGTTTGGTTGATGGTTCTTCTTATCGTTTACCATCTTGGGGATGTTATACCATGGATGGTAAAAACATCGAAAAAGAAGGTGTAAAACCTGATATTTTTGTGAAAAACACTTTCGAAGACCGCCTGGCCGATAAAGATCCTCAACTGGAAAAAGCAGTAGCAGAAATTTTGAAGGATTTGAAGTAAGGTTAATCGAAAGGATGGTTAATCGGTTAACTGTTTAAATCGGTTAATTGGGCATGGTGCAGAAAGATTGTTTAATTGTTGGATTGTTATATTGCTGGCAATCGATAATAAAGTAATTGTTGATTTTTAGTAGTAGTCACCCTGAATTTATTTCAGGGTCTACCATGCTAAAAGATGCTGATCCAGAAGAATCAGGCAGTATGACGATTGCGTTTGGGAAGAAAGTGATAAATGTGCAGTAAAACAATTAACCAGTTAACCAATTTAAACAATTAACCATTTTTTTCCGTTTCTTTGGGATTGGAATTATTTAAAACATGGCAAATTTATTAACCGACAGGGCTTTTTGGGTAAATTATTGGGAAAGTAAAAAAGGACTAGCGGTTCAGTTACCTTCAAATTATTTATTTCATGCCCAGCTGGAAGCTGTAATCCAGAAAAATGGTATTAAAACTGCCATTGAGCTGGGTGGTTTTCCTGGTTATTATGCTGTGTTCCTGAAAAAGTATTTCAAACTGGATGTTACCCTCCTGGATTATTTTGTTCATCCGCCAGTGGTAAAAGAACTTTTGGAAAAGAACGATTTAACTGAAAAAGATATCCACATTATCGAAACCGATCTTTTTAATTACACACCAGAAAAACAGTACGATTTGGTATTAAGCTGCGGTTTAATTGAACATTTTAATGATACTGCCGATATTATTAACCGCCACATTGCTTTTGTAAAACCGGGTGGAACTTTGTTTATCACCCTGCCAAATTTTAAGGCAGTTAATGGCTGGTTTCAAAAGAATTTCGATAAGGAGAACTACGATAAACACAATATTGATAGCATGGATCCGGCGCTTTTGAAATCAATCTGCGAGCAGGCCGGACTTAAAGAAGTAAAATCTGGCTATTTTGGCCGTTTTAGTGTGTGGCTGGAAAATGAAAGCCAGAAATCAGCTGGCGTTCGGTTATTTAAGAAAGCAGTTTGGCTTACCGGCAAAATATTTACAAAGATTATCCCATTCGAGAGCAAAAATCTATCACCATATATTATCTTAGTAGCGAAAAAAATCTAAAACGCTATGTCAATCAGTTGGGGGTACTCGCCTAAAATTGAAAAATATATTCCACTGGCCGAATTTCCGGCAGATCAATATTTAATTATTGCCAGGCAGGCGATCGAAAATCTGGGCTGGAGCCTGAGCCATGTTTCTGAAACAGGTTTAATTGCCTATACGCCAATATCTTTTCAATCGTACAGCGAGGAAATATCAATCCGCATCCATGGAAATTTTGCTGTTGTAAAAAGTGAGTGTGTGGGTATCCAAATGCTGTTTAACGATTATGGCAAAAATGACTTAAACCTCGAAAAATTTTTTCATGAATTTGAATATGTAGAATTTCACCTCAAAGATGTCTGGGAAGAAAGTTTGCAAAATTTCCACCAGTTTATTGCCACTCAGGATGATCATTATTTTGAAAAAGCGCCTTTAGCGACTAAAAATAAGATCAAAAATGTACTGTTTCTGTTTTTTCCTCAAAAAGGCTATACCGTAACGCCGATTTTGGTGCTTCTCAATATTTTCTATTATATCGCCTTTGTTATTTTTTCGATTGTTTGGCTGCGGTATCAGTTTGTAAGAAACGGCAGCAGTTATGATCCCGAATTTATTGAAGAACTCAAAAAGGTGGCGTTAAATTTTGGTGTTAACCAGCGTAACCTCGTGCTGGGTGGCGACTATTGGCGGTTAATTACCTATCAGTTTATCCACGGATCTAAATCGCATCTGTTTTTCAATATGTATGCGCTGGTTTACCTCGGTTTAATGATTGAGAATAAACTGGGCTGGAAAAAATACCTCTTTATTTATTTGGTGAGCGGTATTTGTGGTGGTTTGGTGAGTCTGATTTTTCATCAGGAAGGCGTGATGATGGGGGCGTCCGGAGCCATTATGGGCTTATATGGTGCTTTTATTGCGCTATTGATTACTAAATCTTTTGAGCCCAGGGCAACTAAAGCCTTATTGGCAAGTACCCTAATTGTATCATTATTGGTGCTTGTAAACGGTGTGTTTGGCAAAAGGGTTGATAATGCGGCACATATTGGGGGATTTGTATCGGGATTTATTTTCACTTATATCCTTAATTATAAGTGGGATAAAACATTCGAAGTTAAAACCTGGGCAAGGTATGCCGTTTCGATCCTTTTATTCCTGCTATTTTTTAGCGGAGTGCTTCACTTTAGCCCCAAATATGGAACGGAAGAGTACCGCAAATTAAGAGATACTTTTAACGGGAATCTCGGCTCACTTAATGGCATTATGAATTTAAAAATTTCTTTGCCTAAAGATGTTAAACTGGCTTCTATTAAAGAAGATGGTATCATCCCAATGGAGCGGAACCTGGTAGTAATTAAACAAATGCAGGCCTTAAATTTAAGGCCCGAAGATGCTAAAGAACGAGATGAAAAGATAAAACTGAGTAAGGTATCGCACCGGGCCGTAATGTTAATGTACAGAGACATTAAGGCTGACAGTACTTATCGCTACAGCAAAGAAACTTCTAACGCATTGGCCAGGGTATTTGAAATTCTTTACCAGTAATATTATTATCCTACCTTTTTATACAAGCCAATCTCGCTCAATGTAATGCAAACCGGAGATTTGGTGATGTTTATTTTTACTTTATTCGTGGTAACAGGGCTATCCAGTTTAATCAAACGTTTCGCGCCTATGCTTGTGCCATCATAGATTTTTCTCCAGGCATTGTTTTCAAATACTTCTACGGTATAAGCTTCTATCCGCTGACCTAAGGGAATGTATTCCTGTAAACTGATGATATCGAATGTTTTTGATGTTTTTAAATCCAGTTCGAGGCTTGCAGTATGTATATCATCCGCTGTAGCCCAATAAGTTTCTCTGTTGTGATCGATCAGCGTGGCAGCATTATACTTTTTACCACGGCTGTTGCTCACTTTAATTTGGGCATTTTTAGCCAGGTTGTTTTCGAAAGTATGCTTCACCATATCGCCAAAGGTTTTGAGGGCGGCTACATCATCTTCATGCAGTTGTCCGCGGATATCAGGGGCTAAACCAAGGTCTAAACCTGCGCCACGGCCTACACTTTTTAAATAAAGATCGAATAGTTTTTCTGGTGTTTTGGGTTTTTCATTAGCATGATAAAACCATCCTTTTCTTAAAGGCACATCGCATTCGGCCGGCATCCAGAATTTACCATTTCTAATCCCTTCAGGACTTTGCGGGTAATTTGCCTGACCTGGAACAGCTTCGTTTTTCCCATCAGGTGCCATTGGTGTAAAAGTAGCCCATGAGGTTTCTGCTGCATGGCCATCTTCATTACCTACCCAGCGGATATCCAGACCAATATCACTAAAAATATTGGCCATGGGCTGCATTTTACGGGTAATTGCCCAGGTATTTTTCCAATCGTAATAAGTGGTATTGTCAATCGAGCGTTTTTCTTTCGCACCGCCATAATAGCCATCGCCACCATTTGCACCATCGTGCCAGCTCATAAAAAGTTCGCCGAAGTTACTGTAAAGTTCTTTTAACTGGGCCTGATAAATGGCCAGGTATTTATCGGTGCCATAAAGGGCATTATTTCTGTCCCATGGCGAGCAGTACACCCCAAACTTTAAACCATTTTTACGAACGGCCTGCTCTACCTCTTTAACTAAATTTCCTTTTCCTCCTCTGAAAGGGCTTTTACTAATGTTGTAACCAGTTGTTTTTGTTGGCCATAAGGCAAAACCATCGTGGTGTTTTGCCACAAGAATAATGCCTTTTAATCCACCTGCCTTAGCCGCTTTAATAATCTGATCGGCATTGAAATCTGTCGGATTAAATGTTTTCGGGTCAGCATCACCAAAGCCCCATTCTTTATTCTCGAAGGTGGTTGGTGTAAAGTGAATTAAACCGTAAACTTCAATATCGTGCCAGGCCAATTGCCTTTTTGATGGTACTGCACCATAAGGTTCAGGTGGCGTTTGGGCATAAATTGCCGTTGTTAAGAAAAGAAAAAGAATTAGTATAGGCTTCATTATCATTATAGCTTAGATGTACCTAAAGTACAAAAAATGCAGTCCAAATGAAAAGAGTTAATCAATATTTAACCTGTAGAATAGGTAAAAGTAAAATTATTTTTCCATCTTGATCGTTACACGGATTGATGAAACATTTAATTTTTCCTTACGTTATTTATTCATGAGCGCTTTTATCCAAAACCCTCCAGATGGTGGTACAATGTACACCGAAACCAATCTTAGTCAGCTTTTTCCTGAGCCATTTAATACCATAACAAGTTGCTTTTTTTTGGCTATTGCAGTGTACTGGACGATTAAACTTCGGGGTAATTTTAAACAGCATACTTTTTTAAGTATTGCATTGGTGTTGCTTTACATCGGGGGGATTGGCGGCACCACTTATCACGGGTTAAGGCGCTGGCCCATTTTTATCATGATGGACTGGATGCCGATTATGCTCCTGTGTCTTTCGGCTGGTGTTTATTTCCTGGCGAAACTTACAAAGTGGTATTTCGCCGTACTAATTGTAGCCGTTTATGCATTCTTTCAATTTTACGTAAGGCGGCTTTTTAGCAACGGCGATTTTCAAATCTTTATCAATATCAACTATGCTTTTATGGCAGCGCTGGTTTTGTTCCCCGTATTTGGCTACCTGATTAAAACCGAATGGAAAAATGGTAAGTGGGTGGGGTTTGCGCTGATTGCTTTCATATTTGCGCTCACTTTTCGTATAGCCGATAAGTGGGATATATTAAGCATTGGTACACACTTTTTGTGGCATACTTTCGGAGCGGTGGCTTCTTTCTGTATGCTGAATTATATCTATCTGGTTAATTATAAAAAAGTGCAGCCATAATTTAACATTGAGCTTGCTGATTTGAAATTCAACAAGCTCAATTAATATTTAGAATTTTGAATGCGCTTTGCTGTAACCTAATTTCTTTTGGTTGCCTATAGCGTATTCAATACCTCCCCATAAATGGTTCTGGAATTTATCTTCTGTCCAGCCTTCTTTGGTATGGCCCATGCAGGTATAAAAAGCCCTTCCGCCGTCAAAGTTGTGGTACCAGCTAAAAGGATGGAAATCGCCGTTTTTACCACCTATATATGATTTTTCGTCTAAAGTAATCAACACTTTAATATCAGGGTTAATATCCTTAAAGTTATATAGCTCATCCTTTCTCATCCAAACTGAATCGGTGAAGAATTTAGTTGAAAGATGTTTTTTATCCTTAATGATAAATTTAGCTTCCTGCACAGCCGGGTGACTGGTGAAATATGCACCTGCTAATTTGCCATACCATGGCCAGTCGTATTCGGTATCGGTTGCCGCGTGGATGCCTACATAACCGCCGCCTGCCTGGATATACCTTTCGAAAGCAACCTGTTGTTTATTGTCGAGTACATCGCCTGTTGTGTTTAAGAAAATAACAGCGGCGTATTTTTTAAGATTATCTTCGGTAAAAAGGTCAGCATTTTCAGTGGTATCTACTTCAAAATGATGCTTGGCTCCTAATTTCTGGATGACTTCTTTCCCGGTTTCAATAGAATTGTGTCTGAAACCTTTCGTTTTAGAAAAAACTAAAACCTTTGCCGATTTTCTGGCTGCGGTATAACTCTGAAATAAAAAAACGGACGCGATTAATAAACACAGGGAGATGTACTTTTTCATTTTTTGACTTGGTTAGTGGTAATAATGAGCTTAAATTTAAGAAAGTTGTTCGATAATTTCTATACATCTTTCTTCAACCTGCTTACAAACAGGGCTAAACAGTGTATTATCCCAATATGGGTCTGTAACTTCGTCGTTATCAAGAAAAAGTTTAACCTTTTTCCGCTCTTCATCGCTTTTTGCTAAATTTTTAACATCAGCCAGATTATTGCGGTCCATAACTAAAATCAGGTCGTAATCGGTGAACATGGAAGGATTAAACTGTTGCGCCCGCTGTTTGCTGATATCGTAGCCCATTGCTTTAGCAGCAGCAATACTCCTGTGGTCGGGTGCTTTACCGATATGCCAGTTACCTGTTCCTGCCGAAGCGATTTCCCAGTTTAAATGCGCTTTATCTGCCAGGTGGCGCATTATGCCTTCTGCCAGAGGCGAACGGCAGATGTTACCGAGGCAAACCATTAAAATTTTCAATATTATTTAGATTTTGCTATAAAGATATAAGTAACATTTAAATTTGTTAATGATGATAAGATTAGAATTGTTTTTTTGTTGTATATGCTAACATTAAGAATAATAACAAAATATCTAAACTTAGCTTTATTGTATTTGAAACCATAACAATTTATTGGCTAGGCGTAGCAATATCTCTACCTGAATCTTTTATGTAACGGATTACACTTTTTATTTCACAGTCACTTAATGTATCCATCCTGGATGCCTTAAATGTTCCGGTCGTACTATACCAGCCCTTGTGTTTTTTTTTAAAGGCGTAATTAATCAATTTTAAGCTATCCATAACTGATATTTCTCTGAATGTAAAAATATTCTTATCCATTCTATCACCATAAGGGACATGGCAGTTCTGGCAACCCAAATTGGACACAATTTGGTGAGCATCATACCGATAATATTTACAAGTGTCTTGATTTGAAGCTTTATCTTTCCTGTTTTCATTCCTGGCATTGCATGCTGTAAGAATCACAAAGATTATGCTACCTAAATTTGTTTTTATTGTATTTAAAGCCATTAGTTGTGTCTCTAAGAAAAAGTCTTAATTTATTTACTGTATTTAAACTCGCATTATTATAAGATGATTTTTCCATATCCTTTAAGTTTCTCATAATAAAATTCATTATAGTCCCTTTTTCAGTATTAGATAGAGAATGCCCAATATTATCGCCCAAGTGATACATTAATCTATTCTTTTTGCCAGCATCTTCAATATCATCTAAATTAAGTGTATGGAAAAATTCATGAACACCTGTGTATTTATCTTTTAACCAATTACTGTAGCCAACAACTGCTGGACCACCACCATCACTACCTTGAGTAAGTCCTGCTGAATTATTTCGTCTCCCATATTGGTCGGTAAATTGATATCCAATACTATCAACTACGGCGAGTACAAAATCATTCCCTTTTAACTGGCTTAACATATTAATCTGTTGTACATTTACAGTAAAATTAAAGTTATAACGTATAGAGTAAGTCCAGGTTTTACTGGTATCGAATGCTTTTTTTATAGAATTATATTTTAAAAAGTTAACCCCACTTCTATACCCACCGCCGCGTAATTTATTTGTAATTACCTGTTGGGTAAAAGTCATCAAGCTATTCAGGTTCGGTGCTCCGTTAGTGGTTAAATCCAATACTTTTAGAGTAATGGTAAAATCGCCGTAGAGGCTGAGTTCGCCGTTGCCGTTATCGCTAATGCGCAGGTTTTTGGCTATTATACCGCCGGTTAAGGGTTGGTTTTGCAATATTGCAAAACGCATTCTAAGTGTATTAATGAGGTCATTCTCCATATTACAAACAATAATTGCTCAACAGGGAGATTGGGCGTTAATTTTTGGTTATGATTTACTGAGCTCAGGATAAATCATTAATCAAATTAGTAATAAAAAATTAAAAACAAAGATAATTTCATGATAAAACTGGTTAAATGGTGATTTTTACAGTCATGGTAAGAAATTAACTTACTCTGGAATTATAATTTATTGGTTTTAGTATTAAAAACCCTTCTGCAAAGGATAGATATTGCCACGCCACCACAAAAAAAATACCCCAAGCTTTGCGTTGAGGTATTAATATTTTAATTGAGAAATGTTTATCCGTAAATGTCATTCAGCATTTTAGCTAAACGCACGCCACCTTTTAATAACTGGTCGTTAAGGGTTTCAACCCAGTCAAAATTGTAGCGGTAGCTTAATTTAGCATCTGGTTTGGTGGTATCGTAAATTTTGTTGCAAATGGTGTACGATTCGTAAATGCAATCTTTCAGGCTTGTGTTCTGCCAGTTATAAAGTTGTACGGCCGAAGCATGGTTAATGGCTTTTGCATATTCGGTATAGCTTAACTGTTGGTAATCGATCAGTTGCTCATCCCAAACCCTGTGGATATTCGATTTTTCGTTAAACCATAATACTGAAACGCGGTTACCCCCTAAATCTTCTTTACGTGCCACGTGCATTGGTTGGCATAAATCGCCCGCCAGGTGCACCAACATGCGCAAAGCCAGTTTTTTTTCGGCTGGGGTGCTGCTTGTTTTCTTTAAAACGGCAATTAAATCGGGGATTTTGGTATAAAGACTTGGCGATTTTTCTGTTTCCAAAAAATTATACACGCCATCTTTATTTAATCCTGCCGGAAGGTTAACAAAATGCCAGTTGTACATGTAATTGTAGGTAGAGTCTGATTTAATAAAATCGCCCCAGTTGGCGCTCATGGCCAAAGTTTCGTAACCTAAAATATCCTGAATGGCTTTGCGCGTTTTCGCTTTTAAATAACTATCAGCAATTTCGCCAACTACACGATGACCAATGGTACCCCAGGCATTGGCCTGAATAGGGAGATACGCGAATAAACCAACCGCAAGGACAGTGGTTAATTTCTTTTTAATTGATGTTAAAATCATTTTATAATTCTTTTTGTACGCAGGTGATTTTTTGTTTGAGGATTAATTTAATTTCACGCTGATCGCTTAAGCTTTCTAAAGATAAGGTATCTGCCGAATGTTTTTTGATCAGGAAATTCTTCTCATACCGGCCAATACGGTAACAACCTGATATTTTTTGTTTGTAATTGGCGTGTGTAAAAGTAGCACCAACAAATAAAGTATCTCCCTTTACTACGTAAACCCCTTTGGCATATTCTTTCCAGATACCATTATTGTAGCATGAATCATCGTACAGGTTCACCTTGCTATGGGTAACCATACCGATGTAAACCGAATCGCAGGTAAATTTAAAGTGATGCTGCGTATAATTGCTTAATTTATTGCTAAAAGCAACCGAATCTTCGTTCCATACGCCCTGCAAAAAATCTTCGCCTTTGCCCTGGATGTTTGGTCTCGGACTACAAGCGATATGTAAAATGGATAATGTAAAAAGGATGATGTAGAAAACCCTTAAGCCAGGATGCAGTTTGTTCATTATATTGTTAATCGTTGCTTTTAGGGAACTGATCGTGGATGATCTTATTCTTTTTAACGGTATTGTAAACCAGGATGAAAAAACCTGAGGCAAAACACATACTGGCTATAAAGCTGATGATACCTATCACACTGTAATATCGTGAAACTTCTGTATAAGCCAAATGCTGACCTGAGATCAATAAAGGCATTAAAACACTGTAGAATAAAGTAACCAATAAGCCAATCCCCGAGCCAATGGTCATTAAAATAGCTTCAACCGCTTGCTTTTTTGCTAACAAAAAGCAACAGGTTCCAAATACAATGCATGGCGAAATGATAGAAACCAAGCTTAGGAGGGTAGAAAGTATTGAATTCATATTACCTGTATTTTAATTAACCGTTTTGATTTTGGTACTATTCCATTCTTTCGCTGTGGATTTGTCACGTTGAGCCTGTCGAAACGTTTTACTATTAATTTAATTAAGGTACTTCGACAAGCTCAGGATGACAAAACTTTATTTATGTAGCTTATTTCAAGCTGCCAACCATATCTTCCGGGCGTACCCACTCATCAAACTGCTCGTTGGTTAATAATCCCAACTCTACAGCCGCTGCTTTTAAAGTTTTATTTTCTTTATGTGCTTTCTTTGCAATTTTAGCTGCGTTTTCGTAACCCACATGTGGATTTAAAGCCGTAACCAACATTAATGAATTTTGCAGGTGTTTCTCAATTTCAGGCAAATTGGCTGTAATTCCTTCTGCGCATTTATCTGTGAAAGAAACGCAGGCATCGCCAATTAAACGTGCCGATTGTAATACATTGGCCGCAATTACCGGTTTAAATACATTAAGCTCGAAATGACCACTCATGCCCCCAACTGAAACCGCCACATCGTTACCGATTACCTGTGCACAAACCATGGTTAAAGCCTCTGGTTGTGTTGGGTTTACCTTACCCGGCATGATAGAAGATCCTGGTTCGTTATCAGGAATCACGATTTCGCCAATGCCACAACGCGGACCAGAACTTAACATCCTCACGTCATTCGCTACTTTCATTAAAGCAACAGCTGTACGTTTTAATGCGCCAGAAAGTTCTACCATGGCATCGTGTGCAGCCAAAGCCTCAAATTTATTTGGAGCAGTAACAAAAGGTAATCCGGTTAAATCAGCAATTTTCTTTGCCACCAAAACATCATATCCTTTTGGTGTATTTAAGCCTGTACCTACTGCAGTACCACCTAAAGCCAGTTCAGCAACCATTACCAGGGCATTTTTAATGGCTCTGATGCTGTTGTCAATCTGTTGTACATAACCCGAAAATTCCTGTCCTAAAGTAAGGGGCGTAGCATCCATAAAGTGTGTACGTCCGGTTTTTACAATCGAACTGAATTCTTCCACTTTTTTAGCTAAGGTATTTCTTAGTTTCTCTAAACCCGGAATGGTCGTTTCTACCGTAAGCTTATAAGCTGCAATGTGCATTGCAGTTGGGAAAGTATCGTTTGATGACTGCGATTTATTCACATCATCGTTAGGGTGAAGCACTTTTTTATCATCAGCCAGCGCACCACCATTAATTACATGGGCACGGTTTGCGATAACCTCGTTACCATTCATGTTACTTTGTGTACCTGAACCGGTTTGCCAGATAACCAATGGAAACTGATCGTCTAACTGACCAGCAACAATTTCATCACATGCTTTAGCGATTAATTCGGCTTTTTCTGCAGATAATACGCCAAGTTCAGTATTCGCAAGAGCAGCTGCTTTTTTCAGGTATCCAAAAGCATGGATAATTTCTTTTGGCATCGAGCCTTCCGGACCGATTTTAAAGTTATTGCGTGAGCGTTCGGTTTGTGCACCCCAGTATTTGTCGGCTGGTACCTGCACCTCGCCCATGGTATCGTGTTCTATTCTGAAACTCATTATATTTTGATTTTTGTTGTCGCAAATTTAGGTTTTTTGCCTTTTAAAGCGTTGTATTTATGTAAGATATTTGGTAGATAATAAAATATCTTTAAGTTCAGCGTTTTTAACCACAGATGCACACAGATAAACACGGATTTATATCTTGTGCATCCTTTTTATCTGTGGTTAATTATATTTATCTGTTTAATGGCCTAAATTAATGATATTGCCACCAGAGCCGTTTCTACCAATGAAATCATATTCATACCTTTACCGCAAATATGCAGGGATTAGTTATTAAATCTACAGGAAGCTGGTACAGTGTTTTGGCCGATAACGGCGAACGCTACGATTGCCGGATTGTAGGAAAATTCAGGATTAAAGGACTTAAGACCACCAACCCGATTGCGGTTGGCGACAGGGTGAAATTTGATCTGGAAAAGGATAGCAACCAGGGTTTAATTAACGAAATGCTGCCGCGTAAAAACTACATCATCCGCAAATCCATCAACCTGAGCAAACAGGCACAGATACTGGCCGCCAATTTAGATATGGCCATGCTGGTGGTTACCCTGGCCTCGCCGCGTACTTCTTTGGGTTTCATCGACCGTTTTTTGGTTACCGCCGAAGCTTACGATGTTCCTGCTGTATTGGTATTTAACAAACTCGATCTGTTTAGTAAAGAGGGTTTGGAAATTTTACAGGAATTTAAAGATATCTACGAAAATATCGGCTATGCCTGTTACGAAGTTTCGGCTTTAAAGGCAATTAACATTCCAATTATCCAGGAATTGATTACGGATAAAATTACCTTAATCTCCGGACATTCGGGTGTAGGGAAATCGAGTTTGATTAATGCTTTAATGCCCGATCGCGATTTAAGAACAGGAGAAGTGTCAGACTGGAGCGATAAAGGACAACATACCACCACTTTTGCCGAAATGTTCGAACTGCCACAGGGCGGATTCATTGTAGATTCTCCGGGGATCAGGGAATTAGGTGTGATCGACATCGAAAAGGAAGAACTGGGGCATTTTTTTAGGGAAATTTTTAAAACCTCGCACAATTGCCGTTTTAACAATTGCAGGCACGTTAACGAACCGGGCTGCGCGGTTATTGAAGCTGTAAATGAAGGTGAAATTGCCGTTTCGAGGTATGAAAGCTATCTGAGCATTTATCATGGAAACGATACGCGTCATTAAGCCCCCAGCCCCTGAAGGGGAGCTGAAAAATTGAATAAATTAATAATTAAATAATATGGAGATTCCCCTTTAGGGGATTAGGGGCTATGAAGTTTAAACTGGGAGATTTTGTGCGTTTTGTTGATGAAAAACGTGAGGGTTATGTAACTAAAATTATCGATACGCAAACTTTAGGCGTTACCGATGAGGACGGTTTTGAAATTCCTGTTGCGGTGAGTAATTTAACATCGGTACACGGCCATGGTGTGGTTGCCGAAGAACTGGATGCGCCAAAACCCATTCAGGTGAATATTCCAAGCATTAGTAAAATAGAAAACGGTATTTACGTTGCCGTTGCTACCGATGATAAGGCTGGTAATGTGGTGCATTTTCATTTGCAAAACCACTCGCCCAATATTTTATTGGTAAGCCTTACAACCGGACGTAAAGAAAAATATGCCGGTGCCTATCATGGCATAATCGAAGCTTATGCATCTACTTTAGTTTATTCTGCTTCATTAGCCGATTTAGACCTTTGGCCAGAATTTAACTTTCAGGTTTTGGTGTTTAGCAAAGCCGATGTTAAACCGATTGATCCTTTAGTTATCCGTAAGAAATTCAGGGCAAAAGATTTTAGTACCGAACAGAAAGAATTACCACAATTAAAAAATAAAGGCTGGCTGATCCGTTTAGATGACCTGGTTCCGGTAACCATCGATCCACAGAAATTAAAAGAAAGTTTCTTCAAATCAACCGAAGAAAAAAGAACAGTTGCAGCGCCCCAAAAAGAAATAGACCTACACATCGAAAAACTGAGAGATGATCATCACTTTTTAGAAGCGGATGAAATGTTGCAGATCCAGATTAATCATTTTCAAACTGCGATGGATGCTGCTGTGGTGCATCATTTCGATAAAATTGTTTTTATCCATGGTTCAGGCAATGGCACTTTAAGGGACAAAATCCATAAGCTGATCAGTAAAAACCCGCATGTAAAAACTTACATGGATGCGCGGAAAGAAAAATTTGGCTATGGCGCTACTGAAGTGGTTTTTAAATGATGTAAGAGGTTGGAGGATGTAAAAGGGAATAGGTGAGATGGATGATGGAGGAGTTTTCATTTCGATCGATTTCTCTTTTTGGCTTAAAAATCCCTCCGGTTGTAGTCATTTCGAGCGGAGTGCAACGCAGTCGAGAAATCTAATGTAAAATTTTTTCAGTTTTGAACCATTTAAGGTATAGGAGTGAATATAAGCTCAAACCCGTTCTTGCACAGTATATTGTTTTCTAAACCTGACAGGAGCGGGCAGCGAACGCAGTGAGGTAAAGCGGATGGCAGGGCTACCTTAACCGAAAAGAACCGGAACCTGCTTTCCAAAAAAAATGAAGCAATCGCATATAAGTCTCCCGCCATGCTTCATGTCCCCACGAACCACTTTTTTTGCCAAACCTAAAACCCAAACTCCAAAACCACTACAATGGCGTTATTGCTCAGTGCTTCAAGCTCTACCTGTTCAATGTTCCAAAGCGCCAAACCGTCTCTTGCATGCATCAGGCGGCCTTCAACTTCGAAAGCACCATCAATAATAAAAGTATAAAACTGATGGTTTGGGTGATGCATTTTATAAATCACTTCTTCTCTGCCGGCAAAAATACCTGCGCTTAATTTAAATGGTAATTTAGGGCTGGCAATAATTTCAATTAACTGATTTTGGTTCTTTTCGAAATCGAAACCGAAAAGCATTTCACTTGCACGCATCAAAAACATATCGGTTTTAATCCCGAACTGCAAGTAGTTGATCACATCATGCTGATAAGGATTGCTGATTTCCAATACCTCGCCTTTGCCCATATTCAAAACCTGTATTTGTCCGGTTTCGAGAGCAAATTCTTTTCCGTTGGCAACAATATCAATGCCGCCGGTAACGGGCATAAATATCTGAAGCGAATCTTCTTTACATAGAAAAAAGGTAATTTTTCCACCTGCAACCGATTCATCATTACATAAAAATAAATGGCCAAAAGGTTCTTTATGCTCATTGTAATACTTCTCGAAATTAAAGGTGCTGTATCTTCTTAGTACCGACGTTTCTGTTAATCCGCGCTGATCGGCCAAAAATATTTTTCCCGGGTTGAGTTCCATCTTTTAATTAATGTTTTTTATGGCGTGGATACTTACAAACGGCTGCACTTGAAAAAGATTGGTGAGAACTTCCTCTTCTTTTGTTGCTTTAAACTGCGATACCAATAGCAGATTGTCAATTGTATCGTGCCAAACCAATGGTTTTGAGAAGAAATTGATCGCCACTTTGTGTTTTTCGGGTTCGTTAATGTCCGAGTTAATGATTTCGAACTTAAAATTTTCAAAAGTTAAAAAGCGCCGGCCAAGGTTATCCAGTACATCAGGTATAATCCCGTTTAACTGCCGTAAATACCCCGTAATGGATGCACTAACCAGGAAATGTAGTTTTTCAGCATCAGGAACATTTAACAGCATCTCGGCAAAAGTAGTACACTGTTTTTCCTGATTATAAAACTGGGCCTGCATTTTAAACTCTGCAAAACTATCTTCATGTACAAACTTATCCCATGGACTGGTATTGGTAAAATCAATTATTTTTCGGTAACACAGTGTAATCACTTTTTTCGACATGGCATAAAATTAAAAAAGACGCTAAGAAATCCTAGCGCCTTCATAAAAATAAAACAATTATAAGGATATACTATGCTTTAACATTTACTTTAAAGGTAAGATCGAACCCGGCTGCCAGTGATCCCGTAACCGTTGCAATTTCTACCCCCGTTTTATCATCACTAAAAACATTGTCGGCATTATTGTAAGTATAACCCGTCATGCCCTTGCTGTAGCCATTTACCAGAGCCAGAGATGTTCCGGCACCTTCCGGGAAAGCAATCTGTGTTACCATTAGCGATGTGCCGGCAGCATTATAAACATGCACGTGGATATGTGTTGCCCGGCCGCTGTACCAGCCCGGAAAAATGGAAGTAAAAGTAACCAGTCCGTTCGCATCAGTGGTTTGGCGTCCGCGTAAAAAATGTACCGATTGATAATTGGTGCTCTGCATCCCGCTGCCTCCGTATTCAGAATAATTGCCATCTGCATCGCAATGCCAGATATCTACTATTGCTCCGGCTAAACCCGCACAACTGTTGTTCAGGTTACCGATGGTGATTTTGACAGTCAATTTATAGCCTGTTCGTCCATCGGTAATATCGCTTCGCACATATGATGCAGGTACTTTTGTAGGAAAAGGGCCTTCGGTTTCAGTTGGGGCTACCGTACAGGTACCATTGGTGCTGGCTGTTGTTCCGGCCGTACCCGAACCCGATGTGTTTGATCCATCGGTGATGCTGCTTTTTTTGCAGGCCTCAATAATTACCGGGGTTGAGATGGCCCCGATCATTAAGCTTCTGATGAAATTTTTTCTTTCCATAGTCAATGCGTTTTGTTTCGTTGGATTAAAATTGCATGAAATAGAATTGATTGTAACAAATGTGTCGACAAACGCTTGGGTTGAAACGTTAAAGGCCTCGAAAAGTCGTCATTTCAACTATAGCGGAGAATCCGTTAAGCAGCATGTATATTACAGGTGCAAAAACATAAAACAAGAATGCAATAAAATAAAAAGCACATGCAATAAAATAGAATGAACAAGTGATAATATAAAATGCGTACGCAATAAAATAAAAAGCACATGCAATAAAATAGAATGAACAAGTGATAATATAAAATGCGTATGCAATAAAATAAAAAGCACATGCAATAATATAGAATGAACAAGTGATAATATAAAATGCGTATGCAATAAAATAAAAAGCACATGCAATAATATAGAATGAACAAGCGATAATATAAAATGCAGATGCAACAATATAAAACACGATGGCAATAATATAATTTAGAATGAATAAGTGACTGAAAAAATCGGGGTACACTTTTTGCTAAGCTGTAATTTCTTTTTATAAAAGATTAAAACTAGCTTTGCCGCTATTAATGAAACACTTTGTTACCATATCGCTTGTATTTTTTAGCTTAACACATCTGGCAAAAGCCGAGCGTGTTGAAGGGCTAAGGATATTAAACGAATATTGTAACGAGCACAATATCAGTATTAATGCTACTGGTAAAGCTTCGGTTCAACTTAATGAAGACCGTAATCCTTATCTGTTATCATACACCAGGCTTGCTTTAATTGGGACTCAGGCTCAATTAAAAGTTGCAAAATACGTGAGTATAAATCAGGTAATTTCTGATTTAACAATCAGGAAAAAACCGAAGAATAACAGTCCCTAGTTATCTTTTTTCAGAAATAAATCTTTATAAGATTGCCCCCATTTATACTAACAGCTGCCAAACTGACTTAATAAAGACAATGGCTTAGTTGTTGTAACACTCCATTTTTTTAATAATAAATACGATTTAAAATATTATAATGTTAGGATTTTTAGCGAAGGTTTTCGGAAGTAAATCAGAAAGAGATATAAAGGCTATTCAGCCATTGGTTGTTAAAATTAACGAACACTACAGTAAACTGTCTGCGTTAAGCAATGATGAGTTACGTGGTAAAACAATAGAATTTAAAGAGAAAATTTCTGCTTTCCTAAGCGAGATTGATGGGAAAATTGCAGCTTTAAAAGCTGATGCAGAAAGTGATAGTTTAGATCTTCACGAAAAAACGGCTATTTACGATCAGGTTGATGCATTAGGTAAAGACCGCGATGCAGAATTGGAAAAAGTACTTTTGGAAATCCTTCCGGAAGCTTTTGCCGTTGTAAAAGAAACTTCACGCCGTTTAAGCGAAAACGACTATTTAGAGGTTACTGCAACCGAGTTCGACAGGGAATATGCAGCGCGTAGAAATAACGTAAAAATAATTGGCGATAAAGCACAGTGGGCCAATAAATGGGATGCTGCCGGAACGGAAGTAGCCTGGAACATGGTACACTACGATGTACAGTTAATTGGTGGTATTGTATTGCACAGCGGTAAAATTGCCGAAATGGCTACCGGTGAGGGTAAAACACTGGTGAGTACCTTGCCAGCTTATTTAAATGCACTGGCCGGACAAGGTGTACACATCGTTACGGTGAATGATTACCTTGCACGCAGGGATAGTGAGTGGAATGGTCCGTTATTCGAATTCCACGGTTTAACGGTTGATTGTATCGATAAACATGAGCCAAACTCTGAAGAAAGAAGAAAAGCTTATGCTGCAGATATTACCTACGGAACCAATAATGAGTTCGGGTTCGATTACCTGCGTGACAATATGTCGCAAACACCAGATCAGTTGGTACAGCGCAAACTGCACTTTGCCATGGTGGATGAGGTCGATTCAGTTTTGATTGATGATGCCCGTACCCCTTTAATTATTTCTGGTCCGATTCCACGTGGAGATGAACACGAATTTTATGAGTTAAAACCACGTATCGAACGTTTGGTTAATGCACAGAAAGCTTATGTTACACAAGCTTTAAACGAAGCTAAAAAACTAATCAATGCAGGTAACAGTGGTACCGAAGAGGGTGAAGGTGGTTTAGCCTTATTACGTGCTTACCGTGGTTTACCAAAAAATAAAGCGTTAATTAAGTTTTTGAGCGAAAGTGGTGTTCGAGGTTTGTTATTGAAAACAGAAAACCACTACATGGCAGATCAGTCTAAGAATATGCCTAAGGTAGATTCTGAACTGTATTTCTATATTGATGAGAAAAACAACCAGGTTGAGTTAACCGAAAAAGGTATCGAACTGATTACCCAGTCAGGAGAAGATCCACATTTCTTCGTATTGCCTGATGTTGGTACTGAAGTTGCCGAATTAGAAAAATCTGATCTTCCTTTAGAAGAAAAAGTAATCCAAAAAGATGCTTTAATGCGCGATTATTCTGTTAAGGCAGAGCGTATCCACTCCGTAAACCAGTTGTTAAAAGCTTACACCTTGTTCGAAATTGATGTAGAATACATCATCGACGAAGGAAAAATCAAAATTGTTGATGAGCAAACCGGCCGTATTATGGATGGCCGCCGTTACTCTGACGGTTTACACCAGGCCATTGAGGCAAAAGAAAATGTAAAGGTTGAGGATGCCACACAAACTTATGCAACCGTAACCCTGCAAAATTACTTCCGTATGTACCACAAACTTTGCGGTATGACGGGTACTGCAACCACAGAAGCCGGCGAGTTTTGGTCAATCTATAAATTAGATGTGGTCGAAATTCCAACCAACAGAAATATCTCCAGAAATGACGAGCAGGATTATGTTTATCGTACCGTTAGAGAAAAATATAATGCCGTTGCCGAAGAGATACAATACCTTGTTTTCCCATATTCTCATTACGAAACAGAATATGAATTGGATAAAGAAGGTAACGTGAAGCAAAAAGATGGTAAGCCGGTTATTAAATACGATCAGATAGGCAGGGCCGTACCTAAATTGGATGCTAAAGGTGGTTTAATTCCTGCAGTTAATCCTCAAACAGGACAACTGGAGCCAAAAGCCGGTCGTCCGGTATTGGTGGGTACCACTTCTGTAGAGATTTCCGAGTTATTAAGCCGTATGCTTAAACTGCGTGGCATCAAACACAACGTATTGAACGCTAAAATGCACCAGAAAGAGGCAGATATTGTTGCCGAAGCTGGTCAGGCAGGTACTGTAACCATTGCAACCAACATGGCCGGTCGTGGTACCGATATTAAATTGGGTGCAGGTGTTAAAGAAGCAGGTGGTTTAGCCATTGTAGGTACCGAGCGTCACGAGTCTCGTCGTGTAGACAGGCAGTTGCGTGGTCGTGCTGGTCGTCAGGGCGATCCGGGTTCATCTCAGTTCTTTGTTTCATTAGAAGATAACTTAATGCGTTTATTTGGTTCAGAGCGTATTTCTGGTATCATGGTGCGTATGGGTATCGAAGATGGTGAAGTGATTCAGCACTCTATGATTACTAAATCAATCGAACGTGCACAGAAAAAAGTAGAAGAAAATAACTTTGGTATCCGTAAACGTTTATTGGAGTACGATGATGTGATGAACTCACAACGTACTGTAATTTACGCTAAACGTAAAAACGCGCTATTTGGCGAACGCTTGGATGTGGATATGAACAACATGGTTTTCGATGTTGCCGAAGATATTGTTAGCGAATATAAACAGGAAGGTAATTATGATGGTTTCAAATTGGAGGTGATTAAAAACTTCTCTTTAGATACGGCCATCACCGAAAAAGAATTTACCTCAACCAGCATCCCTCAGTTAACTGAAAAGTTATTTGAAGAAGCTGAAGCATTTTACACCCGTAAATCGGAAGCCATTATTCAGCAGTCGCTGCCGGTTTTAACTCAGGTGTACGAAGAGCGTGGATCTCATATCGAGCAGATTGTAGTGCCGTTTACCGATGGTATCCGTGGCATCCAGGTAGCTGTTGATTTAAAGAAAGCCATTGATAATAAAGGAAAAGAGGTGGTTCGTTCATTCGAGAAAACCATTGTTCTGGCCTTAATTGATGATAGCTGGAAAGAGCATTTACGCGAAATGGACGATTTGAAACAATCGGTACAAAACGCCGTTTACGAGCAAAAAGATCCCCTGGTGATTTATAAAATGGAAGCTTTCAACTTATTTAAAAACATGCTTAATGCGGTAAATAAAGAAGTAGTAAGTTTCTTATATAAAGGCGGTATTCCGGTTCAGCAAGAACCCGATCAGGTTAGAGAAGCACCAGCTCCGGTTAAACAGCCAAAGTTGCAAACCACTAAACAGGAATTTGGCAGGGAAGAGCCGGGTATCGAGTTTGGTGATACACGCGAAGCCGTTCCACAACAGCCAATCCGTAAAGAAGCAACCATTGGCAGAAATGAGCCTTGCCCTTGTGGTAGCGGCAAAAAATACAAAAACTGCCACGGCGCTAATTTATAAATTAGCCCATCATAGCATACCAAGCCCCGACATTTTTTGTCGGGGCTTTTTTTGTAACTAAATTTTTAATTCTCAAATTAACCCCTATATTTAATGACGTAGATTTTACATACCGTAAGGGTTAAAAGATACACTGTTTAATATCCGGTTGGGTCAATTTGAAACTGGCAGGCAGTTTCCTGGTGATAAATAAAATGGAGTCTGGAAACCATAAAAACGGGGCGTAACTGAAAAGCCATAAGAGTAAGAACACACACAAACACACACACACAAATGAAAAGAATTTTTAATGTTGCTGCTGTTTCAGCGACATTGCTGCTTTCGAGCTGCGCCACTATTTTTACCGGTACAAAACAAAACGTTCAAATCAATTCCAATCCTCCGGCCGCTACTATCGAAGTAGATGGGGTTAAGGCTGGTGTTACACCTATGGCTGTGCCCTTGAGAAAAGGATTTACCGGGCAAACCATCAGCTTAAAACTTGATGGTTACGAAACCAAAACATTCCAGCCCCAAACCACTTTTAATGCTGTATCTGTGGTAAATGTATTATTTGTTCTTGGATTTGCAGTTGATGCTGCTACAGGCGCAATGATGAAATACGACCCGAAAGTGTACGAATTTACATTAGAACCAAAGAAAGCGAATTAATTAATTTTCTTAGTGGAAATGATTCAAAAGCCAGGTTTCGAAAGGAATCTGGCTTTTTTTTGATCAAAAAGATCTAATAAAGCAAAGTCGTCATTTCGACCGTAGCGGAGAAATCTAATGAAGTATATTATTTTGTTTTGATAAAAGTAAGGTGAAGCAACAAAACGTATATTGTTGATATCAAGTTATATTTTTAGTATTTTTGAGTATGAGAACTGTAACACTTGATATTTTAAACGATAAAGCATTAGATCTTTTAAAAGATTTAGAATTACTTAAAGTTATTCGTTTGAGAAGAGATTCTGATGTGCAAGATGTATTTGGTAATGATCTAATCTCAAAATACAAAGGGGCGATGCAAAAACAGCCAATTTCTGAAGTTGACGAACAATTAAATAATATACGGAACGAGTGGGAATAAATTATCTTTGGGATACGAACACTGTAATCTATTTCCTTCAAAGGCAATTTACACCAACAGCTGAAAAGTTTATTGATAATATTGTATCAACCAATCAGCCTGCCATTTCTGCGATCACTGAAATTGAACTTCTTTGCTGGAAAACTGCCGCTGAAAACGATTTACTCATATTAAGAAGCTTTATTAAAGATTCTTATGTGTATGAATTAAACCAGGAAATTAAGAATCAAACTGTAGAGGTTCGCAAATCTTACAGCCTAAAATTACCAGATGCAATAATTGCTGCAACAGCTATTGTGAATGAACTTACGCTCATTACAAGAAATGCTAAAGACTTTGAAAAGATACCGCAAATAAAGGTTTCTAATCCTTATTCCCTTTAAGATTTTCTCCCAAATAATAACTATTTGCTTAACCCATAAAGAATGCCGATTTTTGCAACGATTTCGGCATTCTTGTTGTTAAGAAGAAGTGAGCAGGTTGATCTGCTCTCCAAATGCCAATTATTTTGCTGATGAAAACCACAATTACTTTTATATTCTGTTTGTTTCTTGCCATAACTGCTTTTGCACAAAAAGGTGAAGTAACCGTTATAAAAGATCCTTTAATCGATAGTTTAATTGCCAAACGGCTCGAAGTTTATAAAACTTCAGGTGAGGTAAAACCCGGTAAACCCATTATTTCTGCATATGGTTACCGGGTGCAGATTTTTTACGGATCAGACCGGCGCGAAGTTTTTAACCAGCAGGCCCGTTTTAAAGGACTATACCCGCAGTTAAATACCTACCTCACTTATAAAGAACCAAATTACTACGTTCGGGTGGGCGATTTTAGAAGCCGTTTAGAGGCGCAGCGCCTTATTAACGAACTCAGACCATCTTTCCCAACATTGTTTATTTTCAGGGAAAAAATTAATGCACCAAGTTTAGATACCACAACAACCAATGATCAAAAATAAAATACAGGAACTGGCCGCCAACATTTTTAACGATGTAGTAGGCTATCGTCAACATATCCACGCCAACCCGGAATTATCTTTTAAAGAATTCGAAACCTCTTTATTCATCAAGGATAAATTAAAAAAATGGGGCATCGAATATACCGATTGTGCCAATACAGGCGTAGTGGGCTTAATTAAAGGAAATTTACCATCTGATAAAGTAATCGCCTTGCGTGCCGATATGGATGCTTTACCTATCCACGAAGCAAATGATAAACCTTACCGTTCTAAAAATCATGGGGTAATGCATGCCTGCGGACATGATGTGCATACTTCTTCCCTTTTAGGAACTGCTTATATCCTAAATCAAATGAAAGATGATTTCGGCGGAACCATTAAACTGATTTTCCAGCCGGCTGAAGAATTGTTACCGGGTGGAGCAAGCATCATGATCAAAGAAGGTGTGCTCGAAAATCCAAAACCACACCACATTGTTGGTCAGCATGTGATGCCGATGATCGATGCCGGTAAAGTAGGTTTCCGTTCAGGCATTTATATGGCTTCTACCGATGAATTATATGTTACCGTAACCGGAAAAGGTGGTCATGGTGCACAGCCTCACCAAAATATCGATCCTGTTGTAATCGCTTCGCACATCATTATTGCCTTGCAGCAAATTGTAAGCCGCAACGCCGATCCACGAATCCCCTCGGTTTTATCTTTTGGTAAAGTAATTGCAAACGGTGCAACCAACATCATCCCGAACGAAGTAAAAATTGAAGGAACATTCAGAACTTT
The DNA here is from genome assembly GCF_039538295.1 of Pedobacter jeongneungensis. NCBI lineage: Bacteria > Pseudomonadati > Bacteroidota > Sphingobacteriia > Sphingobacteriales > Sphingobacteriaceae > Pedobacter > Pedobacter jeongneungensis. Next base: position 4,622 of record NZ_BAABBY010000007.1, on the reverse strand, counting down.
AGATGAAGAATGGAGAGATGAAGCGCACAAACGCATGAAAAAAATGGCCGAAGGCATTGCCGAAAGTATGGGTGGAAGCTGCGATTTTGATATTCACAGGGGATATCCGTTTTTGATTAACGAAGAAAAGTTAACCGCAAACGCAAGGGCCTTTGCCGAAGATTTTTTAGGTAAAGAAAATGTAGTCGATTTAGATATCTGGATGGCAGCTGAAGATTTTTCTTTCTACTCGCAGATAACAGACGCCTGCTTTTATCGTTTAGGCACCGGAAGTGCCGCTAAAGACACACAATATTCCGTACATACGCCACGATTTGATGTGGATGAAGATGCCTTGAAAATCTCGACCGGATTGATGGCCTACATCGCTTTAAAACAACTAGGTAATTAGAATGGAAGATGTTGAAAGGTAAGATGGATGATGGAAGGTTCAAGTTACATCGTCCATTTTCCATCTCACATCTTCCATTTTCCATCTTCCATTTTACTATTTCTTCCATGAAAAAATTATTTCTGTATTTACTGTTAATCCCATTCTTTCAACAGGGTTTTACTCAGGAAATCAAGCGTTTCAACCCGGATACGATTAAAACCATTACGCTCGATTCTACCGTGAATATTAAAGCTGAAAAACTGAATGTGGAAACTTTTATCAGGAAGATCATGTACGATACTTCCTTTTATCAGTCGTTCAGGGATATGAAACGTTATACTTTTATTGCCGAGAACAGGATTTACAGTTACGATAAAAAGAACAAGGTTGATGGCAAAATATACCGTAAAATAAGGCATAACAATAGTGGCCCCTACAAAATGGAATACCTGGTAAAACAGGATACCGGGAAAATTTATAAAAAGAACGGTAAATACCAATTGTACACTGTAGAAATGTTCGATTACATTTTTATGAATGCCTACAATACCGATTTCGTGCCCAATGCACCCAAACCAGATGGAAAAGGCGGAACAAACGAAAGTTATAAAGATAAACTGAAAACATTGATTTTTAATCCCGGCCGACCTGTAAAAGTTCCTTTTATTGGAAGTAAAACCGAGATATTTTCGGCCAATATGCGCCAGTATTACGATTATGGTTTCACCAGTGGCACTTATTTAGATTCTATTCCCGTATACCGTTTTAAAGTTTCAGTAAAACCTGATCTCAGCAGCTGGACAAAAGATGGCATCATGATTAAAGAGCTGGTAACCATTTTTGATAAACGTAATTTTAATATCCTCGGTCGATATGTCGACATGAAATACAGCAATATGCTTTTCGATTTTGATGTACAGATGAATATCGAAATGGGTTATTTTGGTGAAGATAAATTACCAACCAAAATTACTTATCAGGGCAACTGGGATTATCCTTTCAAAAAAGAAGAACGGGCAAGTTTTTTAATTGTGCATAAAGATTACAAACTCGAAAAAGGCAAGTAACATTTAAACTAATGCTTATCCTCACCTTGAATTTATTTCAGGGTTGGTTTGGTAAAGGAAATTTTATCCTTCTGAATAAATATTAATCGAATTCAGGTATTATCTTTAAACGATTATTTAAACCCATAAATATGCAACTCTTTTCTTCGTTAAAATTTAAAATAACCATTGCTATATTGCTGTTTTTAGGTATCCAGGTGCGTGCACAGGTACTCACTTCAAAACAGATTGATAGTGTAGTCGAAAAAACATTAACCACTTTTAATGTTCCCGGAATCGCCGTTTCTGTAATTAAAGATGGTAAGGTTATTCATTTAAAAGGTTACGGCGTAAGTTCCATCAAAACCAATAAAAAGGTTGATGAAAATACCCTTTTTGGCGTGGCATCCAATACAAAGGCTTTTACTGCGGCTTCTTTAGGTATGCTCGTTGATGAAAAGAAAATTACCTGGGATACCAAAGTAACCGATGTTATTCCGGAATTTAAAATGTACGATGCCTATGTAACCAGCGAGTTTACCATCCGCGATCTGCTTACACACCGCAGTGGTTTAGGTTTGGGCGCAGGCGACTTAATGATCTGGCCGGATTCATCAACCGTTGATAAAAAACAGTTAATTCATAACCTAAGTTATTTAAAACCTGTTTCGTCTTTCCGTACCAAATATGATTACGACAACCTGATGTATATTGTTGCCGGCGAAGTGGTGGCAAGAGTTTCAGGCATTACCTATGAAGATTTTATTGAGAGCAGGATCATTAAACCATTGGGCATGACTAAAACTACTGCTTCCTGGTATCGCTTAAAAGATAAATCGAATGTAATTGATGGTCATGCACCTTACGAAGGTAAATTACTTCCCGTTGGTTTAAGCTTTGGCGAAATTGCCAATGCAGCCGGTGGAATTTATTCTAATGTTACCGATATGAGCAAATGGGTAACAGCTATGATCAATGGTGGCAAATATGGAGAAACCCTGGATAAAAAACTGTTCAGTCCTGCCGTGGCAAGAGAACTTTGGACCCCGCAGACCCTTATTGCAGGTGGTAATCCAGCGGCTTTCAGCAGCTATGGTTTAGGCTGGTTTCTGAGTAACGTGAACGGTAATTTTCAGGCGACCCATACCGGTGGCTTATCTGGTATTGTTACGCAGGTTACCATTTTACCAGAGCTAAAACTCGGTATCATCGTATTAACCAATCAGCAATCGGGTGCTGCTTTTAATGCCATTACCAACTCGATTAAAGATGGTTATCTGGGAATCAAAGGTCAGGATAGAATTAAAACCTATAACGATAACAGGCTGCGGAACGAAAAACAGGCCGATGAAATGGTTGCGAAAGTTTGGAATGATATTGCTGCTCAGCAAAAATTATCGACCACAAAACCTGATGCTAAAAATTACTATGGCACTTTCCGCGATTCGTGGTTTGGAGAAGTAACCATCAGCGAGGTAAATGGCAAAATGCATTTTCAGGCTAAAAATGCACCAAAACTGAAAGGTGATATGACCTATTATAAAGGCAATACCTTTATTGTAAAATGGTATGACAGAAGTTTGGATGCCGATGCTTTCGTAAATTTTAGTTTAGATAACAATGCTTCGGCCGATGGTTTTAAAATTGAAGCCATCTCGCCATTAACCGATTTCAGCTTCGATTTTCAGGACCTTGATTTTAAAAAGACCGATAAAAAATAACCTAACCATTATAAACGATGAAAACCCTATTAAAAACAAGTATTTTACTAAGCTTTTGCTTAATTGCATTAACTTCAATGACATTTAAACCAAAACGGATTATTTTTTTCGGCGATTCGATTACCCAGCAGGGCGTTTCTAAAAACGGCTATGTAACCCTGATTAAAAAATCGCTCGATTCTACCAAATACGATGTAATCGGTGCTGGTATTGGTGGGAACAAAGTGTACGATCTTTACCTGCGTTTAGAAGATGATGTTTTGAACAAGAAACCCGATTTAGTGGTGATTTATGTTGGAATTAACGATGTTTGGCACAAACAATCATCACACACCGGAACCGATTATGATAAATATTTAAAGTTCTATCAGGCTTTGATCAATAAAATTCAGGGTGTGGGCAGCAAAGTGGTATTGGTAACCCCATCTGTGGTGGGCGAGAAAAAAGACGGTACGAATGAATTAGATGCCGACCTGAATAAATATGCTGAAGGTATCAGAACATTGGCTGCAAAAAACAACCTTCCTGTATGCGATTTAAGAAAGATTTTTGCCGATTATGAAGCAAAAAATAATCCCGAGGATAAAGAAAAAGGTGTTTTAACCGTTGATAGAGTCCACCTGAACGAAACCGGCAATAAATTGGTCGCCGACCAGTTGTTGCCTTTGGTAAAGTAATCGTATTTCTCTGTCGTCATTGCGAACTGAGGCTAGGGATGTGTGGTGGAGTGAAGCAATCTTTCATGCAAGGCGATAATAGATCAAAATAAATAAAAGCAAAAAGGTTACTTCCCCTAAAATTCGGGACAAGCTGTCGGCTGAAAAAACCTCCTCGCAATGACGATTTTGCAACGTCATTGCGAACTGAAGAAAGGGAATGTGCCATGGAGTGAAGCAATCTTTCCTATTTAGCGGTAAATTTAAATACAATAATGGAACGCGGCGGAACAGTTTACATCATTACCAATTTTACCCATACCACTTTATATACTGGTGTTACTGCAGATATCATGTTTAGGGTAAAAGAGCATAAAGACAAGGAACATCCAAAGTCTTTTTCCGCTAAATACAATGCAGTTAAACTTGTTTATTTTTGTTCTTACGATTCAATAGAAGAAGCAATTGCAGAAGAAAAAAGAATTAAAGGCGGAAGCCGGAAAAAGAAGATAAAATTAATACAGTCCATGAATCCTGAATGGAAGGATTTATGGGAGATAGTAAAAGAATGGTAAATATCAGTTACGTCATTGCGAACTGAAGAAGAGGAATGTACGATGGAGTGAAGCAATCTTCCTGCAGGTAACAACAGATTAAAATAAAAATAGCAAAAAAGATTGCTTCGTCGTGCCTCCTCGCAATGATTGTTATGATAAAAACAAATTTTAAGCGGCAATATTAAAGTTATTTTTATAGCTCTCCTGGTTTTTAATAACAGCAGCAATTCTTAGCGCTATTTTGTTTCTAACGGCATTAATTACGCTCA